>NZ_JBNCKU010000017.1:0-137752 GCF_049841715.1 Micromonospora sp. DT41 | reverse complement strand
ACGACGAACCCGACGACGACCACCGCCACAACGTCATCGTCCCGTCACCGTCATCACGCATCAACGCCGGCGCCGCAGTTCCCGCTCCGTCCCACAGGGCGTTGACGATGATCTGGGCGTCGCCGGCCTGGACCTGGTATCTGTCCGGGTACGCCGACACCTGCACCGTCTGGCACACCTCGCCGATCGGGGCGGTCATCCAGGACCTGTTGGGATACTTGCTCTCCATCACGCTGAGGAACTTGTTGGTCGCCCAGGTGGCGTTCAACCGCTGCGCCCGGCTGCCCCACCACTCCTGCTGCTGGAACAGCCCCAAGCTGGTGTGGTCGACCTCCTCGCTGATGTTCTGCAGGTGCGTCTCGACGATGGCCGTCGTGACGGCGATCACCGCGGCGCGCTGGGCCAGCCCTCGGGCCTTTGCCGCGTTAACGATCATCCGGGCGCAGGATGTGCGGTAGGCGTTCATGTAACCGCGCATGTCGGCCCTGAGTTGGCTGTTCAGGCTCGTGGCCAGCGCCGCGTCGAGGCTGGTCGTCCCCCTCGGATCGCAGGCAACCGTCTGATACGCCAGAGCCGGCGAGGCCAGCGCGGGCACCGGCTTCGACGGCAGCGGGGTTCCCCCGGGATCAGCCGACGCCACACACGGCATTGCGGCCAGCACCATAGTGGCGCCGACAAAAGCGGCCGCACTGCGACCAAGCACAGTGGACATTCCTCTTTGCAAGATTGCTCCTCCACGTCGACTGTCGGGGGATAGGCGGGTCAGGACGGTCGTCGATACCCGTCCGGGCGTCACGTCCTGACCATTCCGAACTGAGGCCGCTGCGACAGCACCGGCCGAGCCCTTCCCGCTGGGCGACAGCATTCCTCCGTGTCCTGGAGAACCTCATCAATTACGCTGCAGAACGTGTTGAAGCGACCATGCTCGCTCGCGTGGCTCCCGATACAACGCACCGCACGATCGCGCAGCTCGTTGGGGATGCTTCTACGCTGTCGCCACTGATGGCTCTGTTCAGCCCGATCAGAGCATGATCGAAAGCCTCCGAGCTGCCCGGGAAACCGTCCGCGCGAGTGGGGTTGGTAGCCCGCCGTGGGCCAGGGCGCTGAGGGCCATCCGCACCGTGCGGATGATCCGGTCAAGCTCCTCGTCGTCGGCCTGGTGCACAGCGCATCCCGTCCCGGAGGATTCGCCAACCGGCCTGGGCACCGCCGTGTCCCGAGGCCAGGCGTGCATCACCCGGCACACGATGTCGCGTCGATCGGAGAGTCGAATCTCCCGCTCGGCCCAGCCCTGGGCGTAGAGGCGGAAGAATTCGTTCATCCGGTACCAGAGCTGGCCCCGGGGGTCGACCCGGGTGAAGCCGACCACCTGCGCGTCGGCCAACTCTTCGACCGCCTGTTCGGCTGCCACGGCAGAGGACGGCAGAGTCGCCTGCACCACCCACGAGGGAAAGTCGGTGAGCCGAAGCGCGCCGAGCGCGAGCAGAACACGTCGTGCCTCGGGCCCGAGCGCGCGACAGTTCGAGTCGAGTCGCCCTCGGACCGAATCGCCGTCGACACTTAGTTCGTCAAGCCGGCGGGCTTCGTTGGCCAGTCGGTCCGCCATGATTTCCAGTGGCCACCCCTGGCGATGGACCAGTCGGGTCCCCGCAACGCGGACGGCCAGCGGGAGGCCCGCGCAGTAGTGCAGGATCCGTTCCGCCGCGCCCTGCTCGGCCTCCACCCGATCGCTGCCGACGATCCGGCGCAGCAGTGCCCCGGCATCGCCCGGCCCGATGGCGCCGAGTTCGGTGAACCGGGCCCCGGGCAGGCCACCGAGACGACGCCGGGAGGTAACCACGACCGCGCAGCTGTTGGCACCGGGTAACAGCGCCTGGATCTGGTGGGAGCTGTCGGCGTCGTCCAGCACGATCAGCATCCGGCGCCCGTCGAGCAGAGTGCGGTAACGCTCCATGCGTGCCTCGACGGTGTCGGGCGTGAGGCTCGTGGCCCAGCCGAGGATCGACAGGAACCGACCGAGGATGTCGCCCGGATCGGCCGGTTTCCCCACCGCCCCGCCCAGGTCGGCGTAGAGCTGGCCGTCCGGATAGTCCCTCGCGATGTCGTGCGCCACCCGAACCGCCAGGACGGATTTTCCGACCCCCGGCGGTCCGACGATCACCTGCACCTGCACCTGCGCCGCCGCGCCGGTGGTGACCGGACCCAGGGCGACGACCAGCGCCGAGCGTTCGTCAGCGCGTCCGGTGAAGTCCGCTGCCACCGGTGGCAGCAGCGCCGGGCGAGTGCTTTCGGCGCTGCCGGGCCAGGCCACCGGGCGGCGGACCGCTGTCACGGGCCGGGCCAGGTCGACTGGCCTGTTCCTCCCGTCGTCGCGGAGCACCATCTCGTGCACCGCGCGGAGGTGCGCGTTGGGTTCGATGCCCATCTCCTCGACCAGGAGCCGCCGCCCCTGGCGATACACCGCGAGGGCGTCCGAGCGCCGGCCGAGGCCGTTGAGCGCCACCATCAACTGCGCCCGGAACCGCTCCCGGTAGGGGTGCCGGTGGACCAGCTCGGTCAGCTCCAGACAGGCCGAGTCCAGCCGGCCGAGTTGGATCTCCGCGCCGACCCGTTCCTCGACGGCGACGAGTCGCATCTCGTCCAGTCGTGTCGCCGCCGACGACAGCAACTCGCTGTCAATGCCTTCCAGCGCGCCTCCCCGCCACAGGCGGGTGGCGTCCCGCAGCAGATCGACCGCCTCGTGATACCGGTGGTCGGCCAATGCCTGCCGGCCCTCTGCGAACAGTGCCTCGAATGCGTCCCGGTCTACCCTGGCGCCATTGGTCTGCAACAGGTATCCAGGTGGTTGCCGGACGATCAGGGCCGGAGCGCCCACCCGAGCAAACGCCTGGCGCAGGGTGGACACGTACGTCTGCACCACCGCCCGCGCCGTTTCCGGCGGCTGCTCCCCCCAGATCGCCTCGATCAGGCGTGCTACCGATAGGTTCTTACCGCTGTCGACCAACAGCGCGGCGAACAACGCCTTCGGCTTCTGTCCACCGAGTGGTACGACTCGGCCGGCGATCGATACCTCCACCGGGCCCAGCATTCGAAACTCCAAGCCCATCTCCCCCGTTGAAGCAGCTTGAATCGATGTCGCGGCTATGCATACACGATCAAGCCGCAGCATTCGACCCCGTTCTTCGTCGCCACCGGACGGGGTTTGGGAGAAGGCGCTGGCGCAATGGGAAGAGTCGGGGCCCTGCGGAGTCAATAGCAGGCGAGCACAGCCCGGTGCGGGGAAACGAGACTGGTCAGGTCACGTTGGCCGGGCCGAGGACGCTCTTCAGGTCACCCATCAGCGCTGTGGTCGCCGCCACCCGGAACGGACCCAGCCGCAGGGTGGTGGTCCGACCGCCGTTGAGCAGCTTGACGTGCACCTCGGTGTCGCCAGGGTGCAGCACAAGGGTTTCCTTGAGCCGTTCCACGAGCGGCGGCGTGCACCTGTGCACCGGGATGGTGAGGGTGACGGGCTTGTTGGTGGCGCTGGTGCTGACGTCCGGCATTGACATGTCCATCGCCATGATCCGTGGAGTGTCGTCGCGGCGGTCGACGCGCCCCTTGACCACCACGATGGCGTCCTCGGCGATGTACTGGCCGACCACCTCATAGGTGTTGGGGAAGAACAGCGTCTCCACCCCGCCGGCCAGATCCTCCAGGGTGGCCGAGGCCCACGCGCGGCCCTGCTTGGTGACCCGACGCTGCACGCCGGAGAGGATGCCGGCGAGGGTGACCACCGCCCCGTCGGGCACAGCGCCGTCCTCGGCCAGCGACGCGATCGTGGTGTCGGCCGCCGCGTTGAGGATGTGCTCCAAGCCGAACAGCGGGTGGTCGGAGACGTACAGGCCGAGCATTTCACGCTCGAAGGCCAGCTTGTCGCGCTTGTCCCACTCGCTGTCGCCGATCACCGGCATCACCGTCGTGCTGCCCGTCTCGGCGTCACCGAAGCCGGCACCGAAGAGGTCGTACTGGCCGACCGCCTCCTTGCGCTTCACATCGGCGTACGCGTCGATGGCGTCGGCGTGCACCGTGAGCAGGCCCTTGCGGGGGTGCTGCATCGAGTCGAACGCGCCAGCCTTGATCAGCGATTCGATTGTCTTCTTGTTGCAGACCACCGCGTCCACCTTGGACAGGAAGTCGTAGAAGTCGGTGTAGTCGCCCTTCTCCTGGCGGCACCGCATGATCGAGGCGACGACGTTCGCGCCGACGTTGCGCACCGCCGCCAGGCCGAAGCGGATGTCCTTGCCGACCGGGGTGAACGGCCCGGCCGAGGTGTTCACATCCGGCGGGAGCACCTGGATCCGCATGCGGCGACACTCGGACAGGTAGAGCGCCATCTTGTCCTTGTCGTCGCCGACGCTTGTCAGCAGCCCTGCCATGTACTCGGCCGGGTAGTGCGCCTTCAGGTACGCAGTCCAGTAGGACACCAGGCCGTACGCGGCGGAGTGCGCCTTGTTGAAGGCGTACCCGGCGAACGGCACCAGGACGTCCCACACCGCCTGGATGGCCTCGTCGGAGTAGCCGCGCTCGCGGCAGCCGTCCCGGAACGGGATGAACTCCTTGTCGAGGATCTCCTTCTTCTTCTTACCCATGGCCCGGCGCAGCAGGTCCGCCTGGCCGAGCGTGTAGCCGGCGAGGATCTGCGCGGCGCGCTGCACCTGCTCCTGGTAGACGATCAGGCCGTGGGTGGGCGCCAGGATCTCCCGCAGCGGCTCCTCCAACTCCGGGTGGATCGGGGTGATCTCCTGGAGGCCGTTCTTGCGCAGCGCGTAGTTGGTGTGCGAGTCGACGCCCATCGGGCCGGGTCGGTACAGCGCCAGGACGGCCGAGATGTCCTCGAAGTTGTCAGGCTTCATCAGCCGCAGCAGTGACCGCATCGGCCCGCCGTCGAGCTGGAACACGCCGAGGGTGTCGCCACGGGCCAGCAGTTCGTACGCGGCCTTGTCGTCAAGCGGCAGGGCCAGCAGGTCGAGCTTCGTACCGTGGTTGAGCTCGATGTTCTTGACCGCGTCGTCGATGATCGTCAGGTTGCGCAGGCCGAGGAAGTCCATCTTCAGCAGCCCGAGCGACTCGCAGGTCGGGTAGTCGAACTGCGTGATGATCGCCCCGTCGGCGTCGCGACGCATCAGCGGGATGTGCTCGATGATCGGCTCGGCGGACATGATGACGCCGGCAGCGTGCACACCTGTCTGCCGGATCAGCCCTTCGATGCCCTTCGCCGTGTCGATCACCTTGCGGACGTCCGGGTCCGAGTCGTACAGGCCGCGGATCTCGCCGGCCTCGGCGTAGCGGGGGTGCTTCGGGTCGAAGATGCCGGTGAGCGGGATGTCCTTGCCCATCACGGCCGGAGGCATCGCCTTGGTGATCCGGTCGCCGACCGCGTACGGGAAACCGAGGACCCGGGCCGAGTCCTTGATCGCGGCCTTCGCCTTGATCGTGCCGAAGGTGGCGATCTGGGCGACCTTGTCCTCACCCCACTTGTCGGTGACGTACTTGATCACCTCACCACGCCGACGCTCGTCGAAGTCGATGTCGACGTCCGGCATCGAGACACGCTCGGGGTTGAGGAACCGCTCGAAGATCAGGCCATGCTGGATCGGGTCCAGGTCGGTGATGCCCAACGCGTACGCGACGAGCGAGCCGGCGGCCGAACCACGGCCCGGACCCACCGAGATGCCCTGGCTCTTGGCCCACTGGATGAAGTCGGCGACCACGAGGAAGTACGACGGGAAGCCCATCTGGTTGATGACACCCAGCTCGTACTCGGCCTGGACGACGTGCCCCTCGGGGATGCCGTTCGGGTAGCGGCGGGCCAGGCCGGCGAAGGTCTCCTTGCGGAACCAGGACTCCTCGGTCTCGCCCTCGGGCACCGGGAAGCGCGGCATCAGGTTGTGGAACTCGAACATGCCCTTCGGGTCGACCTTCTCGGCGACAAGCAGGGTGTTGCGGCAACCCTCCTGCCACAGCTCCGACGAGTCCACCGCGCGCATCTGGTCGGCGCTCTTGATGAAGTAGCCGCCACCTTCGAACCGGAACCGGTTCGGGTCGTCGATGTTGCTGCCGGTCTGCACGCAGAGCAGCACGTCGTGGGCGGTGGCCTGCGCCTCGTGCGTGTAGTGCGAGTCGTTGGTGACCACCGGCGGGATGTCGAGCTTGCGGGCGATCTCGGTGAGCCCCTCGCGGACCCGGCTCTCGATGGAGAGGCCGTGATCCATGATCTCCAGGAAGTAGTTGTCCTTACCGAAGATGTCCTGGTAGCTCGCGGCCACCTTGAGCGCCTCGTCGAACTGGCCCAGCCGCAGCCGCGTCTGCACCGCGCCCGACGGGCAGCCGGTGGTCGCCATGATCCCCTCGGCGTGCTCGGCGATCAGCTCCATGTCCATCCGGGGCCACTTGACGTAGTGCCCCTCCATGGACGCGCGCGAGTTGAGGGTGAACAGGTTCTTCAACCCCTGCGCGTTCTTCGCCCACATCGTCTTGTGGGTGATCGCGCCGTTACCGGAGATGTCGTCGCTCTTCTGCTCCGGCCGACCCCACTTGACCCGCGCCTTGTGATAGCGCGACTCCGGCGCCACGTACGCCTCGACGCCGAGGATCGGGGTGATCCCGGCGGCCATCGCCTGGTTGTAGAAGTCGTTCGCGCCGTGCATGTTGCCGTGGTCGGTGATCGCCACCGCCGACATGCCGAGACGCTTGGCCTCGGCAAACAGATCCTTGAGGCGGGCCGCCCCGTCGAGCATCGAATACTCGGTGTGCACGTGCAGATGCGCGAACGAATCAGCCATGCGTGGCGCCCCCCGGCAGTGTGGATCTAGGTGGTCGGAGCCGACCGGCACCTACCCTACCGAGGTGATCTCGGCGGCTCCACCGTCCGCGCCGAGGGTGGCCCGTGTCTCCTCGCGCGGCACTTCCACCCCCACCGCCGATGCCTGCGCGCCCGGTTGCGCCTAGGCTTGGCCGGTGGCGAGGTACTACGACGTACACCCGGAGAATCCGCAGCCCCGGATCATCGGCCAGGTCACCGACCTGATCCGCAGCGGTGGCCTGATCGCCTATCCGACGGACTCCTGCTACGCGCTCGGCACCCAACTGGGCAACCGGGACGGGCTGGACCGGATCCGCGAGGTCCGCCAGCTCGACGACCGGCACCACTTCACGCTTGTCTGCCGGGACTTCGCGCAGCTCGGCCAGTTCGTGCGGATCAACAACTCGGTCTTCCGCCTGGTGAAGGCGTCCACCCCGGGCAGCTACACCTTCATCCTGCCGGCCACCCGCGAGGTGCCGCGCCGGATGCTGCATCCGCGCAAGAAGACCGTCGGGGTCCGCGTACCCCGGCACACGGTGACCCAGGCGTTGCTGGCCGAGTTGGGTGAGCCGCTGGTGTCGAGCACCCTGGCCCTGCCCGGCGACGAGGAGCCGATGACCCAGGGGTGGGAGATCAAGGAACGGCTCGACCACCAGCTCGACGCGGTCCTCGACGCCGGCGAGTGCGGCAAGGAGCCGACGACGGTCGTCGACCTGTCCGGCCCTGAGCCGGAGATCCTGCGCCGAGGCGCGGGAGACACCTCCCGCTTCGAGTAGCGCCCCCTCTAACGATCCGCCCCCGGCGTCGGGCCCCGGCGCGGTCGTTGCCGACCGCCCCGGCATGACCCGTGAGCAGGCGCGCCTTCAGCCCGAGGTGGTCGCCGCGCGCCCTTTGCTCTGCTTCAACCGACGCAACACCGACGGCTCTATCTGTTGCGTGGGTTGAAGCAGAGCAAAGGCGGGTCCGACCACCCTCCCCACCCGACCGACAGGTCCCACGAAAGCCGCCGAGGCGGCACAACGTTATCGTCGTAGACAACAGTGTGTGCCACACAGTATGGTGTGACGCATGGTTAGCGAGGACGTTCTACGGACGCACCTACAGGAGTTGCGTCGAGGCACCGTCGTGGTGGCCAGCCTGGTGGCGTTGCGCCAGCCGGACTACGGCTACGCACTGCTGCAACGGCTCACCGACCACGGCTTCCCGGTGGACGCCAACACGCTCTACCCGCTGCTGCGCCGCCTTGAGGACCAGGGGCTGCTGACCAGCGAGTGGAACACCGAGGAGAGCCGACCGCGCAAGTTCTACCGGACCAGCGACGAGGGCGAGTCGATGCTGAACCGGCTCCTGGACGACCTCGCCGCCGTACAGACCTCCATCACCGGGCTGATCCAAGGAGTGGACCGATGAACACCCTGACCGACCGCTATCTCGCCGCCACCCTGCGATCGGTGCCCGCCCAGCGCCGCGGCGAGATCGCCACGGAGCTGCGCGCCTCGATCCAGGACATGATCGAGGACCGGACCAGCGGCGGCGAGGACGCCACCGCCGCCGAGCGGGCGGTGCTCACCGAGCTGGGCAACCCGGACCTGCTGGCCGCCCGGTACGCCGACCGTCGGCTGCAGCTCATCGGCCCGACCTACTACCTCGTCTGGCTGCGGCTGCTGAAGCTGCTGCTCAGCTTCATCCCGGCGATCGTCGGCGCGATCGTCGCCATCGTCGAGGTGGCCGAAGGCAAGGGTTTCGGGGCCATCGGGAGCGGCATCGGCACCGCCATACAGGTTGCCGTACAGATCGCCTTCTGGCTCACCCTGACCTTCGCGCTCATCGACCGCTTCCAACCCGCCGCCGACCTGCCCGACTGGAACGTCGACCAGCTGCCCGACGTCCCCGCACACAAGGACGTCTCCCTCGCCGACACCATCGCGTCGGTGGCCATGTTGGTGCTGACCATCGGCTACCTGCCCTTCCAGCACTACCGGTCCTGGGTGAACGGCACCGACGGCGAGAACATCCCGATCCTCGACCCGGCTCTGTGGTCGTTCTGGCTGCCGGCGCTGATCGCGGTGCTGGTCGCCAGCCTGGTGTTCGAGATCGTCAAGTACCGGATCGGGCGCTGGAACTGGGCACTGTTCGGAGTGAAGGCCCTGCTCAGCCTCGCGTTCACGGTGCCGCTGATCTGGTTGGCACTCAACGACCGGCTGCTCAACCCGGCCCTGGCCGACCGCCTGAGCTGGCTGGCCGAGCCGGACAACACGAACATCCTCGGGGCTGTCATCGCGATAGGCGCGGCGGTGGTGCTGGTCTGGGACCTGATCGACACCGCCATCAAGACCCGCCGCCAGACGGCGTGAGCTGATCCGGACACGGCGGCCCGGCGCGCACCCCGCGCCGGGCCGCCGCGCTGCGGCGATGCAACCAGAGTGCGAGGGTCTGACCAGCCTGACCAGGTCACCTCCGACCTGTCCGGCTCGCAGAGACGGCCGGTGGCGTGGCATCGTTCCCGGATGAACGTGGCACAGCGGGACGCGTGGCGCCGCCCAGGTCCGACGTCGGAGCAGCTCCGGATCGACCTCTGGATCGGGTTGGCCGTGACCCTGCTTGCCCTGGTGAGCCTCACCCTGGCCCGCAGCACCGGCGCGTTCCTGCTGGGGCCGCCGCCGTCCGGGCCGGAGCAGTTGCTCTGGACCGTCGCGGTGACCCTGCCGCTGATCTGGCGGCGACGCTTGCCGACCGCCACCCTGCTTGTCATTTCGGTGGCGTTCATCGCCGCGCAGGCCCGATCGGCACCGGAGACGCAGCTCTCCTCGTGGTCGCTCTTCTGCGCGCTCTACACCGTCGGCGCGTGGGAACAGAACCGCCGGCTGGCCCGCAGGCTGCGCATCGGTGTGATCGTCACGATGTTCGCCTGGCTGGGCGTCTACTACGCGGTCAGCATCGAGCACATCCCACCCGGTGCCTTCGCCAACGCCGTCGGACCGGTGCCCCCGCTGCTCGCCGCGATGGTCACCGGCGTCCTGATCAACGGCCTGTACTTCGGTTTCGCGTACTTCTTCGGCGAGACCGCCTGGGTGGCCGCTCGACGCGAGCACGAGCTACGCGCCCAGGCCGAGGAACTGCGCCAATCGCAGGCAGAATCCCGCGAGCGGGCGGTGTTCGGCGAACGGGTGCGCATCGCCCGGGAACTGCACGACGTTGTCGCGCACCACGTCTCGGTGATGGGGGTGCAGGCGTCCGCGTGCCGGCGGGTGTTCGACCGCGACCGGGACAAGGCTCGCTCGGCACTCGCCGCCATCGAGCAGAGCGCCCGCACCGCCGTCGACGAGCTACGCCGGATGCTCGGCGTGCTGCGCGCCCCCGACGGCTCCGCCGAAACCCCACCGCCGGCCGCCGCGACGATCGAAAGGATCGGCGAGCTTGTCGAACGGGCCCGCGCCGCCGGGCTCACGGCCACCACCGGGGTGTACGGCGCCCCGGTGACGTTGCCCGCGTCGGTCTCGCAGACGGCGTACCGGGTGGTGCAGGAGGCGGTGACCAACACGTTGAAACACGCCGACGCCGGACTGCTGGACGTACGGATCCGCTACCTGGCACGGGAGGTCGAGGTGGACGTGAGCGACGACGGACGCGGCGGGAGCCAATGCCCCGCTGACGGGCTCGGCCTGATCGGCATGCGGGAACGCGTCGGCGCCCAGGACGGCGTCCTGGAGGCTGGCCCCCGCCGGGGCGGCGGCTGGCGGGTCCGCGCCCGGCTGCCGCTGCCCCCGGCAGTGCCCACGGGAAACCAGCCGAATCCGACACGAACCGACGCCGCGTCCGACGACGGTACGCCGACAGCGAGCCGCGCAGACGCGGACGCGGCAACGCCGACGCAGCGCGAGAGGGCAGCCGCGCGGGACGAGGCTACGGCCGGGACGGGGTGGTCGGTGTGAGCACGGCACCCGTCGGCGACACCAATCCGCGCGCCGACGAGCGAATCCGGGTGCTGCTCGCCGACGACCAGCACCTCGTCCGCACCGGCTTCCGGGTCATCCTCGAGGTGGAGGACGACATCGAGGTCGTCGGCGAGGCGGCCGACGGCGGCCGAGCCGTCACCATGGCTCGCGCCACCCGCCCCGACGTGGTGCTCATGGACGTGGAAATGCCAGTGATGGACGGGCTGGAGGCCACCCGACAGATCACCGGTACCGGCCCGGGCGCGCCGGCGGTGCTGATCCTCACCACGTTCGACCGCGACGACTACCTCTTCGCGGCGCTGCGCGCCGGTGCCAGCGGCTTCCTGCTCAAGAACGGCACACCAGAGGAGTTGGTCGACGCGATCCGGGTGCTCGCCCGGGGCGACGCCCTGCTCGCCCCCGAGATCACCCGGCGGGTGATCTCGACGTTCGCCCGTCCCGGCGATCCGGCGGGCACCGCCCACCTCGGGCCGGACGCCGAGGCCGCGCTGGGCGAGCTCACGCCGCGCGAACGGGAGGTGCTGGTCCTGCTCGCCGCCGGATCGAGCAACGCGGAGATCGCCGCGAGCATGCAACTGGGCGAGGCGACGGTGAAGACGCACGTCAGCCGGGTACTGGCCAAACTCGGTCTGCGCGACAGGGTGCAGGCCGTCGTGTTCGCGTACGAGAGCGGGGTGGTCCGGCCCGGCGGGTGACCGGCATCCGCCGCAAGGGGGACCGACCGGTTCCGCCGCCGGGCGGACTGCGGATCGACGTACCGGATCTAGCGTGGATGCGTGACCAATACGCTCCGCCTGGACGGCGTCGACCGCAGCTTCGGCGACCGGCAGGTACTGAGAAACGTCTCCTTCGAGGTGACCGCAGGCCGGATGACCGGTTTCGTCGGCGCCAACGGCGCCGGCAAGACCACCACCATGCGGATCATCCTGGGTGTACTCGCGCCGGACGCCGGTGAGGTGAGCTGGGGCGGCACACAGCTCACCCGGCAGGACCGCGCGCGCTTCGGTTACATGCCTGAGGAGCGTGGCCTCTATCCCAAGATGACCACGCGGGAGCAGGTGACGTACCTGGGACGGTTGCACGGCCTGGACGCACCCGCCGCCCGACGTGCCACCGACACGCTGCTGGAGCGGGTCGGGCTCGGCGCGCGGGGCGACGACCTGCTGGAGACGCTGTCGCTCGGCAACCAGCAGCGGGCCCAGATCGCCGCCGCGCTGGTGCACGACCCGGAGGTGCTGGTGCTCGACGAGCCGTTCTCCGGCCTCGACCCGCTTGCCGTCGAAACGGTAGTGGGGGTGCTGCGCGAGCGCGCCGCCGCCGGAGTGCCGGTGCTCTTCTCCAGCCACCAACTTGACGTGGTGGAGCGGCTCTGCGACGACCTGGTGATCATCGGGGACGGGGTGATCCGCGCCGCCGGCAGCCGCGAGCAGCTGCGCGAGTCGTACACCTCGCCCCGTTTTGAACTGGTGGTGGAGACCGACGCCGGCTGGGTCCGCGACCAGCCCGGCGTCACGCTTGTCGAGTTGGACGGCGCGCGGGCGGTCTTCGACCTGCCGGCCGGCGCCGACGAGCAGCCGGTGCTGCGCGCGGCCCTGGCCCGCGGCCCGGTCCGCGCCTTCCGCCCGGTCAGCCCCTCGCTCACCGAGATCTTCCGAGAGGTCACCCAGTGAACGTCCCCCAGGCCACCCGGCTCGTCGCCGAGCGCGAGATCCGGGTCAAGCTCCGCGACCGTACCTTCCTGTTCGGCACGCTCTTCTTCCTACTCGTCGCGGCGGCCGGCACGATCCTGCCTCCGCTGCTCTCCGGCGGGCCGGAGCGTGTGGCAGTCACCCAGGAGGCAGCCGGTCCGTTGCGGGACGCGGGCCTCGACGTCCTCGTGGTGGCCGACGACCGCGCCGCCGAGCAGGCGGTGCGCGACGGTGACGTGGACGCCGCTGTTGTCTCAGGGCCGAAGGTGCTGGCCATGGACGAGACCCCCAACGAGGTGGTGCGGGCACTGAGCTCCTCGCCGCCGGTCCAACTGCTCGACCCCGACGCTGTCGACCCGGTGGTGGCGTTCCTGGTGCCGTTCGTCTTCGCGTTCGTCTTCTTCTTCACCTCGCAGATCTTCGGCATGCAGATCGCGCAGAGCGTCACCGAGGAGAAGCAGACCCGGATCGTGGAGATCCTGGTCGCGGCCGTGCCGGTCCGGGCGTTGCTGGCCGGCAAGATGATCGCCGGAACCATCCTGGCCCTCGGGCAGATCGTCCTCATCGCCCTGGTGGCGATGATCGGTGTGCAGTTCGGCGACAGCACCGAGCTGCTGTCGCTGCTGGCCCCCGCGATCGGCTGGTTCCTGCCGTTCTTCCTGCTCGGATTCGTACTGGTGGCGGCCATGTGGGCGGCGGCCGGAGCGCTTGTCAACAGGCAGGAGGACATCGCCGGGGTGTCCACACCCGTGCAGCTCGCCGTCATGCTGCCGTTCTTCGCGGTGATCTTCCTCAACGACAACGCGACGGCCATGCGGGTGCTGTCCTACCTGCCGTTCTCCGCCCCCACCGCGATGCCGTTGCGGCTGTTCACCGGGGACGCGGCCGGCTGGGAGCCGCTGGTGTCGCTGGTCCTGCTGCTGGTCGCCGCCGCGGCGTTCGTGGTCGCCGGGGCGCGGGTGTACGAGGGATCGCTGATGCGTACCAACGGTCGCACCTCGATCCTGGCGGCGTGGCGCTCCCGCGACACGGTGGGCTGACCCAGCGCGGCTGGCCCGCCCGGCGTCGGGCGGGCCAGCATCACCGTCGACCCTCACGAGGAATCGATCGTCGGCCTACCAGGGAGGCCGTCGGTCGCAAACTGATCCGCCCACCGGGTGCCCGCCACCGACCAGGCGGTACGCAGGGCCCGCGCCGGTTCCGGGGCGGCGCGGTGGCGCCCGCTCCAGCCGGTGCCGCTGCCTCAGTCGGTGCCGTTGCCTCAGTCGGTGCCGTTGCTCCTTGATCCGGGCCCCGCCGCGCGGTTGCGCCGGCCGGAGGGCCCTCAGGACGCCGACTCCGTCGGTGAACAGTTCTTGGCGTACCGCCCCCGGGCCCGCTGCTCTCGGCGCGGGCCGTAACGCCTCCTTCGGCTCGTGCATCGCCGTGCCGAACCGCGAACGCATCCTCCCCCCGGCTCTGCGCGCTCAGGCGCCAGCGCAGTCTACGTGACGCCCGTCACATATCGATGAACAGTGCTTGACTTGACAAGTACATACTTGGAATGTGCAATATATTGCATGCCGACGCTCGTGCCGCCCGACGTCGGGCCCCAGCGCCACGGCGCGATCGGACCCTTCAGGCCACCCCGAACACGATCGTCGACAGGCCCGCGCACGACGCTCAGCCAGCACACACCAGTTCCTCGCCGCCTCGAGCGGCTGCGGTTCTCGTCGGCGAGCGGCCGCGATTCCGCCGCTCAGCACGACCGCTTCACCGCCCGTGCGAGGTCAGCGGCGCCGCCACAGTCGCCACTCCCCGCACCACCTGCAGACCCGGGAACCGCTGCTGCACCGTCTCGTCAGCGGCCCCACCCCGACGCGATCGAGGTATGGCTATGGAGCAGCTCTTCGGACGAGAGGTGGAACTGGCGCGCATCGGCCGCTTCCTGCAAACGGTGCGAAACAGCGGCGACGTTCGACTTGTCCGCGGCGATCCGGGCATCGGAAAGTCGGCGCTACTCGCCGCCACGGCTGACCTGGCCGACGACGCCGGGATGCGGGTACTGCGCGCGTCCGGCTCGGAGTTCGAGGCGGACGTCAGCTACTCGTTGCTCAACCAACTGTTACTGCCTCTGCACGCCGACATCCAGCGCCTGCCACCTGCCCTGCGCGACGCGCTCACCGTCGCGCTCGGGTTCGGGCCGGGCGCGACACCGGCCGCGCTGATGATCTGCAATGCCGCGCTGTCGCTTGTGAACACCGTCGCCAAGAAGGCGCCCGTCCTTCTGGTGATCGACGACCTGCAATGGGTCGACCGGCCCAGCGCTGTGGTCCTCGGTTTCATCGCGCGGCGTGTGCCGGGTTCACCGGTGGGCGTCGTGGCGGCCTCCCGGACGGGCACCGAGGGCTTTCTCGACCGGCGCGGGCTGACCGAGGTGACTGTCGGACCGCTCACCCGGGACGCTGGCGCCCAACTCCTGCAAGCCCGCTCCCCCCACCTGACCCCTCCGGCCCGGCAACGCCTGCTCGATCTCGCCCAGGGCAACCCGCTCGCCCTTGTCGAGCTTCCGGCCACGCTCACCGACTCCGGCGGGCGGTGCTCGGAGCAGTCCGGCCTGGTGCCCCTGAGCGAACACCTCCAGGCGGTGTTCGACGCGCGGATCGCCGACCTGCCGGAGGCGACACGGCTGCTGCTGTTGCTCGCCACCTTCGAGGGCAGCGGTGACGTACGGGTCCTGCGCGGCATGACGAGCCTCATCGACCTGGCGCCCGCCGAGCGAGCCCAGCTGGTACGGGTCGACGACTCCACAGGTCGCCTCGTCTTCCGTCACCCCCTGATCCAGGCGGCGATCGTCGCGAAGTCCACCCACGAGGAACGTCGGGGCGCCCACCTCGCCATCGCCGCCGCGCTGCCCGCAGACCCGGAACGCCGCGCCTGGCACCTGTCGGCGGCCACCGCAGGTGCGGCGCGCTCGCGGCGTGTCCCCACCCAACCGCTCCAGTGCCTCGGCGATGGCCACCGACACGCTTACCGGGTACGTGAACGCCGTACCGAAACCGGACAGCTCGTCGCAGCAGACCGGGCCGCCCACCGCCGCCGCCACGATCATCGAATCCTTGTGGTGCACTGTCACCGACGAGAACAGCCCGATCTCCGCGTCGACAGTCGCCGCTGTCAGGCTCTCGTACTCCAGGTGCAGGCTGCGTGCCCGGTAGTCGTCAGGCGCCCGCTTCGGCCGGGACACCAGCCGCAGGTCGCCCGCCGAGGGGCCGTCGTCGGGCAGATCCCCACACAGGGCACATCCCGGCTCGGCGATGAGCCGGTGCCGGGAGATCGCCAGCGTCGCCGTGTCGACCTCCAGCACCGCCTGGTCGCACCGTACGGCAGCCCCCTGGGCGACACGATCCAGTTCGTCGGCGACGAGCGCCGCGACGACGGCCCGCAGAGGCGTCCCGAAGGTCGGCGCGGGCGCGGTGACGATGCCGTCGTACAACCCCTGCCAGAGCGCCGACCGGTGCGGCGCGGCACCCACCCGCGCGCGGTAGGACCGCACCTGGACACAGTGGTGGCAGCCCGACCGCCCCGCCACGGTGAACGGGCCGATCCGCACTCCGCGCAACGTCGGGTACACCGGCAGGAACGCCCGCCCCGCCGCACGGGCGCGGCGGGCGGCGGCTGACACCTGGTCGGACCGGTCGTCAGTGACGAAGACGTCGACGCCCCGGCCGTCGTCCGTCGGCAGGGGGCGCAGGGCGGCCTCCACCGCACGGTGCAGGATGCCGGTGCCGAGCAGCCGGACGCCGTACGTCGAGGAATCGCAGGCCGCACCCATGGAACACCTCCTCAGCGGACGTGGCGCAGGGTCAGCCGACGGCCTCCATCACCTCGTCGGAGACGTCGAAGTTCGCGTAGACGTTCTGCACGTCGTCGCAGTCCTCAAGGACGTCGATCAGCTTGAAGATCTTGCGGGCGCCCTCCTCGTCAAGGGGGACGTTGACGCTCGGGACCAGCGACGACTCGGCCGACTCGTACTCGATGCCGGCGTCCTGAAGCGCGGTGCGCACCGGAATGAGGTCGGTCGGCTCGGAGACGATCTCGAATGCCTCGCCCAGGTCGTTGACTTCCTCGGCGCCGGCGTCGAGAACGGCCATCATCACGTCGTCCTCGGTCGTGCCACCCTTGGGGACGATCACGACGCCCTTGCGGGAGAACATGTACGACACCGAGCCCGCGTCGGCGAGCGAACCGCCGTTGCGGGTCAGCGCGGTGCGCACCTCGGTTGCCGCCCGGTTGCGGTTGTCGGTGAGGCACTCGATGAGCATCGCCACACCGCTGGGCCCGTAACCCTCGTACATGATGGTCTGCCAGTCGGCGCCGCCGGCCTCCAGGCCGGAGCCGCGCTTGACGGCGCGGTCGATGTTGTCGTTCGGGACCGAGTTCTTCTTCGCCTTCTGGATGGCGTCGAAGAGCGTCGGGTTGCCGGACGGATCACCGCCGCCGGTCCGCGCGGCGACCTCGACGTTCTTGATCAGCTTGGCGAACATCTTGCCGCGCTTGGCGTCGATGACGGCCTTCTTGTGCTTGGTCGTCGCCCACTTTGAGTGGCCGGACATCTGCTACCTCCGTTGCTACCCGCCGTCTGCATCGACCGACCGCGCACGCCCCGGCCCCGCCGGCGCACGCGGTGGTGCCGGTCAGCCCTGCGGGAAAGCCGCGACGGGCAGCTGGCCCCGCCGAATCTCGGCAATCCTACCGGCGTCGGGCTGGTCGCTGTCACGCGCGGCACCGCGTCGGTGCACGCCGTGCCGCGCGAGCAGGCACGACGGACTCCCGGCGGGGAGCCCGCGCGGCGCGACCACGCGGGCGGTCAGCGGGCGACGCGGACCAGGTCGACGAAGTACGCGTGCAGCCGCGCATCGCCGGTCAGCTCCGGGTGGAACGAGGTGGCCAGCAGGTTACCCTGTCGAACCGCCACGATCCGGCCGGTGCTCGGCCCTCCGGTCACAGTGCCGAGCACCTGGACGCCGTCGCCGACCCGCTCCACCCAGGGGGCGCGGATGAAGACCGCGTGGAACGGCTCCCCCGCCACCCCGCTGATCTCCACGGGCGCCTCGAACGAGTCGACCTGCCGGCCGAAGGCGTTGCGTCGCACTGTCATGTCGATGCCGGCAAAGCCGCGCTGGTCGGGCCGACCGTCCAGGACCTCGGACGCCAGCATGATCATCCCCGCGCAGGAGCCGTAGACAGGCATCCCGTCCGCGATGCGCTTGTCGATGGGCTCGCGCAGCTCGAAGATGTCGGCGAGCTTGCTGATCGTGGTGGACTCCCCGCCCGGGATCACCAGGCCGTCGACCGCGTCCAGCTCTGCGGGCCGCCGGACCGGGCGGGCGTCCGCGCCGGCCGCGACGAGCGCGGCGACGTGCTCGCGCACGTCACCCTGAAGGGCGAGCACACCGATCACGGGTACGTCGCTCATGTCGCCTTTCCTCTCGTCGCCGTCAGCTTGTTAGCTCGTCGCCGTCAGCTTGTTAGCTCGTCGCCGTCAGCTTGTTAGGAGGGGGCCCTTCCTATGCATCAGGCGTTAAGAAGGTGCCCTTCCTTACTCACCAGCCGCGCTCGGCCAGGCGGTGCGGCTGCGGGATCTCGTCGACGTTGATGCCGACCATGGCCTCGCCGAGACCACGGGAGACCTTCGCCAGCACGTCCGGGTCGTCGTGGAAGGTGGTCGCCTTCACGATCGCGGCAGCGCGCTGCGCCGGGTTGCCGGCCTTGAAGATGCCCGAGCCGACGAAGACACCCTCCGCGCCCAACTGCATCATCATCGCCGCGTCGGCCGGGGTGGCGATCCCACCGGCGGTGAACAGCACCACCGGCAACTTGCCCGTCTCGGCGACCTCCTTGACCAGCTCGTACGGGGCCTGCAACTCCTTGGCCGCGACGAAGAGCTCGTCGGTGGGCAGCGACGACAGCCGCCGGATCTCCTGACGGATCTTGCGCATGTGGGTGGTGGCGTTGGAGACGTCACCGGTGCCGGCCTCACCCTTGGAGCGGATCATGGCCGCGCCCTCGGTGATGCGGCGCAGCGCCTCACCCAGGTTCGTCGCACCGCAGACGAACGGGACCGTGAAGGCCCACTTGTCGATGTGGTTCGCGTAGTCCGCCGGGGTCAGCACCTCGGACTCGTCGACGTAGTCGACGCCGAGCGACTGGAGGATCTGCGCCTCCACGAAGTGACCGATGCGGGCCTTTGCCATCACCGGGATGGAGACCGCCGAGATGATGCCATCGATCATGTCGGGGTCGCTCATCCGGGACACGCCGCCCTGCGCGCGGATGTCGGCGGGCACCCGCTCCAGCGCCATCACGGCGACAGCGCCGGCGTCCTCGGCGATCTTGGCCTGCTCGGCGTTGACCACGTCCATGATCACGCCGCCCTTGAGCATCTCGGCCATGCCGCGCTTCACGCGGGCCGTGCCGACGACGGGGGCGCTACCGGTGGTCGAGGCGGTGGTGTCGGACACGGGTGATCGCTCCTTGGACGGGCTGTGGGAGGTGGCAGCGAAATGCTACGTCCGGTTCAACGCCGCTCCGACAGCCAATCCGACCCCCGGTGGCCTGTCCTGTGGCCCTCGTCACCGGCCCCCGACAGGTCCGCCGGCGGCCCCGGGTCGGCGGTTGCGCACCGGTCAGTTCGCTGGGACGTCCGCCGGCACCACAAGCGTCGGATCGTCGATGTCAAAGTAGCGTGGCCACTCCCGACCCCGCCCCATCCGCAACAACCGCACCAGCGGCCTGCTGCGCGCCGACCGCGCGTCCCGCACCAGATCGGTGTGCACCTGCCGGGACAACGCCAGCCGCCGACTCGCCGCGATCACCGCCGTGCAGTCCGGGTCCGCCGGGTCCAACTGCACCGACCGCAACTGCCGGGTCAGGTCGTTCTCCGCGGCCTCCCGCTCGTCCGGCGCCGCGTCCAGCGCGATCCGCGCCGCCGCGTACAACTCCACGCCGAAACGCCGCTCCGCCAACACGGCGGCCGCCGCCGCCCGCCGCAACAGGTGGGCGTCCAGGGCCCGCGCCGCCAGCTCCGCGCGGCCCTGCAACCGCTCGACCCGGCCGGCGGTCCAGATGAGGTACGCCGCGACCAGCCCCACGACCACACTCGCGGCCACCACCCACCACATGTGCGGCATCGTAGTGCTGCTCCGTTTCTCCTCCGACTGTGCGCGTCCTCGTCGGCCACCCTGTCACCAGCAGCGCCATCCGTCACGTCGGCTCAGCCCAGCCCGACCCATTCCTGGTCGATGACCCGCCCGTCGGTCGCCTCGATCGCCGCTGCGTATACCTCCAGAACACGCCGAGCAACCACCGGCCAGTCGAAATTCGCCACCACCTGATCACCGCAGGCGCTCAGCACGGCCCGCCCGCCCGGATCGTCAAGCAACTCGGCCAGGGCGTCGCGCAGCCCCACCGCGTCCCCCGTCGGAAAGAGCCGCCCCGCCCTGCCCCCGTCGAGCACCCGGCGGAACGCGTCCAGATCACTCGCCACA
The DNA here is from genome assembly GCF_049841715.1 of Micromonospora sp. DT41. NCBI lineage: Bacteria > Bacillati > Actinomycetota > Actinomycetes > Micromonosporales > Micromonosporaceae > Micromonospora > Micromonospora sp. DT41. The sequence continues at coordinate 117,735 of NZ_JBNCKU010000017.1, read as the reverse complement.
ACAGTCGTGCCAGCAGCCAGCGCCTCGGTCAGGATCATCCCGAACGACTCGCCACCGGTGTTCGGCGCCACGTACAGGTGCACACTGCGCAGCATCCGCGCCTTGTCCGACTCCGAGACCAACCCCAGGAAGGTCACCCGGTCATGCAGCGCGGCCGGAAACTGGTCAAACAGGTCATCGGGATCACCCGGGCCGGCGACCAGCAGCCGCAACCCCGGCCGGGACTCGGCCAACGACACGAAAGCGTCCCGCAGCACCGGGAACCCCTTACGCGCCTCGGTGAACCGGCCCAGAAACCCCAACGTGCCCCCGGAGCCCACACCGCACTCCCCCGGCCAGCCGGGCAGCGGCTCGGCATCGGCGAACTTCGCCACCGCCACCCCGTTGGGAATCTCCACAGCACCGCCGTCCATGTGCTCCACCTGGACCTTGCGGGCCAACGCGCTCACCGCGATCCGGGCGGTGATCCGCTCCAACACGATCTGCAACACGCCCTGCGCGGCGGCCAGCACCCGCGAACGCGTCATCGCCGTATGGAACGTGGCCACCACCGGCCCACGGGCGGACAACACCGCCAACAGCGAGAGACTCAACGTGAGCGGCTCGTGCACATGCAGAACGTCGAAATCGCCGTTCGTGAGCCACCGCCGGACCCGAGCCGTGGAAACCGGACCGAACGCGATCCGGGCCACCGACCCGTTGTACGGCAGAGGCACCGCCCGACCGGCCGACACCACGTACTCCGGCAGCGGAGAATCCTCATCCGCCGGTGCGAGCACGCTGACCTCGTGCCCCAGTGCGATCAGCGCCTCCGCGAGGTCGACGACGTGGTTCTGCACCCCGCCAGGAACATCGAAGGAGTACGGGCAGACGATGCCGATCCGCATACGTCAGCGCCCCTCGTCCGCGACTGCGGGGCTCCGCTGCGCTGCACTCCTCGCGCGCACCGAACCCGCCTTCCTGTCCGCGACTGCGGGGCTCCGCTGCGCTGCACTCCTCGCGCGCACCGAACCCGCCTTCCTGTCCGCGACTGCGGGGCTCCGCTGCGCTGCACTCCTCGCGCGCACCGAGCCCACCTCCTTCAGGACCGGCCCGAGGCCGGCGCGGACGTTGCCGCGTCGCCCGACCCTCGCTGGTCCAGCCACATTCGCTGCAACATGTGCCAGTCTTGCGGATTGTCGGCGATACCCGACGCCAGACGGTCGGCGATCATCTGAGTCAGCGACCGTACCCGCTGGTCGAGCGGCCCCACCTCGGGCCCCGGCACCGGCAGCGGGCCGCTGAGCGAGGCACACGCGGCGTCCGTTTCGTACCACATGGAGGCCACGTAGAGCGGCGCTCCGGTATGCAACGCCAGCAGCGCCGGCCCGGCCGGCATGCGCGTCTGCGCACCGAAGAAATCCACCTCAACGCCCCGGGCCGACAGGTCCCGGTCGGCCAGCAGCGGCACCACAGCCCCCGCGCGTACCCGGTCCAGCAGCACGTCGAACGCTGGACGCGGCCCACCGTGGGTCGGCAGGATCTCCATCCCCAGGCCCTTCCGGAAGGCGATGAAGCGCTCGTACACCCCCTCCGGCTTGAGCCGTTCCATGACCGTGGTGATCGGCCAACCGGTGGCAGCCACCCAGGCGCCCGCCGCGTCCCAGTTGCCGGCGTGCGGCAGGGCCACCACCGCACCCCGGCCAGCGGCGACGTCCGCGGCCAGCAGCTCCGCACCGTCGAGGCGGAACCCGGACAGGATCTGCTCCCGGCTCAACGAGGGCAGGCGGAACGCCTCCATCCAGTACCTGGCGTACGAGCGCAGGCCGCGCTTGACCAGTTCGTCCAGCTCGGCGTCGGGCACCTCCGGGCCGACCACCCGGCGCAGGTTGGCGCGCAGCCGCTCCGTACCCCCGCCGGCGCGGCGGTGGGCGCGGTCCGCGCCCGCCTGGAATGCCCTGGCCACAAGCGGCCGGGGCAGCGCGCGGGCCAGCCGCCAGCCGGCGACGTACCCCAGCTCGGTCAGGTTCACGCGGCCCGGCCGCCGGTCGTGCGGCGCGGCATCGCCAGCGCGTGGCCCACGCCGAGTACGTCGGGTCGTCGCGGCTCCTGCCTGGCCCCGCTCACGCCTGACCGTCCGGCTGGAGCTGCTGGGCCTGGCGGTAGACGTGCGCCACCCGCTGGCCCACCGTGAAGATCGAGACGGCGGCGAGCAGCCACAGCGCGATCTCCAGGGCCGGCTTGACGTTCAGGCCGGTGAGGATGCCGCCGACGCCGACGATGAGCAGCCGTTCGGTGCGCTCGGCGATGCCCACGTTGCAGGTCATCCCGAGCCCCTCGGCGCGGGCCTTCACGTAGGAGACCAACCCGCCGGCGGCCAGGCAGAGCAGCGCGGCGGCCACCCCGGAGTGGTTACCCTGGGTGGCCAGCCAGTACGCGACAGCGCCGAAGACGGCACTGTCGGCGACCCGGTCCATGCTCGAGTCGAGGAACGCCCCGAACCTGGTGGAGCCGCCGCTCATCCGGGCCATCGTCCCGTCGAGCAGGTCAGTGAGCGCGAAAAAGGTGACGATCAACGCGCCCGCGACCAGGTGGCCGCGGGCACCGAAGCCGAGCGCGCCGACGAGCACACCAACGGTGCCCGCGACGGTGACGGCATTGGGGGTGACGCCCGCGCGCAGCAGGGCGCGTGCGATCGGCTCTACGACGCGGGTCATCCCCGCGCGGGCCGACACTTGGAAGATCTTCGCCATGGCGGTCCCACGATAACGGTCCGTCCATCTCCGGCGATACGGCCCGCCCCTCCGACCCGCCGGGGCAGGCTTGTGCCTGTCCGGCGACAGGTGTGAGATCGAGCCAGGAGGTGAGCCAGCTCACCCGCCCGCCCGTCCCGTTCCCGCTGTGCAGCAGACCACCGGAGGATATCGCCGCGCACTCGCCCCGGGCCGCTTCCCGTCGCGCGGCGGTCGCCACCCACCACCGGCTGAGGGAGGTGCGCCCCCATGGCGCAGAAAAGTCACGAGAAAGGTCCCACCGGCGGCGTGCCGGCGGTGACCACGCCCGACCAGGTTCGCAACGTGGTGCTCGTCGGGCATTCCGGAGCGGGCAAGACGACACTCGTCGAGGCCCTGCTCGCCGCGACCGGCACTATCGGCCGGGCCGGCAGCGTGGTCGACGGCACCACTGTCGGCGACCACGACCCGGCGGCCGTACGCCAGCAGCGTTCGGTGAGCCTGTCCTGCGCGCCGCTGCTGCACAACGGCATCAAGGTCAACCTCCTGGACACACCCGGGTACGCCGACTTCGTCGGTGAGCTGCGCGCCGGCCTGCGGGCCGCCGACGCCGCGATCTTCGTCGTCTCGGCTGCCGGCGGGATGGACGCGGCCACAGTGGCGCTGTGGGAGGAGTGCGCGGCGGTCGACATGCCCCGCGCGGTCGCGGTGGCCCGGCTGGACCAGCCGCGCGCCGACTTCGACGAGACCGTGGCCCTGTGCCAGCGTCTCTTCGGCGACAACGTCATGCCGCTCTACCTGCCGATGCTCGGCGACGACGGCGTCTCCACCGAGGGCCTGCTCGGTCTGATCACCCGCCGGGTCTTCGACTACACCGCCGGGCTCCCCGCCGACGTGCGTGACCCGGACCCGCAGCACCAGCCCGCCATCGACGAGTCCCGCAACGAGCTGATCGAGGGGATCATCGCCGAGAGCGAGGACGAGACCCTCATGGACCGCTACCTCGACGGCGAGGAGATCGACACCGAGGTGCTGATCGACGACCTGGAGAAGGCAGTCGCCCGGGGCCACTTCTACCCGGTGGTGCCCGTCTGCGCCGAGACCGGCGTCGGCCTCGACGCGCTGCTTGAGGTGATGACCGCCGCGTTCCCGTCACCGTTGGAGCACGAGCTGCCGGCGGTGACAGGCGTGGACGGCTCACCTCGCCCGCCGCTGACCTGCGACCCGAACGGACCGCTCGTCGCCGAGGTCGTCAAGACCACAGTCGACCGGCACGTCGGCCGGGTCTCCCTGGTCCGGGTCTTCTCCGGCACGCTGCGCCCCGACCTGACGATGCACGTCTCCGGGCACGGCATGGCCGAGCGCGGGCACCCCGACCACGACGCCGACGAGCGCGTCGGGCACATCTACACCCCGCTGGGCGCCACCCTGCGGGAGGTGCCGTTCTGCGTCGCCGGCGACCTCTGCGCGATCACCAAATCGGGAAGCGCCGAAACCGGCGACACCATCTCGGCCAAGGACGACCCGCTGCTGATCGCCCCCTGGGAGATGCCCGAACCGTTGCTGCCGGTGGCGATCGTCGCCCGCAGCCGCGCCGACGAGGACGCGCTGGCCCGCAACCTGGCCCGGCTCGTCGCAGGCGACCCCACCCTGCGGCTGGAGCGCAACCCGGAAACCCACCAACTGGTGCTGTGGTGCATGGGCGAGGCACACGCCGACGTGGTGCTCGACCGGCTGCGCGCCGGTGGCGTCGAACTGGACACCGAACCCGTCAAGGTGTCGCTGCGCGAAACGCTCACCGTGCCGGCGAAGGGGCACGGCCGGCACGTCAAGCAGTCCGGCGGCCACGGCCAGTACGCGATCTGCGACATCGAGGTGGAGCCGCTGCCCCGGGGCAGCGGCTTCGAATTCGTCGACCGGGTCGTCGGCGGCGCCGTGCCCCACAACTACATCCCGTCCGTGGAGAAGGGCGTACGCGCCCAACTGGAACGCGGCCTGGTCGCCGGCCACCCGGTCGTGGACCTGCGGGTGACCCTGGTCGACGGCAAGGCCCACAGCGTCGACTCCTCCGACGCCGCCTTCCAGACCGCTGGCGCGCTGGCTCTGCGCGACGCCGCCGAACGCGGCCAACCAGCACTGCTCGAACCCATCGACGAGGTACGCATCCGCGTACCCGACGGCTCCGTGGGCACCGTCATGGGCGACCTGTCCAGCCGGCGCGGCCGGGTGCTCGGCACCGAACCGGACCCGGAGGTCGACGGCCGCACCCTGATCAGGGCCGAGGTCCCTGCAACCGAACTGCTCCGGTACGCCGTCGAGCTGCGCTCCCTGACCGCCGGCACCGGCACGTTTCGCCGCCACTTCGTCCGCCACGACCCCATGCCGACCCACCTGGCCGACCAGACCCGCAAAGAACAAGCCCCCTAATCCAGTCCAGTCCTCAGCCAGGCTGGACGCCACCCGCGCCCACCCTGATCCGCAGGTCCCACCGAGCCGGGCCCTGCGACCCCGCCCTGCCCTGCCGAGCCCTGCCCCGCCCCGCCCCGCCCCGCCCCGCCGATCTTGCACTTACTGTCGCCGAAATGTCGCTGTTGCGGGCATTAGTCACGGCAGGAAGTGCAAGATCGGCGAGTGCGCCGGCCCGGGAGCGGGGCGCGCGGGGTGCGGGCTCGCGTCACCCCGTCGATCATGGAGTTGTGGTGGGCGGAAACAGCTATTTCCACCTGCTTTGTGAGGCACCACAACTCCATGATCGACGAAGGCGGGGAGATGCTGCGCTGAGCGCCAGGCAGCGCGGCGACACGCGGGGGACGGCAGCGCGCGAGGACAGGCACGGCGCGCGGAGGACAGGCACGGCGCGCGAGGCCGGGCGGAGGGCCGTGACCTGGCGCAGGTGAAGGGCGGGAGTTCTACGGGTGGGTGACTGGGTGGGTGGGGCGGGGCCAGTGAGGGCGGTCGGCGTCCCGGAGGGCGGCAGTGCGTAGGGCGGCTAGCTGCCGTTCCACCTCGACGAACACGTCCGGCTCCAACGGACCCCACTGCAACGCGGCAGCGTTCTCCTCGATCTGGGCGACGGTACGGCAGCCGGGGATCGGAATGCTGCGCCCGCTGCGCGCCCAGATCCAGCCCAGCGCGCCCTGCGCGAGGGTACGTCCGTCGACGGTGAGCGCGGCACGGACCGCTCCTACCCGGCGCAGCCACTCCGGCGCGGGGCGTCCTCCACGGAACCACTCCAGCCACCCGGGGGTCAGCCCGCGTACGTCGTCGCGGGGCAGCGTGGAGGCCGCCGTGTACTTGCCGGTGAGCAGTCCCATCCCCAGTGGTCCCTGGTTGATGCTGGCCAGGTCGTACTTGTCGCAGACGGCGAGCAGTTCGGGGGCGTCGCGCAGCACCGACAGGTTGTGTTGCACCGCGGTGGCGCCCGGGGCGGTGTGCCCGAGCGCGGCAGCCCGGTCGGGTCGGTCGGTGCTCCACCCGTACGCCCGGATCAGGCCCTCGGCGACGAGGCTCTCGCAGGTGTCGATCAGCGCCTCCGCGCGGGGCACCGGAAGGTCGGCCAGGTGCAGCTGATAGAGGTCGATCCGATCGGTGCCCAGCCGGCGTAGCGACCCGGTCACCGCCCGCCGCAGGTACGTCGGCGACGCGTCCTCCCCGGTCGCCTGGCGGGCTGCCTCGTCGAAGGTGTAGCCCCACTTGGTGGCGATCACGGCTTCGTCGCGGCGGCCGGCGAGCGCCCGGCCCAGGATCCGCTCGCTGTGCCCGGCCCCGTACGTATCGGCAGTGTCGAAGAGCGTCACGCCCAGGTCGAGGGCCCGGCGTACGGTCCGCACGGACTCGTCGTCGTCGACCGCGCCCCAGCCCAGCGGCTGGGTGCCCTCCGCCCAGGGGCCACCGATCGCCCAGCACCCCATGCCGAGGGCGCTGACCTCGATGCCGCTGCGCCCCAACGTCCGTGTCGTGACTGCCATCGACAGATCGTGCCACCTCGGCCGGGTCGAGGCGTAGCGCTTCCGTGCTACGCCTGCGTGACGGCGGGGATCGGCGCGGTACGGCATGATCGGCGGAATGCGACGGCTGGGCGTGGACATCGGCGGCGTACTCATCGAACCGGCCGACGAGGACGCCGACACGTCCTTCTTCGGCGCGAACTATCTGCGTACACCGGCGGTGGCCGGGGCGTTCGACGCGCTCGCGGCGCTCGGGCCGACGTTCGACGAGGTGCACCTGGTGTCCAAGTGCGGCGCGACCACCGAGCAGCGGACCCGCGATTGGCTGGCCCATCACGGCTTCCCGGCCCGCACCGGGATCCCCGTCGACCGGGTGCACTTCTGCCGGACCCGCCCGGCCAAGGCGCCGATCGCGCAGCGGCTCGGGCTGACCCACTTCGTGGACGACCGGTTGGAGGTGCTCGGCTACCTCGACTCGGTGCCGCACCGCTACCTGTTCCGGCCCCGTCCGGCGGAGGTCGACGCCCATGCAGCGCTGCTCCCCCTCGTACACCAGGTGCGGAGCTGGCCGGAGCTGACCACCCTGCTGCGCGCCGACTAGCGCGACCGGCACGGACACCGCGCCGACAAGCACGGACGCCGCGCCGGTCGAGCGCGGAACACCACAACCAGGGCGGGGTACGTCAGGACGGCCAGGCGCGGCTGAGCAGTTCGCGGGTGTCGCCGAGCAGTTGCGGCAGGACCTTCGTGCGGCCGATCACCGGCATGAAGTTCGCGTCGCCACCCCAGCGGGGCACCACGTGCTGGTGCAGGTGGGCAGCGATGCCGGCGCCGGCCACGCCGCCCTGGTTCATCCCCAGGTTGAAGCCGTGCGCGTTGCTCACCTTGCGGATCACCCGCATGGCGGTCTGGGTGTACGACGCCAGCTCGATGGTCTCCGGCACGTCCAGGTCGGTGTAGTCGGCGACGTGCCGGTAGGGGCAGATCAGCAGGTGCCCCGGGTTGTACGGGTAGAGGTTGAGCACCACGAAGACGCGCTCGCCCCGGGCCACCACGAGGCTCTCCTCCGGCGGTAGCCCCGGGGCCAGGCAGAACGGGCAGCCGGTCGGCTTCTCGTAGCCCTCGGCGGGGCGGTCCTCGCCGGAGATGTAGGTCATCCGGTGCGGCGTCCAGAGCCGCTCCAGGCCGTCCGCCATGCCACCGCTGCCCGTGTGCCGTTCCGCCCCTGTCACGAGCCGATCCTACGGAGCCGCGCGGTCCAGCCGCGACACCCATCGCCAGGAAGCCCACTTGCTGCAAGTTGTTGACGGATCGACATCAATACCTGAAACTTCCATGCATTCATGCAGTTCCATTTAGCGATGGAGAGATACATGATCCAACGGCTCGGCAGGATCCTCGCGGCACTGGCGCTGACCGCCGCCACCACGGTGGCCGGCGTCACCCTCACCGCCGGCGCGGCACAGGCGGACGGCTGCTACACCTGGGGTCGCGCCCTCTCCCAGGGGATGTCCGGCGAAGACGTCCGCCAACTCCAGATCCGGGTCGCCGGTTACCCCGGCTACGCCGCCGTACTCACCATCGACGGCTCGTACGGCCCCGCCACCCGCTCTGCGGTGATCCGCTTCCAGCAGGCGTACGGGCTGTCCGCCGACGGGGTGGCCGGCCCGCAGACCTTCAACCGGCTCTACGCGCTGCAGGACGACGACTGCACGCCGGCCAACTTCAGCTACGCCGAACTGAACAACTGCAACAGCACCTGGTCCGGTGGCGCGGTCGCGGCGAGCACCGCGCGGTTCAACGCGCTCGTCTCGATGTGGAAGCTCCAGGCCCTGCGGCACGCCCTCGGGGACGTATCCATCGCCATCAGCAGTGGTTTCCGCAGCACCGCCTGCAACAACGCGGTCGGCGGGGCGTCGAACAGCAGGCACCTGTACGGCGACGGAGTGGACCTGGTGGGGTCACCGTCGTTCTGCCGGCTGGCCCAGCAGGCCCGCTACCACGGGTTCGGGCAGATCCTCGGCCCCGGCTACCCGGACCACAACGACCACACCCACGTGGCGGCGGTAGGCGGCTGGTCAGCGCCGAACTGCGGCATCTGACAGCGACCCCGCCGGGCAACGCCGTCCCGTGCCGCACCGCGCCCTCGGGGCATGATCGTGCTCGAACATGGATGTAGTGGCCTCCCCATGCTGGGAGGCCACTACATCCTGGATCGAGCGCGATCACGCCGCCCGCGACGGACGTTCCCGCGGCAGGGCGGGTGCGACGAGCGGGCAGGGCAGGCGCGGGCGGCGCTATTCGGCGGCGGCGGACGGGCCGATGTTCGTGCGGGAGCTCACCACGTCCAGGACGTGGGTCACCGCCTCGGCGATCGGCACACCGTTGCGCTGGGAGCCGTCGCGGTAGCGGAACGACACCGTCCCGGCGGCCACGTCGTCGTCACCGGCGATGACCATGAACGGGATCTTCTGCTGCTGCGCGGTGCGGATCTTCTTCTGCATCCGGTCGTCACCCGCGTCCACCTGCGCCCGGATGCCCTCGGCGCGCAGTGCGGCGACGAAGCCGTGCAGGTAGTCGGTGTGGTCCTCGCGGATCGGGATGCCGACCACCTGCACGGGCGCCAGCCAGGCCGGGAACGCCCCCGCGTAGTGCTCGGTGAGCACACCGAAGAACCGCTCGATCGAGCCGAACAGCGCACGGTGGATCATCACGGGCCGCTGCCGGGTGCCGTCGGCGGCCTGGTACTCAAGCCCGAACCGCTCCGGCTGGTTGAAGTCGACCTGGATCGTGGACATCTGCCACGTCCGGCCGATCGCGTCCCGCGCCTGCACGGAGATCTTCGGCCCGTAGAACGCCGCGCCGCCCGGGTCGGGCACCAACTCCAGGCCCGAGGTCTCGGCGGCGGTGCGCAGCGCCTCGGTCGCCTCCGCCCAGTCCTCGTCGGCGCCGATGAACTTGGGCGAGTCGTCCCGGGTCGACAGCTCCAGGTAGAAGTCGTCGAGCCCGTAGTCACGCAGCAGATCCAACACGAAGCTGAGAAGCGTGGACAGCTCCCCGGCCATCTGCTCACGGGTGCAGTAGATGTGCGAGTCGTCCTGGGTGAGGCCGCGGACCCGGGTCAGGCCGTGCACGACGCCGGACTTCTCGTACCGGTAGACAGTGCCGAACTCGAACATCCGCAGCGGCAGCTCACGGTACGAACGCCCACGCGACCTGAAGATCAGGTTGTGCATCGGGCAGTTCATGGCCTTGAGGTAGTAGTCCGCGCCTTCGAGCTGCATGGGCGGGAACATCGTGTCCGCGTAGTACGGCAGGTGCCCGGAGGTCTGGAAGAGCTGCGCCTTGGAGATGTGCGGGGTGTTGACGAACTCGTACCCCGCCTCCTCGTGCCGCCGCCGCGAGTACTGCTCCATCTCGCGGCGGATGATCCCGCCCTTGGGGTGGAAGACCGCCAGGCCGGAGCCGATCTCGTCGGGGAAACTGAACAGGTCCAGGTCCGCGCCGAGCTTGCGGTGGTCGCGCCGGGCGGCCTCCTCCAACAGCTTCAGGTACGCCTTCAGCTCGTCGCGGGTCGGCCACGCGGTGCCGTACACCCGTTGCAGTTGGGGGTTCTTCTCCGAGCCGCGCCAGTACGCGGCGGCGGAGCGCATCAGCTTGAACGCGCCGATCAGTCGGGTGGTGGGCAGGTGCGGGCCCCGGCACAGGTCCGACCAGCAGACCTTGTCCTCCTTGGCGTCGAGGTTGTCGTAGATGGTCAGCTCGCCGCCGCCGACCTCCATCACCTCGGCCGTGTCCAGACCCTCGCCCTTGACGTCGATCAGCTCCAGCTTGAACGGCTCCTCGGCCAGCTCGGCGCGAGCCTCCTCAAGGCTGCCGAAGCGACGACGGCGGAACCGCTGCCCGGACTTGATGATCTCCTGCATGCGCTTTTCGAGCTTGCTGAGGTCGTCGGGCTGGAACGGCTTGTCGACGTCGAAGTCGTAGTAGAAGCCGTTCTCGATCGGCGGCCCGATGCCCAGCTTGGCCTCGGGGAAGACGTCCTGCACGGCCTGGGCGAGCACGTGGGCGGTGGAGTGGCGCAGGACGTTGAGTCCGTCGGGCGAGTCCAGGCTGACCGGCTCGACGACGGTCTCCTCGGCCGGCGCCCAGTCCAGGTCGCGGAGCTGGCCCTGCGGGTCGCGGACCACGACGATCGCCTTGGGGCCGTTCGCGGGCAGTCCGGCCGCGGCCACCGCGTCGGCCGCCGTCGTCCCGGCGGCGACGACGACAGGGTCGGCCACGGCGGGGGTACGGGGTGCGGACACGGTGACTCCTTCAGGTGGTACGAAACGGGGCCGTCCTCGGCTCCTGCCGATGCTATCGGTCGACCCACCCCCGGCAGGGAAGGGCACCGTGTGAACGGCAGGCATTGAACCTTTCGCGCCTGGCAGCCGAACTATCAGGTGTGGCCGGAACCGGTGCCGGTCGCGTCGACACGGATGGGGGCACGAGATGGCGAGCACGTACGGCGGTGGCCGCCTGCGGCGGATCGCGGCGGTGACCGCGCTGTCCGCCACCGGGCTGCTGCTCTGGTCCGGCACGGCGGCGTACGCGGCGGATGTGACGACCACTCCGACCCAGGCCCGGCAGGGTGACGCGGTACGGCTGGAGTTCACCGTGCCCGAGGAGCGGGCCGGCACCACCACCCGCCAGGTGGAGGTCCGGTTGCCAGCCGACGCACCGGTGGCGGAGGTCTACCCGATGTCTGTCGACGGGTGGGCTCCCAAGATCAGCTCCCGTACTCTCGACAAGCCGGTCGCCGGTATGCACGCCCCCGGGGTGACGAGCGTGACCACCGCGGTGACCTGGGTCCGTGTCGGCGCGAGCGCGCCTGGCCCGGCCCGCCTGGCTCTGTCCATGGGGCCGTTGCCGCAGACCGAGCGGCTCACCTTCGAGGTCGTCCAGACGTACGCCGATGGCACGGTCATCCGCTGGACGGGCACGGACGGCCCGCACCCGGCCCCGGTGCTCACCCTCCTGCCCGCGGCGGCAGGCGCGGGCGGACCCGCCGGGCATGGCGGCCACGGCGCTCCGGCAGCCGGCGCGGCATCCGGCCCGGGAGCCGACGCGGACGGCGGCAGCGTCGGCGGCGCTGGTCGTGACGGCGGCACTGGTCGTGACGGCGCGGCGGTGGCCGGGGCGGACGCCGCGGGTGGGGAGTCTGGCAGCGCCGACGCCATGTTGGCTGCCGGTCTGTTGGCAGGGCTGGGTGGCGGCGCGGCGATCGGCTGGCTGGTCAGCCGGTTGCGCCGCCGCGACCCGGCCGAACGCGCGGCGCTGGCCGAGGTGACCGACGCGGCGGAGGCCGAATCGGTGCCGGCAGCTACGCCGCCCGACAGCCCGGCCTCGTCCACGGGGCCGGCCGCCGCAGAACTGGCCTCGGCAGCAACTCCCGCCCGCAGCAGCTGACGCAGCTCACCGGCAGGCCTTCCCTCGGCCCGAGCGAGCGAACCCCGGGGCCCCCATGCGTCCTTTGCTCTGCTTCAACCCGCGCAACAGTTTGAGGGCCTTTGTGTTGCGTAGGTTGAAGCAGAGCAAAGGTGACGTGACCCCCCGGCGGGCTGTCGAGCGCAGCCTGTGAGGCCAGGCAACCAAGCGGTCACGACGCCCCACGGTCACGACGCCCCACGGTCACGACGCCCACGCGGTCACGACGCCCGCCAGTTAGAGCACTCCCAGCTTGGCGGTCAGGGCAGCCAGTGGGGCAGCGGCTCGCGCGCCGCCAGCCAGGCCTTGGGCACTCCCCCGGGCGTGCCGACACCGGTGTACGCGGCGACGACCGCGCCTGCGATGGCGGCGGTGGTGTCGACGTCCCCGCCGGCCTGAACGCAGACCCGGATCGCCGCCGGGTAGTCGTCGAGGTACGTGGCCGCGACCCAGAGGGTGAACCCGACGGTGTCCTGGGCGGTCACGCGCGAGCCGTTGCCGAGCGCCGCCACCACCCGGGGCAGCGGCCGGCCGAGCAGCCCGATGGCCCGCTGCACACAGCGGTGCACCTCGGTGCCCGGGTCGATGGCGGCGGCGATGCCGGCGAGCAGCCGGTCCGGTGCGGGCCGATGGCCGTCGAGGCGGGCTCGGGCGGCGAGCGCGGCGGCGACGGCCACGGCGACCGCGCCGGCGATCCCCTCGGAGTGCGCGTGGGTCACCTCGGCCGAGGCGCGGGCCTGCGCTGCGGCACGGGCCGTGGAGTCGGCGAAGTACGCGCCGAGCGGGCCGACCCGCATGGCCGCACCATTGCCGCAGGAGCCCTGCCCGTCGAAGGCGGAGGCGGCGGCCACCGGCCACGGGGTGCCGGTGCGGATCAACCGCAGGATCATCATCGCGCCGGGGCCGTAGCCCCGCTGTGCGGCGCAGCGCTCGGCGAACGCCAGTGCCAGTCGGTCCCTGTCGATGCTGCCGGACGCGGCCAGCTCGGCGACCACCGAGCAGGCCATCTCGGTGTCGTCGGTCCACTCCCATGGCGCCGGCGGCAGGGTCGCCTCGGTGAGCTGCTCCAGCGCCGGCCCCGACAGGAAGAACTGCGCGCCGAGCGCGTCGCCGGTGGAGAGGCCGGCGAGGCTGTCCCGGGCGAGCGCCAGGCGGGCGTCGGCAAACAGGGTGAAGGACATCGTTGTACCAGCTTGCCCCGTTCCCAGGTACGTCGCAACGCGATCAACTTGCCAGGCAAAGTACGGTCTTGTCGTGGCCTCCGTACTCCTGGTCGAAGACGATCACGTCGTACGCGGCGCGATGCTGCGGTCCCTCGCTGACCGGGGGCACGCGGTGCACGCCGTGGGCACCGCGCTGGACGCGCTGCGCCGGGTCGCCGCGGAGACACCTGACCTGGTCGTCCTGGACCTCGGCCTGCCCGACCTGGACGGCTCGGACGCGTTGCGGATGCTGCGGGGCATCACCGACATCCCGATCATCATCGCCACCGCTCGCGACGACGAGCAGTCGGTGGTCAAGCTGCTGCGCGCCGGTGCCGACGACTACATGGTGAAGCCTTTCACCGGCGCGCACCTGGATGCCCGGATCACCACGGTGCTGCGTCGGGCCGGGCGGGCCAGCCGCACGGTGCAGCCTGCGGTGCACACGGTAGGCGGGCTGCGGGTGGACGTCGGTGAGCGCAGCGCCGTCCTCGACGGGGAGCCGCTGGCGCTGACCCGCAAGGAATTCGACCTGCTGGCCTATCTCGCCGCACGACCCGGGCGGGTAGTGTCCCGCCGCGAACTCTTGGAGGAGGTATGGCGGCAGCCATCGGTCGGCGAGGATCAGACCATCGACGTTCACCTGTACTGGCTTCGCCGAAAGATGGGCGAGTCCGCGGCGAAGCCGCGCTACCTGCGCACCGTGCGGGGGGTCGGGTTCCGGCTGGTGGCACCGGACTGAGGACGGCGCTGGCCCTCCTCACGGCCGGCATGTGCAGCCTCGTCGCGCTCGTCTTCCTGGTTCCCCTGGGGTTGAGCCTGCGTGAGCAGACCCGCGAGGAGGCGATCGCCGACGCGGCCCGCCGCAGCGCGCTGGTGACCGGGGCGCTGGCGGTGAGCACCGACCCGGCGGTGGTCGAGCGGGCAGTGGTGGCCAGCGCCGAGGGCGCGCCGACCCGCCCGGTGGTGCACGGGCTCGGGTTGGACGAGTCCGACGGCCGGGCCAGCGGCAGCGACCTGGCGCAGGCCCGCGCCGACCTGCGCTCGCTTGTCGCTGACGTCGACGGCGGGGTGGTCCGCCTCGACCCGGTGGTCCTGGGCGACCAGACGGCGGTGGTCGAGGTTTTCGTACCGGATTCCCGGCTGGGCGAGGGTGCCGGCGGCACGTGGTTGCTGCTGTTCGCCGTCGGCGCGGCGATGGTCGGCGCGGCGGTGCTTGTTGTCGACCGGGTCGCCGCCCGCGCGGTGGACTCCACACGGGGTCTGGTCAAGGCGGCGCTCTCGATCGGCGACGGCGACCTGGGCGTACGCGTGGAGCCGACCGGCCCCCGCGAGCTGGCCGAGGCCGGGTACGCGTTCAACCGGATGGCCGATCGGCTGGACGCGGCGCGTACCGACGAGCGGGAGTTGGTGGCGGACCTGTCGCACCGGCTGCGTACGCCGTTGACAGTGCTCCGGCTGGACGCGGAGGCGTTGGAGTCCGACGACACGAGCGTGGGTTCGTTCAGTCAGGCGGAGCTGGACCGGCTGCGGGGCATCCGGCGGATCCGGCAGGCGATCGTCACCCTTGAGGGTGAGATCGACGTGCTGATCAAGACCACCCGCAAGGCGGTGGCGCACGAGGCCGGGCCTGCGATGTGTGACGTCAGCGAGGTGGTCCGGGACCGGATGGTCTTCTGGGCCGCGCTGGCCGGCGACCAGAACCGTCCGCACCGGGTGATCGGCGCTCAGCTGCGTATTCCCGCTCCGGTGCCGCGTGCCGAGTTGGCCGCCGCGCTCGACGCGGTGATCGGCAACGTCTTCCGCTACACCCCGCAGGGGACGGCGTTCGAGGTTGCCGTGTCCCGCCGCGACGGGTACGTGGCGATCCGGGTCGACGACGCGGGCCCCGGCATCCCCGACCCGGACCGGGCGCTACGCCGGGGCACCAGCGACCAGGGCTCGACAGGGCTCGGCCTGGATATCGCCAAGCGTGTGTCGTTGCAGGCCAACGGGTCGGTGAGCATCGACCGGGCTCGGCTGGGCGGCGCCAGCGTGGTGATGTTGCTCGCCGACCCGGAGGCGACGCCCCGTCAGGTCAACCGGTTCGGCCTGGTCGGGCGGATGGCGCGGGACGCCCGGGACCCGAAGACGAGCGGCCGGCGCTGGCCTCGGCAGCGCCCCACCGACACCTGATCGGCGCCCTCCCGAGGGCGGCTGACGGGCGCGGGCTGTGCGCTGGCGCAAGTCTTCCTTAGATCGCAATTAACGAGCGTGATGGAGCGGTCGCGGGCTGCCAGGATCGGTAAACGAACCCACCAGTTCCACCGGTCAGCGCGCAGCGCACCCACGGGCCGGTGGAGCCGCGCGCGCGGCGGGAGTCCAGGTCCCCCCACACCCCACGCTCCCGCCGCGCGCCCTGCTCCCCCGCCGCGAACGCCCGCTCGGCCCGCGCCCAGTGGGCTCAGCTCGCGGCGGCGAGGTGGGCGTCGATCTCGGCGAGGATCCGCTGCTTGCCGGCGGGGTCGAGGAACGACGCGGTCACCGCGTTGCGGGCCAGCCCGGCCACCTCTCGCGGGCCCGCCGCGAGCAGACGGGCCGCCACCGCGTACTCGTCGTTGAGGGTGGTGCCGAACATCGGCGGGTCGTCGGAGTTGATCGTGACGAGCAGTCCGGCCTCGACCAGCCGGGGTAGCGGGTGCTCGTCGAGGTTCCCCACGGCCCGGGTCCGTACGTTGGACGTCGGGCAGATCTCCATCCCGATCTGCCGCTCGGCCAGGTACGTGAGCAGTTCCGGGTCCTGTGCGGCGGAGATGCCGTGCCCGATCCGCTCGGCGCCCAGCTCGCGCAGCGCGTCCCAGACCGTCTGCGGGCCGGTGGTCTCGCCGGCGTGCGGCACCGAGCGGAGCCCGGCGGCGCGGGCCTGGTCGAAGAAGGGCCGGAACTGCGGCCGGGGTACGCCGATCTCCGGGCCGCCCAGCCCGAAGCTGATCAGCCCGTCGGGGCGCTGGTCGAGCGCGATGCGCAGCGTCTCCTCGGCGGCGGGCAAGCCTGCCTCACCGGGGATGTCGAAGCACCAGCGCAGGTCGAGGCCGAAGTCGGCGGCGGCGCGTTTACGGGCGTCCTCGATCGCCTCGCAGAACGCGGGCGCGGGGATGCCCCTGCTCACGTGCGAGTAGGGGGTGATGGTCAGCTCGGCGTACCGGACCTGCTGGCGGGCCAACTCCCGGGCCACCTCGTGGGTGAGGATCCAGACGTCCTCCGGGTCGCGGATGAGGTCGACGACGCTCAGGTAGACCTCGATGAAGTGCGCGAAGTCACGGAACTCGAAGTAGTCGGCGAGCGCCTCGGGGTCGGCCGGCACCGGCGTGCGTCCCTCGTGCCGGGCGGCCAGCTCGGCGACGATCCGGGGCGAGGCGGAGCCGACGTGGTGCACGTGCAGCTCCACCTTGGGCAGGCCGGCGATGAAGGTGGACAGGTCGGTCACGGATTCTCCTGGGCACGGTCGCCGGTGCGGGCGACGACGAAGACACGACGGAACGGGAAGTACACCTGACCCTGCCGCACCGGGTACGCGGCGGCGAGCCGTACCCCCAGTTCGGCCCGGAAGGCCGACCAGCCGGCGGCGTCCAGCGCGGCCCGGACCGGGCGTAGCGCGGTGCCTTCCATCCAGGCCAGCACCGGGTGGTCGGCGGCGGGTCCGGCCGGCAACAGATGCACGTAGGTAGTTTCCCAGGCGTCCACGGCGCATCCGACGGCGGTCAGCAGCTGCGCGTAGTCGGCAGGGTCGTCGACCGGGTCGGCGCGCAGCAGCGGGGCCAGCGCGGCCTGCCACACCTGCCGGTTGGCGACCTCGCGCAGCGCCCGGTGCGACGGCGCGTCGAAGTTGCCGGGGACCTGCATGGCGAGCCAGGCACCGGCCGGCAGGTCGGCGGCCCACCGTCGCAGCAGCTCCTGGTGGCCGGGTACCCACTGCAACGCCGCGTTGGTGACGACCACGTCCTCGTCGCCTGTCGGCCGCCAGTCGCGCAGGTCGGCCACGGTGTACTCGACGGGCGTCGGCAGGGCTTTGGCCTGGTCGATCATCTCGGGTGCGGAGTCGAGCCCGAGGACCCGGGCGGTGGGCCACCGCTCGGCGAGGGTCGCGGTGAGCTGGCCGGGGCCGCAACCGAGGTCGACCACCGCGCGGGGTCGGGTCGCCCCGACCCGGGCCACCAGGTCGTGAAACGGCCGGGAGCGCTCGTCGCCATAGCGCAGGTACGTCGTCGGATCCCACATCGCAGCCTCCCAAACCGTACGTCCGTCTTGTTTGACGATATGACTCGCGTGGCAGGCCGGCAACCCGATCACTAGGCTCGGGGCATGGAACAGCGCAGCTTCAACCGGCTCGGCCGGACCGTCGGAGTGGTCGGCCTGGGTGCCTGGCAACTCGGCGCCGACTGGGGCACCGTCAGCGAGGCCGACGCCACGGCGGTGCTGACCGCCGCCGTCGACGCCGGGGTCACCTTCCTGGACACCGCCGACGTGTACGGCGACGGCCGCAGCGAGCAGCTCATCGGCCGCTTCCTGCGCTCCCGTCCCGACGCCGGCCTGACAGTGGCCACCAAGATGGGCCGCCGGGTCGAGCAGCGCCCGGAGGCGTACACCCTCGCCAACTTCCGGCAGTGGACCGACAGGTCCCGGGCCAACCTCGGCATGGACACCCTGGACCTGGTCCAGCTGCACTGCCCGCCCACCGCCGTCTTCGCCGACGACGCGGTCTTCGACGCCCTGGACACCCTCGTCGCCGAGAAGGCCATCGCCGGGTACGGCGTCAGCGTGGAGACCTGCGACCAGGCGCTCACGGCCATCGCCCGGCCCGGCGTGGCGAGCGTCCAGATCATCCTGAACGCGGTTCGGCACAAGCCGCTGGAGCAGGTGCTTCCGGCGGCGGCGCAGGCCGGGGTCGGCATCATCGCCCGGGTGCCACTGGCCAGCGGCCTGCTCTCCGGCCGGTACGACGAGAACACCGAATTCCCGGCCGACGACCACCGCAACTTCAACCGGCACGGCGCGGCGTTCGACGTCGGCGAGACGTTCTCCGGCGTCGACTACGCGCAGGGCCTGGCCGCGGTCCGCCGGCTCGCGCCTCTCGTCGACTCCGACCGCACGATGGCGCAGTTCGCGCTGCGTTGGGTGCTCGACCAGGCCGGCGTCACAGTCGTCATCCCCGGTGCCCGCGACGCCGAGCAGGCCCGGCGCAACGCCGCCGCCGCCGACCTGCCGGCCCTCACGGACGCGCAACTGGCCGGGGTACGCGAGGTCTACGACGAGCTGATCCGCCCGCAGGTGCACGACCGGTGGTGATCCGCGCACCGGGGATGCCCGCGCCGTCCGGCTCGAACGGCCAGGCTGAGGCGTCCCAGCCGCGTACGGCCGGATCCGGTGTGGAGGGAGCACGATGAGGGGCTGGCTGACACTCACCCTCGGCCTGCTCGCGCTTGTGGTCGGTGCCCTGTGGACGGTGCAGGGCCTCGGGTACGTCGGCGGCAGCGTGATGACCGACGAGCCGCTCTGGGCCGTACTCGGGCCGATCGTGGCCGTGCTCGGGCTGGCGACGCTCTGGTGGGGTCTGCGCTCCCGGCGCCGCTGACCCGCACCGCCGTCCACAGTGTCGCGTGGTGCGCGGCCACCGGCTGGCCCGGTGGTCGGCCGGTCGCCTCTGGCGTGGAAGCCCCGCATCCCGGGCAGGATGCGGGGCTTCCCAACTACCCCTGGTCGGATCGTCTTACTGGCCGGTGGGGGCCGACCAGTTTTGTCAGAGCGGACGGACCTGCTCGGCCTGCGGGCCCTTCTGACCCTGAGCGATCTCGAACTCCACCCGCTGGTTCTCCTCCAGCGTGCGGTAGCCGCTGGTCTGGATGGCCGAGAAGTGGACGAACACGTCAGCACCCCCGCCGTCGACGGTGATGAAGCCGAAGCCCTTGTCAGCGTTGAACCACTTCACGGTTCCCTGCGCCATGTGTATCTCCTTCTAAAACTGGCGGCCGTGCACGCCGTGCGGCCGATTGGCCGTTTTCGAGCAGCGGCGTCTGAGGCGGCCCCCACGAAGGAGACTTCTCTCAACCCACGCCATCTCGCAACAGCGTGGAACAGCAAATCACGTACGCAAAAAGTCTGCACGACCTGTCCGACGAATTTCTCCGACATGTGACCTGACGGATGCCTGACATCGCTGGGCGGTCCGCCAAGGTATGCGAAAGGCCCCCTTCCCGCTGTTGCGGAAAGGGGGCCTTCGAGTCATACGCCGTCAGTCCGGCCAGTGGCCGGTCATGCGGCGGACACCCACCGCCCCGCCCCGGTCCACTGCGGCCCGGACGACAGCGAAGATGGCTCCCTGCAACGCCGCGGCGGCCAGGATCTCGCCCCAGCGACGGTCCTCGTCGGTCGCATTGGGCGCCTCACCGTCGCCCGCCGTGACCTTCCAGACCTGCCGGAAGATCGCGCCGGCCACCGTGCCCGCCGCGATTCCCAACAGCACGCCGACCGGCCGGTACGCGGTCCTGCCGATGCTCTTGCTCACCTACGCCTCCCCCGCACGATCATCAGCACGACCACGGTGACCACCGCGCCGGCGGCGATCGCCGCCCACGGCACCGGGTTGCGCCGAACCAACTCGCCCTTCTCGTGCGCCTGTGCGCGCACCAGCCCACCCTTGTCGTACGCCTGCGCGCGGGCCACCTCGGCGCCGCGCGCGGCCTGCCCGCGGACCCGGGCCACGGTCTGCGCCGCCTGCTCGCGCATGCGCGCCCGTGCCTGGTCGGCGGACTCCTTCAGGCGGGCCTTGACGTCCGCCTTGGCGGCCAGCGCCTCCATCGTCTCGCCCAGCTCGACCCGGGTGCGGCGGATCTCCTCACGGAGCGCCTCGGTGTCGCCCGTCCCGTTGCCCGTCATGCCCGTCCCCTGTCCGTCACCGCGGCACCCTTGTCCCGCACCGCGGCTCGTCCGTCCTTCACTGCGGCGGTGACGGTGTCCACGTCAGCCCGGAGGCTGCGGACCGTGGCCGCCGGCACCGGCGGGACCGCACGGCTGACCTGCTTCTTGCCGACCAGGGCAAGGATGCCGGCCACCAGGAAGAGCGCCACCGCCACGATCAGCGCGGCAGCCCAGGCGGGCAGCACCAGGTCGAGCAGCAGGATCGCCGTGACGACCAACGCGCCCAGCCCGTAGAACGCCAGTGCGCCCCCGCCGCCGAACAGACCGATCCCGATGCCGGCGTGCTTGCCCTTCTGGGTCAACTCCGCCCGGGCCAGCGCCAGTTCGTCCCGCACCAGGCGGGAAACCTGTTCGGTGGCCCGTTGCACCAACTCGGCGGTGGAGGGCTCACTCCCATTGCGGGACGTGCGGGAATTCGTCACGTCAGCCATGCTGTCCTCCTTTCCTCATCACCGCGCTGTATGCCCGGAGTTGCCGCTCGTCAATCCTAGAGCGCACCGAGCGAGTAGCTGTCCGCGTTGTCCGGTAGCCACGCCGCCAATCCGCCGCGCAACCCGGACCGGGAAAGACACCCGGCAGCAGATCCCCGCCCCAAGCCCAACCAAACCTCCCACCTCACCCACTCCACCCCGCCCGCTGGCCTCCCCACCCACCCCGGGGCCTGTTGATCATGAGGTTGGCGGATCAGCAGGGCTGGTCGGGCCCCGCCAACCTCATGATCATCGGGTCGGGGGGACGGGGACGGTGGACGGGGGCTGGGCGAGGGCTGCGGGTGCGGTTTGGGTTTCATCTGGGCCGATGAAGGCTTCGCTGCGGGCTTCGCCGTCGTCGCTGCCGCCGAAGACCCGCGCGTCGTCGGGGACCTCGGTGTCGCTCGGACGGCGGGCCGGGCGGCGAGGCTGCACCCACTGCCAGGGAAGGTTGCTTGTGGCATCGCCCAACTCGGTACGCATCCGGGGCATCGCGGTGGGGCGGTTGTCGCGGACCCAGGCCACCATGTGTTCGCGGACCAGGCAGCGCAGGTCCCACAGGCTGCCCGCGTCGGCGGCGCTTACCAGCGCGCGTAGCCGCACGGTCCCGCCGGTGGCGTCGGTGACCTGAAGGACGCAGACCCGGCCGTCCCACAGCTCGGTGCCCTCGGCCAGGCGGCGCAGTTCCTCGCGCATGACCTGCACCGGCACCGCCCAGTCCACGTCGAACTCGGCGGTGCCGAGCACCGCCGCCTCGGTCCGGGTCCAGTTCTGGAATGGCTTGCTCGTGAAGTACGAGGTGGGCAGGATCAGCCGCCGGTCGTCCCAGATCTGGACCACCACGTAGCTGAGGGTCAGCTCCTCGATCCGACCCCACTCCCCCTCGACGACCACCACGTCGTCGAGGCGGACCGCGTCGCTGAACGCGAGTTGCAGGCCGGCGAAGACGTTGCCGAGCAGGCTCTGCGCGGCAAGCGCGGCGACCACACCGACGACACCCGCGGACGTCAGCACGCCGGCGCCGATGCCGCGCACGCTCGGGAAGGTCATCAGCATGACGCCGACGGTCAGGATGACGATCACCGCGATGGTCAGCCGGCGCAGCATCACCACCTGGGTACGTACCCGTCGGGCGTGCCGGTTGTCGGGTACGTCGACCCGGAACCGGGCCAGCGCGGTGTCCTCCACGACCACCAGCAGCGACGCCACGAGCCAGGCCGCGCTGGCGATGGCGCAGAGCACAAGCAGGTGCAGCAGTACCTTGCGCCAGGGGGTGCCGATCGCGTACCCGGTGCTGAACCGAACGCCGAGTTGCACGGCCAGGACGGTCACCGCGACCTGGAACGGGCGGTGCGCGTGGTCGGTCAGCTCGGTCAGCAGCAGCGACCGGCGACCGAACCGCCGGGTGAGGCGGTGGGTGACAGCGGCCAGGAAGAGAGCGACCGCCGCCGCGGCGAGCGCGGCGACGGCCGTTACGAGATAACTCTGCACGGGTGTGGTGCTTCCCTTCGACCAGGGGGACGGATCTCGGGCAAAAGCCCAATAGTGCCCGGCGCCCCCGGGATCGGCCAGCTCAGACCTTGCGGTACCGGGACTGGAGGAAGCAGTAGATGCCGAAGGCGGCGATGCCGAGAGCGACGAGGGCCAGCAGGAACGTGCCGTAGGACTGCTCGCGCAGCGTGTGCAGCGCGGCGTCCAGACCACGTGCCTTCTCCGGGTCGTAGTTCACCGCCGCAACGATGATCAGCAGGCCGGAGATGCCGAACGCGGTGCCCTTGGCGACGTACCCGGCCATGCCGAGGCGGCGGGCCAACTGCCGGGTCTTCGGGCTCATCTCGCCGGTCTTCAGGTGCTTCTCGAACTTCTTGCGGATGCCGTAGATCACCAGGCCGACACCGAGCGCGGCGAGACCCAGCCCGGCCAGACCGACGAGCCAGCGACCACCGGTGGAGGTCATCAGCTGACCGGTCAGGGCCTCCTGGTTGTCGGCGCTGTTCGAGTCGGCGTCGGAGAAGACCTTGAACGCGGTCCAGGCGAAGTAGAGGTAGACGATGGTCCGCCCGACCGAGGCGACCCGTTCCATGACCCGTTCCTTGCCCCGCTCGGCGCGGTGCCCGACCGCCGCCTCCAGCGCCTGCCAGATCGCCATGGCGAGCAGACCGACAGCGATGGCGATGACGAGGAACTTGCCCAGCGGCTGCTGGGCAAGCGTCCGCAGCGCACCGGACTGGTCTCCGTCCTCGGAGGGCGAGCCGAATGCGATCTGCAACGCCAGCCAGGCGAAGAGCAGGTGCACGATGCCGTAGCCGATGAAACCGGCACGGGCTAGCAGTTCCAGCCACCTGCTGTCCGCCGTGCGGGAGGCGGTGGCTTCGGCGTTACGAGTAAGTGACATGGCGCCACAATCTCCGATTGGGAAGATTCTCAAACGTCGGCCACCGCCGCCCGCCCCAGGTCAGTTGCCCGGGTTACGCGAAACGCGAATCTTGACCTGCTGGTCAGTGACGCTGTCCAGCGTGACAGCGAAGCCACCGGCCTCGGTGGCCTGCTGGCCGGTGGTGAGGGTGAGCTGCTCGCCGGCGACCTCGATGGTCACCTGGTCTCCTTCGGCGCCGACCAGTTTGGCCTCGACGCCCAGGATCGTGGCGCTCGCCTCGACACCTCGCTCGAAGGTGACAGTGCAGGCGTCCAGCCCGCAGTCGGTGGAGGCGCCCTGCGAGCTGCAGCCAGCCAGCACGGCGAGGCCGAGCGCCAGACCGGCGAACAGGCCGGCGGCGCGGCGGACGGGAGGAATCGGTTTGGTGGCGGGTCTGTTCGTCACGCCGCCAAGCGTACGAGACCGCCGCGAGGCCACCTCCTCCGTCGATCAACACGGTGGCTGACCGGCGGCGCGAGCGCACCGGCTAGGGTCCCGGCATGGCCTTCGACATCGCCCGCACCCGGGCCGCATATCCCGCCCTGGCCGAGGGCTTCGTCCACTTCGATGGGGCCGGAGGCACGCAGACAGCGGTCGGCGTGATCGACGCGGTCACCGACGCCATGCGTACGGCCCTCGGCAACCGCAGCGCCGCGTTCGTACCGGGCCGCCGTTCCCTGGAGATGGTGGCCGCCGCCCGCTCGGCGGTGGCCGACCTGCTCGGCGCCGACCCGGCAGGGGTGGTGCTCGGTCCGAGCGCCACAGCGCTGACGTACACCCTGGCCCGGACGCTCGGCGCGGGCTGGCGGCCGGGCGACGAGGTGGTGGTCTCGCGGCTCGACCACGACGCGAACGTGCGCCCGTGGGTGCAGGCCGCCGAGGCGGCCGGCGCCACGGTGCGCTGGGCCGAGTTCGACCGGGCCACCGGTGAGCTGCCCGTCGGGCAGTACGCCGATCTCGTGGGTGAGCGGACGCGGGTGGTGGCGGTGACCGGGGGCAGCAACGCCATCGGCACCGTGCCGGACGTGCCGGCGATCGCCAAGGTGGCGCACGCGGTCGGCGCGCTCGTCTACGTCGACGGGGTGCACGCGGTGCCGCACGGGCCGACCGACCTGGCATCGCTCGGCGCCGACGTGCTCGTCACCAGCGCCTACAAGTGGTCCGGGCCGCACCTGGCCGCGATGGTGGCTGCCGACCCGGCCCGGCTGGCGGCGCTGCGTCCGGCGAAGCTGATCCCGTCGCCCGACGCGGTACCGGATCGCTTCGAGTACGGCACCCCGAGCTTCGCGCTGCTGGCCGGCGTGACAGCAGCTGTGGATCACCTGGCCGGGCTGGACCCGGACGCGGTCGGGGACCGGCGGGCGCGGCTGCGTGCCGGGCTGACCGCCGCGCAGGCGCACGAGGCGGCCCTGCTGGACCGGCTGCTGGCCGGGCTCGCCGAGCGGCCGGCCGTCACCGTGTACGGGTCACCGGCCCGGCGCTGCCCGACGATCTCCTTCCGGGTCGCCGGGATGTCGCCGGTGGCCACCCAGGAGGCGCTGGGGGCCGCCGGGTTCTGCCTGTCGTCGGGTGACTACTACGCCTACGAGTACTTCCAGACGATGGGGCTGCGTGACAGCGGTGGCGCGGTGCGGGCCAGCATCTACCACTACAACACTGCCGACGAGGTGGACCGGTTGCTCACCGAACTGGATGCGGTGGCCGCCGACGGGGAGAGAATGGCCAGGTGAGCACCCTCGTCGAGGACAACCCCGCCAAGAACCGTTTCGAGATCCTGGTCGACGACGCGCTGGCCGGTTTCACAGCGTACGTACCGCGCGGGGAGGTGCTGGTCTTCACGCACACCCAGGTGGACCGGGCCTTCCAGGGCAAGGGCGTCGGTGGCGCGCTGATCCGGGGCACCCTGGACCAGGTCCGCGCCCGGGGCGGCCGGTTGGTGCCGCAGTGCCCGTTCGTGGCCGCGTTCATCGACAAGCACCCCGACTACGCCGACCTGGTCGCCGAAGCGCCGTGACCCCCGGGCCGTCAGCCGTGAGCTGACGGCCGGGGGCGCGTGGATGGGGTCAGCGGAGGCGGCCGGTCAGTGTCTCTGCGGCGGCCTGCCCGCTGGCCTGGGTGCCGCTGTGGGTGGCCAGGTGCACCGCCCCGGCGACCAGTTCGGGCACGCCCAGCTCGACCACGATCCCGTCGGGCCGGGCGGCCAGCGCCCGGTGCACGGCGGCGCGCATCCACTCGTGCCGGTGCAGGTCGCGGACCACGAGCACCAGCGGGCGGTCGCCGGCCGCGACGCCCGGGTCGGCAGGTACGTCGGGCTCGCCGTAGCGGACCGTCGTCGTGCCGGGCAGCAGGTCGCCGAGCGGCTCGCCGATGCCCCACGGTGTCTCCGCGCCGATGGCGATGTTGCGGGGCGCCTCGAACTCGACCACGTACGCCGCGCGGGTCAGCGGCAGCGTTTCCCGGCCTGCCGGCGCGGTGGTGACGCGTACGGCTCGGCGGGCGGCGACCAGCCCGACGTCGCTGCCGCCGCGCGGTGCGGCGTTGCGGGCGTTGCGGGCGGCGACGGTCCAGGCCGCGAGTTGTCCGACCCGTTTGGCCGCTTCGGCGAGGCGCTCCTCGGGCAGTTCGCCGGAGACGACCGCTGCCACGATGGCGTCGCGCAGTTCGCGGGCGGCCTGCTCGTCGGCCCGTTCGCCGCCGATACAGATCGCGTCGGCCCCGGCGGCGAGTGCCCGGACCGCAGCCCCGGCGAAGCCGTAGCGGTCGGCGACGGCGCGCATCTCCACCGCGTCGGTCACCACCACGCCGGAGAAGCCCAGCTCGTCGCGGAGCAGGCCGCCCAGGATGCGGTGGCTCAGCGTGGCCGGAAGCTCCTCGTCGAGTGCGGGCACCAGCAGGTGGCCGGTCATCACCGCCTGCACTCCGGCGGCGATGGCGGCCCGGAACGGCGCCAATTCGCAGGCGTCCAGCCGTTCCCGGTCGGCGGTGATGCGGGGCAGGTCGTGGTGGGAGTCGACCCGGGTGTCGCCGTGCCCGGGGAAGTGTTTGGCACAGCCGGCGACGCCACCGGACTGGAGGCCGCGTACCCAGGCGGCGGTGTGCCGGGCCACCAACTGCGGGTCGGCCCCGAACGAGCGGACGCCGATCACCGGGTTCTCCGGGTTGGAGTTGACGTCGGCGTCCGGGGCGTAGTCGAGGGTGATGCCTGCTGCCGCCAGTTCGATGCCGAGGTCCCGGGCGACCGCCTCGGTCAACTGCGGGTCGTCCACAGCGCCGAGGGCGAAGTTGCCAGGCCGGGAACTGCCCCGCGCCGACTCGATCCGGGTGACGTCGCCGGCCTCCTCGTCGATCGCCACGATGACGTCCGGCCGCTCGGCGCGAAGCGTCGCGGTCAGGGTCGCCACCTGGGCGGTGTCGACGACGTTGCGGGCGAAGAGCACCACCGAGCCGAGCCCTTCGCCGAGCCAGCGGCACACCCACTGTGGTGGGGTGGTGCCGACGAACCCGGGTTGCAGGACGCCTGCGGCGAGCTCCGACAGGTGCCCGGTCGGCGCGGTCACGCCGCCCCCTCGTGGCGGTCGGCGTCGGTCGCCGGTGCCGGCGCGGTTGCGTCGACCCGCTGGTTGCGCTCGCTCATGCGGCCCCGTACCCCATCTCTTCGCGCGCCGTCGGCGCACCGCCACGGGCAGGCGGTGCTGCCATGGTCACACCGAGCGATTGAATAGTCAATAAACCTTACAGTTGCCCGGCGGCAGGTCCCCCGGGGAGAGTGCGGGGATGGAACCCGTTCTCCTGGCCGACGCGACGAGCCCTGCCGACATCCCCGGCGTACGCCTGCTCGGCCTGGTGGTCGGCGCCCTTCTGCTGCTCGCCGCGATCCGGGCGATGTTCGGTAAGCGCTGAGCGCGGCCCTCCGACCCACGCCGGTGTGACCGGCGGCGACCGGGGTACGGCTCTCCCCATCAGCAGGCTCGCGTGCCGGAAGGAAAGCCATGAAGATCGGTTACTTTTTGTCCAGTGAGGAGTACACGCCCGCCGAGTTGCTGGCGCAGGCGCGCGGTGCCGAGGAAGCCGGCTTCGAGGCGCTGTGGATCTCCGACCACTACCACCCGTGGGTGGACGCCCAGGGCCAGAGCCCGTTCGTCTGGTCGATGATCGGCGCGCTCAGCCAGGTCTGCTCGCTGCCTGTCACCACGGCGGTGACCTGCCCGACCGTGCGGATCCACCCCGCCGTCATCGCCCAGGCGGCGGCGACAAGCGCGGTGCTGCGCGGCGGGCGGTTCGTGCTCGGCGTCGGCACCGGTGAGGCACTCAACGAGCACATCTTCGGCGACGCCTGGCCGCAGGCCGACGTCCGGCTGGAGATGCTGGAGGAGGCCGTCGAGGTGCTCCGGAAGCTGTGGGAGGGCGGCTTCGTCAACCACCACGGCAAGCACTACACAGTCGAGCACGCCCGCATCTACACGCTTCCCGACACTCCCCCGCCGATCTACGTCTCGGGGTTCGGCCCGAAGGCCATCGACCTGGCCGCCCGCATCGGCGACGGCTACGTGAGCACGATGCCCGACGGCGACATGGTCCGGCGCTTCCGCGAGAACGGCGGCGGCGACAAGCCCTGCCAGGCCGGGTTCAAGGCGGCGTACGCGGCCAGCGAGGAGGAGGGCCTGCGCATCGCGTACGAGCGGTGGCCCAACGCGGGGGTGCCCGGTGAGCTGTCCCAGGTGCTGCCCTCGCCCCGCCACTTCGAGCAGGCCTCGGAGCTTGTCACGCCGGAGATGGTCAAGGACGCGTTCGTCTGCGGCAACAACGCCGAGGCGCACCTGGAGATGATCGACAAGTACGCCAAGGCCGGCTTCGACGAGGTGTACGTGGCAAACACCGGCCCGCGCTTCCAAGGGCTTTTCGACCTGTACCAGCGCGAGGTCCTGCCCCGCCTGCGCTGAGTCCAGCACCAGCGAGCCCATGATCGTCGAACAGGGTTTCGACGGTCATGGGCTCGGGTACCTCCGGCCCTCGATGAAACTGTCCACGCACTCGATGACGTTGCGCCGCGCGGCGCGGAGCCTCTTCGGCTGGACCGCGCTACGGCCCAACCAGTTGGCCGCCATGCGCGCGGTCATGAAGCGACGTGACGCTCTGGTGGTGTTGCCCACCGGCGCCGGCAAGTCGGCCATCTACCAGATCCCGGCGAGCCTGATCCCCGGGCCGACAGTGGTGATCTCCCCGCTGCTGGCGCTGCAACAGGACCAGATCGCGGCTCTCAACGAGCGCCAGCGCCCCGAGCTGCGGGCGGTGCGGATCAGCTCGAACGAGTCGGCAGCCCAGCAGGCCGAGGCGATCACCGAGATCCGCGAGGGCCGGGCGGAGTTCCTGTTCATCACCCCTGAGCAGTTGAGCAACCCGGACCGGATGGCCGAGGTCGCCGCGCTCAAGCCGGCGCTGGTGGCGATCGACGAGGCGCACTGCATCTCGGCGTGGGGGCACGACTTCCGCCCTGACTACCTGGCGCTCGGTCACCTCATCGAGGGCATCGGCCGTCCGCCGGTTGTCGCGTTGACAGCCACTGCCTCCCCGCCGGTACGCGACGACATCATCGCCCGGCTTCGGCTGCGCGAGCCGGAGGTCGTGGTGTCCGGGTTGGACAGGCCCAACCTGTTCCTGGAGGTGGCGCACTGCCCCACCGAGGACTACCGGTGGCGGCGGCTGATCACGTTGCTCCAGGACGACGAGCGACCCGGGATCATCTACGTGCCGACGCGCCGCTCGGCCGAGGAGTTGGCCAGCCGGTTGACCGACGCCGGCTTCCCGGCGCAGTTCTACCACGGTGGAATGGCGGCCGGCGCGCGTAACGAGCTGCACGAGGCCTTCCTCGCCGACGAGGTGCCGATCATGGTGGCCACCTCGGCGTTCGGCATGGGCATCGACAAGCCGAACATCGCCTGGGTGGTGCACATGGCACTGCCCGACTCGCCGGACAGCTACTTCCAGGAGATCGGCCGTGCCGGGCGTGACGGGCAGCCGGCCCGGGTGCTGCTGCTCTGGCAGGCCGAGGATGTCGGTCTGCAACGGTTCTTCAGCGGTGGCCTGCCGGACGAGAACGAGCTGCGGGACCTGGCCGCGCTGCTGCGCCGCAAGCCGGCCACCAAGACCGAACTGCGCGAGGTCAGCGGCCTCGGGCCGCGCAAGCTTGGCCAGTACCTCTCCCTGTTGGAGCAGGTCGGCGCCGCCGAGCCGCGCGCCCGCCAACGCATCGGCGCACCTCGCTACGCCCCTGCTCCGGTGGACGCGGCGGCGGCGGCGCTTGCCGAGGCCGAGCGGCAGCAGACCGTCACCCGGTCTCGCACCGACATGATGCGGGCCTTCGCCGAGACCACCGCCTGCCGGGGGCAGACGCTGCTCGCCTACTTCGGCGAGCAGATGACGAAGGTCTGCGCGCACTGCGACAACTGCCACAACGGCACCAGCACGGCCGACCAGGGCGCGGTGGGGCCCTTCCCGGTGCACAGCCAGGTGCGTCACCCGGAGTGGGGGCGCGGCATGGTGCTCTCCTACGAGGAGGACAAGATGACGGTTCTCTTCGATGAGGTCGGGTACAAGACGCTGTCGGTGCGCGTGGTGTCCGAGCAGGGTCTGCTGACGCTGGACTAGCCTGACCCGGCCAACCGATTGACCAGAGCAGAGCAGAGCAGGGCGGAAGGGGCGTTGCCGTGATCGAGCAGCCGGCGTACACCGGTTTCGGTTTCTCCGACGGGGAGTGGGGGCTGCTTGTCGGCCTGCCTCAGTCGGTGTTGACCGCGGCGAGCGCCGCCGAGTCCGACGGCACCCGCCGGACCATGGCGGAGAACGCGGCAGGACTGGAGACCATCGCCGCCGGCCGGGAGTCGGCCAGCCCGCTGGTCGCCGCCGTGGCCGGCGAGATCGTGACCCGGGTCGGCGACCCGGAGAGCGGTGAGGAACTGCCGGTCATCGCGCCGGCCGACCCGCGCGCGATGATCGACGACGTGCTGGTGCGCGCCGGCGAGGCGTCCGCGTTGCTGGCCGCCCGGGTCGACGAGGGTGAGGCCGGGGCGTACAAGCACTGGCTGGTCAAGATCGCCGAGCAGGTGGTCGGCGCCGCGTCCAGCGGCGGGCTGCTCGGCCTCGGCGGCGAGGCGGTCAGCGACTCGGAGCGGCGCTTCCGCGACCGGCTCGCGCACGTGCTCAACGACTGACCGACGGCGCATCCGACGACGTGCCGGCCGCTCCGACCGGTACGTCGTCGGGCACCGCCTCTGGATCCGCTTCGCCCCGGGCGAGATGATGCCGGGTATGAGGGAGGGCCAGATGCTGCACCGGGACACCGTCGACACCACAGTCCTGCCGCCGGCCGAGCGGTTCGGCATGTGGCTGGACCTGGTCGCGCGTACCTCGGCGCCGCTGCGGATCCAGTCCGCGCACAGCGCCGACTTCGCCGCCCGCGCCGTCTTCATCGAACTCGGGCCCATCCATCTGATCCAGTACGAGTACCCGTCGCTGGACGCCACCCGCACCCGCCGGCTGATCCGGCGCTCCGACCCGGAGATGCACATCCTCGCCCTCACCACCGAGGGCGTCGGCACCTCCAGCCAGGACGGTCGCCACAGCGAGATCCGGACCGGTGAGTTCACCTTCTACGACGCGTCCCGCCCGCACGACGTCTGCCACCACGCGACCGAACCGGAACGGGACCGAGCCAGCTCGACCATCATGCTGATCCCGCACGCCGCGCTGCCGCTGTCGCCGCAGCGGATGGCCACCCTGTACGGCGGCCGGATGTCCGGCAGCGAGGGCATCGGGGCGCTGCTGGCGCAGTTCCTGCTCCAGATCACCGGGCGTCCCGAGCAGTACCACGCCGCCGACGCCAACCGGCTCGGCGCTGTGGGCCTGGACCTGGCCACCACAATGCTCGGGCGGCACCTGGTCGCCGAGGACGCGGTGCCCACCGAGGTCCGCCGACGCGCTCTCGTCACCCAGGTGCAGGCGTACGTCCACAGGCACCTCGGCAGCCCGGCGCTCACCCCGCAGGTCGTCGCTGACGCCCACCACATCTCGCTGCGCTCACTGCACAGGCTCTTCGAAGGTGAGGAATCCACGGTCGCGTCGTACATCAGGGACCTGCGGCTGGCGCGGTGCCGGCGTGACCTCGCCGACCCGACGCTGCGCACCCAGCCCGTGCAGGCCATCGCCGCACGCTGGGGATTCTCCGACAAGGCCCACTTCAGCCGGGTGTTCCGGGCCGCCCACGGGCTCAGCCCGCAGGCGTACCGCGAGGCCCACTCCGATCCGGCGCGGATCGTCAATCGGCAGGCATCCACTGACAACGTACCCCTGGCAGACTGGCAATCACGGCAGCCGACCTGACGCCCACACCGCCCAGCGGAGGGCCTACGGTCGACCGCCAACGGGGGCCGCGGCGAGGCGCCCGCCGCCAATCGGCGGCGGGCGGCCGCCCGGTGTGGCCCCCGGCGGCACGAACCGGCGCTCCGGCCCTGTCGCCTTCTCCCCAGGATCGCCGGCAGGGCCGGTCAAACCTTCTCCAGCAACTCCAACACGACCCGTTCGGCCTCCTCACGCGGCGCCCCCGGGTCAAGTGACGCCACCACCCCGTCGTGGTAGAGGTCGACCACCCGGGGGTCCACGTAGGAGGTCCGTGCCACGGTGGCGGTGTTGCCGAGCAGTTCGGCGACCTCGCGCATCACCGCCACGACGGCCCTGCGCCGGGCGGTCACCGAACGCGCCGGGCCGACGCTCGCCAGCTCGGTGGCGGCCAGCACCGTGGCGTGCCAGGTGCGGAAGTCCTTGGCCGTCATCTCCCCGCCGCTGGCGTCACGCAGGTAGCCGTTCACCTCGTCACTGCGCACGTCGCGCCACTCCCTGCCGTCCCAGTAACCGAACAGCCGGTCCGCCTTGCGCCGGCGGCGGCGCAGGTTGGTGAGCACCTGGCACAGCTCCGGGTCCTCGATACGGCGTACCTGCTCGATGCCGCCCTTGGCGGGAAACTCGAAGACCACGCAGCCGCCCCGGGACCGGGCGTGCTCGGGCCGCAGGGTGGACACACCGAACGTCGGCTCGTCGCCGGCCGCGTACTGGTCGCTGCCGACCCGGAACATCCCCATGTCGAGCAGCCGGGCCACTGTGGCCAACACCCGATCGCGTCCGAGCCCTCGACCGTCCAGGTCGCGCCCCACCCGCTCGCGCAGCACCGGCAACCTGCGGGCCACCTCCAGCATGTGGTCGAACTTCGCCTCGTCCTGCTTCTCCCGCCACTGCGGGTGGTACACGTACTGCTTGCGGCCGGCCGCGTCGACGCCCGTCGCCTGGATGTGCCCGTTCGGGTACGGCGAGATCCAGACGTCCTGCCAGGCCGGTGGGATGACCAGCTCGCGCAGCCGGGCCAGGACGTCGGCGTCCTTGACCGGAGCGCCGGTCGGATCGACGAAGAGCCAGCCCTTGCCACGCCGCCGACGGCCGTACCCCGGCCGACCCGGATCGCTACGCCGCAACCGCACCGGAGACCCGCACCACCCGTTCCACCTCAGCCACCGCTGCCAGCACCTCGTCGAGGTGCACGGCCGCCAACGTCGGGTGGCTTCCTACCCCGTCCCACCTGGGCCAATCCCGGTCGCCGGCCCAGAGGACACGGTGCCGGGGCCGGTCCGGCGGCGGACCCCACCGGGCCGGCGGCACCGGCCCGAACAGCACCACCGACGGTGTGCCGTAGCCGGTGGCCAGATGCGCCACGCCGGTGTCCCCGCTGACCACCAGCCGGGCATCGGCGACAAGCCCGGCCAGCGCGCCGAGGTCGGTACGGCCGGCAAGCACCGCGTCGGGTGCCAGGCCGGCCCCGTCGGCCACCCGGGCTGCCAACGCCCCCTCGTCGGCCGACCCGGTGAGCAGCACCCGGTGCCCCCGGTCGGTGAGCGCCCGCGCCAACGCGGCGAACCGCTCGGCGGGCCACCGCTTCGCGGGGACGTTGCTGCCGGGATGCAGCACCGTGGCCCCGGCGGGCAGCCCGGTCGGCGCGGGCCGGCGCAGCGCGAGGTCAGTGCGGTCGGCAGGTATCCCGTACCAGGACAGCAGCCGGCACCACCGGTCCACCTCGTGCTCGTCGTCGACCCAGCGCGGGCCGTCGGCGAACCCGGCGTCGGCGTTGGCGAAGGCCAGCAGCCGCGCGGGACCTGCGGCGGCCAGCAGCCGGTGCGACTGCGGGCCGCGTCCGTGCAGGTTGACAGCGATCCCGGGAGCCGGGCCCGGCCGGGCCGGCCCGTCCAGCCCGGACGTGTCCACAAGCCTGTCGACGCCGCCGACCAGGTCGACGAGCGGTGCCAGCGCGGCGGGCGCGGCGAGCACCACCTCCCGGCCGGGGTACGCCGCCCGCAGCGCGCGCAGCGCGGGCACCGCCGTGACCAGGTCGCCGACGCCGAGGGCGCGCAGCACGAGGATCACGGGTACGACGTCTCCTGCTCGGCGCAGACCACCAGCTCGCGGACCGCGCAGCCGGGCGGCTGGTTGAGCGCGAACATGATCGCCGCCGCCGTGTCCACGGGGTCGTTGAGGTTGGCATCCGGTCCCGGTTTGTACTGCGGGTCGCGCTCGTCGAAGAACGCGGTCCGCATCCCTCCGGGAATGAGCAGGGTGACCCCGACCTGACCGGCCAGCTCGGCGGCGAGAGCACGGGTGAAGCCGACCACGCCGAACTTCGCCGCGCAGTACGCGGTGGCGTCGCTGACGGCCTTGACACCCAGGGTGGACGCGACCGTGACGATGCGGCCCCCGGAGGTCTGCAGGAACGGCAGGGCGGCCCGGACCACGGCGGCGGTGGCCAGCAGGTCCACGGCGACGATCCGGTCCCAGGTCTCCCCCGGCACGTCGGCGAGGCGACCCGGCACGTCCATGCCGGCTGCGGTGACCACCGCGTCGAGGCCGCCGGCCTGCTCGGCGAGGTGCCGGGTGGCCTCCTCGGCGGCCCGGGTGTCGGCCAGGTCGCACTCCGTCCAGGACACTCCGTCGGCCGGCGGCCGCCGGTCCAGCACCAGCGGACGGCCACCGGACGCGGCCACAGCGGCGACCACCGCCGCGCCGAGACCGCTGGACCCGCCGGTGACCAGGACGGTGCGGCCAGCCCCAGGGTTCGTGGCGGTCATCGGGTCCCCTCCCGCGTCATCGACACCGACACCGCGGCCGGCTGCCCGAATGCGGGCGCGGCCTCGGTGGTCTGCCCCGTGGAGCGGGCGATCATGTCGGTGGTGGACCGACCGTCCAGGTAGGGCACCACCACCGTGTTGCCACCCCAGCGGCGCAGGACCTCCGCCTCGGGCAGCGCTGTGGAGTCCCCGCCGCCGGTGGCGTAGTCCCCGCCCTTGACCCAGACGTCGGGTCGCACCCAGGACAGCACCGCGTCCGGGGTCGGCTCGTCGAAGATCAGGACGGCGTCCACGCAGCCCAGTGCGGCCAGCAGCCGCGCTCGGTCACCCTCGGCCATCACCGGCCGGTCCGGGCCCTTGAGCCCGGACACACTGGCGTCGGAGTTCACGCACACGATCAAGCAGTCGCCCAACTGCCGGGCGGCCTGGAGGGTGGCCACATGCCCGGCGTGCAGCAGGTCGAAGCACCCTCCGGTGGCCACCACCGTGCCGCCGGCTGCCCGCACCTCGGCGAGCAGCGCCGCGACCGCCGCGACGCCCACCCGGTCACCGCCGCCGGGCAGGCTCGTTGCCGATCTCGGTGCCCGCGATGCCGTCTCGCCGGCCGGTCGCACCGGCGGCAGGACGGCCGCCACTCCCCCACCGGCCACGTACGCGGACGCCTCGGCGACAGCCGCCTGCACCGCCTCGGAGACCAGCGCACCCTCGGCTAGGGCCAGGCTGGCGGCGGCGGCGAACCGGTCGCCGGCCCCGCACGTGTCCCCCTCGGCGCTGCCCGGCGTGGGCACCACAAGCGGCGTCGAGCCGGCGTGGCAGAGCAGCGCGCCGTCGCCGCCCAGGGTCACCGCCACCGCGCCGGCCCGCCAGCGCCGCCGCAGGCCCTGGGCGCCCCGGGACGCGGTGGCCAGGCGCGACGCTCCGGGCAGCGCGGGGACCAGGTCGCGTACCTCCGCCTCGTTCGGGGTGGCCAGATGCACACCGGGTACGGCGGCCGGGCCGCGCGGGTGCGGGTCCCACACCACCGGCGCACGGGTGGCCGCCAGCGCGGCCCGCAGCGCTGGTTGCCGTGCCACACCTCGGCCGTAGTCGCTGACCAGCACCGCCGAAGCCGCAGCGATCACCCGCAGCACCTCGTCGGAGGGCTGGCCCGGCTCACCGGAGGCGCCGCCACGGTCGTGGCGCAGCAGCACCCGGCCCCGCGCCCGCAGACGGATCTTCTCCGGTGTCGCGCCGCGCAGCGCCAGCGGATACACCCGTACCCCGGCGGCGGCGAGCAGCGCGCTGAGCCGCGCGCCGCCGGCGTCGTCGGCGAGCGCTGTCACCAGCACCACGTCGGCGCCCTGCGCGGCGGCGAACACCGCCGCCAGGCCGGCGCCGCCCGGCCTATCTACAGCCGAGGTCTCGTCCAGCACCGGCACCGGGGAGTCCGGGCAGAGGCGGTTCACCACCCCTTCCACGTCCCGGTCGAGCAGGGTGTCCCCGACCACCACCACGGGTCCCCTCACGCTTTCCTCCTCATCCTCACGCGTCGACCTGCCGTCCCGTACCGCCGTCGAGTACCACCTCGACACCGGTGCGCACCGGCCCCCCGGACGGAAGCCGACCGGCCGGCGCGGGCTCGACCGACACCGGACCGGCGGGTACGACGGCGGCGAGCGCGGCTGGCAGCTCCTGTTCGAGGTACTCGCACAGCAGGTGGCTGGTGACCAGGTGCAGTTCCTGCACGACCTGGGTGTCGGCCGACGGCACGGCGAGCGCCTCGTCGCACACGTCCGCGAGGGGATTGGGCACGGGGCCGGTGAGCGCCCAGGTGGTGAGGCCGACCTCGCGGGCTGCGTGCGCGGCGGCGAGCAGATTGGGGCTGGCACCGCTCGTGCTGAGCAGCAGCAGGACGTCGCCCGGACGGCCGTGGGCGCGCACCTGGCGCGCGTAGACGGCGTCGTAGCCGTAGTCGTTGGCGATGGCGGTCACGGCGCTGGTCTCGGCGTGCAGGGCGATGGCCGACAGCGGCTGACGGTCGTCGTGCAGCCTTCCCACCAGCTCGGCGGTGAGGTGCTGGGCCTCGGCGGCGCTGCCACCGTTGCCGGCCACCAGCAACCGGCCGCCGCCGGCAAGCCGGTGCGCCAGGTCCGCGCCCCAGCGCGCCAGTTGCGGCTCACACCGCCGGTACGGCGTCAGCGCCGCGGCGAGGTTGTCCAGGTGGGTGTCGAGCAGACTGCCCGCCGGCATCAGGCCACCACCCGCGTCGGCCGGTGTACCGCCGCCACCTCGCCGTAGATCTCGGCAAGGCGTTCCGCGGTGGCCGCCCACGAGTACCGCGACCTGGCGCGCTCGCTCGCCGCCGTGGCGTACCGGAAGCGCCGGATCCGATCGTCGAGCAGCCGCTGGATGGCGGTGGCCAGGGCGTGCGGGTCGCGGGCCGGCACGAGGTCACCTGTCGTCCCGTCGACCACCGTGTCCCGGATGCCACCCACGGCGGTGCCGACGACAGGTACGCCGCAGGCCATCGCCTCCAGCGGGGTCAACCCGAACGGCTCGTACCAGGGTGCGGCGACCAGCAGGTCCGCCGAGCGGTACCAGCGGCCCATCTCCTCCCGAGGCACCGCCCCGACGAGGTGGACGCGGTCGGCGACCCCGCACGAGTCGGCGAGCGCCCGCAGCCGCCGGGCGTACGGGTCGGTCTCCAGCAGCCCTTCGGGTGGCCCGCCGACCACCACGCATTCGGCGTCCGGGACCAGCGCCATGGCGCGTACCACGGTCTGGAAGCCCTTGCGTTCGACGAGCCGGCCCACCGTTAGGATCCGGGCCCGGCCGGGCTCGCGGTCGGCGGCCGGCCCGAGCGGGGTGAACGAGGTGAGGTTGACCCCGGAGGGGACGACTGTCATCCGCGACCGGGGTACGCCCATCCGGACCAGCTCCCCGACCTCGTCGCGGCACTGGGCCACGACCCGGTCCACCGAACGACCCAGCTCCCGTTCGTAGGAGATGCGCCGGGCCGGGCTGGTGTCCTGCACGCCCTGGTAGCGGCGCTTGACGGTGCCCAGCGCGTGGTACGTCTGCACGACAGGCACCCCGGTCTGGCGGCCGGCCGTCAGCGCCGCCAGACCGCTCATCCAGAAGTGGGCGTGGATCACCTCGGGGACCCAGTCGCCACCCCGCCACCGCTCGACGAGCCAGCGGCTGAACTCCCGCATGTGCGGCAGCAGCGCGTCCTTGACGACCGGCTCGGCCGGGCCTGCGGGTACGTGCACCACGTCGTACCCGTCCGGGGTGCGGACGGTCACCGGCAGGTCGGGGGCGTCGCGGCGGGTGTAGACCCGCACCTCGTGCCCTGCTGCGGCGAGCGCGGCGGACAGTTCCGCGACGTGCGTGTTCTGGCCGCCGGCATCCTCGCCTCCGAGGATGGCGAGCGGGCTGGCGTGCTCCGAGATCATCGCGATCCGCATACTTCCTCCTCCAGCAGCCGGTCCCAGTCAGCGAGGAAACGGTCGAGGCCGTACCTGTCGCGCGCGGCGGTCCGCGCCGCCGCGCCCGCCTGACGTGCGGCGGCCGGTTCGGCGATGAACCGGCTGGCGGCGTCGAGCAGGGTGTCCATCCGGGTGGCGAGGGCCCCCGCCTCCGGGGGCACCGCTGTCACCGCCTCGGTGGTGGCGAGCGCGACGACAGGCATGCCGATCGCCATCGCCTCGATGAGGCTCAGCCCGAGTGACGTCCAGCGGCACAGGTGCAGGTACGCGCGCCGCTGTGCCAATTCGGCGTGCATCCGGTCCTGGGGCACGTCGTCGTGGCTGGTGATCCGGTCGGCGGGCAGCCCGAGGTGGTCGGCGAGGCCGGCGACGCCCATGCCGTACACGTCAAGCGGCGCGATCTCGGCGAAGCGGGGCAGCAGGTCGGTGCCGGTGACCCGTCCCCGCCGTACCGGCTCGTTGATGACCACGGCGAGCCGGTCCAGTTCCCCGGTGTACGACACGGCCGGCGCGACGATGCCGTGGTCCACGACGCTGGTGCGGGCGGTGCCGGTGTCCCAGAAGATCTGGTTGAACCCGGTGACGTGGGCGATGAGCAGGTCGGTGCGGTCGGCCATCGGGTGGCGGGTGTTGGGCACGTCGCCCTTCGGCGTGTTGTGCTCCACGTAGATGGCGGGGACGTCGCGGCCGGGGCGGCGACCGAGCCACTGTTCGGCCAGGTCGACCTCTTCCGGGCGTTGCAGGATGACAAGGTCGACGTCGGTGTCCGGCAGGTCCTCGGGGGCGACCTCGACGGCGCTGTCCGGCCAGGGATAGGTGCGGGCCCGGCCGAGGCCGTACGGGCCGCGGTCGGGTGTCGTGGGGATCAGGTAGCGGTGGGCGCCGTGCACGAACGACGTGGTCCAGGAGCCGTGCACGTGCCAGAGCAGGATGTTCATCGGCCGCCACCACCGCTGACGGTGAGCGTCCGGACCGCGTCGACCACCTCGGCCGGGTCGACGCCGCTGAGGCAGGGGTGCCCGGGGACCGGGCAGGTGGCCGCCCGGGTGTCGCGGCAGGGCGCGCCGGCGTCGCCGAGCCGGACTGTGGGCACCCGGTAGGGCCCCCACTGCCCGAAGGGGACAGTCGGCGCGAAGAGGCTCACGACCGGCACCCCGGCGGCTGCCGCCAGGTGCGCGGGGCCGGTGTTGCCGACCACCACCGCCCCGGCGTCGGCCACGATCGCGGCCAGCCCGGCGAGGTCGGTCCGACCGCCCAGGTCGATGCCGCCGGTCGCCGCGACGCGCGCGGTGACGGCCTGCTCGTCGGGGCCGCCGGTGACCAGCACCCGGTGCCCGGCGGCGGTAAGCGCCCCGGCGATCCGGGCCGCCAGCTCGGTCGGGCACGCCCGGCTCGACGCGGCGGACCCCGGGTGCAGCACCACGTAGCCGGGTTCGCCGGTGTCGGCCGGGCGTGGTGGCACCGAGTCGGAGCGGAGCCGGAGCGCTGGTTCGTCGCCGGCAGGCAGTCGGAATCCGGCGGCGGCGGCGAGGGAGAGCGCGCGTTCGGGTTCGGGTACGCCCACCGGCACCCGGTGACGGATGTCCACGAGGGATCCCGGGTAGTCGTCGCTGATCGCGGCGATCCGTGCGATCCCGGCCATCCGCAGCAGCAGCGCCAGCGGCAGCGCGGACTGGTGGAACGAGGTGAACACCACCGCCTGGTCGGCGCCGACGGCGGCGAGGCGGTCGGTCAGGGTCCGCATGGCGGCCGGATCTACGGGCCCCGGCGCGGGGTCGATCCACGGCAACGGATGCTCGATGATCTCGTCGACGCCGGGCAGCAGGTCGGCGGCCGCCCGCCCGCGTGGCCCGCACAGCAGCACCACCCGCTGCGCGCCGGCCGCGACGGCGCGGATCGCCGGCCCGGTCACCAGCACGTCGCCGGCCGAGTCCGAGCGCACCACGAGCGCCGTGCCCACCCGCTCACCGACCTGGACGGGCCGCACCGCCTCCTGGCGGCGCAGGATCTCCTCCACGGCCGACGGCAGGTCGCCGGCCACCCACCCGGCGGCAGCGATCTCCTCGGGTCGGGTCACCGGCGTCGGCACCAGCACACCTGCCGCGCCGGCTGCCAGCGCGGCGGCCACGTCGCGGCCGATGTCGCCCACCAGCACGCACCGCGACGCGCTCGTGCCCAACTCCTGGGCGGCGGCGTGCACCAGACCGGGCGCCGGCTTGCGGCAGTCGCACCCGTCCGCGTCGTCGTGCGGGCAGACCAGCCAGGCGTCGAAGCGGCCCAGCAACTCCTCGACGCGGGCGTGCACCGCCCGCATCTGCTCCTCGCTGAAAAAGCCCCTGGCCAGGCCCGACTGGTTGGTCACCACGGCCAGGCGCAGCCCGGCGGCCCGCAATCGGTCCAGCGCCGCCCGCGCTCCGGGCACCGGCCGCACCTTCTCCGGGTCGCCGTTGTACGGCACGTCCTCGATCAGGGTGCCGTCGCGGTCCAGCAGCACCGCGTCGTACAGGACGCCCGGAAAGGACCCGACAGTGCCTGAGGGGGACCAGACAGACCCGGAAGCGACCCGGCCAGCACCCGCATAAACCCGGGCTGACCTGCGCTGATACGGATCATCCTGGTCCTGTCGCACAGCCGGCGGGTTCCCGACGCCTTCAGGAGTAAACGTCGTCGCCGGCACGGTGGGGCGGCGACTGCGCGGTGCCCCGCGTCGGCCTTACCCGCAGCCCCGGAGAAGCTAACCCGACCTGCCCGTTAGCCCCTGTCGCGGCGCGGGTATGGGAATCCAGTGGCGATAGTGGAGAAAGTGATCGACGCTCCCCCGCAGCAGGTGTTCGACGTACTTGCCGACGGGTGGACGTACAGCGACTGGGTGGTCGGGACGGCACACGTCCGCGACGTGGACGACGCCTGGCCGCGGGTGGGCAGCCAACTGCACCACCGGGCGGGGCCGTGGCCGTTCTCGTTGCAGGACGCCTCGACGGTGCTTGTCTGCGAGCCCCCGCACCGCCTGGTGCTGCGGGCCGGGCTCTGGCCCGCCGGCGAGGCGATCGTGGCGTTCACCCTGGAACCGGTCGACGGTGGCGCCACCACCCGGGTCCGTCTCGGGGAGGATTTCGCCGCCGGCCCGCTGCGCTGGGTCCGTACGAAGGTCAACGACCTCGTGCTGCACCTGCGTAACCGGGAGACGCTGGACCGGCTCTCCGACATCGCCACCCGGCAGAAGGGGCCGCAGTGACGCGGTCGTGGTGACGAGGGGCGTACCCGCGCCACGCCCCGCGGCCAGCGCGACGGTGTCCGGGCGGGGAGCCTTTTCAATCCGGATCGGGTAACTGGCTACCCTCTGGGGTAGCCGTGTCCGCAAACCGAGGATGTCCGACATGATCGAACCCGTCCAGCTGCCGTCGCCGTGGCGAGACGCACACCTGACCGTCGTGGTGCCGACCTACAACGAGGCGGGCAACCTCCCGGCGCTGGTCGAGCGGCTGCTCGCACTGCCGCTGCCGGGTCTGCGCATCCTCGTCGCCGACGACAACTCCCCCGACGGCACCGGCGACGTGGCCGACAAGCTGGCCATCGAGCACCCGGAGCGGATCGAGGTGATGCACCGGGCCGGCAAGGAGGGCCTGGGCCGGGCGTACGTGGACGGGATGACCAGGGCGTTGGAGGGCGGCGCGGAGTTCGTGGCGCAGATGGACGCCGACCTGTCGCACCCGCCGGAGGCGCTGCCGGGAATGCTCGGCGCGCTGCTCTCCACCCAGGCGGGCGTGGTGATCGGCTCCCGGTACGTGCCCGGTGGCGAACTGGACGAGAACTGGCCGCTGTACCGCCGGGCGCTCAGCGGTTGGGCGAACCTCTACGTGCACACGCTGCTGCGGGTGCGGATCCGGGACCTCACGGCCGGCTTCAAGATCTGGCGGGCCGACGCGCTCAAGGACATCGGCCTGCACCGGGTGCAGTCGAACGGCTACAGCTTCCAGGTGGAGATGCACTACCTGGCCACCAAGCTCGGGCACACCATCCTTGAGGTGCCGATCCGCTTCGAGGAGCGGCGCGACGGCGTCTCCAAGATGACCACCGCGACAAAGGTCGAGAGCGCGTTGATGCCGTTCCGGCTGCGCAGCAAGCACCGCAACATCACCGGCTGACCCACGCCCGACCGGCACCACGCCCGACCGGCACCACGCCCGACCGGCACCACCGCGAGGCGGGCCGGCCGGGTTGTTCAGTCTGCGTAGACGGCGCGATGGGCGGTGGCGATGGCCGCCGCGTACGCCCGCCCGGTGAGGGCGCGGTCGCGGGCCAGCGCGGCACGGGCCGCGTTCGCGCCCGGAGCGCCGTGCACCCCGCCGCCGGGGTGCGCCGACGCGCTGGCCAGGAAGAGCCTGTCCACCGGGGTGTCCGCGCGGCCCAGGCCGGGGATCGGGCGCAGGAACAGCTGCTGGTACGCGGCGGCGGTGCCGCCACCGAGCGCGCCGCCGACAAGGCTCGGGTTGCCCTTCTCCAGGTCGGCGGGCCCGGCCACGTGCCGGCCGACGACGAGCTGCCGGAAGCCCGGCGCCGCCGCCTCCAGCACGTCCTCCATCCGGCCCACGTGCCCGGCGATGTCCTCGGCCCGCCAGTCCCGCCGGAACGGCAGATGGGTGTACGCCCACAGCGACTCGGTGCCCGGCGGGGAGTGACTGGGGTCGGCCACCGACATCTGCCCGACCAGCAGGAACGGGTCCCGGGGCAGCTCGCCGCGGGCCAGCTCACCGGCGTAGGAGGTCAACCCGTTCAGGTCCGCGCCGAGGTGCACGGTGCCCGCGCCGGCGACCTGCCGGTTGGTCCACGGCACCGGCGCGGAGAGCGCCCAGTCCACCTTCAGTGTCGAGCCGTCCCACCGGAAGTGCGCCAGGTCCTCCACCAGCCGGCTCGGCAGCACTGCCGCCCCGACGAGGTCGAGGTAGAGCGCCGGTGCCGGCACGTCGGCGAGGACGGCCCGGCGGGCACGCCAGAGCGAGCCGCCGTCGGTGCGTACGCCCATGGCCCGACCCCGGGCGGTGAGAACCCGGTCGACGCGGGCGCCGTAGAGGATGCGGCCGCCGCGCTCCTGCAACCGGGCCACGAGCGCGTCGGTGATGCGCCGTGCGCCGCCGTCGGGCACCGGCCAGCCGACCTGCTGCCCGAGCATGGCCAGCAGCCAGCCGTACACGCCGGAGCCGGCCTCCTCGGGCGACAGGTCGGTGTGCAGGGCGCAGCCGGCGAGCAGCGCGGGCCCGCCGGGGCCGTCGAAGAGTTCGTCGCCGAGCTTGCGGACCGGCACCACAAGGCGCCGGCCCAGCCGCAGGGCGCCCGCGATCCGCAGTTGGCGCAGCAGGCCGAGCCCACCGCGCACGGGCGGGAACGGGGTGGTGATGGTCGTGAGCATCGGGTCGGCCACGTCGAGCCAGTCGCCGTACGCGTCGAGCCAGCGCTTGCCGTCGCCGGGGGCGAACTGCTCCAGCGACGCGGCAGTGACGTCCGGATCCCTGTTGACCACCGCGGCCCGGCCGTCGGGGAGCAGGTGCGCCAGCACGTCGGGGGCGTGACGCCAGCGCAGCCCGTACTGGTCCAGGCCGAGCTCGTGCAGCACTGGTGACGCGTACCCGAGGGGGTAGAACGAGCTGTAGAGGTCGCTGAGGTAGCCCGGCGCTGTCACCTCGGCGGACTGGACCGCGCCGCCGGGCACCGCTGTGGCCTCCAGCACCACCACGTCCCATCCGGCGTCGGCGAGCAGGTTGGCCGCGACGAGACCGTTGTGGCCGGCCCCGACGACGACGGCGTCCGCGCTCTGCGCGCCGGTGGTGGTCATCGGATCCGCCTACCCGGCGGGCAACCGGGCGAAACGCGTTTGCCTCCCCCGGGCCGGGGCATGCAGCGCCGCATGTACACGGTTGCGCAGTTGGTGGGCGGAGTGTGGGGCACCGGCGGTGCGGGCGGCGAACTTGTCGTCCACGATCCGGCGGACGGCTCCCCGGTCAGCTCGGTGCCGGTGGCCACCGCCGACGAGGTGGGCAAGGCGGCGCAGGCGGCGCGTGAGGCGGCGGCCGAGTGGGCGGCGACCGCGCCGGCCGAACGGGCGGCGGCGCTGCATCGGGCGGCGGACGCGGTGGCGGCTGCCATCGACGAGCTGGCGGCGGCGGTGACCGCCGAGATGGGCAAGCCTCTCGCGGACGCGCGGGGCGGGGTCGAGGCGGGCATCGGCACCCTCCGACAGTACGCGGAGCTGGCCCCGCTGCGCGGCGGGCGGACCCTGCACGGCGCGGTGGACGCGATGGACTTCATGACCCCGCAGCCGCGTGGTGTCGTGGCCGCGATCACCCCGTGGAACGATCCGGTGGCGGTGTCCTGCGGGCTGCTCGGCGCGGCACTGGTCACCGGCAACGTGGTGCTCTACAAGCCCAGCGAGCGGACGCCCGCCACGGGCTGGCTGCTGGCCCGCGCCCTGGACGAGGCGCTGCCGGCGGGTGTGCTGTCGCTGCTCACCGGCGGCCCGGAGGTCGGCGCGGCGCTTGCCGCCCAGGACGTCGACGTGGTGGCGCACGTGGGTTCCACAGCTACCGGACGGGCGATCGCCGCCGCCGCGGCCCGCACCGGCGCGAAGGTGCTGCTGGAGAACGGTGGCAGTGACCCGTTGATCGTCGACGCGGACGTCGACCCGCTGTGGGCGGCCGGTCAGGCCGCGCTCGGTGCGTTCGCCAACGCCGGGCAGATCTGCGTGGCTGTGGAGCGGATCTACGTGCACCGGCAGGTGGCCGAGGATTTCGTGGCAGCGCTCGTGGGGCACGCCGACGCGCTGCGGGTCGGGCCGGGCCGGGATCCGGGCACCGAGCTGGGCCCGCTTGTCGACAGGCGGCACCGCGACCACGTGCACGGTCAGGTGACGACGGCGGTTGCCGACGGCGCGCGGATCCTGGTCGGCGGCGAGGTGCCGGACGGGCCGGGCGCGTTCTACCCGGCCACTGTGGTCACGGACTGCCGCCACGACATGCCGCTGGTACGCGAG
This sequence comes from Micromonospora sp. DT41, assembly GCF_049841715.1. Taxonomy (NCBI): domain Bacteria; kingdom Bacillati; phylum Actinomycetota; class Actinomycetes; order Micromonosporales; family Micromonosporaceae; genus Micromonospora; species Micromonospora sp. DT41. The sequence continues at coordinate 72,916 of NZ_JBNCKU010000017.1, read as the reverse complement.
GAGACCTTCGGGCCTGTCGCGCCGGTGGTGGTCGTCGACTCGTTCGACGAGGCCCTGCGCTGTGCGGCGGACTCACCGTACGGCCTGGCCGCCACGGTGCTGACCGGGTCGATGAGTCATGCCCAGCGCGCCTGGCGGGAGCTGCCGGTCGGCACCGTGAAGGTCAACGCGGTGTTCGGCGGCGCGCCGGGCGGTGCGGCGCACCCACGCCGGGCCAGTGGGCACGGCTTCGGGTACGGCCCGGAGTTGCTCGACGAGTTCACCGCTACGAAGGCGGTGCACATCGAGGCGCCGGGCGGCGGCCACTGGTGAGCGTACGGGCGTGGGCAGGGGTGGCACCCCCGCCCGTACCGGTCGGGCCAACTAGCCGCCACGCGCCTTGCGGGTGGCGCGGTCGTTGGCCTTCTCGATGGCCTTGACCAGTTCCGGCTTCGTCATGCTGGACCGGCCGGCCACGTCCAACTCGCGGGCCACCGACAGCAGGTGGTCCTTTGTGGCGTTGGCGTCCACCCCACCTGCTGTGGGTGCCCGTCGCTCCGGGCCACCGCCGGCGGCCTGCCTGTCGCTCGGGCCCTTGCGGCCCTTGGGCTCCCAGTGGTCGCCGACCTTCTCGAACTGGTGCTTGACAGCGGCGAACGCGGTGCGGTGCGACCGCTCCCCCTCGCCGTAGGTCTCCACCGCCGAGTCGTGCGTCTTCTCCCAGGTGCGCTGCGCCTTGTCCGGGGAGCGTCGCAGCGTGCTGGGCATGTCCTCGCGCCCGGGCATCTCGTCCTCCTCCGTGTTGGACAGGGTCTCTGTGACCGTTCCCCTACCCCGGGGCGGCAAACCGAGGGCGGCGTCGGCACGGCGGGGTTTGTGGATTTCGCCACGCGGGTACCGGCCAGGCCCGACCGGGTGATCGGTCATCCGGCGGCCGGGGCATAGGGAGCGGGCATGACGACCACGGAGCCCGGTACGACGCTCGGCGGCTCACTCGGCGCTCGGGTGCCTCGGCGGATCCGGCAGCTGAGCTTGCGGACCTGGCGCGGGGTGCTGGTCCGCAGCGTGCGGAACTTCGTCACCGACAACTGCTCGGACTGGGCCGCCGCGCTCACCTACTACGGGGTGTTGGCGCTCTTTCCGTCCACAATCGTGGTGGTGGCCCTTGTCGGCCTGGTGTCCAGCGGCGAACAGACGGTGGACACGGTGGTGGACCTGGCCCGGCAGGTGGGCGCCGGGTCGGTGGTGGCCGACGACGGCGTGGTCGGGGTGATCCGGGCCGTGGTGGTCGAGCAGAGCAACGCCAAGGCGCTGTTGAGCTTCGGTCTGCTCGGCGCGCTCTGGTCGGCGTCGGGTTTCATCGGCGCGTTCACCCGCGCCTCGAACGCGATCTACGGAGTGACCGAGGGCCGGCCGGTGTGGAAGCTGCGGCCGTTGCAGATCGGGCTGGCCGCGATCACGTTGGTGCTGCTCGCGGTGGTGGCGCTCGGGCTGATCATCAGCGGTCCGGTGACCGACGCGGTCGGCGAGCTGGTCAATGCGGGTGGCCTGGCCCGCACGGTGTGGAGTGTGGCGAAGTGGCCCGTGCTCGCCATGATCATGATGGCGTTGCTGTCCCTGCTGTTCTGGATCGCCCCCAACGTGCGCCAGCCCCGGTTCCGCTGGCTCACCCCCGGCGGAGCGGTGGCCCTGGTGTCCTGGGTGGCGGTCTCCTTCGGCTTCGGCCTCTACGTTGCCAACTTCGGCTCGTACGACACGACCTACGGCAGTCTGGGCGCGGCCATCGCGTTCCTGGTGTGGCTCTACCTGTCCAACTCGGCCCTGATGCTGGGCGTGCAGATCAACGCCGAGGTGCAGCGGGGCCGGCAGTTGCAGGCCGGCGACCCCGACCCGGAGGAGCCGGTGCTGCCGCCACGCAAGCCGGCCGACGACGACTCCTGACGTCCGGCCAGGGCCGGCCCCCGGGGGGACGTTCGTGACCCGGTGCCGGTTTACCCGCCGGGGCCCCGGGTAGCCCAAAAGGCATGGAGCGTGGCAACAGCAAGCACGGACCGAGGATCGACGAGCAGATGAGCCAGGAGGTCAGCGGCCTCGTCCAGGGGCCGGGGACCGGTGGTTCTCGGGTCGACGAGTCCCGGGTGCCGGAGCCGGCCGGCGAGGACCAGCCGGAGGCCACCACGGCCCCGGCCGGTGACCTGCGCACGGGCACCCCGCAGGGGATGAGTTCCGAGGACGTCGAGCAGCGCAGCCGGCTCGGCCGGTTCATCTCGATGAGCGCGCTGCCGGGCGACCGCCTGGTGCTCATCGCCAGCGCCCGCGAGAACGAGGCGCCTGACGACATCGTGGCGGCGCTGGAACGGCTGCCCGAAGGCACCGAGTATCAGACCGTCTCCGAGGTCTGGGCCGCGCTCGGCCACCGCAACGAGACAACCCGCTGGTAAGAGGGATCGCCCCCCGATCCTGACGACGACCGGCGACTGAAGGAGGTTTTCTGATGAGTGGCGTTACCGAACACGTTGAGGTTTCCGTACCCGTCCGCACCGCGTACGACCAGTGGACGCAGTTCGAGGAGTTCCCCCACTTCATGGAGGGCGTGCAGGAGGTCCGACAGGTCTCCGACACGATGACCCACTGGACGGTGGACATCGCCGGCGTCAAGCGTGAGTTCGACGCCGAGATCACCGAACAGCTCCCCGACGAGCGCGTCGCGTGGCGTTCCACAGGGGGCACGCAGCAGGCCGGTGTGGTGACCTTCCACCGGCTCGACGAGAGCAAGACGCGGGTCACCCTGCAACTCGAGTTCGAGCCGCACGGGGTCGTCGAGCAGGCCGGCGACAAGCTCGGAATCGTCGATCGGCGGGCCAAGGGCGACCTGGAGCGGTTCAAGACGTACATCGAGCGGCGCGGTCACGAGACCGGCGCCTGGCGCGGCACGGTGGACCGACCGCAGCCGTGATGGTGAGACGCATTCGCGCGATGGCCGCCGGGTTTCCCGGCGGCCATCGCCGTCTCTCCGGCCGGGCCGACCAGTTTGCGATCATCACGCCCGGGTACGGCTGATGGCATGACCGACGACAGGGTGTGGCGGAACGAGGAACGGCTTTCGCTCGAGGAGCTGGAGCGCGCCGTGGCGGGCTCCTCCATCGACGGGCAGGCCGACGACGTGACAGGCAACGACGCCGGCGAGGAGGCCGCTTTCGGGCACGGGCCGGCGGCAGCGGACCGTGGTGGCCAGGCCGAGGGCGCCGGCCGGGAGCCGACCGACCCGGACCGCGCCTACCGCCCGTCGACCACCGGCCGCACCGGCCCCGACGTCGGATAGTCCCCGGCGGGCGCACCCGCTGCTGTCTGCTTCCCGCCGGCCCGGGGCCCGTGGGCTCCCAGCTCGTAGAGCACGACGAGAGCCAGCGCGAGCACCACGAGCGCCGGGCCGAGGGCCTGCACCGACGTGTCGCTGATCAACACGCCGAGCCCGGCAGGGACGAGCGCCGCGCCCAGGCCGGCGGCGCCGATCTGGAGCCCGATGGCCCGGTCCGCGTGCTCCGCGCCGACCCGTTCGGCCGTGGTGAGGGTGAGCAGCGGAAACACCGGCGCTGCGGCGAAGCCGACAACGACCAGACCGAGGACGGCGAGCGCGGCCGACCCGGGTACGGCGATCAGCGCCGCGCCGACGACCATGCCGGCCAGGCTGGCCCGCAGGACCAGCCGAGGCCCCAACCGCTCGGCCACCACGCCCTGCACCAGCCGGCCGACGAACAGGCTTCCCCAGTACGCGGAGACGCAGCCGCCGGCCACCGCCGCGCTCAGACCGCGTCCCTCGGTCAGCAGCAGGAACGCCCACAGCCCGGCGGACACCTCGATGGCCACGTACAGCGTGAAGGCGACAGTTCCGGACCACACCGCCGGCAGACGGAGCGTGGCCAGGACCGGAACCCGCACCACCGGCGCGGACGTCTCGTCGCCCGGCGTGGGGGTCGGGGCGGGGCGCTGCCAGGCCCGCACTGTGAGCGCGAACGCTGTGGCGAGGACGAGTTGGGCGGCCGCCACGATGCCGTACCCCCACCGCCAGCTCAACCCGGCGCTCAGGACCGCCGTCATGACGAGCGGTCCGATCGCCACGCCCAGGCCGAAGAAGGCGTGCAGCCAGTTCATGTGGCGCGGGCCGAAGGCGCCGGCGGCGTACGCGTTGAGACCGGAGTCGATCGCGCCGGAGCCCAGCCCGAGCAGCAGCGCGCAGCCCACGATCACGGCCAGGGCGGGGCTCAGCGCGTAACCGGTGAGCGCCAGGCTGGCCAGCAGGGTGCTGCCGGCCAGCAGCGCGCCCACGCCGAGCCGGGCCAGCGTGAAGCCGGCAAGCACGCTTGAGGTGAGGTAGCCGACGGTGCCCGCAGTGAGGATCAGCCCGACGGCTTCGGTCGGGACGTCGAAGTCCGTCCGGATGGACGGCCAGCCGACGCCGAGCAGCCCGTCGGGCAGGCCGAGGCTGACGAACCCGAGATAGGCCAGCAGGAGCAGCGAGGCGCGGGGCGGTGTGGGCGCGGAAGACACGAGGCACCATCCTGCCGCAGCGGCAGTTTACCGGCGATGGCAGGCGGCCGTCGGGCGCGACGGCAACTGTCGTCCGAACGGTCGAGAAAGCGGACAGCTCATCCAGAATCGGCCGATCGGGTGACGGCAAGCGGGCGGGTTCGCGTAAGAATTTCGGAATGCATCAAGGCTCCGGAATCCTCTCTCCGCGCCAGCGCCGCTTCGCCTGGCTCGGCTTCCTGCTCGCCGCGTTGCAGGCGCCCGTGTCGGCCTGGCTCGTCTCCGACGAGTCGTGGCTGTTCAGTGTCTGCGTCGCGCTCATGGTGGCCACCGTGATCATCGCCGATGACGCGGCCCGCCGCCGGCCGGCCGGCGCCACCACCGGGGACTAGCCCTCGCCGCCCGGCCGGGCCTCGTGCCCCGGCCGGCCCCGGCTACGGCGGCGCTCCTTCATCTCCGCCTCGTACAGGTGACGTCGCCCACCCACCAGCTCGTCACGGGCCTGCCGGTCCAACTCCCGGAACAGCGCGTGGTAGCCGTCGTCGAAGTCCTCGACGATCTGGAACGTCCACCGTCCGGCGATCACGTTGCGGCCCAGCAGTTCGGCGTCGATGCGCTCGGCGATCTGCGGATGGCCGGCGGCGCGGAACTGCTCCACCGCGTCGTCGAGCATCAGGTCGGCGTGCCCGATCAGCTGGTGCAGCGAATACAGGTGCCCCCGGGCCCGCTCCACGCACTCCAGCGCCTCGCTGAGCTTGCCGAGCGCTGCCACCGTCGCGTCACTGACCCCCTCGGGCCGCCGGTGCTGCTCGTCCGGCCCGTCCGCCTGTCGCGCCATCGGTACCTCCGTGCCTGTGTCTCTGTGTTCGTGTCGTCGTGCTCGGCCGTCTCCGTGTGCCCTGGTGCCCGGTGCCTCTCCTGCTGCCCCGTCTGTGCCGGATCAACCCTCGCGGCCAGCCCGGGGTCGTCCGGTGGCACCAGCCACAAGCGCCGGGCGGCCGAGGCCGATCCGCTCACCGATCGGTTAGCCTCGGTCACCATGCGTGTGACGTTCAACCGGGTCGCTTCCCGTACCGCTGTCGACTCGGCGCGGTCCACCCTGGCCGCCCTCACCGTGTCCGTGGGCACCGCCGGGCTCGCCGCCGCCGGCGCGCAGCCGGGACTGCTCGCCCTGGTGGACCAGCACGCGGCCGCCGTCCGGGACAGCCTCGACGGGGACCGCCGGCCGCTGACGGCCGCAGCGCTCGCCGGCTACGCCGAGGGGGTCCGCGCAGCGGCGTTGGAGCACGGGTGGGTGCCGCCGAGCGGCCCGGTGGACTGGAGCGAGCCGGAGTGGCCGCTCGCCCGGCTGGTCGCGGTGTGTGCACTGGCCCGCTCGCTGCCGGGCGCCTGAGGGCGTACGCGCGAGAGGGTGCCCGCGCCACAACGCGGACACCCTCCACCTGCCAAGCCGTACTGGTTCGCCCCGCTACGGGCGATACTGCTGGGTTTCGTCGGCCGCACCGGACTGGTACGTGCCGCGCCCGCCGGACATCGTCGACTGCTCGTCGACCCGGGGCATGTTCTGCGTACGGTCGCCGCCACGGTCGGCCATCTGCCGCTCCATGTCGCCGCGCCCGGCCGCGTTGGCCCGCCGGTTCTCCTGCACCGCCCGGGCTTCCTCGGCTGCCCGGTGCAGCCAGCCGTCCCAGCGGTTCTGCATGGGCTTCACCAGACCGCCACCGACACCGACGATCAGGATGCCGGCCACTGTGGCGAGCACCGCGATCAGCACCGGAGTGGTGACCGTCGTGGCGATACCCACCTGGTTCAGCGCGGCGATCACGCCGAGCGCGATGATGAAGATCGCCGTCAGGTCGGCAAGCACCTTGCCGTACGAGAGACCGCCCAGCGCCCCGGTGACCAGATCCCGGACGGCGTTGGCGATCGCAGCCGCCACCACCACCACGATGATCGCGACGAACGCCCGTGGCAGCCAGGCCACGACGCCACTGATCAGGTCACTGATCGCGTTGGGCCCCCAGACGCCGAAGGCGAACTGCAGGGTGAACAGCAGGACGGCGTAGTACGCCAACCTTGCCAGGATGTCGCTGGCGTCGTACTTCGTTCTCTCCAGTGCCCGTTTGATGCCTCCGCGTTCGACCGCTTCGTCGAAGCGCAATCGTTCCAGCACCGTGTCCACGATCTTGAGGACCGCTCTGGCGATCAGCCAGCCGACCACGAGGATGACGATGAAAGCCACTGCCTTCGGGATGAAGAGCAGCACCGATCTCCAGGTGTCGGCGATGGCATCACCGATGTCGGCCTGCCGAACCGCGAGGGTTTTCAGCATGATGTCCCTCCTGTCGCATGGACTGCGCCGGGCGCATACCCGGCCACCGGTGCGACACTCCGCGCGGCTCGCTGCCATTTTTCCGACAAGTCGATAAACAGTGGCCCTGACCTGCCCTAACAGGCATCGCCGCAGGCCCGATGGCGACCCGCGGCCATGATCGGATGCGGCTTTCCGGCGGGCGGCTAGGCTGCGAACATGCCAGGAACGGTCGGGCGAGTCCCCACGCCAGCAACCCCGGCCCCGGGCGCCGCCACCGGGCCCGGCGCGACCGCTGCCGTGCTCGCCCACGACTGGGCAGCCACTGCGCTCGGCCCTCGTGACAGCTGGGACCCGGCGCTGCGGGCCGTGGTCGAGCTGATCCTCGCCTCGCCGATGCCGATGGCGCTGGCGTACGGCGACGACCTCGTCCTGCTCTACAACGACGGCTACGCCGAGTTGCTTGGTTTCCGCCACCCGTCCGCCCTGGGCCGTCCCGCCGGCGAGGTGCACGCCGAGATCTGGACGCTGCCCGGCTTCGGTGAGATGGCCGAGCGCGTCTACCGGCAGGGCGTGTCGTTCCTGGAGAAGGAGTCCACGGCGCTCGTGGCCCGTGGCCACTCCGGCGTGGCCGAGCAGATGGTCTTCACAAGGAGCCACTCGGCAGTCCGCGACGGCTCCGGCCGGATCATCGGCGTCCTGACCATCGCCGCCGAGACCACCCACGTGGCCGAGCAGTTGCAGAGCCTCAGCCAGGTTGCGGCGGCGCTCGCCGGCACCCTCACCCTCGACGACGTGGCCCGGGTCGCCCTGCGCTACACGATCACCACGTTCGACGCCGACCGGGTCTCGTTCGTTGTCGACGAGGGCGGCGGCGGTTGGCGGATGGTCCGCCGGGTACGCGGCGAACTGCTGGACGAGGTAGACGAGCGGTTGCCACCGCTGTGGCGGCGGGCGTCGGCGGACTGGTCCGGCACTGTGGCGCAGGCCGTCCGCTCCGGCGAGCCGTCGTTCACCGGCGACGGGCAGCCGTTGCGCGAGACGGCCGCGGACCGCCATGACCAGAAGGTACGGTCGCTGGCCGTCCTGCCGCTGGGCACCTCGGTGGTCCAGGGCGGGTTGACTGTCGGCTACCAGGCGCCGCACGCCTGGTCGGCCGCCGAACGGGCGCTGCTTGCCGCCTCGGCGGAGTTGATCGGCCAGGCGGCCGAGCGGGCACGCCGGTTCGAGACCCAGCACGGCACCGCCCAGCTGCTGCAACGCAGCATGCTGCCGGAGAACCTCCCGGACCTACCCCGGCTGCGGGTCGCGGCCCGCTACGACCCGGGCGTGGACGGCAACGCGGCCGGCGGCGACTTCTACGACGCCTTCCTCCTGCCCACCGGCGCCCTCGGGGTGGTGCTCGGCGACGTCGCCGGGCACGACGTCCAGGCCGCGGCGCGGATGGGTCAGGTACGGGCGGCACTGCGGGCGCTGGCCCTGTCCGACCCGGCTCCGGACGCGGTGCTGGCCGGGCTGGACCGGCTGGTGACGAGCCTCGGCGCGGAGGCCGGCACACACGAACTGTTCGTCACAGTGGTGTTCGGCGTCATCGACGCGCAGCGGCGGGAGCTGACCCTCGCCAGCGCCGGTCATCCCGCTCCGCTGATCCGTCGGTCCACCCCCGACGGGCGGTCGTACGCCGAGTACGTGGACGTGCCGGCCGGTCCCCCACTGGGGCTGGGCGGGCGACCGACGACGACGACAGTCGCGTTTCCACCCGGCGACACGCTGCTGCTGTTCAGCGACGGTGTGGTGGAGCGTCGCCGACAGAGCCTCACGGCAGGGCTGGACGCTCTCGGCGATGCCGTGGCCAAGGCCGGCAGCAGCGATCCCCGCGCGCTCTGCGCTGTGGCCACCGCCTCGGTGCCCGGCGGTACGGAGGACGACGTGGCAGTGCTGGCGGTCGAGCACGCGCTCAAGCCGAGCCGTTCGGCGGCGATGGAGGTGCCTGCGGAGCCGACCGCGCCGAGCCGGGTCCGGCACTGGATGACCGGCCAGCTGACCGAGTGGCAGGTCGCCGAGTCGGTGATCGGCGCTGCGGTGTTGTGCACGAGCGAGCTGACCACGAACGCGTTGCTGCACGCCGGCACCGCCGCCCGCGTCGAGATCGACCTCAGTCCGGAGCGGTTGCTGGTCTCGGTCGCCGACTCCGGCACCCGGGGCACCGTGACCCGGGCACGCACCGACACGTTGAGCAGTCGCGGGCGTGGCCTGGGCCTGATCGAGGAGCTCAGCGACGCCTGGGGCACCGACCCTTCGGTGCGCGGTAACACTGTCTGGTTCGAGATCCTCGTCCCGCCCACCGAACAGCACTGACGGCCCGAGCCGTACGGTTCAGCAGGCCACGAACGGGTAGGAGCGCCCCCATGGCCACCGAACGCCCCACCGGAGTCCTCTTCGACGTCGACGGAACCCTTGTCGACACCACGTACCTGCACACCGTGAGCTGGTGGGAGGCGCTGCGGCAGGCCGACCAGCCGGTGCCGATGGCGACCGTCCACCGGGCGATCGGGATGGGCGCCGACAAGCTTCTCGACCACCTGCTCGGCCCGGAGCGGGACCGCGACGAGGACCCGAAGCTGCGCGACGCGCACGACACCCTGTACGGCGAGTACTGGGAACGGCTCATGCCGCTGCCGCGGGCGGCGGACCTGCTGCGCGCCTGCGCCGAGCGAGGGCTACGGGTGGTGCTCGCGACCTCCGCGGCGGAGCACGAGGTGGGTGCGCTGCGGCGGGCGCTGAACGCCGACGACGTGATCGACACCGTGACCTCGTCGGCGGACGCGCAGCAGAGCAAACCGGCACCGGACATCCTGGTGGCGGCCCTGGAGCAGTCCGGGTTGGCCGCCGAGCGGGTGGTCTTCGTCGGCGACTCGGTGTGGGACGTCGCGGCGGCCGGCAAGTTGGACATCCCCTGCGTGGGGTTGACCTGCGGCGGCACCAGCCGGGGTGAGCTGGCGGGCGCGGGCGCTGTTGCCGTGTACGACGACCCCGCCGCGCTGCTTGCCGAGTTGGCAGACTCTCCGCTGACCCGGCCGAGATGAGGCTCTCTTCGGATCGGGCCTCCGCGCAGGCATAGCTGTCTATCGTTCGGGGCAAGGTCTGCGCCACCTGCCCGCATCACGCGGGTGCGCCGAGAAGGTGGTGCTGCCGTGGACCCGGTTGACGTCGAGTTCGCGCTCGTGGGTCTGGGAACTCTGCTGGCGGGCGTCCTGCCCCGGGTGCTGGAGCGCCGCCCCCTGTCCATGCCGATAGCGTTCCTCGCCCTGGGCATGGTGGTGTTCCTGCTGCCGATCAACCTGCCGGCGCCGGACCCTCTTGCCCATCCGGATCTGGCCACCCACCTGACCGAGATCGGGGTGATCGTCGCCCTGATGGGCGCCGGCCTGAAGATCGACCGTCCGTTGAGTTGGGCGCGCTGGTCGTCGACCTGGCGGTTGCTGGCCATCGCGATGCCGCTGTGCATCGCGGCGGTGGCGCTGCTGGGGTGGTGGTGGGCGGGCCTGGTGCCGGCCGCGGCGCTGCTGCTGGCCGCCGCGCTGGCACCCACCGATCCGGTGCTCGCCGCCGACGTGCAGGTCGGCGAGCCGACCGATGTGGAGGACTCCGAGGACGAGGTCCGTTTCGCGTTGACCTCGGAGGCCGGTCTGAACGACGGGTTGGCGTTCCCCTTCGTGTACGCGGCCATCGCCATCGCCTCGACGAGCCTCGCCCCGCGCGAGTGGGTGGCTCACTGGTTCGCCGTCGACGTGCTCTGGAAGGTGGGCGTAGGGGTCGGCGGCGGGCTGTTGATCGGCTGGCTGCTGGGCAAGCTGTTCTTCCGGGCGCCCAGCGAGTTGCGGCTGGCCCGGCACGCCGAGGGCTTCCTGGCGCTGGCCGCCACGTTCCTGGCGTACGGGGTTGTGGAGGTGGCCGGCGGGTACGGCTTCCTGGCGGTGTTCGTGGCCGCTCGGGCGATCCGGGCCGCCGAGCGGACCCACGAGTTCCATGCGGTGCTGCACGACTTCGCCGAGCAGATCGAACGGTTGCTGACACTTGTGCTGTTGCTGCTGCTGGGCGGCGCGATCGTGACTGGCCTGCTCGCCCCGCTGACCTGGCAGGCGGCGACCGTCGGGCTGCTGCTGGTCTTCCTGATCCGGCCGGTCATCGGCTGGTTGTCGCTGCGCGGCGCGCCGGGCCGGCCGGCCGAGCACTGGGTGATCTCGCTGTTCGGCATCCGCGGGGTGGGCTCGTTCTACTACCTCGCGTACGCCACCACGCAGGCGGACTTTCCGCAGGCGGAGCTGCTGTGGGCCACTGTCGGGCTGGTGGTGCTGGTCTCCGTGGTGGTGCACGGGATCGCGGCGACCCCGGTCATGCAGTTGTTGGACCGCAAGGGCGAGCGCACCGCGGACCCGTCCGAACGCAGCGGCGACGCCCGGCCCGTCGGCGCGGGCCACGCCTGAGCCCGGGGCGGCCGGTCAGCCGAGCCGGGCCGCCAGGGCGCGACCGAGGTCGCGGCCGGACCGCCAGGCGCTCTGCACCCGGGGCTTGCCGAACGCGTCGCCGGCCAGACCTATGCCGTCGGCGTCGAGGTGGCAGGTGTCGCCGGTGGCGTCGCCGGCCGGCTTCGCGTACGTCCAGCGGTGCACGTGCACGTCTGCCGCCTCCTCGTGCAGGCCGAGCAGGTCCCGCACGGCCTGTGCGATCGCCGGGCCGGCCGCGGTTGGCTGGGCGAGGTGTCGGGCGGCGAACTCCGGCACCGTGTGCGCGACAAGGACCGGCGCGTCGTCACCCCGCCGGTCGCCGTCGTCGCAGACGAGGCTGAGCACCGGGTGGTCGTTGACGAACGCGCCCTGGAAGGCGGCCCAGTGCCGGGACCGGAACCGCAGCACGGCGGCCAACGACGGCGACCAGGTCTGTGCCTGTACGACAGCTGTGGCATCGGCCAGTGCGGGGTCGAGCAGCAGGGCGGCCTGCGGGCCGGGCATGGCCAGGGCGACCGCGCCGACCCGCTCGCCGTCGACGGTCGGCCCGGGTCCCACGCTGAGCACCAGCCGGTCGACGGTCACCGGCAGTGGCGCGGCCAGGTGTTCGACGAGCGACCGCAGTCCGCGCGGCGCGGCGTAGCGCATCGGGCCGGGCACCTCGTGGCGGCCGTTCGTGTCGTACGACTGGAAGGTGTCGGTCCACTCCCGGACCAGGCCTGCGGCGCGCCACGTGTCGACCACCGCGGCGAAGTCGCTGTCGCTCACTGTGAAGTACGCGGCGCCGATGTCGGCGGGTCGCCCCGCGAAGCGTTTGCTTGCCATCCGGCCGCCGCAGACGTGCCCCCGCTCGCGGACCCGCACCGGCACGCCGGCCCGGACCAACTCCGCCGCGCAGGCCACCCCCGCGATGCCCGCACCGACCACCACCGCACCCCGGTCCACACTCACCGGCCGATCGTAGGCGTCCGGGGCGGCATGAAGCGGGACCGATCGGGGCACTGGCACACCTGTTCGAAGAAAGGTGGGATGAGATGACGGACCGCAGCAACGAACAGGCCGACCCGCGCGGCGCGATCAAGGACCCGGACGAGTGGGTCACCGGTGACGAGCCGCCCACGGCCGCCCAGGAGTCGTACCTGGCGACGCTCGCCCGGGAGGCGGACGCGACGCTACCGGACGACCTCACCAAGGCGGAGGCTTCCAAGCGGATCGACGAACTCCAGGCCGAGACGGGTCGGGGCCAGTAGGGCCGGTGGGCTCAGCGGCGGGCGGGCAGTCGGTGCAGCTCGACAGCTGCCAGCCGCGCGTCACGGATCTCGGCGGTGAGGTACGTGGCGTGCGGCTGGGCGCGGCGGTCGGTGGGTGAGCCGGGGTTGAGCAAACGCAGCCCGCCCGGGGCCACGGTGTCCCACGGGATGTGGGAGTGCCCGAAGACCAGCAGGTCGGTGTCGGGAAAGCGTGCCGCGCACCGCTGTTCGCGGCCGGTCCGGGGGCCGGTTTCGTGCACCACGGCGATCCGCAGCCCGTCGAGGTCGACCCGGGCCACCTCCGGCAGTCGGGCGCGCAGCGCCGGGCCGTCGTTGTTGCCGTAGACCCCGACGAGGCGCCGCGATCGCGCGGTCATCGCGTCGAGCAGCGACTCGTCGACCCAGTCGCCGGCGTGCACGACCACGTCGGCCGCCTCGATGGCGGTCCAGAGCTGCGCGGGCAGGTCCCGGGCACGCTTGGGCAGATGGGTGTCCGCCGTGAGCACCAACCGCATCCCGGCATTCTCCCGCGTCGGGGGCGGCCCGGCGAGCCGGGATCACTCAGGACCGCACCGGCGTGAAGTGCGGCGGCGGCGAGCCGCGCAGCGCCGAGTCGTGTTCCATGTCGGTGAGGATGCCTGCGGCATTGATCAGCCCGATGTGCGAGAACGCCTGGGGGAAGTTGCCGAGCTGCTCCCCGGTCAGCGGGTCTATCTGCTCGGCGAACAGGCCCAGGTCGTTGACCCGGGCGGCCAACGCACCGAACAGCTGATGCGCCCGATCCCGCTCACCGGCGAGCGCCAGACACCCCACCAGCCAGAACGAGCAGATGACGAACCCCGCCGGGTCGCCGTCCCAGCGCCGCAGCAGGCCGTCGTGCGACAGCTGCCGCTGCACTGCACGGACCGTCGACCGCATCCGCGGGTCGTCCGCCGGCAGGAACCCCACGAGCGGCATCACCAGCACCGACGCGTCGAGCTCGTCGGAATCGAAAACCCCTGTGTACGCCCCGAGCTGCTCGTTCCAGCCCCGCGCCAGCACGGCGGCGCGCACCTCGTCGCGGGTGGCCGCCCAGCGGGCCACCTCCTGCGGTGAGCCCAGCCGGTCGCCGAAGCGGACCGCCCGGTCCAGTGCGACCCAGCACTGCACCTTCGACGACACGTGGTGGTGCTCGATCCCACGCTCCTCCCACATGCCCGCGTCCGGCAGCCGCCAGTCCCGCATGGCCTCGTTGGCGAGGAGCCGGAGCAGGTGGCGGATCTCCGGGTCGAACGGCTCCAGCCTGTCGCGCATCAGCCAGGCGGCATCCAGCGCCTCACCGAAGATGTCGTTCTGCCGCTGCCGCCACGCGTCGTTGCCGATCATCACCGGGGTGCTGTCGCGGTAGCCGCCGAGCTGTTCCAGGCGATGCTCGGTGAGGTCCCGCTCCCCCTGCACCCCGTACATGATGGGCACCGGCTGGTCGTCGACCCGGCCCATCGCCCGGCTCAGCCACGCGAACTGCCGCTGCACCTCGTCGAAGCACGCCGACCGCCACAGCGCGCGCAAGGTGAGGCTGAAGTCGCGTACCCAGACGTAGCGGTAGTCGTAGTTGCGGTCCCCGCCGATCTTCTCCGGCAGTGAGGTGGTCGCCGAGGCCACCACCGCCCCGCCCGGCCGGTACGTCATGCCCTGCACCACGAGCGCGCTGCGCCGTACCTGCGCGGCGTACGGGCCCTGGTAGTCGTGCTCACGCACCCAGGAGCGCCATCCTTCGACGGTGTCGGCGATCGTCTGGTCGGCGTTCGGAACGTCCGGCGGCGGGGAGTCGTACGTCGGGGCGTACCCGAGGGAGAAGTTGTGGATCGTGCCCACGCGGGCGGTGAACGTCGCGGTGGCGTCGCCGGCACCGCAGCTCAACCGCACGCTGCCGCGCAGCGTGAGCCGGCTGGCTCCGGCGACGGCCTCCAGAGCGCCGTTGCGCTCGACCAGGTACGCCGCGGTCCGCCCGTACTCGAAGCAGGGCCGGTAGTGCATCCGCATCGGCACCTCGCCGGTGAGGCCCCGCACGCTGCGGACCAGCACCTGCGGCGAGTGCAGGCCGAGGTCGTGCCCCCGCGCGCCGGGTTCCAGGGCGAGCGCGTCGGTAAGGGCCACCTCCCCCTGGTCGGTGCGGAAGACGGTCCGCAGCACCAGGCTGTCGTCGAGGTAGCGGCGTTCGACGGTGAAGTCGGCCACCGGCCGGATCGACCAGTGCCCGGCGTCGTCGTCCAGCAGCCGCGCGAACACCGACGGCGCGTCATAGCGGCCCGGGCACCACCAGTTCACCGAGCCCGAGCGGTCGACCAGCGCCGCGCTGCGGCCGTCGGCGAGGAAGCCGTGGTCGCTGATCTGTCCGCTCCACACCCGGCTACCTACCCGCCGTGGTCTGGCGCATGCCCCACCCCGGGCCGGCATCGCCGGGACCGGATGGCGTTACCGCTCGACGCTTGCGGGAACTCGCCTCGCTGACGAGGGAGGATGCTCATGACCTCAGCTTCGGGGCCGACCGCCGCATGGCGGCCCGGCACACAGAACGGCAATCTGCTTCCGGCCGGTCCGGGAGGACGACTGTCCGCACCGGCCGGTGATGGGCACGGGCCGGAGAGCGGCCCGCCCACCGTGACGATCGGCTCGTATCCGGACTATCCAGCCGCGCAGCGGGTTGTCGACCATCTGGCCGACAACCGCTTCCCGGTGGAGCACAGCGCCATCGTCGGCACCAACCTCACGCTCGTGGAGACGGTGCTCGGCCGGATGACCACCGGTCGCGCCGCCCTGCTCGGCGCCGGCACCGGCGCCTGGTTCGGGCTCTTCATCGGCCTGCTGTTCGGCATCTTCACCGTCGGTAACTGGATTGCGGTGATCCTTGTCGGCCTGGTCATCGGTGCGATCTGGGGCGCCGTCTTCGGCGCTGTCGCGCACGCAATGACCGGCGGGCAGCGGGACTTCACCTCGGCAAGCTCACTACGAGCCGGCCAGTACGCGGTGATCGTCGACGCGCAGCTCGCCGACCAGGCCCGGCAGGTGCTGTCCCGGCTACAGATGCCCCAGCCGGCGCACTCTCACTGATCCACGGCCGTCGACCGGCCGTCCCGGCAGCACGCCGGGGCGGCCGGTCAGTCGTGGTACGCGAGTTCGCCGGCGCGCAGCGGCACGTCGAGGCGGTTCTCCGGCGGCGCCAACGGGCAGGCCCAACGGTCGTCGTAGGCGCAGCTCGGGTTGTAGAGGAAGTTGGCGTCCAGCCGGACCCGGTCGCCGGGCAGCAGCTCGACGCCCCGACCGAAGGTGCCCTTCACCGTATCGGTGAGGTACCGGCCCCCGCCGTAGGTGTCCTGCCCGCAGGTGCCGTCGCGCACGGGCACGAACAGCCCACCTCCGTACGCCTCGATCCACCACAGCGTCAGCGGTCCCCACGGCGTCTCGGCCACCGCGATCCGCCGGTACGCTACGACCCCGTCCGGGCCGCCCGTGTCGACGTGCAGCTCGCCGGTGGCGGGCCGCAGCGGCGCCTCGACCACCGCCTCGGGGTTGGGCGGGAAGTAGCGCAGCCCTGTGAAGCCGGGCCGGTCGGTCTCCGGGATCGGGCTCTGCGGGTGGGTGGCGAAGAGGTCGTCGCGGCCGGCGCGGAAGCCGGCGAGGTCGACGTCGGACAGGTACAGCCGGGCCACGCGCTCGCGCCAGTCGGTTAACTCCAGATCCCGCACCCCACGAGCCTAGGCGGTGGGCGTCGAGGCGTCGGAGCGCGCCGGCCAGTTGCTCAGGACGGCGTGCAGGGCGTCGAGGGTGCGCGCCCAGGAGTCGTCCGCGCTGCGGGGCGTGTGGCGGAACCCGCCGGTCCGCTCCAGGCTCACGAACCCGTGAAAGGTGCTGTGCATCATCCGTACGGCGTCGGTCTGGTCCGGCTCGGTGAGCTGGTAGCCGCGCAGGATCGCCCGGGTCATCTCGGCGTGCCGGACGCCGGCGCTCGCGGCGGCGGTTTCCGGATCGAGGTCGATCTGCATTGCGGCGTACCGACCGGGGTGCTGTGTGGCGTAGGCCCGGTACGCGTTGGCGAAGGCCACGAGCGCGTCCTTGCCGGCGCGGCCGGCGAGCGCGTCGGCGACCCGGTCGGCAAGCTCCGCGAGCGCCAGCAGCGCAACCCTGACCCGCAGTTCCTGCGCGTTCCTGATGTGGAAGTAGAGGCTCGCGTCCTTGACGCCGAAGTGCCGGGCCAGCGCCGCGAGGGTGACGTTGGGCATGCCCACCTCGTCGGCCAGGTCGGCGGCGGCAAGCGTCAGGCGCTCGGCGGTCATCCCTGCACGTGCCACGCGGCAGCCTCCAAAACTAACCTTGTTAATCGTTTGCCTAGGAGAGCTAGGCTACAACCTATGTTAGCCATTTCCGAGCCCGCCATCCGCGCGTCCTTCGTCAACTGCACGCAGGGCGAGGCGAAGCGGCTGGCCATACCCAATGATCTTGATTTGCGACCGTGGGCCGACCTGGACTTCCTCGGCTGGCGGGACCCTGCCGCGACGCAGCGGGCCTACCTGGTGGCCGAGACCGACGGCGGGCTCGTCGGTGTGGCGCTGCGGGTCGCGGCGCAGCAGACCGGGCGCGCACGACGGAGCATGTGCTCGCTGTGCCTGACCACGCACACCAGCGACGGCGTCGCGCTGATGTCCGCCCGCAAGGCCGGGCCGGGCGGCCGGCAGGGCAACTCGGTGGGCGCGTACATCTGCTCCGACCTGGGCTGCTCGCTGTATCTGCGAGGCAAGAAGGACGCCGGTCGGCGCATCGACGAGACCATCACCCTGGACGAGAAGATCGAACGCACCACTGGGCACCTCGCGGCGTTCCTGCGCCGGGTGACCGAGTGACGCCGGACGCCGCCTAACGGTCGGTCGCCAGGCGGGCGTGCAGGTGCTCGTCGTGGCGGCGGCCGTCGCCGTACCGGTACGACTCGCGAAGCGTTCCCTCCGCGAGGTAGCCGGCCCGGTCGGCGACCCGGCAGGAGGCCGGGTTGGCTACCGCGTGGCACAACTCCACCCGATGCAGCCGGAGGTCGGCGAACGCCCACTCGGTGAGCCGGCCGACGGCACGCACCGCCACGCCACGGCCCCGCGCCGCCGGCACCGTCCAGTAGCCGATGGAGGCGTCGCCGTGGCGGATGTGGTGCAGCGAGACCGAGCCCAGCAGCTCACCGCCGTTCGCGGCGGTCACCGCCAGGGAAGCGTGGTCGCCGGCCGACCAGTCGGCCCGCCGCCGGACCCAGAGCAGGGCGGCCCTGTCGTCGATCGGGCCGCCACCCTGCGGGTTCCACTGGGCGATGGCCCTGTCGTTCAGAGCGTCGCGCACCACCGGGGCGTCCTCGTCCGACCAGGGGCGCAGCAGCAGGTCGGCGGCGGCGAGTTCCACGTGTTCCACGAGGCGGGAGTCTGGCACACCCCGCGTCAGCCGCGCCGCCCCCTTTTCCGCAGGCTTCCTTAAAAGCTGCACGAACTGCATCGCTGGACCGCATCAGGGCGACATGGGAGAGGCCAGACGACACTAGTTAAATTTTGAACTAGTGCTATCGTTGGCGTCGTGACAGAGAGCCTGGACAGCACCCGAGCGGCCGCCTGGCGTGCCTACATCGAGGCGAGCCAGCGCCTGTTCACCCAACTGGAAGACGACCTGCGGGCCGACAGCGACCTCAGCTTCGCCGACTACCACGTGCTGGTCCTGCTCTCCGAGGCCCCGGGGCAGCGACTCCGCATGGGTGAGCTGGCCGGCCGGCTGGTCTTCTCCCCCAGCCGCCTCACCTACCAGATCTCCTCCATGCAGCGCCGCGGGCTGGTCAGCAAGGAGGCGTGCCCGGACGACCGGCGCGGCAGCGAGGCCGTGCTCACCGCCGCCGGGCTGCTCGCCCTCGCCAAAGCCGCTCCTCACCACCTGGCGTCGGTGCGTACCCATCTGATGGACGACCTCGACGACGCCGAGGTCGCCTGCCTCACCCGGGTCTTCGAACGGCTCGGGCGCCGCCTGCGGGCGGCCCGGTCCACCTCGACCACCCACACCACGAGTCAAGGAGCCACCGATGCCCGCGATCACCGTTGACAACGTCCTCGTCCTGCCACGCCTGCCCCGGCTCGACGAGACCACCGCCTTCCGCAAGGTCCGCACGGTGACCACAGCCCCCAGCGGCTTCGAGGGCGAGGGTTTCCCCGTCCGCCGGGCCTTCGCCGGGGTGTCGACCACCGACCTGGACCCGTTCATCCACCTCGACCAGATGGGTGAGGTCGACTACGCGCCGGGCGAGCCGAGAGGCACCTCGTGGCACCCGCACCGCGGCTTCGAGACCGTCACCTACATCATCGACGGGGTCTTCGACCACCACGACTCGCACGGTGGCGGCGGCACCATCACCAACGGCGACACCCAATGGATGACAGCTGGTAGTGGCCTGTTGCACATTGAGGCACCGCCGGAGCATCTGGTGGTCAGCGGTGGGCTGTTCCACGGCACCCAGCTCTGGGTCAACCTGCCCCGGGCGGCCAAGATGAACCCGCCGCGCTACCAGGACATCCGGGGCCGGGAGTCGGCGCTGCTCACCACGCCGGACGGCGGCGCGCTGATCCGGGTCATCGCCGGTGAGGTGGCCGGGCACCGGGGCCCGGGCACCACCTTCACGCCGATCACCATCACGCACGTCACAGTGCAGCCCGGGGCTCAGGTCGACCTGCCCTGGCAGCCCGACTTCAACGCCCTGGTGTACGTCCTCGGCGGGCGTGGCACCGTCGGCACCGATCGCCGGCCGATCCGCACCGGTCAGCTCGCCGTGCACGGGCCGGGTGACGCGCTGCGCTTCGACGCGAACGCCGAGCAGGACAGCAACACCCCGGCGCTGGACCTCTACATCATGGGCGGCAAGCCGATCCGTGAGCCGGTGGCGCAGTACGGCCCGTTCGTGATGAACACCCGGGACGAGCTGATCCAGGCGTTCGAGGACTTCCAGGCCGGCCGGCTCGGCGTGATCCCCAGCGAGCGGGTGCCGCACACCGACGGCCAGGGCTCACGGCCCTGACCCCGGTCGGCTCCTGAGTTCGGCGCTGGCGCCCGGGACATTCCGGACGCCGGCGCCACCTCAGGAGACCGCGAAGATCCCCGCGACTCCCAGGATCACCATCACCAACACCGCTACCAGCGCGCCCCCTTCGCTCTCCACCGCCGGCTCGCGGTGCTCGGTCACGGGGTTCGTCGTCTCGCGGGGCATGGTGTGGCCTCCTCGGTTGTCGCGTCAACGGATAGCGGCGCGGTCCGGTGGACCGGTCCGTCGGCCCGGCGTGCGTACGCACCACCGGGGTCCTACCGTGAGGACGTTGTCGACCTCGGGGAGGGCTGGACCGTGCCGTTGCAGGACTGGTTCCTCACCGCGCAGGAACGTGCCAACCCGGTCTCTGGGTTACCCGTCTGGACGACGGGAAACCTCGCTGAGCCGCTGATTCACGGTGCCGCGTACTTCGACAGGCTCGTCGACGAGGTACAGGCCCTGACCGCCGGTGACCATCTGTTCTTCACCGACTGGCGGGGCGACCCGGACCAACTGCTGCGCCCGGACGGTCCGACGGTGGCGCAACTCTTCGCTCAGGCCGCCCAGCGTGGCGTGGTGGTCAAGGGGCTGATCTGGCGTTCGCACCTCGACGTGCTTGCCTACAGCGAGGCGGAGAACCGCAATCTCAGCGAGGCGGTCTCCGCAGCCGGCGGCGAGGTCCTGCTGGACCAGCGTGTGCGGCGCGGCGGCTCGCACCACCAGAAGCTCGTGGTGCTGCGACACCCGGACGCCCCGGAGCGCGACATCGCCTTCGCCGGTGGCATCGACCTGTGTCACAGTCGCCGCGACGACGCTGCGCATCACGGCGATCCGCAGCCGGTGCCGATGTCGCCCCGCTACGGTTCCCGCCCGCCCTGGCACGACGTGCAGCTCGCGGTGCGCGGCCCGGTGGTCGGCGCGCTGGACACCGTGTTCCGGGAGCGCTGGACCGACCCGATGCCGCTGGACTCGGAGAACCCGATGGCGTACCTGCGGGACCGGCTGCGCGGCGTGGACCTGAGCCCTGATCCGCTGCCCGCGCAGCCGTCCGACCCGCCCGAGTGCGGGCCGCACCAGATCCAGGTGCTGCGTACCTACCCGGCCGTCCGTCCGCGCTACTCCTTCGCGCCCGACGGCGAGCGCACCGTGGCCCGGGGCTACACCAAGGCGGTACGCCGCGCCCGTCGACTCATCTACCTGGAGGACCAGTACCTCTGGTCGACAGAGGTGGCGAACCTGTTCGCTCAGGCCCTGCGGGACAACCCCGAGTTGCACCTGGTGGCAGTGGTGCCCCGGCATCCGGACGTGGACGGCAGCCTGGCGCTGCCACCGAACATGGTCGGCCGGGAGCAGGCGCTGTCGCTGTGCGAGCGCGCCGCCCCGGACCGGGTGCACGTGTTCGACGTGGAGAACCACGACGGCGGCCCGGTCTACGTGCACGCGAAGGTCTGCGTGGTCGACGACGTCTGGGCAAGCGTCGGCAGCGACAACTTCAACAGGCGGTCCTGGACGCACGACAGCGAGCTGTCCTGCGCGGTGCTCGACGACACGCGCGACCGGCGGGAGCCCACGGATCCGGCGGGCCGGGGCGACGGAGCGCGGGTCTTCGCCCGGGACCTGCGGCTGCGTCTGTGGCGCGAGCACCTCGACCGCGACCCGGACGGCGCGGACGACGCCGACCTGCTCGACCCGGAGACCGCCGTCGCGGCCGTCAGGGCCGGGGCCGACGCGCTGCAACGGTGGTACGACGACGGCCAGGTGGGCGATCGGCCGCCCGGCCGGCTGCGCCCACACCGCCCCGAGCGCCTGCCGTGGTACACCCGCGCCTGGGCGCTGCCCGTGTACCGGTTGGTCTACGACCCCGACGGCAGGCCGCTGCGGGCCAGGCTGGCCGGCACCTGGTGACCCTGCCGCGCCGGCTCGGGCATGCCGGTGCCGCCCGGGTAGACGGTGAACCCGCCGGGGTAGGCGAACGATGAGCGCGGCGAGTAGTAGCCGAAGCCGATGATCAGCGGGTTGGCCGGGCGCAGCGCGTACATGGGGTGCCCGGGCAGGAACTCCACCGACTCGATCTCGAATGGCGCGACGGGCTCCGCCACGTACGGGTAGACCGAGCTGAGGAGTTGACCGTCGCGGCAGGTGAAGTAGCGGTGATGCCCGCTGCTGATGAGGTGGCCGGTCTCCCCCACCCGGCAACGCGTCCGGACCAGCGGCGTCCCGTCGATCTCCGTCTCGGAGAACAGCGCCTCGCCGTCCGCCTCGATCCGGGTCTGGCCGGCGAACGTCGGGGCGCCGCGCGCTGTGGCGTAGTCCCGGACCACCCGGCTGGAGGCCACGTAGTGCGTCCACCAGCCGCCCGGGCTGAGCCCGCCGGGGGCGTCGACGCCGACAAGCGAGACACCGAGGTACGTCAGCGAGTAGGCGCCGAAGCCGGAGGTCTGCGTCTCGTCGTCGACGACGTACTGGTTGAGGAACACCTGGTGGTCCGGGCGCGGGCGCAGCCCGGCCGGCACCAGGGCGGCGACCGCGTCCGGGTCGGCCGGCACCCAGCTGAAGAAGAGCGTGCGGCTGTTCACGACGAGCTGGGGAGCGGCTGGATCGAGCACGGTGCCTCCGAACCGGATGTGTACACCGACGCTACGGCCAGTCCCGTCGACGGGACAACGACGGATAGACGACACTCCTGACCGGATGTCGGGTTTCGTGTTGACCGCTCTCGGCGGATCGGGCGAACCGGCCGGGCAGGCAGGAACGGGACGGCCGACTCTCGGCAAGTCCCTCGATTTTCGGGGTAAGAGACATCACGACAGTGCGAACCTCTGTCCGCTTGCGCCCGATTTATGGTCCAACACACCTTAAGTACATCAGCCTTTCGGCTGGATTTCCGGGAGCCGATCAGGCTAAGGTGAGTCCCGAACGGCCCATTCGAAGCTAAACCAAAGCGTCACGTCTTTTAGTCCGCGGACGAGGTGCAGGGAGGACCACCCATGACCGCGCCAACGATCACCGAGCAGCCGAGCACCGCCGCTGCCGAGCAGACGAGCACCACCAAGCTTGACCCGCGTGCGCTCACCGACAGCGCCGCCGATCTGCTCAACGCCATGGCCGCGCTGCCGGCCAACCACCCGTCGCGCGCCGCACTGCGCGACCGCGCGATCGAGGCCTGGCTGCCACTGGCCAACCACCTCGCCCACCGCTACAGCGGGCGGGGCGAGCCGACCGACGACCTGGCGCAGACCGCCGCCGTCGGCCTGATCAAGGCCATCGACAAGTTTGACCCGTCCCGCGGCGTCGACTTCGCCGGTTACGCCATCCCCACCATCATCGGTGAGCTGAAGCGGCACTTCCGCGACCGCACCTGGGACATCCGGGTGCCGCGTCGCCTCCAGGAGCTGCGGCTGGCCATCTCCGACGCCAACAGCTCGCTCCTGCAGACCCTCGGCCGCTCGCCGACGGTGGCCGACATCGCCGCCCACCTCAAGCTCACCGAGGAAGAGGTCCTGGAGGGCCTGGAGGGCGCCCGCGCGTACAACGCGGTGTCGCTGTCCACCCCGACCGGCGACGGCGACCGGGCCACCGAGCTGGGCGACATGCTCGGCGGTGAGGACAGCGAGTTCGAGCTGGCAGAGCTGCGGGTCGCCCTCGGCCCCGCGCTTGCCACGCTCGACGAGCGGGAGCAGAAGATCCTCACCCTGCGGTTCTACGGCAACCTGACCCAGTCGCAGATCGCCGACCAGATCGGCGTCTCGCAGATGCACGTCTCCCGGCTTCTGGCCCGGGCGCTGACCAAGCTGCGCGGCCAGCTCGACGGCACGTACTGATCGGTTCAACGCGTGAGAGAGGGCCGGGTCCGTGGACCCGGCCCTCTCTCACGTTGACCTCGGCGTACCGGCCGGGTCGCTTCCCCGGAGGGCAGCGGCTCGGCCGGTGTCGTCAGCGCCCTGCCGGCTCCCGCCACATCGGCCAGAACGGAGTGCCGTCCGGCACTCGGAACGGCTCGCGGGCCCGGTAGCCGTTGCGGGCGTACAGGTCCCGGCTGCGGGGGTCGCTCGCCTCCAGGTAGGCCGGCATGTCGTTGGCGTCCAGCCAGGCGTGGTGGTGCTTCAGCAGCGCGGTGCCCAACCCGTGCCCCTGCCGGTCCGGCTCGACCGCCAGGAAGGCCAGGTGGTGGTGGTCGCCGTGGGGGTGGTTCGCCGCGAACAGTTCGTCGAGGTGCTGGAAACGGTCGGTCCACTCCCCGCAGGCGGCTGCCAGCCGGGCGTCGTAGTCCGGCGGCGGCGGAGCCGGCTCACCGACCGACGGGAACCAGACCGCGACGGCGGACCGGTCGGCGGTGCCGTACACCAGGCCGTGCCGCATCGCGTGGTCGACAAGGATCTCGAAGTCCCCGGCCAGTACGGACTCGCGCTTGTTCGCGTCCGGGACCAGCCACCTGGTCACCTTCAGTGCGGTGAACGCCCCGGCGATCCGGCCCGCCACCAGGGCGGTGTCCTCCGGCCCGAGCCGCTCGATGGACGCGCTCACCGGATCTCCGCGCCCAGCGGCGCCGGTCGCTGCTCCGCCTGCCGTGCTGCAGCGGCGGCGCTCGCCGCGCCGAGGCCGATCCGGGCATACGTGTCCGGGCGGTTGCGGCGCAGCAGCAGCGCCCACCCGATGCCCAGCGCGGCTGCCACCGGGTAGACGGCGGGCAGCATCCAGCGCAGGTTGGAGTCCGGTGCGACGCCGAGCAGGTTGGCGAAGTTCGACACGGCCAGCCAGATGATCACGGCAAGCGCGAGGGTGGCCAGGCCGGGAGCGATGGCCCGCCGCCACAGCGTCTCGTCACCGCCGGAGCGGGCGAAGTAGGCGATCACCGCCACCGAGGTCGTGGCGATCAACAGCAGCACGCCGAAGCCACCGCTGGTGCCGACCCAGAAGAACAGCTTGACCACCGGATCCCAGCCGTTGACGGCGTAGAGAACGATGACCAGCAGGCCGAGAGCGCTCTGCGCCAGCGAGGCGGCCCGGGGCGCGCCGCTGCGCGGCGAGGTACGCCCGAACACCGCCGGCAGCACCCGCTCCCGGCCCAGCGCGAACGTGTACCGGGCCGTGGTGTTGTGGAACGAGATCATCGCGGCCAGGACCGAGGTCAGGAAGAGCACCTGGCCGATGGTGACAGCGGTGTCGCCCAGCTGCGCGGCGGCCAGGTTGAAGATCAATCCGACGCTCTGCTCGCCGGCCTCCGCGACGATCCGGTCCGACCCGACCGCGACGGTCATGGTCCAGGAGGACAGCGCGTACAGGCCGGCGACGATAGCCACCGACAGGTACGTCGCCAGCGGGACCGTGCGCTTCGGGTCCTTGCTCTCCTCGCTGAAGACCACGGCGGACTCGAAACCGACGAATCCGAGGATGGCGAGCACCAGCACCGCGCCGACCCCGGGCACGAAGAGATTGTCCGGCGAGAATCCGGCGAAGTTGACCTCGCCGCCGGCCGGGTTGCCGAGCTGGCCCAGGTCGAAGATCAGGACGATGACGATCTCGGCGACCAGCAACGTCGCCAGCACCAGGCCGTTGATGTCCACCCGGAGCAGGCCGAGCAGGCCGACAAGCGCCCACGCCACAAGGGCGACGATCGACCAGTGCGGATGTCCGCCGAAGATCCGGTCGAGGACCGGCTCGGCGGCGACGCCGATGGTGCCGTAGAGCCCGACCTGGAGCGCGTTGTACGCCACGAGTGCCATCCAGGCCGCCCCCACGCCGGCCGGGCGGCCCAGGCCACGGGAGACGTAGGCGTAGAACGCACCGGCGTTCTCCACGCGGCGGGACATTGCCACGTAGCCCACCGAGAACAGGGCGAGCACCGCCGCGATCAGCAGGAAGGCCAGCGGGATGCCTGTCACGCCGATGACGCCGTACCCGGTGGTGACGACGCCGGCCACCACCGTCAGCGGCGCGGCGGCGGAGAGCACGAAGAAGATGACCGACGGGACGCCGAGGCGGCCTCGGGCGAGGGCTTCGGAGACGTTGCTGGGTCTGTCGACTGTCGATGTCGATGGCATACGACTACTCCGGATGTCGAGGGAGGTTGGGGGTTACCGGGGGGTCACGGAACGCCGCGCAGCACGGCGGCGCCGACGGCCGCTTCGGTGTGCCCGACGAGTTCCTTCAGAGGAGCCGGCAGCGCGGGGATGAGGACGCTCAACCGGTGGTGCGCACGCGGTCCGGCGCTCCACAGCACCTCGCGGGTCAGCCCGGCGGCCACGACCAGGCCGAGCAGCAGCGCGTCCGGCACGCTCGGCGGTTCCGGCCGGTCCAGCAGGGCCCGCAGCCGCGTGGCCGGCCACGCCACGGCGTTGAGGTCGATGGGCAGGTAGCTGACGGTGGTACGCAGCAGCCTGCGGCTCTCCTGGCGGCGCATCACACCCGCCCGGGCCAGCCGCTCGCCCACCGAGGTCGTAGCGGTCTGCGCCAGGAAGCTGAGCCAGGTGGTGACGGAGTGGTGCTGGGACTCGCCGATCAACTGGTCGAGCACCGTGTGCGCCAGCGCGTCCGCCGGTGGACGGCGGTCGAGGACGGCGACCTGCCCGCCGGAGATGGTGATGTGTCCATAGAGGAGCAGCTCACCGAGCAGCCCACCGGCCAGGCCGAGGCCGGTCGCCGCCGGGTGGAGCTTGGCCTTGCCACGACTGTCGTTGTGAGCGATGAGGAAGAACTCGTCAGCGATGAGCAACGGCCCTCCCCGCACGGCGTCCACAGTGTTCGCGACCGGGAAAGGATGCACCCACAGCTACCGCAATGCAACTCCCAGATTTGAAAGTTGCACTCCGTGCACTCGCGACCTGCGGATCTTGTCGTGTCAGACTCGGAGGGTGACCGCCACCCGCCCCCTCCGGCCCGCCGCCAGCCCCACAGTGCGCCGTCGACGCATCGCCCGGGAGCTCCGCCAGCTTCGCGAACGCGCGGGAATGACACTTGATGTGGCCGCCCGCCAACTCGACATGTCCAAGAGCAACCTCTCGCGGATCGAGAACGCGCAGATCGGCATCAAACCCCGCGATGTCCGGGCCGCACTCGCGCTCTACGCGGTCACCGGCGCGGACGCCGAGGCGCTCATCGAGATCGCCCGGGGCGCCCAGCAACGCGGCTGGTGGCAGAACTACAGCGACGTGCTGCCGGAGTGGTTCGAGTTCTACGTCGGGTTGGAGGCCGAGGCGGCGGCACTGCGCACGTACGAGGCCGAGTCGGTTCCCGGCCTGTTGCAGACCGAGGCGTACGCCCGGGCCATCTTCCGCCGCACCGCAGGCGAGGACGGCCTGGAGCGCAAGGTCGCGGCCCGGCTGCACCGGCAGGGGGTGCTGCGCCGCGACGAGCCCGTCGAACTGTCGGTGGTGCTGAACGAGGCGGTGCTGCTGCGCCCGGTCGGCGGCCCGACGGTGATGGCCGAGCAACTTACTCACATGATCCAGATCGCACAGCTACCCAACGTGACTATCCAGGTACTTCCGTTCGCGGCCGGCGGGCACCCGGCGATGAGCACCCCGTACGTGATCCTCAACTTCGCCGACGCCGCCGACGCGTCAGTGGTTTACCTGGATAACCTCACGGTTGGGCTGGCTCTGGAAGATGCCGATCATGTGGACGGGTATAGCCTTCTGCACGAGGAGCTGTGCCAGATGGCACTCGATCCGGGGGCATCGATGACCCGTCTTGAGGAGGCTTCTCGTAACTTTGCGTGACCGCATCTGCGGCACGCCGACAGACGAGAGGTACGGCGGATGACGGCGCTCGACCTGACCCGGGCGGACTGGCGCACCAGCACGCGCAGCAGTGGCAACGGAAACTGCGTGGAGGTCGCGACAGTCGACGGTCAGGTCGCCGTCCGGGACAGCAAGGACCGCTCCGGCCCGGTGCTCGCCTTCGGCCCGACGACTTGGCGCCTCTTCCTGCGGGGTCTGGACAAGGCCCACCGAGGCTGAGCCCTCCGAGCCGGTGTGAGGGCTGAGCCCTCCGAGCCGGCGCGAGGGCTGCGCCCTTGGGGGCCGGTACGAGGGCCCGGCCGTCAGCGCCGGTGCGAGACTGGGCCGTGCTCTCCGACGTAACCCTGGACCTGCCGGTACGCCCGGCGCTGCCGGCGCTTACGGCCGCGCTCGATGCGGCCGGCGCCGCGGTCCTGGTGGCCCCGCCGGGTACCGGTAAGACCACCCTCGCCCCGCTGGCCGTGGCCGACCGGGTCGACGGCCGGGTGGTCATCGCGCAACCCCGCCGGGTGGCGGCGCGCGCCGCGGCCCGCCGGATGGCGGAGCTGCTCGGCGAGCCTGTCGGTGAGCGCGTCGGCTACGCGGTACGCGGCGAGCGCCGGGTCGGCCCTGCGACGCGGATCGAAGTGGTCACCACCGGCCTGCTGGTCCGCCGGCTGCACCACGATCCGGAGTTGCCCGGCACAGGTGCCGTGCTGCTCGACGAGTGCCACGAACGACAGCTCGACGCCGACCTCGCGCTGGCCTTCACTGTGGAGGCGCGGGCCGCTCTCCGGCCGGACCTGTGGCTCCTTGCCATGTCCGCCACCCCGGACACCGACCGGTTCGCCGCGCTGCTCGGCGGCACCGGCGCCGCCCCGGTGGTCCGTGCCGAATCGGCGCTGCATCCGGTACGGCGGATCTGGGCGCCGCCGACCCGGCCGATAGCACCGCCCGGCGCCGGGCCTGTGGACCGCGCGCTGCTCGACCACGTGGCAGCCACCGTTC
Source organism: Micromonospora sp. DT41 (assembly GCF_049841715.1). Taxonomy (NCBI): domain Bacteria; kingdom Bacillati; phylum Actinomycetota; class Actinomycetes; order Micromonosporales; family Micromonosporaceae; genus Micromonospora; species Micromonospora sp. DT41. The sequence goes on along the minus strand of NZ_JBNCKU010000017.1, from coordinate 44,546 downwards.
GCCGGGCACTGCGCGAGCACGACGGTGACGTCCTGGTGTTCCTGCCGGGCGCCGGTGAGATCGCCGCCGTCACCGGCCGGCTCGCCGACCTGCGGGACACCGTCGCGCTGTTGCCGCTGCACGGCCGTCAACGGGCCGCCGAGCAGGACGCGGCCCTGCGACCCCAGGGCGGCGCTGCCGACGACCGGCGGCGCGTCGTGCTTGCCACCGCGCTGGCCGAGACCAGCCTCACCGTGCCGGGCGTGCGGGTGGTGGTGGACGCGGGACTGTCCCGGGTGCCGCGCATCGACCTGGCCCGCGGGCTGGGCGCGCTTGTCACCGTGCCGGTCTCCCGGGCCGCCGCCACCCAGCGCGCCGGGCGAGCAGGCCGGGAGGCACCCGGGTACGTCTACCGCTGCTGGTCGGAGGCCACCCACGAGCGTCTGCCGGCCCGACCGGAGCCGGAGATCGCCACCGCCGACCTGACCGGGTTCGCACTGGAACTGGCCGCCTGGGGCCGCCCCGATGGGGCCGGACTCGCACTGCCCGACCCGCCGCCGGCCGCCGCCATGGCGGTGGCCCGGGACACCCTGGGAACGTTGGGCGCGATCGACGCAGACGGTCGGATCACCGCGCGCGGGCGGGCCATCGCCGCTGCCGGCGCGCACCCACGGCTGGCCCGCGCGCTGCTCGACGGCGCCGGTCGGGTCGGCGCCGACCGGGCGGCCGAGGTGGTGGCCCTGCTGGCCGAGGACAGCGCGGCCGGCCCGGGCGACGACCTGGTGGCCGGCTGGCGCCGGCTGCGCGGCGGCGTCGACGCGGGTGCCACCGCCCGTTGGCGCACCGAGGTACGCCGGCTGCGCGCCGCGCTGCCCTCCGACGCCCCGCGACAGGGGCGAGCCGGCTCGGCGGGCCTCACCGACGATCTGGCCGCCGGGCTGCTTGTCGGTCTCGCGTACCCCGAGCGGTTGGCGCGGGTGCGGCGGCCGGGCGGGTCGGCGTACCTCATGACGGGCGGCACCGCCGCGGAGCTGGCGATCGGGTCGGGGTTGACCGGGTCCGACTGGCTGGCGGTGGCCGTCGCGGACCGCTCCCCCGGCGCTCCGTCGGCGCGGATCCGCCGGGCCGTCCCGCTGGACGAGGCGACAGCCCGCGAGGCCGCCGGCCCGCTGCTGTCCACGCGGCGGGAGGTCGGCTGGGCCGACGGGGACGTGGTGGCGCGGGAGGTGACCCGGTTGGGGGCGATCGAGCTGGTGGCGCGGCGGCTGGACCGTCCGGACCGGGCGGACGTGGCGGCGGCGTTGGTTGCCGGTCTGGGCCAGGAGGGGTTGGGGCTGCTGCCCTGGACGCCGGCGGCGCGGGCACTGCGCGAGCGGATGGCGTTCTGCCGGCACCACCTCGGCGACGAGTGGCCGGACGTCGGCGACGAGGCGCTGCTCGCCGCCGCGCCCACCTGGCTCGGCCCGGAGCTTGCCGCAGCCCGGCGACGCGCCGACCTCGGTCGGATAGACGTGACCTCGGCACTGCGCCGCCTGCTGCCGTGGGCGCAGGCCGCCCGGCTGGACGAGCTGGCCCCGGAGCGCATCGAGGTGCCCAGCGGTTCGCGGATCCGGCTGGACTACGCCGACCCGGCGGCGCCGGTGCTGGCGGTGAAACTCCAGGAGACGTTCGGCTGGCCGGCGGCCCCACGCGTCGCCGGTGGCCGGGTGCCGGTGCTGCTGCACCTGCTCTCCCCCGCCGGCCGGCCGGTGGCGGTCACCGCCGACCTGGCGTCGTTCTGGCGGACCGGCTATCCGCAGGTCCGCTCGGAGTTGCGGGGACGCTACCCGCGCCACCCGTGGCCGGAGGACCCGGGCACCGCGACACCCACACGGCGTGCCGCACCCCGGCGGCGCTGACTGTCGACTATTCCTCGACCACGTCGGCCACCACCACCGTGACGTTGTCCGGCGCGCCCGCGTGCAGCGCCAGGTCGATGAGCTTGCCGGCGCAGGCATCCCGGTCCGGATAGGTGGTGAGCACCTCGGCGAGGGTGTCCGGGCGGACGACGTTGGAGAGGCCGTCGCTGCACAGCAGCCACCTGTCGCCGGCGCGGGGCACCATCGTCGCGTACGACGGGTTGACGTCCTCGCCCTGCAACGCCTGGGTGACGACCGCCCGGCGCGGGTGGCTGCTGGCCTGGTCGGCGGTGATCACGCCCTGATCGACAAGCATCTGGACGAATGTGTCGTCACGGGTCACCTGTTTGAGCACACCCTCGCGGAACAGGTAGGCCCGTGAGTCGCCGATGTGTGCCAGGGCCAGGCAGGTGCCGGTACGGGCGAAGAGCAGGGCGGTCAGGGTGGTGCCCATGCCCTGGCGCTCCGGGTCCTCGGCGACTGCCGCCCGGATCCGGGCTGTGGCCAGCGCGATGCCGCCTTCGAGCGCGGCCACCAGAGCATCCTCGGGTGTCTCCACGTCCAGCGGAGCGACCGCGTCGATGGTGAGCGCGCTGGCCAGGTCACCGGCGGCCATTCCGCCCATGCCGTCGGCCACGGCGACGAGCCAGGTGCCGGCGTGCAGGGCGTCCTGGTTTCCGCTGCGGATCAGCCCACGGTCGCTCGTTCCCACGGAACGCAGCTTCAGGGTCATGGGTGGCAGCCTGCCAGGCGAAGGGCGCAGTTGTCTCTAGGAGATCAGGACGACGGCGCGTGGCGCGGTGAATCTCACGTCCGCGCGTCGTCGATTCGCGTCTGCCGGGCCCTCCTGCCGCCCTCGTCGAACGCGACAACCCATCCAGTCAGATCAATTGACAGGAGGTATCACCACTGGAAACATCGAGCCGATACCTGGGAGCGCTCCCAGGTTCTGCCACCGCCACCTGCCTCACTCCCGTCCCGGAAGGACTCCCCCGTGACGCCACACCGACGCCGCCTCCTGCTGGCTGCGGCGACCACCCTTGCCCTCACCGGCGCGGGCGCCGGCGCGGCCTACGCCGACCCACCCCCGGATGCCCCCGAACAGATCGAAAACGGCGACTTCAGCGCCGGTGTGAGCCCCTGGTTCTCCTACGGCACCGACGCGCTCACGGTGACCGACGGCCGGCTCTGCACCACCGTCCCCGGTGGGCTGGCCAACCCGTGGGACGCCGGCATCGGCCAGGACGGCGTGCCGCTCATCGCCGGCGCCGAATACACCCTCGGCTTCGACATCTCCGCCACCCCTGGCACCGCCGTCAAGGCGGTGTTGCAGCTCGGCAGCGCCCCCTACACGACGTACGCGGCAGTGGACGCCGCCGCCACCGGCACCGCCCAGCGGTTCGAGCAGACCTTCACCGTCCCGGATGACAACCCCGGCGCTCAGCTGATCTTCCAGGTCGGCGGCAGCGCCGCGGCGCAGACCGTCTGCCTCGACGACGTGTCGCTGCGCGGCGGCGAACCCCCTGAGCCGTACGTGCCGGACACCGGGCCACGGGTACGCGTCAACCAGGTCGGCTACCTGCCCGGCGGGCCGAAGAACGCCACAGTGGTCACGGAGGCCACCCAGCCGCTGCCGTGGCAGCTGCGCTCGGCCGCCGGCGCCGTACTGGCCAGCGGCACCACCACCGCGCGGGGCGTCGACGAGGCCTCCGGTCAGAACGTGCAGACCCTCGACTTCTCCAGCTACCGCACGCCCGGCAGCGGGCTGACGCTCACCGTGGACGGCGAGACCAGCCACCCGTTCGACATCTCCGGCACCCTCTACAACCAACTGCGCTCGGACTCGCTTCAGTTCTTCTACGCCCAGCGCAGCGGCATCGCCATCGACGGCGACCTGATCGGCGACGAGTACGCCCGTCCCGCCGGTCACCTCGACGTGGCCCCCAACCAGGGCGACACCAACGTGCCGTGCCAGCCGGGCGTCTGCGACTACTCGCTGGACGTGCGCGGCGGCTGGTACGACGCAGGCGACCACGGCAAGTACGTGGTCAACGGCGGCATCGCCACCTACCAGCTGCTGAACACCTTCGAGCGGACCAAGACGGCGGCCACCGCGGCCGGCGGCGCCGCGCTTGCCGACAGCACGCTGCGGGTGCCTGAGCGCGGCAACGCCGTGCCCGACATCCTCGACGAGGCCCGCTGGGAGCTGGAGTTCCTGCTGCGCATGCAGGTCCCCGCCGGAAAGCCGCTCGCCGGAATGGTCCACCACAAGATCCACGACCGGAACTGGACGGGCCTGCCGCTCGCCCCGGAGGACGACCCGCAGCCGCGCGAACTGCACGCGCCGTCGACAGCGGCCACCCTCAACCTCGCCGCCACCGCCGCCCAGTGCGCGCGGCTCTACGCTCCCTACGACGCGGCGTTCGCGGCCCGCTGCGGCACCGCCGCGAAGACGGCCTACAGCGCCGCCAAGGCACACCCCGCGGTGTACGCCAGCCCGACCGACGGTACCGGCGGCGGCGCGTACGACGACAGCAACGTCACCGACGAGTTCTACTGGGCGGCGGCCGAGCTGTACCTCACCACCGGGGCGCAGACCTACCTGACCGACCTGACCGCCTCGCCGCACCACACCGCCGACGTGTTCGACAGCCGTGGCTTCGGCTGGCAGAGCGTCGCCGCGCTGGGCCGCCTCGACCTGGCCACAGTGCCCAACGGGCTGCCCACCGCCGACGTGACCCGGATCCGCGCCTCGGTCACCACCGCCGCCGACGCGTACCTCGTCGAGCTGCGCCGGCAGGCGTACGGGCTGCCGATGCCCGGTGACGCGAACAGCTACTTCTGGGGTGGCAACAGCAACGTCATCAACAACGCCGTGGTGCTGGCCACCGCGTTCGACCTGACCCGTGACGTCAAGTACCGCGACGGCGCCGTGCAGGCGATGGACTACATCTTCGGTCGCAACGCCCTGAACATCTCCTACGTCACCGGCTGGGGCGAGCACGCCGCCCAGAACCAGCACAGCCGGATCTTCGGCCACCAACTCGACCCGAGCATGCCGCGTCCGCCGGCCGGCTCCATCGCCGGCGGCCCGAACGCGGCCCTCCAGGACCCGTTCGTGGCGAAGTTGCTCGCCGGCTGCGAGCCGATGTTCTGCTACGTCGACGACATCAACTCGTACTCCACGAACGAGGTCGCGATCAACTGGAACTCGGCCCTGGCGTGGATCTCGTCGTTCCTCGCCGACCAGGGTGACTCCGGCGCGGTGCCGGCCACCACGTGCTCGGTGCGCTACGACAACTACGGCACCTGGCAGGGCGGCACCGGATTCACCGCGCAGTTGACCATCAAGAACACCGGCACCACGGCGGTCAACGGCTGGAGCGTGCGGTTCGCGTTCACCGGCGACCAGCGCGTCCGTGAGGCGTGGCTGGCCAAGGTCACCCAGGCCGGCGCGACGGTGACCGCGAAGAACGAGTCGCACAACGCCAAGATCGCTCCCGGCGGGACTGTGACGTTCGGCTTCAACGCGACCACCTCGGGCGGGGCCAACCCCAACCCGGGCCTGGTCACCGTCAACGGCGGGGCCTGCTCACTGGGCTGACCCTGACCTGATCGGTACGGCTGGTGGCCGCTCCCCCCGTGGCGGCCACCAGCCCCGCACCGCCAGCCCTGGCTCCTGCTGACGCGGTCGCGCCGACGTGGACGGTCCGCCAAATCCGGTGGACCTCTGCCGACGGCGTACCCGATGGTGGTGGCCATGGACGGCCACGAACTGACCGACGCCGAACGTCGAGTGTGGGCGGCGGTGCCGGCCGGAACGCGGGCCGCGCTGGCCGGCCTGTCCGGTGCGGACCTGCGTACCCTGCTGCTGGGCGTCGCCCACGACCGCGCGGCGACCGTGCACCCGGCCGACGTGGTTCGCCGCTGGCGCGAGGACCGCTTCGTCCGCCCGGCCCGCGCCGACCCCCGCGCGGTCGCTCAGATCGAAGCGCGAATGTGGCAGCTCCTGCCGGCCGACGTCTCCGGAGTGGAGCTGTCGCCTGTCGTGCCGGTGGGCACCTGCGCGGCGGTCACACCGGTCAGCCAGAACAGGATCGTCACCACCATGCGCGCCAGCGAGGTCCTGAGCGACCCCACGAACGCCCTCGCGATCGAGGCGGCCCTACGTCGCCGCCGGGGCGGCGAGGTGCACCTCGCCGCCGCCCACCGGGTGCTGCGGGCACAGGACTTCGGCGGGGACGCGTCAGCGCACTTCCGGCTCTTCGCCCTGGTGTCCAGCGCGCGCGACGCTGGCTCGGGCAGCACACAGGCACGGCTGCTGATCCGGCACCTCACCTACTGGCGGACAGTCCTCGCCGACCTGGCACCAGCGGTCGCACCCCAACTGCACATCACCGTCTTCGACGACGAGGTCATCCGGGAACGGTTGGCCGACACCGTCCGACCCGCACTCGAAGGAGGCGTGGTGCCGGCGGGCGACGGGCAGATCCTCGACCAGCCCTCGGTGCCGCTCGTGGACGAGCCGGAGCGGCGACGCGGCCGGGGCTACTACACCGGTTGCGCCATACGGATCACCGTGCGGGGCGGCAGCCTGGAGATCGGTGACGGCGGCCTCACCGACTGGACCGCCCGGCTGAGCGGCGACGCCAAGGAACGCTGCCTCGTCTCCTGCCTCTCCACCGAGCGCCTCGTCGACAGCGGAGCGCGCTGAGCCGACACTCCCGAGTAGCGGCCAACTGTTCGGCGCGGTCAGCCACGGGCTCCCCGTCATCGCCGAGCCAGTGGTAGCAGCAGATTGTCCAGCCCGGCGCTCAGGTCAGCTGGCTTGTGCAAGGGTCGAATTCGGCGGCGGCACCACTCCGAGAAGCGCGACTGCCACGATGCCGCCCTGGAGCGCCACCGCCACCAGGCCGGCGCCCGTCAGTCGGATCCCAACCCAGCTACCGGCGGCCAGCAGCAAAGGGACCGTCGATCAGTGAGGTAGCCCATCGCGCCTGAGACGCGAGATCTTGGACAGTTTCCGTTCGGATGGCGGGCTCAACCGGTGGAACGGAAACTGTCCAAGATTCGCAGCGGTTCAACCCCTTCCGCCCGTGCGGCGGCCCGGGGTTGGGCGGACGAGCCCGAGCTGCACGACAATCTCCTTGCGTGCGTCAGGAGCCTCGGCGACGCTCGGGCCATGGAGTTCTTCTGCTACCACCGCGATCGTCCCGGTTCGACACCACTGCGGAGCCGGATGGTGGAGCAGCACTGGTCGTACATGGATCGATTCGCCGCCACGATGATCGCCCGCGGTCCCACCTTCACCAGCGACGGAACTCTGACCGGCAGCGTGCACATCCTCGATCTGCCAGATCCCACCGCCGCCCGCGCCTTCGCGTTCGAGGAGCCCGGCTACCAGGCTGGCGCCTACCGCGACGTGCTGCTGCGACGATGGCGCAACTCGCTGGGTCGCCGGATGTGGGACTTCAACGCTGGCCGGCCGGACTACCACCGCTACCTGGTCCTCGGGTTCACGCTGGAAGCCGTGGCGGACGCCGTCGATCCGCCGATCCGCGACGAGCTGATCGCCAGCGGACCGCTCCTTTCCGACGACGGTTCCCTGGTGCTCGGGGCGGCAGTTCTGCTGGAGGCGCCCGACGCAGATGCCGCGCGGCAGGTCCTCTCCGCTGACCGATACACCGGGATCGAAGTGCATCAGTGGCGGTTCGGGGGGCGACCGAACTGAGACGGGTACCCGCGACAGGGCGAGGTCGCGGCGGCGGTGCGCCAGCGATCCGCGCCTGCCCCGGATTCGGCAATCGGCCCAGAGCCGGGCTGTGGTGGGCGACGGTACCGGGGCGCCGGCGTTCGCCGGACCGGTCGAGCCGGTGGCAGTTGTTGTCGCCGCTTCCACCACCCGGCCACCTGCGTACCCTGTCGCTGGCCACCCTCGCCAACACGGTCGGCACTGGGCTGTGGGTGACGGGCGTGGCGCTCTACCTCACCCGCGTCGTCGGGCTGAGTCCGACACAGGTGGGGCTCGGGCTCACCCTCGCCGGCCTGGTCGGGCTGACCGCCAGCGTGCCGCTCGGTGGGCTCGCCGACCGCCGCGACCCACGGACCCTACGGGCGGTCCTGCAACTGGCGCAGGCCGCCGTGGCTGTGGCGTACCTGATGGTGGGTTCGTTTCCGGTCTTTCTGCTGGTGGCCAGTCTGGACGCGCTGCTGGTGGCCGGCAACCTGGCGGTGCGGGCCGCGCTGGTGGCCGCCATCGCCGGCCCCAGGGGGCGGGTGCACGCCTTCGCCACGCTGCGGGCGGTGGCGAACCTGGGCATCGCGATCGGGGCGGGGCTGGCCGGGCTCGCGCTGGCCGCTGACACGCCGCTGGCGTACCAGATCCTGGTGGCCGGCAACGCGACAACCTATCTGGTGTCGGCGGCGCTGCTGATGCGACTGCCTGCCCTTGCCCCGCGACCGTCGACGGCCGCCGCCGTCGCGCGGGGACGGCCGCTGCGCGACGGGCGCTTCCTCGCGGTGAGCGGCGCATCGGCGGTCCTTGCCCTCCATCAGACGGTGCTCACGCTGGTGGTGCCGCTCTGGGCGGTGAACCTGGTCGGGGCTCCCCCGCCCGTCGTGTCGGCGGTGCTGCTGACCAACACGGTGCTCACAGTGCTGCTGGCGGTGCGGCTGAGCCGGGGCGCGGACGCCGCTGCTCCGGCCGCTCGGAAGATGCGCCGAGCCGGCCTGGTGCTGGCTCTGGCGATGCTGCTGTACGCCGCAACCGCCGGTTTGTCCACCGGTGCGGCGGTCGTGCTTCTGCTGGTCGCCACAGTCGTCTACACCGTCGGCGACCTGTGGCACGGCACCGCCGGGGCAGGGCTGGCCTACGACCTGGCGCCGCCGGGTGCGATCGGTGCCTACCAGGGTGCGGATGGGATGCTCGCCGGCCTGGCTCGTGCCGGTGCCCCGGGTCTGCTGACGCTTGTGGTGCTCCACGGCGGTGTGCGCGGCTGGCTGGCCGTCGGAGGGCTCTTCGCCGTGGTGGGCCTGGTCAGCCCCGCGTTGACACGGTGGGCATTGGCCGCCCGACCTTGGTGTAGCACCATGGCGGGCATGCCCAGTCAACAGACCATCGCCATTCGCCCCGGTGGGCCCGAGGACACCGGGGCCGTGCTGCGGCTGCTCGACGGTGCCACCGCCTGGCTTGTCGCGCGTGGCCGTACCGGTCAGTGGGGCACCGCGCCAGCGTCGACGGATCCGCGCCGGATCGCCCAGGCCGACGACTGGGCCTCGGGCGGCGGCCTCTACCTGGCGATGCTCGGCGACAGTCCGGTCGGTGCGCTGGTCGTCGGCGCCGCAAGCGACTACGTACCACCGGCCACCGAGCCGGAACTCTACGTGCGGCTGCTGGTCACCGACCGGGAGCACGCCGGCCTGGGGTTCGGGGCGCGGCTGCTTGAGCACGCGGCCGACCTGGCCCGCGCGCGTGGGCTGGGGCTGCTGCGGGTGGACTGCTACGGCGGCGACGACCGCGCGTTGGTCCGCTTCTATGAGGGCTGCGGCTTCACAGCTACCGACTCGTTCACTGTCACCCGCGAGGGGCTCGACCCGTGGCCTGGGCAGGTCCTCGTCCGCCGGCTCGACTGAGCGCCTCCGAGGTCGACCCGCCGCGCCTGCGGCAGGATTTCCCGCTCGGTGACACCGAGGCCACGACCGGCAGCAGGCTTTCCAGGGGGTACGAGCCTCGGACCCCCTGGGGCGAGCCCGATCAGCCGTTGGTCCGCAACTTCGGCAGCACCTCAGCGCCGAACGTGTCGATGAACCCGCGCTGTTCCTGCCCGACGTGGTGCAGGGCGATCTGGTCGAAGCCCAACTCCACGTACTCCTCGAGCCACCCGACGTGCCGGCCGAGGTCGGCCGAAATGTTCACCACCTCGGCGACCCGTTCGAGCGGCACGTCGGCCGAGACGACGTCGAAGTGCTCGGGGGTGTCCAGGTCCCAGCAGACCGGCGGGGCGAAGACGTTGCTACGCCACTGGTCGCACGCGATCGCCTCCGCCTGCTCCTGCTCCGGCGCCCAGGAGACGTGCACCTGGAGGTGCAGTGGCCCCCGCCCGCCGGCGCCCCGGTACGCGTCGATCATCTCGCGCAGGTGCGCCACCGGCGCGTTCACGGTGATCAGCCCGTCGGCCCACTCGGCGCACCACCGGGCGGTGGCGACGCTGACTGCCGCACCGACAAGGGCGGGCGGCTGCTCGGGGCGGGTCCACAGGCGGGCGCGGTCCACCCGGACCAGGCCGTCGTGGCTGACCTCCTCGCCGGCCAGCAGCGCGCGGATCACGTCCACGCACTCACGCAACCGGGCCGTGCGGATGTCCTTGCGCGGCCATCCGTCGCCGGTGATGTGCTCGTTGCAGGCCTCGCCGGTGCCCAGCGCTGCCCAGAACCGGCCCGGGTACATCGCGCCCAGGGTGCCGATCGCCTGCGCGATGATGGCCGGGTGATAGCGCTGGCCGGGCGCGTTGACCACGCCGAAGGGCAGGCCGGTGGCCTGCAGGGCGGCACCGAGCCAGGACCAGGCGAAGCCGGACTCGCCCTGCCGGGCGCTCCACGGCGCGAAGTGGTCGGAGCACATGGCGGCGTCGAAGCCGGCCCGTTCGGCGTGGATCACCGACTCCAGCAGGGCGCGCGGACCGATCTGTTCATGCGAGGCGTGGAAAGCGAACGACGTCATGCCGGCTCTTCCTACCCAGGCCCGCACCGCCTGATGCCTGCAAGGAGGGGCCCCCTGTTAACGCCTGGCGTTAACAGGGGCCCTTCCTTGCAGGCGGCGAGCTACTCGGCGTGCGCGCCGGCACCCGCGGAGGCCGCGCCCTCGCCCACCCAGACCGTCTTGGTGTTGCAGAACTCCCGCATGCCCAGAGCGGACAGCTCGCGGCCGTAGCCGGAGTTCTTCACGCCGCCGAACGGCAACTCCGGATAGGACGTGGTCATGCCGTTGATGAAGACGTTGCCGGCGTCCAGGTCGGTGGCGAAGCGTTCCTGCTCGGCCTTGTCCCGGGTCCAGGCGTTCGAGCCGAGCCCGAAGCTGGTGCCGTTGGCGACCTCGATGGCCTCCTCGTACGACGACACCCGGTACAGGCCGGCGACCGGGCCGAAGACCTCCTCGGACCACATCCGCATCTGCGGGGTGAGGTCGGTGACCACCGTCGGCGGGTAGAACCACCCGTCGCCGGCCGGCAGCTCCCCGCCGCAGAGGATGGTGGCGCCGTTGTCGGCCGCGTCGCGTACCTGGGCGTGCACCTCGTCTCGACCGCGCTCGCTGGCCAGCGGGCCCACGTCGGTGTCCGGGTCCATGGGGTCGCCGACGCGCAGCGCGGCCATGTTCGCGGCGAACTTCTCGGCGAACGCGTCGAAGACGTCGGTGTGCACGATGAAGCGTTTCGCGGCGATGCAGGACTGCCCGTTGTTCTGGCAGCGGGCGGTGGTGGCCACCTCGGCGGCGCGATCGACGTCGGCCGAGGGCATCACCACGAACGGGTCGCTGCCGCCGAGTTCCAGGACTGTCTTCTTCAGCTCCCGGCCGGCGATCTGGGCGATGGAACGGCCGGCGGCCTCGCTGCCGGTGAGGGTGGCGGCGCGTACCCGGGGGTCGGCGAGGATCCGCTCGACTGCCTCCGAGCCGACCAGCAGGGTGGTGAACGCCCCCTCGGGGAACCCGGCGCGGCGGAACACGTCCTCCAGCAGCAGCGCGGTCTGCGGCACGTTCGAGGCGTGCTTGAGCAGGCCGGTGTTGCCGGCCATCAGCGCCGGTGCGGCGAAGCGCATCACCTGCCAGAGCGGGAAGTTCCACGGCATCACCGCGAGTACCACGCCGATCGGCTGGTAGCGGATGAACGCCCTGGTGGCCTTGACCGCGTCGGAGTCGGCAGGCTCGTCGGCGAGGAACCCGGGCGCCTTGTCGGCGTAGAAGCGGGCGGCCGTGGCGCACTTGGTCACCTCGGCCTGCGCCGCGACGTACGTCTTGCCCATTTCCGTCGTCATGATCCGGGCGATCTCGTCCCGTTCGGCGTCCAGCAGGTCGGCGGCCGCCTTCATCCAGCGCGCACGCTCGTCGACGGTGGTCCCCCGCAGCTGCTGGTACGCCAGGTCGGTGCGCTCGATGGCCGAGTCGATCTGCTCGGTGGACATCGCCTCGTAGGTCTTGAGCACCTGTCCGGTGGCGGGGTTGGTGGTGGCGATATGGGGCATGTCGTCCTCCTGTCACTCGAACAGCGAGTGTCGTACGCCCGGCTCCTCGCGGCGGCGGGCGGCGCGACGGCGCTGGATCACGACCAGGTCGACCACGGCGACAACCGCGAAGATCGCGCAGACGACGCCGAGCCAGGCGATCCCGGCCCAGAACGCCAGCACCGCGAAGAGCACCATGATCACCAGCCCGAAGCTGGCCAGGGTGAGGCGAAGGTTCAACGCACTGTAAGCATGGCCGACCGTGCCACGGGCACGCCGGGGCTGCGATCTCGTCATACCCAACGATCTACCCTCGATCCGGGGCGTTAACCGGGCCCCGAGCGCCGCGCTGGACGGCTGGAGCCCTATAGCATCCCGACGGCCCTGCCGCCGCCACTTCGCCGCATATCCGACAGCGTGTTCCCTCCGCACCACGCCCTGCGCATAGAGTTACCGCGCTGTCGCTCTGTGCTGCGAGACGGGGGTTGTCATGCCTCGACGCTGGGTCGCCGCCCTGGCCTGCCTCGCGGCTCTCGTCGCGCTGGCCTGCGAAGGCGGCACGTCGGCGACACCCCGTCCCACAAAGAGCGCGCCGCAGTCCGGCGGGCCGGGCGGCATCGCCGCGCTCGGCGACTCGATAAGCACCGGTTTCGCCTCCTGCCTGGTGCTCACCTCCTGCGAGCGCAACTCCTGGTCGACAGGCGACGGGCTGCGGGTGCAGAGCCACTACCGGAGGCTGCTCGACCAGAACTCCGCGATCCGCGGCCGGGCGTACAACCATGCCCGGCCCGGCGCCCGCGCCGACGCCCTCGAAGGCCAAGCCCAAGCGGCGGTACGTGACCGCGTCGACTACGTCACCGTGCTGATCGGCGCGAACGACGTCTGCCGGGGCGGGGTGGACGCGATGACGCCGGTGGCGCAGTTCCGGGCCGACGTCGACAGGGGTCTGCGGGTGCTGCGGACCGGCCGACCGAAGGCGCGGGTGCTCGTGGTGAGCATTCCTGACCTGTACCGACTCTGGGAGGTCGGGCACGACGACCCGCGGGCGACCCGCGCCTGGCGGCGGGGCATCTGCCCAGCCCTACTGGCCGACGCCACGTCGACGGCGCCCGCCGACCGCGCCCGCCGGGCGGCCGTGCGAGAGCGGATCGACGCGTACAACGGGCAGTTGGTGGCGGCCTGCCGGGCGTACGGCTCGCGGTGCCGGCACGACGGCGGCGCGGTGCACAAGGTGCGGTTCACCCTGGACCTGCTCAACCCGCTGGACTGGTTCCACCCGAACGCCACGGGGCAGGGCCGGCTCGCCGAGGTGACCTGGCGGGCCTCCGGCCTGGCCAGCTGAGCCACCGGGCCGCCCCGGCCAGCGACTCACCGGTGGCGGCAACAGCGACGGGCGGGCCAACGGCCAGCGGCTCACCCTCGGCGTGGCTCCGGAACGGTGGTGCCGCGCTGCCGGTACAGCGCGCGGGAACGCTGCGCGAGGTCCTTGGTTGCAGACGAGTTGGCCCAGGTGCCGAGGACTATCGCCGCGCCCGGCACGATCTTGGCGACCATGCGCTTGGCGGCCCGGACGCCGGCCATCTGGGCGAGCCGGACGCCGAGTTGCAGCATGACCCGGCCGAGCGGGCGCTGGCCGCCGAGCCCGAACAGCGCGTCGGCGCGCTCCCGGCCGGCGGCCACCCCGAGCGCCAGCCGGGCGCTCTCGGCGACCTTGTGCACCCGTTGCAGCACGAGCAGGTCGGTGGCCCGGTCGTTGTGCAGGGGGTCGACGTCGTACGCGGCGGCGATGTGCAGCACCATCCGCGCCTGGGTCCAGGCCAGCACGCCCACGTCGAGAACAGCGCCGGGCAGCCCGGCCACCCCCGAGACCGCCCCGGAGAGGCGAGCCAGGTTGACGAACTTGCGGGCAGCCTGGTCGGCGAGGGCGTCGGCCGAGACGCCGGGGTGCTCGGCACGGGCCCGGGCGGCCCACTGCGCGGCCTCCGGCCCGAGCCGGCGCACCGCCTCCAGGGCGAGGTGCTCCGGGGCGTACTGCGGATCGTCGCGCATCCGGTCCCACAGCCGTGCCGGCGGACCTTCCGGCGCGGCCGGCGGCGCCTCCGGCGTGTCGGCGGACGGCTCGGGGGTGGGCACGGCGGGCTGACCGCCGGCGGGTGGGGTGTCGGTCACCGGGTCTCCCCAGGGGTCACGGCGGGCAGGACGATCGCTGCGGTCAGCGACGGCGGTTGGACAGCCGCGCCGCCAACCCCTTGAGCTTCTGCTGGTTGCCAGGCTTGGCCAGCTCGCGCCGACCCCGGTCCACCAGCTGCTGGCCCTTGGGGGAGCGCAGGAAAGTGCTGATCCGCTGCATCAGTGACATGACGTCCTCCTGTCGGTGGTCCCTGAGTCATGTGTACTCCGTACCCGCAACGGTTGTACCCGGGACGCGACAGGCTCAACCCCACCGTCCACAGTGGTCGGTAGGCTACTACCCGGCCGGAACGATGGCGTCGACGACCCGGTTGGCCCGCCATTCGTGCTGCTGGTAGTGCTCGGGATAGGCGGAGATCTGCACCGCCTGGGCGGCGTCGGTCAGCCGCATCTGCTGCCAACCGGGCACCTGCTGCAACGCGGCGAGGAACTGGCGGGTGGCGTACGCCGGGTCCATCAACCGGCCGATCGGGCCCCACCCGCTGCTGGAGCGCTGCTGGAACAGCCCCACCGAGTCGTGGTCCCAGCCGACACCCTGGTGCGGATAGTTCTGCGACTCGGGCAGAACCCCGCTGGCGACGTTGTAGAGGTTGCTCTCCTGCATGGCGGTGGCCACCGCGATCACCAGGCCACGCCGCGGTATGCCCATGTCGCGACCGGTCCGGACGATCACCTTGGCGTTGTCCATCTGGTCCTCGTCCAGTCCGGCGACCGGCGCCGGGTCGGTCGGCTTCGCCGTGACGACCTTGCGGGCCCGCGCTGTCGTGTCCGGGTCGGCGGTGGTCGCGGAGGGCGATGGGGTCGCGGCGGGGGTCGTCGGCGCTGCCGAACGGCCGAGACCACGGGAGGCGCTCTGCTGCTCGGCGCGCTGCGCCAGCTCCGAGCTTGCCACGTCGTCGCGGGTCGCCACGCCAGCGTCCCCCTCGCGGGTCTGCACGGCGGCGGCCAGGCCGAGGCAGCAGACCACGCCGGTGGCGAGCGCCACCTGCGCCCGGCGACGTCCGGTCAGGTCACGGGCGTACGACCGGAGCCGACTCGCGGGGGTTGTCCGTTCGGCTGAGGTGCCATCCTCCATTTCGGCAGTGGGGCTGCTCGGGGCGTTCGGGTCGTCGAGGGTGCCGTCGTCACGCATCAACCGAGGCTAGGCAGGAGACCTCCTCGATCACGCAGGGTGATCACGTGGTCCTCGCCACAGATTCGGGGTGCCCTGGTGGACGACTGGGGCGGCCGGACGCGCCCGGGGAACGGACCTCGCGTACCGGATGAAGCCGGTGTCGCACGCAGGCCGGCACGGGCGGTGACAGGCCCGGACATCGGTCCCGCCCGCGCCACATGATCGACTAACTCGGCCCTTGAGCCGACCCATCCATCGTCCGAAAGGCGTATTGGGATGGTTGGTCCGATCGTGCCCACCGGCAGGCAACGGATCGCCCGGCGAAGGAATGCACAAGGATGGCGGGTACGTTGCCCGAACCGGGTGCCGTCCGTCGCGTCGGCATTCCGTAGGCACATTTCAGGGAGGTCCGCACCGGTGCTCGACCCACACGAGCTCTACCAGCTCACCGACGATCTGCCCGACCTCGGGCAACCGGTCCTGATCCAGGCCCTCACCGGCTTCGTGGACGCCGGCAACGCCAGCCGGCTGGCCCGCGAGCAGCTGCTCACCTCGCTGGAGAGCAGGCCGATTGCCACCTTCGATGTCGACCAACTCTTCGACTACCGCTCGCGCCGGCCGGTGATGACCTTCGTCGAGGACCACTGGGAGAGCTTCGACGCGCCCGCGTTGGAGCTGCACCTGCTGCACGACGACGACGAGACGCCCTTCCTGCTGCTCACCGGCCCCGAACCGGATCTTCAGTGGGAGCGGTTCACCGCCGCGGTCGCCGGCCTCGCCGCCCGGCTGGACGTGCGGCTCACCGTCGGACTCAACTCGATCCCGATGGCGGTGCCGCACACCCGGCCGACCGGCGTGACCGCGCACGCCACCCGACCGGAGCTGATCGCCGGTTACGAGCCCTGGCTGCAACGGGTCCAGGTGCCCGGCAGCGTCGGTCACCTGCTGGAGTTCCGCCTCGGCGAGCAGGGCCGCGACGCGCTCGGCTTCGCCGCGCACGTGCCGCACTACGTGGCCCAGACCGAGTACCCGGCCGCCGCCGAGGTGCTGCTCACCTCGGTGTCACGCAGCACCGGGCTGCTGCTCCCCGGCGACGGGCTGCGATCCGCCGCCGAGGTGGTCCGGGTCGAGATCGACAGGCAGGTCGCCCAGACCGAGGACGCCGCCGCCCTGGTCCAGGCCCTGGAGGAGCAGTACGACGCGTTCGCCCGCGGGCGCGGCGAGAAGAACCTGCTCGCCGCGGACGCCGGCCCGCTGCCCACCGCCGACGAGCTCGGCGCGGAGCTGGAACGGTTCCTGGCCGAGCAGACACGCCCCGGCGACACCCCGGGCGGCTGACCCGGCGACGCGGGGGTGGATGGGGCAGGCTGGGGGCATGCGTCTGGCGACCTGGAACGTGAACTCGGTGAAGGCCCGCCTGCCCCGGCTGCTGGAGTGGCTGGCCGGCACCGCCCCCGACGTCGTCTGCCTTCAGGAGACCAAGTGCCCCGACGACGCCTTCCCGATGGCCGAGGTCGGCGAGCTGGGCTACACGGTGGCCAACCACAGCAACGGCCGGTGGAACGGGGTGGCGATCCTGTCCCGGATCGGCCTGGCCGACGTCCGGGTCGGGTTCGCGGGCGAGCCGGGCTTCCCCGAGCCGGAGGCCCGGGCCGTCTCCGCCACCTGCGACGGGGTGCGGGTCTGGTCGGTGTACGTCCCGAACGGCCGGACGCCGGACGACCCGCACTACGCGTACAAGCTGGCCTGGTTCGCGGCGCTGCGCGACGCCCTGGATGCGGAACTCGCCAGCGGCCTGCCACTTGCCGTCTGCGGGGACTTCAACGTCGCCCCGACCGACGCCGACGTCTGGGACCCGGCGGTCTTCACCCACTCCACGCATGTCACCCCGCCTGAGCGGGCGGCTCTCGCGGCCCTTCGTGACCTGGGGCTCAGCGACGTGGTGCCGACCCCGATGAAGGGGCCACACCCGTTCACCTACTGGGACTACCGGGCCGGGATGTTCCACCAGAACAAGGGCATGCGGATCGACCTGGTGTACGCGTCCGCGCCGTTCGCCCGCGCGGTCCGCTCGGCGTACGTCGACCGGGAGGCCCGCAAGGGCAAGGGCCCCTCCGACCACGCCCCGATCGTGGTCGACGCCGAGCTCGTTCCGGCGGTCGAGACGTTCTGAGCCTCGCTCCCCCGCTGGTGGCTAGGGTGGGCAGATGGCAGTCGTGAAGATCAACGCAATCGAGGTCCCCCCGGGCGCCGGGGACGAGTTGGAGAAGCGGTTCGCCGCCCGCGCGGGAACCGTGGAGAACTCCCCCGGATTCCTCGGGTTCGAGCTGCTCCGGCCGGTTGCCGGCGAGACCCGCTATTTCGTGTACACGAAGTGGGAGAGCGAAGAGGCGTACCAGGCCTGGGCCGCCGGGCCGTCCCGCGCCGCCCACGCCACCACACCCGGCGAGAAACCCAAGCCGCCGGTCGCCAGTGGCGCGAGCCTCCTGGAGTTCGAGGTGGCGCTGCACGTTCCGCAGCCCTGACCCTCACGCGGGTGCACGGAGATCGAGGTGTCCGGCGTGACGGGATGCCGCAGTTTCCGTGCGCCCCGCGTCAGGGCTTGCGGGACGACTGCATGGTGGCGAACGCGATCACGTTGTCGGCGTAGCCGGTCCGGCCGCCGATGAACTGGCCGCCACAGGTGATCAGTCGCAGCCCGGCGGGGCCGTCGTGGCCGTAGATGCGTTCGGCGGGCAGCCTGTCCTTCGGGAAGTGCTCGACGGTGTCGACTTTGAAGACCACCACCGACCGGTCCGCGCGGGCGACCTCGATCAGGTCCCCGGGCTTGAGTTTGCCCAGGTCGTAGAAGACCGACGGGCCGCTCTTGGTGTCCACGTGCCCGACGATCACGGCCGGGCCGGGCTCGCCCGGGGTCGGGCCGCGGTCGTACCAGCCGGTCTCGTTGTGCCGCTCCAACGGCGGTACGGCGATCGAGCCGTCGCGGGCCTGCCCGACGGGCGCCACCGGCGCGGCCACCTTGATCGCCGGCACCGTGAGGCGCACCGGGCGGCTGGCCGACAACCCGACCGTCTCACTGCGGGCGGGACGGTCACCGCCGGCCGGAGCCCAGTCGAGGGGGCCGACCGACCGGCCCAACCCTGCCCCGGTGGCGAACACGCCGGCCAGCACCAGCACCACGGCCAGGGGCACCGACCAGGGGCTGCGCCCGGACGGACGGCTGCGCCGGGGCGCGACGGCCGTGGCCGGGCGCGCGGCCACGGACGGCCGACCCGGGGAAGCCGACGGATCGGCGGAGGCCCGCTCGACGGACGACCGCTCGGCAGCGGACCGCGTACCAGCGGACGGCCGCTCGGCAGACGGGCCCGAACCGGCGGGCGGTCGGGAGCCGGCGGGCGGCGGTGTGGGGCGGAAGATCTCCATGGCGGGCTCAGCGGCGGACAGCGCCACGGACGGTACGCGGTCGACGCAGGGCCAGCACCGCGACGATCAGTCCGGTGATGGTGAGCGCCGCGCCGCCGGGCAGCAGCAGTTTGCCGGTCATGCCGCCGGAGCCACCGCCGAAGCCGGTGGCCGGCCCTCGGCTCGGGTGTTCCGGCACCTTCTTGACCACCTGGAGCATCGTCGAGGCGGTCTCGCCGTCGCGGCACTCAAGCTTGACCCGGTAGTTGCCGGGGCGGGTGCGCTCGCGCACCATCGGTGCGGCGGTAAGGACGCCACGCTGCGGTTGGACGCCGATCGCGCCGAAGGCGTCGGAGACGACAGTGGCGCCCACCGAGTTGTCCCGGCAACTGGCCCGGATGCCGACGAGGTAGCCGGGCTGCACGGTGCTGGGGGTCACCTCGACGAACACGTCGACCGGAGGCGGCGGCTGGGGCGCGGACACCGGCAGGCCAGCCGGCTGGGACGCGTCCGGCCCGGGAGCGGCGTACGCGGGGGCGGCGGCCAGCAGGGGGCCGGCGAGCACTGTCACCACGGCCAGGGTCACGCCGCCACGGGTCACTGTCACGATGCCCCCTCTCGACGCGGTAGGACCGCGCCGGGCAGCGGACCGCCCGGCCTGCCGTACCAGATGGATCCTCTCATTCCCGGTCGCACATCACATCCGATCCGCCGACGGCGTCGCGTACCCTCGGATGGTTGTGACCGCCACCGACAATGATCCCGCCGCCGTTGCGCCAGTGGGCCACATCCGCACCTTCCACCCCCGTCGTGGCCGGATGAGCGGCCGGCAGACCGACGCGCTCGACCGGCTCTGGTCCCGTTACGGCCTGGACGTGTCGGACGCGCCCGTCGACCTCGCGAAACTGTTCGGCCGTCGGGCACCGGTGGTGCTGGAGATCGGCTCGGGCATGGGGGACAGCACCGCCGCGATGGCCGCCGCTGACCCGGGTCGAGATTATCTGGCGGTCGAGGTGCACACGCCGGGAATCGCGAACCTGCTCGACCTTGTGGAACGCGGTGACCTGGGCAATGTGCGGGTCGCGCGGGGCGATGCGTTGGACCTGGTCAGGGGCCTGCCCGAGGGTGCGCTGGCGGCCGTGCACGTCTATTTCCCGGACCCGTGGCCCAAGGCGCGCCACCACAAGCGGCGGATCATCCAGCCGGCGCACGTGGCACTGCTGCGCTCGCGTCTGGCGGCCGGCGGCACGCTGCACTGCGCGACCGACTGGGCCGAGTACGCCGAGGCGATGCGGGAGACCCTGGACGCCGACCCGGAGCTGGTGGACGCGTACGGCGGTTTCGCGCCTCGCCCGGCCCACCGGCCGGTGACGAAGTTCGAGCGGCGGGCGATCACCGCCGGGCGGCCGGTCGCCGACCTGATCTACCGGCGTCGGTGAAACGGAGGCCGGTTGGCGCCGGAGGCCATGATCCAGGCACCATGGACGGGATATGACGCTCACCGCCGCGCTGCCGCCTAGCGCCGACCCCGACACCCTCTTCGACGCGTTCGCCGGTTGGGCGAAGGAGCGCGGCCTCGACCTCTATCCCCATCAGGAGGAGGCGGTCATCGAGATCGTCTCCGGCGCCAACCTGATCATGAACACGCCCACCGGCTCGGGTAAGAGCCTGGTGGCGATCGCCGCGCACTTCGCCGCCCTCGCCGACAGCCGGACGACCTTCTACACAGCGCCCATCAAGGCGCTGGTGTCGGAGAAGTTCTTCGCGCTGTGCGAGGTCTTCGGCGCCGAGAACGTCGGCATGCTCACCGGCGACGCCAGCGTCAACGCCGACGCCCCGATCATCTGCTGCACGGCGGAGATCCTTGCCAATCTGGCGCTGCGCGAGGGCGCGAAGGCCGACGTCGGCCAGGTGATCATGGACGAGTTCCACTTCTACGCCGAGCCCGACCGGGGCTGGGCCTGGCAGGTGCCGATCATCGAGCTGCCGCAGGCCCAGTTCGTCCTGATGTCCGCCACTCTCGGCGACACCACCCGGTTCGTCGACGACCTGACCCGGCGTACCGGCCGGCCGACCGCCGTCGTGCGCTCGGCCGAGCGGCCCGTCCCGCTGATCTTCTCGTACGCGATGACGCCGCTGCACGAGACGCTCGAAGAACTGCTGGAGACCAAGCAGGCCCCGGTGTACGTCGTGCACTTCACCCAGGCCGCCGCGCTGGAACGCGCCCAGGCGCTGATGAGCGTCAACGTCTGCACCCGCGCCGAGAAGGACATGATCGCGAGCGCGATCGGTGGTTTCCGGTTCACCTCGGGCTTCGGCAAGACGCTGTCCCGGCTGGTCCGGCACGGCATCGGCGTACACCACGCCGGCATGCTGCCCAAGTACCGCCGGCTCGTGGAGACCCTCGCCCAGGCCGGCCTGCTCAAGGTCATCTGCGGCACCGACACCCTCGGCGTCGGCATCAACGTGCCGATCCGCACCGTGCTGTTCACCGGTTTGTCCAAGTACGACGGGGTCCGCACCCGGCTGCTCAAGAACCGGGAGTTCCACCAGATCGCCGGGCGGGCCGGTCGGGCCGGCTACGACACCATCGGCCGGGTCGTGGTGCAGGCGCCCGAGCACGTCATCGACAACGAGAAGGCCCTCGCGAAGGCCGGCGACGACCCGAAGAAGCGCCGCAAGGTGGTCCGCAAGAAGCCGCCGGAGGGCTCGATCGGCTGGGGTCAGCCCACCTTCGACCGGCTGGTCGAGGCCGAGCCGGAACCGCTGACGTCCAGCTTCCAGGTCAGCCACTCGATGCTGCTCAACGTCATCGGCCGCCCCGGGGACGCGTTCACCGCCATGCGGCACCTGCTCACCGACAACCACGAGGAGCCCGCCGCCCAGCGCCGGCACATCCGACGGGCCATCGCCATCTACCGGGCCCTGCGCGCCGGTGGGGTGGTCGAGGAACTGCCCGAGCCGGACGAGACGGGCCGGCGGATCCGGCTCACCGTCGACCTCCAGCTCGACTTCGCCCTCAACCAGCCGCTCTCCCCCCTCGCCCTGGCCACCATCGAGTTGCTCGACGCCGAGTCCCCGTCGTACGCCCTGGACGTGCTCAGCGTCATCGAGTCGATCCTCGACGACCCCCGGCAGATCCTCTCCGCGCAGCAGTTCAAGGCGCGCGGCGAGGCGGTGGCAGCCATGAAGGCCGAGGGCATCGAATACGAGGCCCGCCTCGAACTGCTCGACGAGGTGACCTACCCCAAGCCGCTCGCCGAACTGCTCGGGGCCGCGTACGAGATGTACCGGCAGGGGCACCCCTGGGTCGCCGACCACGAACTCTCCCCCAAGGCCGTCGTCCGCGACATGTACGAGCGGGCCATGACCTTCACCGAGTACGTCCAGTTCTACGGGCTGACCCGCTCGGAGGGGCTCGTCCTGCGCTACCTGGCCGACGCGTACAAGACGCTGCGCCAGACCGTCCCCGAGGACGCCAAGACCGAGGAGCTGATCGACCTCATCGAGTGGCTCGGCGAACTGGTGCGCCAGGTCGACTCCAGCCTGATCGACGAGTGGGAGCGGCTGCGCAACCCGTCGGACGTGGCCGAGGTGGCCCAGGCGCACGCCTCCCTGACCGACCGGCCACCTGCGGTGACCCGCAACGCGCGGGCCTTCCGGGTGCTGGTGCGCAACGCGCTGTTCCGCCGCGTCGAGCTGGCCGCGCTGCGCCGCTGGGATCTGCTCGCCGAACTGGACGCCGGCGACGGCTGGGACTACGACGCGTGGGCCGACGCGCTGGGGCCGTACTTCGAGGCGTACGACTCGATCGGTACCGGGCCGGACGCCCGGGGACCGGCGCTGCTGATGATCGAGCAGGGCCGGGAGAAGTGGACGGTCCGGCAGATCTTCGACGACCCCGACGGCGACCACGACTGGGGTATCAGCGCCGAGGTCGACCTGGTGGCGTCCGACGAGGTCGGCGCGGCGGTCGTCCGGATCACCGACGTCGGCCAGCTCTGACGTCCGCCGTCACCGGGTACCGGCGGTGGCCTTGATCCGGCGTACGGCCTCGGCGGCGCCCTGATTCCACGGGGTGCCGTGGCCGGGGAGGATCCAGGTGGCCCGCAGGTCCTCGATGCGGGCGAGCGAGGCGAGCGCCAGCGCCGGGTCGTCGGTGAACGGCGCCGGCTGCGGACCCGGCTGGCCGGTCAGCACGTGACGGGTGGTGAGCGCGTCGCCGACGAACACGGCGTCGGCGATCGGCACGTGCACGGCGATGCTGCCCGGCGAGTGACCGGGCATGCCGATGATGCGGGGAGCGCCGGGCAAATCGAGCACCTGCCCGTCCTGCACGGCGACCACCTCGGTGAGGTAGGTCGTGCGCAGCCCGCCCTTGCGGCCCGCGTACCAGATGAAGCCTGCCGTCGCTCCGATCTTGAGGGTCCCGAAGGGCGCCTTGGACTTGACCTCGCCGCGGGCGCGGGCGGCGTCCGCTTCGTGCACGTAGACCGGTACGCCGTGGTCGCGCCGGAGCCGTTCGGCGAAACCGATGTGGTCGGTGTCGCCGTGGGTGAGGATCAGACCCTTGACGTCGGCGAGCGAGCGGCCCATGGCGGACAGCTCCGCGACCAGGTCGGACCAGTGGCCGGCGAGGCCGGCGTCCACGACGGTCACGCCCTCCTCGGTGTCGATCAGGTAGGCGGCGACGATGTCGTTGCCGATGCGGTGCAGGTGTGGTCCGAGCTTCATGGCTTCCTCCAGGTGTGGCGTCCCGCTCTGATGGCTACGATACATAGCCATCATGCCTAAGCGCCATAGCTATCATGGTGACGGTCGTCGCCAACCCGGAAGGACCACCCATGCCCACCCCCGACCGGACGTCCCTCGCCGACATCGTCACGGCTGCCCGCGAGATCCTGGAGGCCGAAGGACTGCCCCGCCTGACCATGCAGGCGGTCGCCGAACGGGTCGGCGTACGCGCCCCCTCGCTGTACAAGCGGGTCCGCAACCGTGACGACCTGATCCGGCTCGTCGCCGAGGCGATCGTCCGCGACTTCGGTGAACGGCTCAGCGCCGTCGCCGGCAGCGGCGATCCGGGCCGGGACCTCGCCGAACTGGCCCGCGCCTTCCGCGCGTTCGCCCACGCCCAACCGGCCGGCTACGACCTGATGTTCAGCAACGGCCCCGCCGAGACCCGCCCCAGCCTCGAAAGCCTGACCCTGGCCAGCGCACCAGCGCTCCGCGTCGCCGCCGACCTCGCCGGACCCGAGCACGCGCTGGCGGGCGCCCGCATGCTCACCGCCTGGGCCAACGGCTTCGTCAGCATGGAACTCGCCGGCGCCTTCAACCTCGGCGGCGATCTCGACGAGGCGTTCGAGTTCGGCATCGACCGCCTGATCGCAGCCCTGGCCAACCTGCCCCGACCGACATGACACAGCGGCCCTCCGACCGTCGGCCGACCTCACCCGCGGGGCGGCGCCGTCGAAGCGCGCACGACGACCTCGGTGGGCAGGATCAGCGTCGTACGGGTGAGGGCCGGCCGCAGCAGCATGCGGACGGCCTCGGCACCCTTACGGGCGTGCGGCTGCCGCACTGTGGTCAGGGCCGGCGTGGCGGCTGCCGCCTCCGGTACGTCGTCGAACCCGACGACGGAGAGCCGGTCGGGAACCCCGATGCCACGGCGGGTCGCCTCGGCGACGACGCCGAGCGCCAGCCTGTCGCTCATCGCCAGGATCGCCGTGGGCGGCTCGGCGAGATCCAGCAGAGGTGCCGCCGCGGCGGCGCCGTCGGCCTCCTCGACCCCACGGGCCGCCACGACGACGACCCGGCCACCGTCGGCGAGTACGGGCGCGAGGGTGTCCCGGTAGCCGTCGAGGCGGGCACGGTTGGCGACGTACCCGGTGGGGGCGTCGAGACCGGCGGACACCACGGTCGTCTCCGAGCGCCGGGCCAGGGCGAAGCTGATCACGCCGATGCGGCGGTGGCCCAGGTCGACCAGGTGGGCCGCCGCGGATCGGGCGGCGGCCCGGTCGTCGATGCCGACGTACGGCTCCCCCGGCGCCACCGGGGCGTCGAGCCCGACGACCGGCAGGCGGCGGGCGCGCAGCAGCTCGCGCCGCTCGGGCTCCAGCGGGTCGCAGAAGGCGACGAAGCCGTCCACCAGAGCGTTGGGAACGATGTCCGGGAGGCCCGGTTCGGCGCGGGGGACGAGCACCAGCGAGGAGCCGTGCTCGCCGCATATGCGGGCCACACCAGCCGTTGTCAGTCGGGCCGCCGGGTCCTCGAAGAGGTACTGCAGGGGCTCGTGGATGATCAGCCCGACGGCGCCGGTCCGGCCACGGCGAAACGTGTTCGACAGCGGGTCGGGCCCCGGGTAGCCGAGGGCCTGTGCGGCGTCGAGGATCCGGTCGCGCAGCTCGCGACTGAGCTGGTCGGGCCTGTTGAACGCATTGCTCACAGTGGCCTGACTGACGCCTACCGCCTTCGCGACGTCTCGCATCCGCGGGGGTGGAACGTTGCTCATCTCGGAGACTCCACTGCGTTGAGCCGACTCTCTGATACGTATAAGTTAGCCCCATGGGCGTCGATGTGGCGGACGGCGTGCGCGGCCGGACGAGCAGCGACTGGCTCGTCCCCGCGTCCGCGTTCGCGGTCAACGGCGCACTCTACGGCAGCCTGCTCACCCGCTATCCCGAGATCGCCGACCGGGTGTCCGCAAGCGAGACCCAGTTCGGCGTGGTGCTCTTCGCGGCGGCGATCGGTGGGCTGCTCGGGTCGCTTGTCGCTCCCCTGCTCGCCCGCGCGGTCGGTGAACGATCGGCCACCCTGCTCGCCGGCGCGGGCTATGCGCTGCTTGCCGTGGGCGTGGCGTGGGCACCGCAACTGACCCTGCTCGGCGGGGCACTGCTCCTGCTGGGCGTGCTCGACGGCGCGCACGACGTGGCGATGAACGCCTTCGCGGTCCGGGTGCAGCAGCACCGCGCCACGACGCTGATGGGACGGATGCACGCCACCTGGTCGCTCTCCCTGGCTGCGGCGGGCGTGCTGGGCACCATCGCCGCCGGGCTCCGGGTGCCGGTGGCCCTGCACGTCGGCATCGCCGCCGCGGTCGCACTTGTCGTCCAGGTGGCGATCGCCCTCAGCCGCAGAGGCGTGGTGGCCGGCGGCCCACCGGCACCGGCATCGACCAGCAAACCGGCGCAGCCGCCACGGTCGAGAGGTCGACTGCGGTACGTACTGCCGGTGTTGGGGCTGGCGGCGGTGGCCGCGAGCTACGTCGAGAGCCCCGGGCAGGAGTGGACCGGTCTCCTGCTCAGCCGCGGCTTCGACGCGACACCGCAGGTGGCGGCGGCGGCCCCGGTGCTCTTCGGCGCCGGCCTGCTCGCCTCCCGCCTGCTCCTGGACGCGGCGGTGGCGCGCATCGGTCAGGCGACCGTCGCCACGATCAGCGGCGCCACCATGATGGCGGCGGTCGGCACCGGTCTGCTGTGCACGCTGGCGGACGCGCCGGCGTGGTGGGCGCTGGCCGCTGTGGCAGTCGCCGGCTTCGGAGCCGGCCCGGCGTTCCCCCTGCTGTTCGGCGCGGCGGACCACCTGAGCGTGCGGCACGGCATCGCCCCGGCCCGCACGGCGTCAATGGTGTCGGCGCTGTCCCGCGTCGGCGCGATCTCGGCACCGATCGTGGTGGGGCCGCTTACCGACGCGTTCGGCATGGGGATGGTCTTCGCGATCATGGCGGTCGGTGCCGCACTGGTGCTGGGCGCGCTGCCCCGGGCGGTCCGAGGTAACACCTACGCCGATCCGAGCCGGGCGTACCCGAGCTAATGCAGACGCGGCCCGGACCCGGATGCGACGTACGTGAACGGACAACCTCGATGTCCGGTCCACGTGAAGGTGGCACTAATCGTCGCGCTTGAGCAGTAGCGGTGCCAACTAGGTGCGGACGGCGGAAGCGTTTCCGTCCAGGTTTAGTTGGCACCTTCTTGAGCGGGGTGGCCGAGCGCGGCGACGTCGTCCTCGTCGAGCTTGATCACCACCGATGCCTGGGTCAGTGGACTTGGCCGGGATGCTAGGGCCGGCGGTGTGCAAAGAGGATCGCTCCTGGAAGGCTCTCGTCGAGGCCGAGCAGCATCTGGGCCTTTACCGTGAATCCGGCATCGCGCAGCCAGGTCGCCATCCGGTCCGGCTGACGGCGGTGCACGTAGACCTTCATCGGATGACCGCCGTAGCCTTCCGTCTTCAGCTGTGACCCATCTCCGACGTGAAAGCCGAGCAACAGAGGTCCATCGGGACGCAGCACCCGCCGAAAGTGGCCAAGAACCGCCGGGATCTCGTCGTCGGGGATGTGGATCAACGACCAGAAGGCGAGCAGAGCAGTGATCGAGGCGTCAGCGAGTTGTAGGTCCGTCATCGAACCCACCTCGAACCGCAGGTCGGGGTGCTCCCGCCGAGCGATGTCGATCATCGCGGGTGCCAAATCGACGCCGAAGGCATCGACGCCCAGCTTATGCAGGTGGGCAGTGACATGGCCTGGTCCGCAGCCCACGTCCGCCACCGGGCCACCGCCGGCGGCATGGACCAGGTCGGCGAACAACGCCAACGCCGCGAGCAGATAGGGCTCCCCGGCCAAGGCCACCCGTGTGTAGTCGGAGTAGCTGTCGGCGACCGTGTCGTAGGAGATCCGGATGTCTGCCAACCAGCCGTCCGCTCGCCTGCTCCGTGACCCAGAAGTGCCGCCGCCTTCCAACCGCGTTCCGGCATCCGTCATCGTTCGGCTCCTCCTCATGTGGTGCGGACGCGTAGGTCTCGGAAGCCGCGCACGCTACCAGTCTCCAAGCCAACTTCGGTGAACTGAGCACCCACCTTCGAGGTTTTGACACCGCCCTGGCCGTCACCAGCTACAACGAGACAGACGCCAGATGTCGGAGACCGGAGACCAGTGCCAACACAATCCGGACGGTGCCACCACTGGTGCCAACAACCGTGGACGGTGCCAGCTTCAAGTGGACCGGACACTCGAAGCGTCAGATCCCTGTGGGCAATGTCAGGGGTGTCGATTAGAATGTATGTACTAATCAAGGCTCCTGACCTGGGAGGACGCCCGTGACCGCGCCCGCCTCCACACCCCTCACGCCCTACGCCACTCTGCTCGGCTTCACCCGCTACGTCGACCGCACCGGCCCCACCAAGGCGACCTTCGTGGGTGGCCTGCGCAAGCAGCGCGCCAGCCGCTCCGGCTTCAACCCGCACGGCCAGTTCGTCAAGGCGCTCAAGGCCGACATCGCCTTCCACACCGGCGGCACGCACCTGACCGGGGTTGTCGACGTGGTCAAGCCACGCTGGCGCCCGCTCTACCAGGCCCTGGTGCCCGGTGCCACTGCCTGGCTGCACTCCCTCGGCGACCCAGCCGCCATCGACCTCGCGCAGACGCGCGACGCCCTGGCCATGCTGGGCGACCTTCCCGTCAAGATCAACCCCCATTTCGGCGTACGCCACAACGACGGCCGCGCCGAAGCGGTCCGCCTGCACTTCGACGAGGCACCACCGAGCGAGGAATCAGTGCTCGCGACCCTGCACCTGATGGCCCGACACATGGACGCCGTTCTCCCGCACGCCGAGCCCGTCCTTGTCGACGTCCGGCGCGGCCAAGCCCACCGCATGCCCACCGACGCCAAGCCCGAACAGATCGAACGCTGGCTGGCCGGCGAAGCCGCCGCCTTCCGCGCCATCTGGTCCACCGCCGCCTGACACCACCGACCCGCGCGACCCGCAATCGCCAAGATCCGCGCAACTTCAGGGATCCTGCTGCCTCCCGTCGTCGGGAGGCAGCAAGTCCGGCGAAGTTGCGCGGATCTTGGTCTGGCCGTTGCCGATGGAGGTTATCCACAGGGACTGACCAGGGGCATGTCCGCCGGTCAAGGTGTCATCATGCCTGTTCCCCCACGACGGCCGGCAGCCTTGCAGGGCCGCGTCTTTCGCGGCTCCCGGATCGTCGCCCAAGGTCTGCTGACCCGCACGGAGTTGCGGAGTGCTGCCTGGCGTCCCCTGTTCCGGGATGTCTACGCGGACGCACAGATGCCCCTCACGCACCACATCCGTTGTGCGGCGGCGGCCCGGTGGGTGCTGCCACCGGGCGTGCTGATCGCAGGCCGCAGCGCAGCGGCGCTCTACGGCGCGACGTCGGTTGCCGACCATGAGCCTCTCGACGTGCTCGTGCCCATTGGGCAGCGGTTCGGGCCGGTCTCGGGGCTGACCGTGCACACCGGTGCGATCAGCGCCAGCGATGTCGGGGTCCATTCCGGCGTCGCGCTGACCACGCCGACACGCACCTGCTGGGACCTGGCCCAGTGGCTCCCCACCGAAGAGGCGGTGGCCGTCGTCGATCGCATCGCCGGCCTACGCCTGGTGACGCTCCCCCGGTTGCGTACGGACGCCAGGGCGCGAGTCGGCAGTCGAGGCTGGAAACGGATGCTGCGGGTGACCGAGTTGGCCGACGCCGGCGCGGAGTCGGCCCAGGAATCCCGACTCCGGGTGCGGATCGTGCTCGCCGGGCTTCCAGCGCCTGTCACCCAGTTCGTGGTCGAGCGCGACGGCCGGTTCGTGGCCCGCCTTGACCTGGCCTGGCCGCACCTGAAGGTCGCCGTCGAGTACGACGGCCTGTGGCACCACGATCCGGAACAGTTCCACCGCGACCGGCGCCGCCTCAACCGTCTGCTGGGTGAGGACTGGCTCGTCCTGCACATCACCGCCAAGCGGTTCCGGGAGGACTTCGACGGCTTCCTTGCCGAACTCCGCGCCGCCCTGCGCACCCGCAGTCGCTGACCCATGGACACGCCAAGATCCGCGCAACTTCTCGGATCCTGCTGTCTCACCAACTCGTGAGGCAGCACTTTCCCCGAAGTTGCGCGGATCTTGGGCCAGCAGGGCGGGGCGGGGCGGGGGTTACGCGGCGGGGAGGTACTTGGCCAGGTCGTCGAGGATCTTGTTGGCGGCGCCGACACCGATGCCGGTCATCCAGATCTCGTCGGAGACCGGGTACGCCTTGCCGGCCTTGACGGCGCTGAGGCCCTTCCAGAGGGTGCCGCCACCGACCTTGGCCTGCTCCGCGGCAGCCTTCTCGCCGTACGCGGTCACGAAGATGACGTCACCGTCGACCTCGTTGATCCGCTCGGGGCTGACCAGGTCGAAGCGCTTGTCCTCCTTGTTGGCGAGCATCTGCCGCTCGGGCCGGCTGAGGCCGGTGTCGCCGATGACGATGCCGGAGAAGGAGTCGGGGCCGTACACCCGGATGTTGCCCGGGATGAACCGCACGATGGACACCTTGCGGGCGGCGGGGTCGCCGAGGGTCGCGCCGAAGTCCTTGGCCCGCTTCTCGTACGTGGCGAGGAGGTCCTTGGCCTGCTGCTCACGGCCGAGCGCCTTGCCGTCGAGGAGGAAGTTCTCCTTCCAGGTGATGCCCACCTTCTCGGTGAAGACGGTGGGGGCGATGGCGGCCAACTCGTCGTAGAACTTCTCCTGGCGGAACTTGCTGCCCAGGATGAGGTCCGGCTTCAGCGCGTTGATCGCCTCCAGGTCGGGCTCGGTGAGGACCCCGACCTCCTTGATGCCGGCGAGCTTGTCCTCGCCGAAGTAGGTCGGCCAACTCCTGGCCTCACCGGCGGTGGCGGCGCCGATCGGTGTTACGCCCAACGACAACGCTGTGTCGATCTTGTCGGTGTCGAGCACCACGACGCGCTTGGGTTCCGCCGGGACCTTTGTGGTGCCCATGGCGTGGGTGATCTCCCGGGTCTCCGCGGTGGTGGAGTTGGCGACCGGGTCGCTCTCACCGCAGGCGGTGAGTCCGACGCCGATGGCGACGGCCGCGGCGAGAGCGGCGACGAGACGACGACGCATCAGAGTCCTTTCGAGGGGTACGAGACGGCGAGCGGCTTGACCGCGTCGCCAGCGGGTCGGGCGTCCGGCGTGGACGCACCCGACAGATCAGGGTCGCCAGCGACGGCCGGCACGGGCGCACCGGACGAAGCGCCAGCGGGCGGAGCGCCGGCCGGAGCGGCAGCGGCAGGAGCGGCGGCGGCCGAAGCGGCGAGCGGGGCGGCGGTGCCGCCGGTGTGTGCTGGCACTACCAGGGGTGCCCCGGTGACCGGGCAGGGTACGACCACGCAGGCCAGCCCGAAGACGTCACGGACCAGGTCGACCGTGAGGATCTCCCGGGGCGGTCCGACGGCCACCACCGCGCCGTCGCGCATCGCGACCAGGTGGTCGGCGTAGCGGGCGGCCTGGTTGAGGTCGTGCAGTACGGCGACCACGGTGCGGCCACGCTCGACGCGCAGCCGGTGCAGCAGGTCCAGCACCTCGACCTGGTGTGCCAGGTCGAGGAAGGTGGTGGGTTCGTCCAGCAGGAGGGCGTCGGTGTCCTGGGCGAGGGTCATGGCTATCCAGACCCGCTGCCGCTGGCCGCCGGAGAGGCTGTCCACCGGGCGGTCCGCCAGGTCCGCCACGTCGGCCAGGGCCATCGCCTCGTCGACCGCCGCGCCGTCCTGCGACGACCACTGCCGCCACCACCGCTGGTACGGCTGCCGGCCCCGCCCGACCAGGTCGGCAACTGTGACGCCCTCAGGCACGAGCGGGCTCTGCGGCAGCACGCCGAGCCGGCGGGCGACCTCCCGGGTGGGCAGGTCGCGGATCGCCGTGCCGTCCAGCAGCACCGCGCCGCGTCGCGGGGTGAGCAGCCGGGCCATTGTGCGCAGCAGGGTGGACTTGCCGCACGCGTTGGGCCCGACGATGACTGTGAACGCGTCGGTGGGCAGGTCCAGGTTGAGCCCGTCGAGCACGGTCCGCTCGTCGTAGCCGGCGACCAGGTCGCGGGTGGAGAGCATCGCACCACTCCTTCGAGGCGTCACGGTCTGTTGCGGCGGCACGGTGCTGTGCGACGTCACCGTGCTGGACGACGTCGCGGGCGCTTGCGGCGGCACGGGCTTCTGCGGCGTCACGAGGGCCGCCGCCGTCCACGCAGCAGCAGGAAGATCAGGTACGGGCCGCCGATCGCGGCGGTCAGCACACCGGCCGGCAGTTGGGTGGGCGCGAACAGCCGACGGCCGGCGAGGTCGGCCAGCACCAGCAGCAACGCGCCGAGCAGGGCGGCGCACACCAGCGGCGGCCGTTCGGCGCGTACCAGCCGGCGGGCCAGTTGGGGGGCGACGAGCGCTACGAAGTCGACGGCACCGACCTGGGCGGTGACCATCGCGGCGACGAGCACGCCGGTGCTGGCGAGCCCGATCCGGCGGGCCACCGGGCGCAGCCCGACGCCTCGTGCGGTGTCGTCGTCCAGGGCGGTGCTGTTGAGCGCCCAGCCGGCCCAGGCCAGCACGGGCAGCAGCACCAGCAGGGTGCCGGCGATCCAGGCGGCCTCGGTCCAGCCCTTGCCGGCGAGGGTGCCGATCAGCCAGATCTGCGCGCGCAGCCCGTCGATCGGATCGGCGGTCAGCATGACCACCTCGATCAGCGCCCGGAAGGCGAACGCCACAGCCACCCCGGCGAGCACGAACCGCTGGGCGGCAAGCCCGTGCCGGGCGCCGAGGGCGAACAGCAGGGCTGCCGCGACCAGGCCACCGACGAGCGCGCTGGGTGCTACGAGGACCGCGGCGGCCCCGCTGGTCAGCGCCACTGTCGCGGCGAGGCCGGCGCCCTGGGTGATGCCGATGACGTCGGGGCTCGCGAGGGGGTTGCGGGCCACGCTCTGGATGAGCGTGCCGGCCACGCCGAAGGCCGCGCCGGCCACCGCGGCCAGCAGGATCCGGGGCAACCGAAGATCAAGAACAACGAGGTCGTACGGAGTGCCGGCACCGGAGAGCGAGCGGACGACGTCGCCCGCGGCGACGTACGGGGTGCCCAGGGACAGGCTCAGCAGCATCGCCAGCAGGAGCAGGACTGTCAGCGCGACGGCGACAAGCACCGCGCGGCGGCGCACCTGAAGGCTGACCGGGCCGATCCGCAGCAGCGACCGCCCGGGCAGGTGGGCGCCGGAGGGGGCGGTGGGGCGGTGGGCGGTGGCGGTCATGCGGTCACCACCCGGGCGCGACGGACCAGGAAGGCCAGCAGCGGCGCGCCGATCAGGGCGGTGACGATCCCGGCCGGTATCTCGCCGGGTGGGGCGACGAGCCGGCCGACGACATCGGCGCTGAGCAGCAGCGCCGGCCCGAGCAGGGCGGACACGGCGAGCGTCCAGCGGTGGTCCGCGCCGACCAGGGCACGTGCCAGGTGCGGCACGGCGAGCCCCACGAAGGCAATCGGCCCGGCCGCCGCCACCGCCGCCCCGGTCAGCAGCACGGCGGCCAGGCCACCGCCGAGGCGCACCAGGCCGATGCGGTGGCCGAGGCCACGGGCCACGTCGTCGCCGAGGGCCAGCGCGTCCAGTCCGCGGGCGACAACGGCGGCCAGCACGAGCCCGACGACGACGAAGGGCAGCAGTTGGGCGGTGACGGTCAGGTCGCGGCCGGAGAGTCCGCCGACCACCCAGAACCGGTACTCCTCGAAGGTGCGGGCGTCGATGCTGAGCAGCGCGTACACCCCGGAGGCGAGACTGGCGTCGAGCGCCGCGCCGACAAGCGCGAGGGTGACCGGGCTCGCGCCTTCGCGGGCTCGTGCGGCGATGGCGAAGACCAGCAGGCCGGCGAGGAGCGCGCCGGCGATGCCGAACCAGACGTACCCGGCGAGCGTCCCGACGCCGAAGACGGAGATGGCGAGGACCACGCCGAACGACGCGCCCGCGCTGATGCCGAGGATGCGCGGCTCGGCGAGGGGGTTGCGGGTGAGTGCCTGGAACAGCACGCCAGCCATGGCGAGGGCGAGGCCGACCGCGAGCCCGAGGGCGGTACGCGGCATCCGCAGCTCGCGGACGATGACCGTGGCGTCGCCGCTGTCCGGCGCGACGAGGGCGTGCCACACCTGGTCGACGCCGAGTTGCCGGCTGCCGAGCGCGAAGCTGGCCAGTACGGCGAGCAGCAGCACGAGGGCGGCGCCGGCGGTGACTGCCACCCTACGGCCGGTACGGGTGCCGGACCGGCTGCGGGCCATGGCCGGCCGGCTGGCGAGGGTGGTCACGATTCTCCTGCACGTTTCGCGCTTAGGGTCGCCTTACCTTAGCTGAGCGGCTGAGGGGCGCCTAACTGGTACCTGTCGATCCGAAAAGGGCTGACCAGGGCGGACGCCGGCGCGGGAGGGCTGGCGCGCCTAGGGTGGGCTCATGCGATTCGACCAGCACACGGTCGCGCTCCTGGTCCGGCCGGCAGACGCCCCCGAGCTGCCGCTGGACGCGGCCGACCGGTTGCGGGACGCCCACCTGGCCCACCAGGCCGGCCTCGTGGAGCAGGGCCTCGTGCTCGCGGCCGGCCCGTTCCTGGCCGGCGACGACGAGCGGCTGCGGGGCTTCGTCGTGCTCTCCATCGGCCCGGACGAGGCCCGCGAGCTGTTCCACAACGATCCGGCGGTACGGGCCGGCCTGCTGGCCGTGCGGGTGATGAGCTGGATGGTGCCGGAGAGCAACGTACGGTTCGAGAGCGTGCCGATGCCCGTGTCGATGCTGGAGGCGGCGTCCGGCGACTGACCCCGCCGCCGGGCACTCCGGGGCAGGCGGGCAGCTCAGCCCAGCGGGGTCACCCGCAGGTCGTCCACCGAGCCGGTGATCACCCGCAGCGACGGGAAGTGGTCGCTCAGGACGGCCTGGCACCTGTCGCACGGCGCGACGACCTCGCGGCCCCGGTCGGCGACCGTGACGATCGTCTCCAACTCGGTGACGCCCTGCGTCGCGGCAGTGCCGATGACGACAAGCTCGGCGCAGGTCCCGCCGGTCTCGTGGTGGACGTTCACGCCGGTGAAGACCCGCCCGTCGGCGGTACGCGCTGCCGACGCGACGGTGTGGCGCTGGCTGCGGCAACGCAACTTGGCGACCGCCGAGGCGGCCTGCACCAACGCACGGTCGGTGTCCCGCAGCTCCATCCCGGCCCCCAGCGCTCGACGTCGGCCGCCAACTCTAGACGGCGGCATGCCGGCCCGACCCCGGCCCACCGGGCGGCCGGTAACCCGGGGGCGCTGCGCCGCCGCGCTGCCTATTCTTGGGCACGACATGCAGAATCAAGCCGCCGCCGCCGCGACCGATCCGGTCCGCGAGCTGCACCGCCGCCTCACTCCTCTGATGTTCCGCGACCAGCGCCGGCTCCAGCGACGCCTGGACGGTGCCCGCAAGCTGCGTGACCCGCAGCGCCGGGAGGCTGCCCTGGCGGAGATCACCGCCGAGGTGGCGAGGGCCGAGCAGCGACTCGCCGCCCGGCGCGCGGCGGTGCCGGTGATCACGTACCCGGCGGGGTTGCCGGTCAGTGAGCGCAAGGACGACATCGCCGCCGCGATCCGCGATCACCAGGTGGTCATCGTGGCCGGCGAGACCGGCTCCGGCAAGACGACCCAGCTACCGAAGATCTGCCTGGAGTTGGGGCGTGGCGTGCACGGCCTCATCGGGCACACCCAGCCCCGACGGCTGGCGGCCCGGACGGTGGCCGACCGCATCGCCGACGAGTTGGGCACCGAGCTGGGTGACGTGGTCGGTTACAAGGTGCGCTTCACCGACCAGGTAAGCGAGCGCAGCCTGGTCAAGCTCATGACCGACGGCATCCTGCTGGCCGAGTTGCAGACCGACCGGATGCTGCGCCAGTACGACACGTTGATCATCGACGAGGCGCACGAGCGCAGCCTCAACATCGACTTCATCCTCGGGTACCTGCGGGAGCTGCTGCCCCGGCGACCCGACCTCAAGGTGATCATCACCTCGGCCACCATCGAGACCGACCGTTTCGCCAGGCACTTCGCCGGGCCGCCCACCGCCGACGAACCGGAGGGCGTACCCGCGCCGGTGGTGGAGGTGTCGGGGCGTACCTACCCGGTCGAGGTGCGCTACCGGCCGCTCGTCGAGGTGGCCGAGGGCGAGGAGGACGGCGACGGGGACGAGGAGAACGTCCGCGACCAGATCCAGGCGATCGGCGACGCCGTCGAGGAGCTGGCCGCCGAGGGGCCGGGCGACATCCTGGTCTTCCTCAGCGGCGAACGGGAGATCCGGGACACCGCCGACGCCCTGAGCAAACTGGTGCAGAAGAAACGGTCGCTGCTCGGCACCGAGATCCTTCCCCTGTACGCGCGGCTCTCCAGCGCCGAGCAGCACCGCGTCTTCGCAGCGCACACATCGCGGCGCGTGGTGCTGGCGACCAACGTCGCGGAGACCTCGCTGACAGTGCCCGGCATCAAGTACGTGGTGGACCCGGGCACGGCGCGGATCTCCCGCTACTCCAGCCGGCTCAAGGTGCAGCGGCTGCCCATCGAGCCGGTCTCCCAGGCGTCGGCCAACCAGCGCAAGGGGCGCTGCGGGCGTACCTCGGACGGCATCTGCATCCGCCTCTACGACGAGCAGGATTTCCTGTCGCGGCCGGAGTTCACCGACCCGGAGATCCTGCGCACCAACCTCGCGTCGGTCATCCTCCAGATGACCGCGATCGGGCTCGGCGACCTGGCCGCGTTCCCGTTCATCGACCCGCCGGACAAGCGCAACATCACCGACGGCGTCAACCTGTTGCACGAGTTGGGCGCCCTGGACCCGACCGAGGCCGACCCGGCGAAGCGGCTCACCGCGCTGGGCCGGCGGCTGGCGCAGCTGCCTGTCGATCCGCGACTGGCCCGGATGGTGGTCGAGGGCGAGCGCAACGGCTGCGCCGCCGAGGTCCTGGTGATCACCGCCGCGCTGTCCATCCAGGACCCGCGCGAGCGGCCGGCGGAGAAGCAGGCCCAGGCCGACCAGGCGCACGCCCGGTTCGCCGACAAGGAGTCGGACTTCGTCGCGTACCTCAACCTGTGGCGTTATCTGCGGGAGCAGCAGCGGACGCTGTCGTCAAGCGCGTTCCGTCGGATGTGCAAGGCGGAGTACCTGAACTACCTGCGGGTCCGCGAGTGGCAGGACATCGTCAGTCAACTGCGCCAGGTGCTGCGTACCCCGGCCGAGGGCGAGCGGCGCGGCGGACGGCCGGCGCGGGACACCTCGGGCGAGGCGGACGCCGGCCGGAATCGGCACGCGACCGACCTGCCGGAGGAGATCGACACCCCGAAGGTGCACCAGTCGCTGCTGCCCGGCCTGCTGTCGCACATCGGCCTGAAAGACGCCCAGAAGCACGAGTATCTCGGCGCGCGGGGCGCGAAGTTCGCGCTCTTTCCCGGTTCGGCGCTGTTCAAGAAGCCGCCGCGCTGGGTGATGGCCGCCGAGCTGGTGGAGACGTCGCGGCTGTGGGGTCGGATCGCCGGCCGGGTCGAACCGGAGTGGGTCGAGCCGCTCGCGCAGCACCTGGTCAAGCGCAGCTACAGCGAGCCGCACTGGGAGAAGAAGCAGGCCGCGGTGATGGCCTACGAGAAGGTCACCCTGTACGGCATCCCGCTCGTCACCTCCCGCAAGGTCAACTTCGGGCGGATCGACCCGGCGCTGAGCCGGGAGCTGTTCATCAGGCACGCCCTCGTCGAGGGCGACTGGCAGACCCACCACCATTTCTGGGCCGACAACAAGCGCCTGCTCGGCGAGATCGAGGAGTTGGAGAGCCGCGCCCGACGCCGGGACATCCTTGTCGACGACGAGACCATCTTCGGCTTCTACGACCAGCGGATCCCGGCCGACGTGGTCTCCGGCCGGCACTTCGACACGTGGTGGAAGAAGACCCGTCGGGAGCAGCCCGACCTGCTCACGTTCACCCGCGATCTGCTGGTGAACGACGGCAAGGCGGGGGTGGACGAGGGCGACTATCCGGACGAGTGGCAGGCCGACGGCGTGACCCTGCCGCTTACCTACCGGTTCGAGCCGGGCACCTCCACCGATGGCGTCACAGTGGACATCCCGCTGCCGCTGCTCAACCAGGTGCCGGCGGAGAGCTTCGACTGGCAGGTGCCGGGGCTGCGCGAGGAGCTTGTCATCGCGCTGATCCGCGCGCTGCCCAAGCCGATCCGCCGCAACTTCGTGCCGGTGCCGGACTTCGCGCGGGCCGCGCTTGCCGCGATCACTCCGGGCGAGGAGCCGTTGCTGGACGCGCTCACCCGCCAGCTGCGCCGGATGACAGGGGTGACGGTGCCCCGCGACGCCTGGGAGCCGGCGAAGCTGCCCGCCCACCTGCGTGTCACGTTCCGGGTGCTCGGCGACGACGAGAAGCCGGTCGCCGAGGGCAAGGATCTGCCGGCGCTGCAACGTCAACTCCGCCAGGAGGTACGCCAGGTGGTGGCCGCCGCCGCACCGGAGGTGGCCCGTACCGGGCTGCGCGAGTGGAGCATCGGCACACTGCCACGGACCATCGAGCAGGTCCGCGCCGGCTACGCGGTGACCGCGTATCCGGCGCTCGTCGACGAGGGCGCCACGGTCGGGGTGCGGGTGTTCGACTCCCCCGCCGAGGCGGAGGCGGCGCAGTGGGCGGGCACCCGGCGGCTGCTACGGCTCACGGTGCCCTCCCCGGCCCGGTTCCTCCAGGGCCGGTTGAGCAACGAGGCGAAGCTGGCGCTGAGCCGCAACCCGCACGGCGGTGTGCAGCAACTGATCGAGGACGCGGCGGGCGCGGCCATCGACCGGCTGATCGGCGACGCCGGCGGGCCGGCGTGGGATGCCGAGGGCTTCGCCGCGTTGCGCGAGAAGGTCCGGGCCGACCTGGTCGACACGGTGGTCGAGGTGATGGACCGGGTGCGCAAGGTCCTCGCCGCCGCGTACGCCGTCGAGCAGCGGCTCGGCGCCACCCGCAACCTCGCAGTGGTGGCGGCGTTGGCGGACATCCGCAAACAGCTCGCCGGCCTGGTGCACGCCGGTTTCATCACCGAGACGGGGTACGCCCGCCTGCCCGACCTGCTGCGCTACCTGACCGCCATCGAGCGCCGGATGGACCGCCTCGGCGGCAACCCGCAGCGCGACCGTCAGCAGCAGGACCGGATCGCTGTGGTGCAGAAGGAGTACGACGATCTGCTCGCCGCGCTGCCGCCCGCCCGCCGGCAGGAGGCGGCGGTCCGGCAGATCCGCTGGATGATCGAGGAGTTGCGGGTGAACGTCTTCGCGCAGGCGCTGGGCACCCCGTACCCGGTCTCGGAGCAGCGGATCTACCGGGCCATGGACGACGCCGAGGGCCGTTGACCGGCGCGGGTCAGCGGGGGTCGACGCCCGGCGGCAGGTCGTCGCGGTCGATAGCGGACTGGATGTAGTCGAGCAGGATGCGGCGCAACTCCCGGCCGGCGTGGGTGGGCACCACGTCCCGGCGGCGGGCCACCGCGATGGTCCGCCGCACCCCGGGCGGGGCCAGTGGCGTGATCCGCACCCCGGGGCGGCGGGCCAGCACGATGCCCGGCACCAAAGCGATGCCGAGCCCGGCCTCGACGAAGCTGAGGACGGCGTCCATCTCGCCGCCATCGACGGCGAAGGTCGGCTCGAAGCCGGCCTCGCGGCACGCCTGGATGGTGGCGTCGCGCAGGTCGTAGCCCTCCCGGAACATCACCATCGGCTGGTCGCGCAGGTCGGTGATGTGCAGCTCGCCGGTCGCCGAGGCGGTCGGTACCTCGTGCACCGAGGCCACCACGAGGCTCTCCCGCAGGATGGGGTCGACGCGCAGGCCCGGGTCGGCGCCCTGGGCCGGCATGATGATCAGCGCCAGGTCGAGGTCGCCGCGGAGCAGGTCGCGGACCAGGTCCTGCGAGCCGCCCTCCTCGACGCGCAGGTCGACTGTGGGGTGGGCGTCCCGGAACCGGCGCAGCACCGGTGGGGCGAGCGAGGTGGCCAGGCTCGGGGTTGCGCCGAGCCGCACGCGGCCCCGCCGGAGCCCGACCAGCTCCTGCACCTCGCGGGTGGCGGTCTCGACGTCGGCGAGGATGCGGGTCGCCAGCGGCAGCAGCACCTCACCGGCCGCGGTCAGCGTGATGTTTCCCCTTACCCGTTCGAAGAGGGGGGCTCCGAGGTCAGTTTCCAGAGCGTGAATTTGCTTACTGAGAGAAGGCTGAGTGATGCCGACGAGGTCGGCGGCTTGGGTGAAATGTCGTACTTCGGCCACCGCGACGAAGTACCGGAGCTGATGGAGCTGCATCTACATAGCTTACGGCTATCAACACTGCGAGTTCGATGCATTGGACGACTGATTGAAGTGCTCCTAGCGTCGGTCACGTGGTCATGACGAAAACTCGGTCGCCCATCCGCACGAACGTCGGTCTCAAGGCCGTCATGGCGGTGACGGGCATTGTGCTGGTGCTGTTCCTTGTCGCGCACATGCTCGGGAACCTGAAGGTCTTCGCGGGGGCAACCTCGTTCGACGGCTACGCGCACTGGCTGCGCGACATCGGCAAGCCGCTGCTGCCCGGTGTGTGGTTCCTGTGGATCATGCGCATCGGGCTGGTGGTGGCCGCCGTCGGTCACATCTGGGCCGCGACGGTGCTGGCGCTGCGGGCCCGCGCCGCCCGCCCGGTGCGCTACGCCCACCGCAAGAAGGTCCGGGGCAGCTACGCCGCCCGCACGATGCGGTGGGGCGGGGTGATCATCCTGCTCTTCGTGATCTACCACCTCCTCGACCTGACCACCGGCACGCTCAACCCGGTCGGCGACCCCACCAAGCCGTTCGGCAACGTTGTCGCCGACTTCGCGCCGGAGCGCTGGTACGTCACGCTCTTCTACACCCTGGCGATCGTCGCGCTGGGCTTCCACCTGCGCCACGGTGCGTTCAGCGCGTTCCGCAGCCTCGGCCAGCAGACGCCGCGGGGTGAGCGTCGGGCGCGCGCCGCCGCGCTGGTCTTCGCCGTGGCGCTCTGCGCCGGATACCTGGTGGTCCCGTTCGCCGTACTCACCGGATTGGTGTCCTGACATGGAACTCTTCACCGAGGGCGACCCGATCGCCGACACCAGGGCTCCCGACGGCCCCATCGACAAGCGCTGGGAGACCCGCCGCTTCGAGGCCAAGCTTGTCAACCCGGCCAACCGCCGCAAGATGACGGTGATCGTGGTCGGCACCGGACTGGCTGGCGGATCCGCCGCCGCCACGCTGGCCGAGCAGGGCTACCACGTCAAGTCCTACTGCTACCAGGACAGCCCGCGCCGCGCGCACTCGATCGCGGCGCAGGGCGGCATCAACGCCGCGAAGAACTACCGCAACGACGGCGACTCGGTGCACCGGCTGTTCTACGACACCGTCAAGGGCGGCGACTTCCGCTCCCGCGAGTCGAACGTGCACCGGCTCGCCGAGGTGTCGGTAAACATCATCGACCAGTGCGTCGCCCAGGGCGTGCCGTTCGCCCGCGAGTACGGCGGCCTGCTGGACACCCGCTCCTTCGGTGGCGCCCAGGTGCAGCGCACCTTCTACGCCCGGGGCCAGACGGGCCAGCAGCTGCTGCTCGGCGCGTACCAGGCCCTGGAGCGGCAGATCGGCCTGGGCAACGTGGAGATGAACGCCCGGCACGAGATGCT
This sequence comes from Micromonospora sp. DT41, assembly GCF_049841715.1. Classification (NCBI taxonomy): domain Bacteria; kingdom Bacillati; phylum Actinomycetota; class Actinomycetes; order Micromonosporales; family Micromonosporaceae; genus Micromonospora; species Micromonospora sp. DT41. The sequence goes on along the minus strand of NZ_JBNCKU010000017.1, from coordinate 3,274 downwards.
GGAGCTTGTCGTCATCGACGGCAAGGCCCGGGGCATCGTCGTCCGGGACATGGTCACCGGCGAGATCACCACCGAGATGGCCGACGCCGTCGTGCTCGCCTCCGGCGGTTACGGCAACGTCTTCTACCTCTCCACGAACGCCAAGGGCTGCAACGTCACCGCCACCTGGCGGGCGCACCGCAAGGGCGCGTACTTCGCCAACCCCTGCTACACGCAGATCCACCCGACCTGCATCCCGGTCTCCGGCGACCACCAGTCGAAGCTGACCCTGATGAGCGAGTCGCTGCGCAACGACGGCCGGGTGTGGGTGCCGAAGACAAAGGGCGACGAGCGCAACCCCCGAGACATCCCCGAGAACGAGCGGGACTACTACCTGGAGCGGATCTACCCCTCCTTCGGCAACCTGGTCCCCCGCGACATCGCCTCCCGGGCCGCCAAGAACGTCTGCGACGAGGGCCGGGGCGTGGGGCCGACAAAGCTCGGCGTCTACCTCGACTTCGCCGACGCGATCAACCGCCTGGGTCGCAAGGCCATCGAGGCCAAGTACGGCAACCTCTTCGAGATGTACGAGCGGATCACCGGCGAGGACCCGTACGAGGTGCCGATGCGGATCTACCCCGCCGTGCACTACACGATGGGCGGCCTCTGGGTCGACTACGATCTCCAGTCGAGCATCCCGGGCCTGTTCGTGATCGGCGAGGCGAACTTCTCCGACCACGGCGCGAACCGGCTCGGCGCGTCCGCGCTGATGCAGGGCCTCGCCGACGGCTACTTCGTGCTGCCCACCACGCTCGCCAACTACCTGGCCTCGGGGCCGCTGGAGAAGGTCGACGCCAGCCACCCGGCGGCGGTCGAGGCGCGCACCGACGTCGAGGACCGCATCCAGCGGCTGCTGGGGGTCAACGGCGACCGGACGGTGGACTCGTTCCACCGGGAGCTGGGCCAGATCATGTGGGAGCACTGCGGCATGGAGCGCAGTGAGGCCGGCCTGCGCAAGGCGATCGACGAGATCCGCGCCCTGCGCGAGCAGTTCTGGCAGCGGGTAAAGGTGTCCGGCACCGGCGAGGAGTTCAACCAGTCGCTGGAGAAGGCCGGCCGTGTCGCCGACTTCTTCGAGCTGGCCGAGCTGATGTGCATCGACGCCCTGCACCGCGAGGAGTCCTGCGGCGGCCACTTCCGGGCCGAGCACCAGACGCCCGACGGTGAGGCACAGCGCGACGACGACCGGTTCGCGTACGTGGCGGCCTGGGAGTTCACCGCCACCGGCGAGCCGTCGGTGCTGCACAAGGAAGACCTGAAGTTCGAATACGTCCACCCCACGCAGCGGAGCTACAAGTGAACCTGACCCTGCGCATCTGGCGCCAGAAGGGCCCTGAGGACAAGGGTCGGATGGTCACCTACCCGGTCAACGACGTGTCCCCGGACATGTCGTTCCTGGAGATGCTCGACGTCCTCAACGAGCGGTTGATCCTCGACGGCGAAGACCCGGTGGCGTTCGACCACGACTGTCGCGAGGGCATCTGCGGCATGTGCGGTCTGATGATCAACGGTGACGCGCACGGACCGCAGCGCGGTACCACCGCCTGTCAGCTGCACATGCGGCAGTTCTCCGACGGCGAGACGATCGACATCGAGCCGTGGCGGGCGAGCGCCTTCCCGGTCATCAAGGACCTGGTGGTCAACCGGGACGCCTTCGACAAGATCATCGCTGCTGGTGGCTACGTCACCGCGCCGACCGGCAGCGCGCCCGAGGCGCACTCCACGCCGGTGGCCAAGGCCAACGCGGACGCCGCCTTCGAGTCGGCCGCCTGCATCGGCTGCGGCGCCTGCGTGGCGGCCTGCCCGAACGGCTCCGGCATGCTCTTCACCGCCGCCAAGCTCACCCAGCTCTCGCTGCTGCCGCAGGGCCAGCCGGAGCGCTACACCCGCGTCATCGGCATGGTCGACGCGCACGACGAGGCCGGCTTCGGCGGCTGCACCAACGCCGGCGAGTGCACTGTGGTCTGCCCGAAGGGCATTCCGCTGAACACGATCGGCCGGCTCAACCGCGACTACCTCGCCGCCACCGCGAAGGGCGCCGGCAACACCCCCGGCTCCTGAAGCTCCACCGCGCCGACCAGGCCGCCGTACCTTCCCGGGTACGGCGGCCTGTGCGTCTGCACGGGGTCGGTCGACTGCCCTGTACGGGGTCAGCCGGCGCGACGCAGCCGTCCCAGCATGCCGCCGAGATCCTGGACGAACAGTTCGTGACGGAAGTAGTGGCCGCCCGGGACCTCCCGCCACTCGTGCGGGATGCCGGCCTGGGCCAGCGCGCCGCGGAACTCGCGTTGGCCCGCCAGGACCTGGGTCTCGTTGACGGTGTCGAACCAGTTGACCGGGTCGGGTGAGGTGCCGGCGGCCAGGAAGATGCGCTTGTTGCGGTAGCTCTCGATGCGCTGCACCGGGTTGTCGGCGCTGACCCGGGCCTCGTCCCACAGGGGTGCGCCGTAGACGGTGCCGCCGCCGAGGTCGAGGGCGGCCGATGTGGCGTTTGCCCAGTGCACGACGAGCCCGAAGTCGCGGCGCAGGCTGGCCGGCCCCGAGTGGGAACTCACCGAGCAGAAATGGCCGTAGTACTTCGCGGCGTACTTGAGAGCGCCGAAGCCGCCCATCGAGAAGCCGGCCACGGCGCGGCCGTTGTACTCGGCGAAGGTCCGGAAGTTGGCATCGATCCAGGGCAGCAACTGGGCGATGTGGAACGTCTCCCAGTTGCGGGGCCCGGTGTTGCTGGTGACCGGGTTGGAATACCAGCCGGTGGAGGCGTCCGGCATGACGACGATGATGTCCCGGCCGGCGGTGAGGTTGATGATGTTGTCCTGCATGTGGAAGGTGCGGAAGTCGGCGTTGCCGCCGTGCAGCAGGTAGAGCACCGGGTATCGCTTGCCGCTGGTGTGGTAGCCGTCCGGCAGCAGCACGTTGACAGCGGGGTCCCACTCGATGGCGTCGGTGGCGAACCGGTAGTACTGCAACCGGCCGCCGTTCTCGTTGCGGGCCACGATGCGCAGGCCGTACCCGTTGCCTGCGGCGCTTGCCAAGGTCGGCGCTGAGAAGGCACCGGCGAAGGCGCCGGCCGCGGCAACGCCGGCGGCGCCGGTGAGGAGTCGTCGCCTGCTCACGGGGTGGTGGTCCATGGATCCTCCTGGCGGTCTGTCGGGATTAGAGGGTGGTTTCGCCGTTGAGGCCGAAGTAGTCGTGCCATTTGGTGCTGGGGGCGAAGGTGGTGCCGGTGGAGAGG
>NZ_JBNCKU010000016.1:0-146447 GCF_049841715.1 Micromonospora sp. DT41 | reverse complement strand
GTGTTCCCGGATGCCAGGGGCCGTCGGCCGGGGGCCGCGACCTGTCGCGGTTACCCCCTGTACAACAGCCTGGCCCGGCCCAACATTCCGCCGCCACAGTGCCGCCGACCACGGGACGCCGACCCCCAAACCCGACAAACCGTCCGAGCCGGCTCCACGCCGGGCGGTGATCGACTCCGGATTGCCGATGTGGGGGTATCCCAGCGCTCCGACACCTCCACATCGGCGACATGGAGTCGATCATGCGTTCGCTGTCAGTTTGGCGGCGTACGGCAGGGATTCGCGCACCTCGCGCACCTGGCGAGGGCCTGTCGGCGGCCCCGATCGGGAACCTCGCACGGCGGACGGACCGCGCGTCGCGGACTCGCCGGACAGGCGGGTCAGTTGTTGGCGAGGAAGGCCAGGACCGCATCCCGTGCTGCCAGGACGGCCGCCTCGGACTGCGGGGAGTGGTCGAGGATGTCGAAGCTGTGCTGGCCGTCCGGTACGTCGATGACCTGGACCGGGCGGCCGTGGACGGTGGCTGCGGTGAGGAACGCGTCGATGCCCGCCAGCACCACCGGAATGTCCCGCCCAGCCCGGGTCAGCACCAGTGGGACGGTCGACCCGGCCTCGAGCGCGTCGACGGGCAGGAACCGCGAGTCGATCTCCCAGTCGGGGAAGGGGATGAGTAGCGGGTAGGTCAGCGCGATCCCGCGCAGCCAGGACGGGGCGTCGCGCAGCCAGTCGGACGCCAGCAGGCCGCCCCCGGAGAAGAACCAGAGCACCACCCGGTCGGGGTCGACCCGTGGGTCGGCGCGGACCTGTTCGACCATCGTGGCGATGTCCTCGGCCGTGGCGGGTAGCGCCGACACTTCGGCCACCTGATAGCTGACCAGCGCGGTGACCACGCCGCTCTCGGCGAGCAGCGCACCGTAGCCGCGGTAGAGCAGCCAGTCGCGGGGGTCGGGCACGCCCGGCGGCAGTGGGGCGCCGTGCACCACCACCACTGCGGGTGCCCGGCCGTCACCGGTGGGCAGGTGCAGGTCGACGTTGCCGTGCCGTTCGACAGGCGCGGCGGGCGTGGACAGGACGAAGGGTCGCTCAGCGACGGGCGTCGTCATGTCCCCAGGGTATCGATCATCTGCCGGCCGGGAGGCCCCGCTGCCGGTCCACAGGGGAGCCTCAGGCGGGGTCGACGGGCTTGCCCGCGTCGCTGGCCTGCGCGTGTCGCTCCAGCAGCCGCTGCCGGATCTCCTCCGGGGTGTACGCGCGCCGCCGACGCTCGGCTCGCGCGATGACCACGCCGGAGGCCGCGACTCCAGCGAGACCGGCGAGCCCGAGGACCTTCCACCACCGCATTCGTTGCCGCATCGGCCTAGGCTAGACCCCCATGAGCATCAGCCTGGATGAGGCCGTCGATTTGACCCGCACCGGCGACGTGTGGGTGTTCCGGGGTCGCAGCGTGCCGGACCGGGCAATTCAGTTCACCACGAACAGTCCGGTCAACCACGTCGGAATGGCAGTGGTGTTGGACGACATGCCCCCACTGATGTGGCACGCCGAGCTGGGCAAGTCGTTGCCGGACCTGTGGTCGGGCAGCCACCAACGCGGTGTGCAACTCCACGACCTGCGGGACGCGGTCTCTGTCTGGGCAAACCGGTACGGTCAGCGGGCCTGGCTACGGCAACTCGACCCGCCGGCGGACGCGGAGATGGAGCGGGCTGTTCTGCGTACCGTCGCGCGGTTGGATGGCACGCCGTTTCCGTCTACGGCCCAGTTGGCCTGGCGGTGGGTACGCGGCCGGGTGCCGGTGCTGCCCCGCCCCGACCAGGCCGTGTCCCGGTTCGCCTCCCGGGCCATCCCCGCCCTCCACGCGAGGAACGCCGACCACGCGAGGAACGCCAGGCAGGCGAAGGACACCAGCTCGGCGGCTGCTCGGGAGCGGGCGTTGGAGACGGCGTACTGCGCCGAGGTGGTGGCGGTGACGTACGAGGCGATGGGTCTGCTGCCCGCCGGAAAACGTCCTAACTGGTACGACCCGGGACGGTTCTGGAGTGGAGACGACCTGGGTCTCGCGGCCGGCGCGCGGTTGGGTGCCGAGATCGAGGTGCGGGTTCCGCAGCGCTGAGGTTTGGCCGACCCGGCGGAGGGCAATTGCTGTCGCCGTGAACGCCTCTACCGATCTCGACACGCTGACCGGCTTTTTCGACAGGTACGGCGTCGCGCTGACCTCCGGTGACCTGCCGGCCCTCGGCGCTTGTTACGCACTGCCCGGGTTGGTGGTGGCCGACACGTACAGCTTCTCGTTCACCTCGCTGGCGGCTGTCGCGTTGTCCTTCGTGGGGGCGGCACCGGACTACCAGGATCGTGAGCTGATCGCCGCACACGCCCGGATCGAGGACGTGCAGCCGGTGTCGGCCCTGCTGACAATGGTGTCGGTGGAGTGGGAGTTCCTGGACAGCCGTGGGTTCGCGGTGCCGGGGGAGCGGTACCGCTACCTGCTGCGTACACCGGCTGAGGGGCCACTCATCTGCACTGTCATCCGGGCGTCCTGAGCGACCGTCCACCGGGCCGGACCGTTTTCCGGTCGAGATGGGCCGGTCGGTCCGATCCGTACCCGCCTGGTTTCCGGCCCGGCCGGCGCTGGCTACGCTGGCGCGTCGGTGGGACGAGGGGAGACCTGATGGCGGTGCGGCCGGACGGTGCGGAGGGCTCGCGTGCGGCGCGGGTGCTGGTGTCGGTGCCGTGGATCGTGGTGCTGGTCGGCGTCTGCGCGCTCGTGGTGTTGCTGGTGATCACGTTGCTGTCGTTCCGTGGCCGGGAGCGCGATGGCGGGCCGCAGGCCGCGCCGCCGGTGTTCCTGCCGACAGTGCCGCCGGCGTCGTCGTCGGCCGCGTCGTCGACGCCTGCTGCGGTGGAGCGGCGGACGGCGTCGCCGCGGCCGTCGCGTAGCACGCGGACGCCGTCGCCGCAGGCCACGACGGCGTCGCCGGGTACGGCCAAGACGAGTGCGCCGCCGGCGGGGTTGGCGCCGGCGAACGGGGCGGTGACCGCCCGGTACCAGGTTGGGACGTCCGGTTCGGACGCTGTGTTGTCGGTGCGGAACGAGTCGGATCGGCCGGCGGGCTGGCGGGTGGAGTTGGCGTACGCCGACGACATGCGGGGTCTGCGGGTCAGCGGCGAGGCGGGGATCTCGGTGTCGGCGCAAGGTGACGGCGAGTACGTGGTGAGTGGCGGGGCGTCGCTCGTTTCGGGTGGCACCAGCACGTTGCGCCTGCGGCTTGGTTGGTCCGGGTCGGCACAGCGGCCGTTGCGGTGCACAATCAACGGAGCCGCCTGCCGCATCGGTTGACGCCGGCGCCCGTCCGGGTGCCCGGCGGCGGCGTTTCCGGGTGAGGCATCGATCGCCTACGCTTCCCGGACGGCCCGCTGAGGGAGGTACATGTCCGGCATGCGTCGTGCCCCACAACCATCGCGTGGCCCGGTGGCTATCGCGTCGTCGCCCTGGATCGTCGCGTGTGCGGGTCTCGTCGTGATGGTGGTTCTGCTCATCGTGGCGTTGGGCGCGTACCGGGGGCAGAGCCCGGCGGGGGATGACCGGATGCCGCCGGTGGGGTTGCCGCTGCCGCGGGTGCCGGTCGAGCCGAGCGACGTGACGCAGGCACCGCCGCCGTCACCGGGTTCGTCGGCGCCTGTGGTTCCCGGGTTGTCGCCGCGGGCGAGCGGTCCACCGCCGAGCGCGCCGACTGTGTCGCCGACGCCGTCGATTCATCCGGTGGTGGTGCCGACGTCGGTTCGGCCGTCGACCAGGGCGCCGCGGCCTGCGCCACCGCAGCAGCCGCCCGCGGTGAGTGGGCGGTACCGGGTGGTGCAGAGCTTCGACGGAGGCTTCATCGGCGAGGTGCTGATCGTCAACGCGTCGCGGGTGGACCGGGGCTGGACGGTGCGGATCCACTTCGGTCGTGGGCGGCTGGTGACCAGTTGGGTGGAGGGCGCCCCGCAGGGAACGGCACGTCAGTTCGACGGCGGCTTCTCGTACGTCAGTGGGGTGTCAGTGCCGGCGGGCGGGTCGGTGCCGTTGCGGTTCCACATGGAGTGGGCGTCGAGTGCGCCGCGTGGGTGCACTGTCGACGGGGTGCGCTGCAGCGGGTTCTGATCGGACGGCCGTCGATGGAGACTCGAAGTCCGTTGCAAGGAATCTGCTCTGTTACGACTTTGTTTGCAAGGTATTGCAGATTGTTTCGGCAAGGGTTAGCGTGCGGCCAATCACGACCAGAGGAAGGCCGTCGATGAAACCCCCGCCGATCCCGCGTACCGCCCTGCTTGCCCTCGCCTGCCTGCTCACCGTCACGCTCGTCGGCACTCCGGTCGCCGCGAATCCCGCCGTTGCGGCTCCTCGGCCCGCAGGCGACAGCCCCCTTGCCGTCGACGGCGCCACCCAGTGGCGGGGCGAGCCCACCGCCGAGGCGCTGCTGAAGGCGGCCGACAACACCGCGCGTGCAGAGCAGTTCTACTTCGTCCTGCCGGACCGGTTCGCCAACGGCGACCGGCGCAACGACCGGGGCGGTCTCACCGGCGACCGGCTGCGCACCGGGCTCGACCCGACCGACAAGGGCTTCTACCACGGCGGTGACCTCAAGGGCGTCATCGACAAGCTGGACTACATCCAGGGGATGGGCACGACCGCCATCTGGCTCGCCCCGATCTTCAAGAACCGGCCTGTGCAGGGCAAGGGCGATGACATCTCGGCCGGCTACCACGGCTACTGGATCACCGACTTCACGCAGGTGGACCCGCACTTCGGCACCATGGAGGAGATGAAGCGGCTGGTCCGGCTCGCCCACCAGCGGGGCATCAAGGTCTACCTCGACGTGATCGTCAACCACACCGCCGACGTGATCAAGTACGCCGAGGACAGGTACGCCTACATCGACAAGGCCACCTCGCCGTACACGGACGCGCAGGGGCGGGCCTTCGAGGACCGTAACTACGCCGACGGCAGCCGTGCCTTCCCGCCGGTGAACCGGGAGTCGTTCCCGTACACGCCGATGTTCGACGAGCCGGGGGACGCCAGGGTCAAGGTGCCGGCCTGGCTGAACGACGTCACGATGTACCACAACCGTGGTGACTCGACATTCGCCGGGGAGAACAGCGAGTACGGCGACTTCTTCGGCCTGGACGACCTGTGGACCGAGCGGCCCGAGGTGGTCAAGGGTCTGACCAAGGCGTACGGGGACTGGATCGGCGCGACGGGTGTCGACGGGTTCCGGCTGGACACCGTCAAGCACGTCAACATGGACTTCTGGCCGCAGTTCAGCAGTGGCATCGAGCGGGCCGCCGAGAAGGCCGGCAAGAAGGACTTCTTCATGTTCGGCGAGGTCTACAGCGCCGACCCGGAGATCACCTCCAGCTATGTGCGGCAGGGTGGTCTGCCGGCCACCCTCGACTTTCCCTTCCAGGAGGCCGCCCGCGGCTACACGGCGGGCGGCGGCTCGGCGAAGGCACTTGCCGACGTGTACGCCCGTGACGACCTCTACGCCGCCCGCGACACCGACGCCCGGCGGCTGACGACGTTCCTCGGCAACCACGACATGGGCCGGATCGGCTCGTTCATCGTCGGCGGGGGCACCGACCCGGCCAGCCACCTGCGCCGCGACCAACTCGCCCACCAGCTGATGTTCCTCACCCGCGGCCAGCCGGTGATCTACTCCGGTGACGAGCAGGGCTTCACCGGCCCCGGCGGGGACAAGGACGCCCGGCAGGACATGTTCGCATCGAGGGTCCCCGACTATCTCGACGACGACCTGCTCGGCACCGACCGCACCCACGCCAGCGACCAGTTCGACACCGGCCACCCGCTGTACCGGACGATCGCCGAGCTGGGCAAACTGCGGCAGGCGCACCCCGGGCTGCGCGACGGCATCCAGATCACCAGGTCCGCCGCCGACGGCCCCGGCGTCTTCGCCGCCTCCCGGATCTCTGCCGCCGACCGCATCGAGTACGTGGTGGCGGTGAACAACGCCGGCAGCGCGCAGACTGTCACGGTGGACACCTGGTCGGCCGGCGCGACCTTCACCGGCATCTACGGCGGCAGCCAGCGTGTCACGGCAGGTGGCGACGGCACTGTGACGCTCACAGTGCCGCCGCTGTCGGCGGTGGCGTACCGGGCCGGTACCCCCGTCGCGCTGCCGGGCGGCAAGCCGACGATCGCCGTCACGACCCCGGACGCTCCCGTCGCCACCCGGGTCGCCGTCACCGCCACGGTGACCGGTGACCCGCTGGCCACCGTCACCGTCGCGGCCCGGGTCGCTGGCGGCCGGTGGACGCTGCTGGGCAGCGCCGACCACGCGCCGTACACCGTCCACCACGATCTGACCGGCCTGGCCGGCGGCACCCGTGTCGAGTACAAGGCGGTGGTCCGCGACGGCCGGGGCCGTACCGCCACCGCCCGGTCCACCGCCACCGTCGGCACCCCCGAGCAGGGTGGGTCCCGGGAATGGGCGGTCGTGCACTACAAGCGGCCCGCCGGCGGGTACGACGACTGGGCGCTGTACGCGTGGGGCGACATCGATCCGGCGTACGTCACCGAGTGGCCGAAGGGGCAGCCGTTCGCCGGGGAGGACTCCTACGGCCGGTTCGCCTGGGTGAAGCTCAAGCCGGGCGCGAAGTCGGTCGGGTTCGTGGTGGTCGACAAGGACGGGAACAAGGACGTCGCCCAGGACCGCAGCATCGACGTCACCTCCACCGGGGAGGTCTGGCTCAAGCAGGGCGATCCGACGATCTATCCGAGCCGGCAGGCGGCCACCGGGCAACCCGACCCGCCGGTCGAGGAGGGCACCGCGGTCATCCACTACCGGCGGGCCGACGGCAACTACGCCGGATGGGGCCTGCACGTGTGGGACGGGGCGGCGAACCCGACCGACTGGGCCACCCCGCTCGCGCCGAGCGCGACCGACGCGTTCGGCGCGGTGTTCCGGGTGCCGTTGGCGGCCGGGGCCACCGGGCTGAACTACATCATCCACAAGGGCGACACCAAGGACCTGCCCGACGACCAGCGGCTCGACTTCGCAAGCGCGGGTCGGGAGGTGTGGCTGCTCGCCGCCACCCCGGGCCGGCTGCTGCCGACGACCGCGACCAGCGCGAGCGGGGACACCGACATCGGCAAACAGAAGGCGCACTGGATCGACAGGTCCACCATCGCCTGGCAGACCCCACCGACCGACGGCAGGACGTACGCGCTCGTCGTCGCGCCCACCGGTGGAGTCGGTGTGGTCGACGGGAAGCTGACCGGGACGTACACCAGTCTGCCGTTGCGGGCGCAGCGCAACGGGCTCACCGAGGCCCAGCGCGTGAAGTTCCCGCACCTGTGGGCGTACCGGAGCTTCGCAGTGGACCGGGCGGACCTGGCCAAGGTCCCGGCGGCGCTGCGGGGGCAGGTACTCGTCACCGAGCGCGACGCGGCGGGCGCGCTGCTCGCGGCGACAGGCGTGCAGATCCCCGGTGTGCTCGACGACGTCTACGCGCGGGCCGCCGATACGACGCTCGGGCCGACCTTCGCCGGCCGTACGCCGAGCCTCGCGCTGTGGGCGCCGACCGCGCGGACGGTGGAGCTGCAACTGTTCGACTCGCCCACCGCGCAGCCGAAGACGGTGCCGATGCGTCGCGACGACCGCACCGGCGTGTGGTCGGCGCGGGGCAGCCACTCGTGGGTGGGCAAGTACTACCGGTACCGGGTGCAGGCGTGGCAGCCGGCGGCGCAGCGGATGGTCACCGCGTCGGTGACCGACCCCTACTCGGTGGCCCTGGCCGCCGATTCCACGCACAGCCAGCTTGTCGACCTGAGTGACCCGGCGCTGGCTCCGGCGGGCTGGAAGACGTTGCGCAAACCGGCAGCAGTGCCCGCGTCGAAGGCGCAGATCTCCGAGCTGTCGGTGCGGGACTTCTCCATCGCCGACGACACGGTGCCGGCGAATCGGCGAGGCACCTTCCTCGCCTTCACCGACCCGAAAACCGCAGGAATGACCCACCTGAGGGCGTTGGGCGCCGCCGGTGTCACCCACCTGCACCTGCTGCCGGCGTTCGACTTCGCGACGATCCCCGAGAAGCGGGCCGACCAGCGCCAGCCGGCCTGTGACCTCGCGGCGCTGCCGCCGGACTCGGCCGAGCAGCAGAAATGCGTGGCGGCCGTCGCCGACACCGACGGCTACAACTGGGGGTACGACCCGCTGCACTACACGGTGCCGGAGGGCGGTTACGCCGTCGACCCGGCCGGCGCGGCGCGGACCACCGAGTTCCGCGCGATGGTGGCCGGAGTGAACGGCGCCGGGCTGCGGGTGGTCATGGACGTCGTCTACAACCACACAGCGGCGGCCGGCACCGACGACAAGTCGGTGCTCGACCAGATCGTGCCCGGCTACTACCACCGGCTGCTGGAGGACGGCACTGTCGCCAACTCCACCTGCTGCGCCAACACCGCGCCGGAGCACACCATGATGGGCAAGCTGGTGGTCGACTCGCTCGTCACCTGGGCCAAGCAGTACAAGGTGGACGGTTTCCGGTTCGACCTGATGGGTCACCACCCGAAGGCGAACATCCTCGCCGTCCGCGCGGCACTGGACCGGCTGACCGTCGCCCGCGACGGCGTCGACGGCAAGGCGATCATGCTCTACGGCGAGGGCTGGAACTTCGGCGAGGTCGCCGACGACGCCCGGTTCGTGCAGGCCACCCAGGCCAACATGGCCGGCACCGGCATCGGCACCTTCAACGACCGGCTGCGCGACGCGGTGCGCGGCGGCGGGCCGTTCGACGCCAACCCCCGGGCGCAGGGCTTCGCCTCCGGGCTCTACACCGACCCCAACGGCGACCCCGTCAACGGGACGGCCGCCGAGCAGAAGGCCCGCCTGCTGCACGCCCACGACCTCATCAAGGTGGGGCTCACCGGCAACCTGCGTGGCTACCGGTTCACCGACACCGCCGGACGCACCGTCACCGGCGAGCAGGTGGACTACAAGGGTTCGCCGGCCGGCTACACCGCCGCGCCCGGCGAGGCCGTCACGTACGTCGACGCGCACGACAACGAGATCCTGTACGACGCGCTGGCGTACAAGCTGCCGCAGGCCACCACCGCGGCGGACCGCTCGCGGATGCAGGTGCTGGCGCTGAGCACCGTGGTGCTGGGACAGGGCACCGGGTTCGTCACCACCGGCACCGAGCGGCTGCGGTCGAAGTCGTTGGACCGCAACTCGTACAACTCCGGTGACTGGTTCAACCAGATCCGCTGGGGTTGCGAGCGGGGCAACGGGTTCGGGGCCGGTCTGCCGCCGGCCCCTGACAACGAGGACAAGTGGTCGTACGCGAAGCCGCTGCTCGCGGACCCGGCGCTGGTGCCGGACTGCGCGGCCATCAACACCACCGACGCCCGGTACGCCGAGCTGCTGCGCATCCGGGCGTCGTCGCCGGTGTTCGGCCTTCGTACGGCCGAGCAGGTGCAGCAGCGGGTGGCGTTCCCGCTGTCGGGCCAGAAGGAGACCCCGGGTGTGCTGACGATGACCCTGGACGCCAGTGGGCTGGGTGGGGCGTGGAAGTCGGTGACAGTGGTCTTCAACGGCACGCCGGATACGGCGAAGCAGACAGTGACCGGTCTGCGCGGTGCGGACGTGACACTGCACCCCGTGCTTGTGAACTCGGCCGACCCGGTGCTGCGTACGGCCTCGTTCGACCGGGCGGCCGGCACGTTCACCGTACCGGCGCGCAGCGTGGCGGTGTTCGTGCAGAAGTGACGCGGACCGGCCCCCTTCCGCGTGGTGCGGAAGGGGGCCGGCCCGTCGTGCTGTTGTCGTGCTGTGCTCACCCGAGGGTGATCAGGCGAAGCAGTTCTCGATGGTGCCGCCCGGGATGGCCAGGCAGTTCGTCGGACGGTTCGCGGTGATCGCGGACTTGTTGTCGACGTTCACCTCGCCGAAGAAGCTGAAGACACCGCCCGGGGCGAAGGTGGAGAAGTTGTGCGCGACCTTCGTCTTCGACAGGTTGACCTCGCCGAAGATGTTGAAGATGCCGCCGCCGACCCCGATCGGGCCGATGGCCCGGTTGCCGACAACCTCGCTGTCGCGCAGCGTGGTGACGCTGAAGGCGTTGAAGACCCCGCCGCCGAAGAACCCGGCGGTGTTGTCCTTGATCTCGGTGCGCTCAGCGGTGACCGCGCTGTCGAAGGCGATGGCAAGGCCACCACCGACGCCGGCGGTGCTGTTCTTCTCCACTGTGACGCCGTGCAGGTTCAGCTGGCTGTCCGCAGCGGCCAGACCGCCACCGGCGACGACCGCGGTGTTCGAGACGAACTTCGTCTCGTACGCGGTGGTGTTGCCGCCGATGTCGAGGAGGCCACCGCCGAAGCCCAGCGTCTCGTTGTCGCTGATCTCGGCCTTCTTCAGCTCGACCGTCCCACCGTCGATGTCGTCGGCGAAGATGCGCGCGGCTCCGTTGGAGATGCCGCCACCACCGATGATCGCGGTGTTGTCCTTGACCTTCGACTCCTCGACCCTGAGCAGGCCGGCGTTGAAGACACCGCCACCGAAGAAGAAGGCGGTGTTACGGGCCACGGTGCTGTGCCAGATCTTCGTGGTGCCGAAGTTGGCCACACCGCCGCCGTTGCCGCCGGACTGGTTGAGGACGACCTCGGACTCGAGGATCTCGGCGGTGCCGCCCGGCTGGACCAGGATGCCGGCGCCGTCGTTGTCGCCCGGCTCCTCGACCAGCGGCGTGACCGCACCCGCCGGCGCCTTCGGCGCGGCCTTGGGAGCGGCCTTCGGGGCCGCCTTCAGGCCCGCCTTCGGGCTGGCCTGCCGCGCGGTGAGCGCCTTCTCCAGCGGTACGCCGGACTTCACCTCGGCGGCGATCGCCTCGGAGTCCGAGTAGGACGCCCAGACGGCGGCCGGCTCGACGGCCTCGAGCAGTTCGAGGGTCTGGCCGCCCTTGATGGTCAGGCCCTTGATGGTGAGGTGCCCACCGGTGCCGACGTTGAGGATCCGGAAGTAGTCAGCCGTGGCGTCCCGAACGATCGAGGTGTGCTCACCCTTCAACGTGATCCGCTCGGTGATGACCGGCAGGCCGTTGCCCTCGTAGTCGTTGCGGGTCAGGTTGTAGGTGCAGCCCTTGGCCAGCTCCAGCACACCGCCGTGCTTGCTGTTGGCGAAGACGATCGCCTGGATCAGCTTGTCGGTGTCGCAGGGCACCTCCTTCCCGCGCTCGTGGTCCTTGTCCCGGTCCTTGCCCTTGTCCTTGTCCCGGTCCTTGTCCCAGTCACGCCCGTGGTCGCCGCCCTGGTCGCCGTCCCTGCTGACCTGCGCGGTGTTCCAGTTGAGGCCGCTGACCGCACCGGCGCTGCCCGCGACGCCCACCGCCGCGAGACTGATCACGCCCGTCAAACCGGCCACGCCACCGGCGAGCCAGAGCTTGCGGCGGCGCTTGGCCGTCGCCTGCCCGGAGGCTTCGTTGTTCGTTAGGTAGTTGGACATCGGAGCTCTCTGCCCTCTCCTCGTACCAGACAGGGTCGCCGCCCTCAGACGGACGTCCCCTGCTACAAATCGGTTGTAGCTCCCAAAAACACCGTATGAGAATGTTCCTCGCCTCGGGGGCGTATCCGAAACAACCCCACATTAGGTTCACGTTCGGTCCGGACCGGCCGCGACGCCCCGGCCGGGCACACGGCCCCCAAGGCCGCCGTCGGGCCCGCGAGGAGCCCAAATGGGTACGCCCCTCCGCGCCGTCGCCGGCTCGGAGGGGCGCGCCCTCTATGTGGTTCAGCCCCACCTGTCAGGCGAAGCAGTCCGGAACGTTGAAGCAGTTGGTGGGGCGGTTGGCGGTCACCGCGGACTCGTCGTCAAGCGTCACGGTGCTGCCGAGCTGGTTGAAGACCCCACCGGCCGGGAGCGTGGCGAAGTTGTGCGCCACAGTCGTCCGGCTCAGGGAAACCTCGCCCCCGTCGGTGTTGTAGATGCCGCCGCCGCGAGCGAACGGACCGATGGCCCGGTTGCCCACCACCTTGCTGTCACGCAGCGTGGTGACGCTGTCCTCGTTGAAGAGGCCGGCGCCGAAGAACCCGGCGGTGTTGTCAGTGATCGCGCTGTTCTCCACTGTCGCGGTGCTGTCGAAGGCAACCGCCAACCCGCCACCCACACCAGCGGTGCTGTTGCTGGCCACGGTGGCGTTCTTGAGGGTGAGCTGGCTGTCGGCCACCGCGACGCCGCCTCCGGCGAGAACCGCGGTGTTGCTCCTGACCGTCGTGTCGTGCAGGGTCGTGGTGCCCTCGACGTCCAGGACGCCACCGCCGAAGCCGAGCGTCTCGTTGTCGGTGATCTCGCTCTTGTAGACCCAGACCGAACCGCCGTCGACCTCGTCGCCGAAGATCCCGGCCGCGCCGTTGGCGATGCCGCCACCACCGATGATCGCGGTGTTGTCCTTGACCTTCGACTCGTCGACCTGGAGTACGCCGGCGTTGAAGATGCCGCCGCCGTGCAGGAACGCGGTGTTGTGGGCCACGGTGCTCTTGCTGAGCTTGGCGGCGCCGAAGTTGGCCAACCCGCCACCGTTGCCACCGGACTGGTTGTAGAGCAACTCGCTGTCCAGGATCTCGGCCCGGCCACCCGGCTGCACCAGCACCCCGGCTCCGTCGTTGAACCCGGGCTCCTCCACCAGAGGCACCACTGCCCCCGCCGGCTTGGCGGCCACCGTGGCGGGCTCGGCCTTCGCGGTCGCTGCCGGCTTGGCCGTCGTCGTGGCTGCTGCCGTGGCCTTGGCCGCCGCTGCCGGCTTGGCCGCTGCCGTCGCCTCGGCCGCTGCTGGCTTGGCTGCCGCCGTCGCCTTGGCTGCCGCTGCTGGCTTGGCGGCCGCCGCTGCCGCCGGCTTGGCCTTGGTGGTGGCCTCCGGCTTGGCTGTCGCACCCGGCGCGGCGGTGGTGGCCGCCGGCTTGGCGGCCGCCACGGTGCTGCGGACCGAGGCCGAGTACGGCGCCCAGACCGTCGCCGGGTCCAGGGTCATCGCCCGCTGGATGGTCTGCCCGCCCCGGATGCTCAGACCCTTGAGCGTGAGATGCCCACCCGGACCGACGTTGAGGATGCGGAAGTAGTCGGCCGTGGCGTCGCGACCGATGGTCGTGTGGTCGCCCTTGAGCGTGACCCGCTCGGTGATCACCGGCAGGCCGTTGCCCTCATAGTCGTTGCGGGTCAGGTTGTAGGTGCAGCCCTTGGCCAGCTCCAGCGTGCCGCCGTCCTGGCTGTTGGCGAAGACGATCGCCTGGATCAGCTTGTCGGAGTCACACGGCACCTGGCTGGTGTGCTCCTTGCCGTCGCGCTTGGCGTACCGGTCGTCGCCACCGCTCCACTCGCCACCGCCCCACTCGTCCTGGCCGTCGTTCTCCTTGGTGCCGTCGGTCTTCTCGCCAGCGTCGCTGACGTTCTGCCGGTTGGTCGACGACTGCGCGTCGGACACGCGGCCGGAACTGGGCTTGTCGTCACGCGCGGCCACCCCGCCGAGGGCCGCCAGGCCCACGACGCCGGTCAGCCCGGCCACGCCGGCGACCCACAGCGCACGTCGCCGTCGTGTCGGCGGTGCCGTCGGGGGCCCGCCCTCGGTACTCGTTAAGTCGTTGGACATCAGAGCCTTCCGCCCTTTCCTGCTATCAGACGGGGTCGCACCACCCGAGGCGTCGCGACCAGCTACAAATCGGTTGCAGCCTCTGATGCCCACCGTATGAGAACTATCTTCGCGAGGCGGACGTATCCGAGATAACCCCACATTCGGCCCAGGTTGGGCCATGTGCCGGTGAACGGAGCGTGACGGTAGGAAGGGATGCCGGCAGCCCATACACCCGAACGAGGTCCTGTGCTCCTTTGCAGTACGGTCCCGCCCATGGCGATTCCCGTGCGCGTGCCGATCGCGTATGAGCCCGACTACCACACCCGCTTCATCGGCCAATACGACAAAGGCCAGTTCTTCGGCTCCGTCACCGCGACAGTGGAGGATGGTGCGGGAGCCGACGACGACTGGCATCGCCACAAGCGGTGGTACGCGGTGCTGCACCGGTTCGACGCCGACGGCGCGCACACCGACTCAGACATCTGGTTCGCCGGCACCAGCGAAGACGAGGAAGCCTCGTGCGATCGCGCGGAGGCTCGCCTCGTCGAATGGCTCGACGCGCTGCCCGGTCGGGTCTTCGCCGACATCGCGATCGGCCTCTTCCAGGTCGAGGTCGACGGGCACGTGTTCGGCCTGATCGACGGCTCGGAGGACTACGACGGCGAGGACCATGCCGAGTTCGTCCCCGACGATCTGGGCTTCGACCCGCCCTGGGACGGCTGCTACGACACCTGAGCGGCCCGGTCTCGCCGACCGCCCGGCGCAGCGTGGCCGCCCTCGGCTGATCGCCTCGGCCCGCTGGAAACCGGGGTGTTCCGGACGGCGGACACCGCGTTTCCATCGAACCCGAGGCGATCACCCGGGTACGGGAGCCGCCCATGCCAAAGCCGGGCCGGACGTCGATACGTCCGGCCCGGCGGGCAGGTGCTGTCAGTCGGTGGCGCTCCCGGTCAGCCGGGCAGGCGGGGACCCGCGTCCCGCTGCTCGGCCAGCCAGGTCTCCACCTCGTCGGCGGTGCGCGGCAGACCGGCCGACAGGTTCACCGCACCGGTCGCCGTGACCAGTACGTCGTCCTCGATGCGGATGCCCACGCCGCGCAGCTCGGCGGGGACCAGCTCGTCCTCCGGCTGGAAGTACAGCCCGGGCTCGACGGTGAGCACGTAGCCCTCGCCCAGGGCGCCGTCGCGGTAGGTCTCCTTGCGGGCGTTCGAGCAGTCATGCACGTCGATGCCGAGCATGTGGCCGAAGCCGTGCAGCGTCCACCGCCGGTAGATCGAGGACTTCTCGTCCATCGCCTCGTCCACGCTCACCGGCAGCAGGCCCACCTCGGACAGGCCCTCGGCGAGCACCCGCATGCAGGTCAGGTGGACGTCCTTGAACTTCACCCCGGGGCGGATCGCGTCGATGCCGGCCTGCTGCGAGGCGTACACGATGTCGTAGACCTGGCGTTGCAGGGCGGTGAACCGGCCGTTCACCGGCAGCACCCGCGTCACGTCGGCGGTGTAGAGGTTGCGCCCCTCGACGCCCATGTCCATGAGCAGCAGGTCACCCGGACGGGTGGCGCCGTGGTTGTGCACCCAGTGCAGGATCGTGGCGTGCTCACCGGCGCCGACGATCGAGCCGTACCCGACGTCGTTGCCGTCGTGCCGGGCGCGCAGCGCGAAGATCCCCTCCAGCAGCCGCTCGGAGACGGCGCGGTCGGCCGGCAGGGCGCGGGCCACGTCCTCGAAGCCGCGTACGGTGGCGTCGATAGCGTCCTGGAGCTGGGCGATCTCCCACTCGTCCTTGACGAGCTTCTGCTCCGAGATGGCGATGGCCAGCTCCCGGTCACGTGGCGGCTGCCCCTCGACGCGGACCCCGTCATACGGGCGCACGGCGGCGTCGACCTGGGCGTCGAACCCGCGCAGCACCCGGGTGCGGCCGGGCGCCAGGTCGGCGAGCGCCGCCTCCAGGCCGGTCAGGTCGGCGGTGGGCAGGCCCAGCTCGGTGGACTTCTCGCCGAGCGTGTGCCGTCGGCCCACCCACAGCTCGCCGTGGCGGCTGCGGAAGAACTCGTCGGTCTCCCGCGAGGAGCGCGGGCGCATGTACAGCGTGGCGTCGTGCCCGGACCCGTTCGGGCGCAGCACCAGCACGCTGTCCGGGTCGTGGTCACCTGTCAGGTAGGCGAAGTCGCTGCCCGGACGGAACGGGTACGCGGTGTCGTTGGCGCGTACCTTCTCGGGGCCGGTCGGGATCACCAGGGTCTCGCCGGGGAAGGCGGCGGACAGCGCGGCACGCCGCTTGGCGTAGTTGGGGGCCTCCGGTCGAGGTGTCACAGGCAGTTCGGTGTCCTGCCAGCCCGTCCGCATGAAGGACAGGAACGCCTCCGGGAAATCCGGATCGTGCGATTCCGTACCGTCCGCCGGCGTACCGTCGGTGCGTCCCTCGGTCATTGCGCCGCTCCCTCCGCTTCGTTGCTGGTCCCGACGGTACCGCGCGCCCGGCTCGCGGTGGTGCCGCGCGGGAGCGCTCCGGATCGACGGACGGCTGCTACGGGCCGGCAGAGCGCGTGGGAAGATGACCACCATGTGCGGACTTCTGGCCTTCTTCAGCGCGAACGGCAACGCCGCCGCGCACCGCGACCACATCGCCGGAGCCTTGGAATGCCTGCACCACCGCGGCCCCGACGAGACAGGGGTCGAGGTGGTCGGCGATGCCTCCGGCCGGTACGCGGACGGAGTGTTCGCCCACAAGCGGCTCGCCATCATCGACGTAGCGTCGAGTCACGAGCCGCTGCCGTATGCGAACGGTCGTTACCTGCTCACCTTCAACGGTGAGATCTACAACTACATCGAGCTGCGCGAGGAGCTGATCCGGAACTTCGGCGCCCAGTTCGCCACCGCCGGAGACGGCGAGGTGATCGTCGCCGGCTACCACTACTGGGGCGAGCAGGTGCTCACCCGGCTGCGTGGCATGTTCGCCTTCGTCATCTGGGACCGGCAGGAGCGGCGTGCGTTCGGCGCCCGTGACTACTTCGGCATCAAGCCCCTGCACTACCTGGAGACCGCCGACGGGCTCTACCTGGCGTCGGAGAAGAAGGCGCTGCTGCCGTTCGCGCACAGCGCCTACCAGGGCGACGCGGGCGTCGACACGGCCAACCTCAGCCACTACCTGACCCTTCAGTACGTCCCCGAGCCCGGCACCTTGCACAAGGGCATCAACCGGATCGGCTCGGGGGAGTACCTGACCTGGACGCCTGGCGCACGGATCGACGTACGCCGGTGGTACCGGCCGGTGTTCCGGCCCGCGCCCGTCGACGACGAGCAGAAGCTCTACCACGAGATCCGGGAGACGCTGCGCGAGAGCGTCCGCATGCACATGCGCTCGGATGTGCCTGTCGGCTCGTTCCTGTCCAGCGGCATCGACTCCACAGCTGTGGTGGCGCTGGCCCGCGAGTTCAACCCGAACATCCTCACCTTCACCGTCGGCTACGACGTACCGGGATATTCGGAGATCGACGTCGCGCAGGAGTCGGCCCGGCACCTGGACGTCACCACCATCCCCACCAAGATCGGTCCGCAGGACATGATCGACGCGCTGCCGAAGATCGTCTGGCACCTTGACGACCCGGTGGCGGACCCGGCGCTGGTGCCGCTGTACTTCGTGGCGAAGAAGGCCGCCGAGCACGTCACAGTGGTGCTCTCCGGTGAGGGCGCCGACGAGTTCTTCGGCGGTTACACGATCTACCGCGAGCCGCTGTCGCTCGGCACCGTCAACGGCCTGCCCGGCGGTGTGCAGAAGGGGCTGCGCGCGGTCTCCAAGGCGATCCCGCAGGGGGTCAAGGGCAAGAGCTTCCTGGAGCGCGGCACCACCCCGATCGAGGAGCGCTACTACGGCAACGCCCGGATGTTCACCGAGGAGGAGAAGCAGCACCTGCTGCGTCGCTACGACCCCTCGGTGCGCTACACCGACGTGACCGCGCCGATCTACGCCGAGTGCACCGAGCTGGACGACGTCACCAAGATGCAGTACGTCGACCTCTACACCTGGCTGCGCGGCGACATCCTTGTCAAGGCCGACCGGATCTCGATGTCGCACTCGCTGGAGGTGCGGGTGCCGTTCCTCGACCGTGAGGTCTTCGACGTCGCCGCGAAGATCCCGGTGGACCTCAAGCTGCCGCCGCGCTCGGACGCCACCAAGTACGCGATGCGTCAGGCGTTGCAGGGCGTCGTGCCGCCGGCCATCGTCAACCGCAAGAAGCTGGGTTTCCCGACCCCGACCCGGGTGTGGCTGCGCGGTGAGATGTACGAGTGGGCGCGGCACGTGCTGAGCACCTCCGGCGCGGGTGATCTGCTCGACCTGTCGTACGCGCTGCGGCTGCTCGACGAGCACAAGCGGGAGGAGGCCGACCACTCCCGCAAGGTGTGGACGGTGTTGATCTTCTGCATCTGGCACGCGATCTTCGTGGCCAAGACCCTCGACCCGGGCATCCAGCGCAACCAGTCCGCCCTGCTCACCAAGCCCGTCGTCGGGTCCATGGTGCGCTGACCCGACCCCTGTCGACCAAGAGGTTTGCGCCAGCCGGAGCAGTTCCGGTGACGCAAACCTCTTGGTCGTTTCAGGGGGTCAGCGGCCTGTGCAGCTGACCGTCGGTAGACCGTTGGTGCCGTTGGTGCTGGCCAGGAAGCCGAAGGTCGTGGTGCCCTCCGGTGCGACAGTGGCGTTGTACGCGACGTTCGTGGCCGTCACCGACGAGCCGGACGAGGTCTGTGTGGCACCCCAGATCTGGCTGATGGACTGCCCGTTGGGCCAGGTCCAGCTCGCGGTCCAGCCGTTGTACGCCCTACTGCTGTGGTTCATGATCATGACTTCGCCCTGGAAGCCGCCCTGCCAGGCGCTGACGACCTTGTAGACGGCCATGCAGTCGCCACCCGGCGCCGGCGTGGTCGGCGGGGGCGTGGTCGGCGGCGGCGTCGTGGGCGGAGGCGTGGTCGGCGGGGGCGTGGTCGGCGGAGGCGTGGTGGGCGGCGGGGTGGTGGGAGGCGGCGTACCGCCCGGACCCACACCCGTCACCTGGCCGTTGCCACCGTCGAAGGTCACGTCGGAGCAGCCGAAGAAGTTCTCCTGCGAGTCCGAACGCACCCAGCGGGAGTAGATGATGTGCCGGCCGCTCTTGCCCGAGGGCAGGTTGCCGCTGAAGTAGTAGTGGCCCTCGTTGGTGCCGACGCTGCCGCGCTGCGGCGGGTTGGTCACCTGGAGGAACGGCTGCTCCTCAAGGTCACTCCAGGCCAGCGCCCGGGTCGGGCTCCAGCTGTCCTTCGTCACGTAGAAGTAGAAGGTGCCCGGGTGGTGCGCCCAGTTGCTGTACCGGAAGTCCAGCCGCGCACCGGCCGTCAGGTGGGTCAACGGCCAGTCGGTGCGGGGCAGGTCGAAACCCCGGAAACCGGTGTTGCCGCCACTGCACAGCTGCCCGTCCGGAATGAAACCGGTGGTCCGACCACCGGCGTCCGAGCGCAGCACGCTGAACCAGTTGTAGAGCGAGTTCGCCCCGCTCTGTGCCACGGCAGCGGAACACGCGGGGTTGTTCGGCCTGATCTCACCGGTCTGGCTGAGGCCGTCCTGCCAGCACAGGTAGGTGCGGCTGCCCGGGGTCATGGCCGCGCCGTGCGCGGCGGCCGGCTCCGGAGTGGTCGCCAGGGCGACGGCGCCCAACGCGAGGGTCACGGCCGCGGTGAGCAACGCAGCCGTACGGGAACGGTTCACGGGTTCTCCTGACTCGCGAGGCGTGCTGCCCGAGCCGCCCCGCCTGGGATGTGGTCTTTGTCGCATCGCTGCACTGAGCCGAGGCGACGATCACGGTGATGGCGATGCGCCCGGCGGAGGGGATCGGCCGGCGGGCACGCGCCATCAACGGTCCTGTCCTGGGACCGGTGCCCTCGCGTCACACAACCCGGCAACCGGCGGCGCGACAGCCCCTCGCACCACCTGGTACGCGTCATCCCATCACGCAACCGTCCGCCGCGCAATAGTCGTTCCTCGATGTATGGAATCGACGCACGGGCAGCCCGACGGCACGGCGCCTCCGCGGCTGCCGCCGTACCGATCCACAAACCGGATCGACCGGTCCTGCGTCTTCGCCGCTCATCGGCCCGCGCGCTGTGCCAGCCTGATGCCACGCCGGCCGTCACGGCGGCGGCCGGTGTCGATCAGGAAGGGACGAGGATGGGGTACGCGGTGGTGCTCGGCGAGGCGCTCGTCGACCTGGTCGACACCGAACGCGACGGGGAACGGGTCTACCGGCAGGCGATCGGCGGCAGCCCGCTCAACGTCGCAGTCGGGGTGGCTCGGCTCGGCGGCCGAGCGGAGTTCGTCGGCTCACTCGGCGACGACCTGCTCGCGGACCGGATCCGCGCCTTCCTCACCGCAGCCGACGTCGGGCTGACCGGCGTGGTCACGGCACCGGCGCCGACCCCGCTTGCGGTGGTCACCCTCGACGGCCCGCGATCCGACGTCCGTCACTACGGTCAGCCGCCCTCGTACGCGCTGCTCGCCGCCGACGACCTGGACCGGGCGCTGCTGGAGGGCGCCGACGTGCTCTGCTGCGGCTCGGCAGTGCTGCTGGGACCGGGCACCCTCGCCGCCGCCCGGCGGGCCTGGTCGCTCGCCACCGGTCTGCGGGTCCTCGACCCGAACGTGCGGCCCTGGCTCCTGGACGGCCCGGCCGCGCTGGATGGGCTGCGCGAGGTAGTCGCCGAGTTCGCCGCCGGTGCGCACCTGGTCAAGCTGAGCAGCGCCGACGCGGACCTGCTCTACCCGGGCGAACCGGTCGAGGGCGTCGCCGCGTACCTGCGGGAACTGGGCGCCGCCACGGTGGTCGTGACCCTCGGCGCGGCCGGCGCGGTGCTGGCCGCCGCCGACGCCGACCCGGTGCGGGTGCCGACACCCAACGTCGTCGACACCAGCGGCGCCGACGACTCGGTGGTGGCCGCGCTGATCGCCGACCTGCTCGCCGCCGGAGAGCCCGAGCACCCGGACGGCTGGGTCGAGCGGGTGGCGTTCGCGCTGCGGGTGGCCGGCCTGGTCTGCGAGTCACCCGGCGCGGCCACCGCCATGCCCACCCGCCCCGAAGTCCAGAACCGCTACAAGCCCTGACCCCGCGCCGTGCTCCCCGTCCCCTGTCCTGCGTCGATCTTGCACTTTCGGTCGCGGCTTGATCCCGGTCTGCGGCTTTTACCCGGGCAGAAACTGCAAGATCGGCAGGAGTCGGCGGTCAGGCCGCGCCGTCGAGCTCGCGGTAGCCTCGGCGGGCCGCGGTCAGGGCCGCGCGGGCCCCGAAGGGCGCCTCGGCGGCCACCCGCTCCGGCGGCGCGCCGCCGGTGTGCGCGGCCCGGATCAGCCACGCCAACCGCACCAGCTCGGCGTGCTGGGCGCGGACGAAAGCGGGATCCACCGGGTCGCCGTGACCCGGCACCACCACCGTGGCCGGGGTCGTGAGCCGCAGCAGGTCCGCGACAGCGTCCGGCCACTGCAAGGGGTACGCGTCCTCGAAGGCGGGCGGACCACTCTGCTCCACCAGATCACCGGCCACCAGCACGTCCGCGTCGGGCACGTGCACCACGAGATCCGCGTCGGTGTGCCCCCGCCCCGGATGCCGCAGCAGCACCCGCCGGCCACCCAGGTCGAGCGTCGTCTCGGTGTGCACGGTGTGCGTCGGGGCGAGCAGCGCGGTGTCGGCCAGTTCGGCGGCGAGCGCCGGGTGCTCCGCGCGCACCTCCTCGTACGCCTCGCGGCGCAGCCGCTCCGGCTCGTCGCGCAGAGCCTCGGCGGCGCGCTCATGCGCGTACACCGGTCGCTGTGGGTCCCCGGCGAGCACGGCGTTGCCGAAGCAGTGGTCGTAGTGGTGATGGGTGTTGACAAGGGTCAGCGGACGGGCGGTGACCGCCCGGACGGCGGCGGCCAGCCCGGTGGCCTGCGCGGCCGAGGAGAGAGTGTCCACCAGGAGCGCCTCGTCGTCGCCGACGACGAGCGTGACGTTGATCCGCAGCAGCGGCTCACGCAACACGTGGACCCGGTCGGCGACCTCGACGAAGCCGCGGCTCACGACGTCCGCCCGGCGCGGTCGACGAAACGCTGCCGATCCACCATGATCCGGTCCACGCGGCCCCGCGCCACGGTCTGCGTGTCGTCGCTGACGGTGACCTCGAACGACAGCCGGCGACCGTCGACGGCAGCCAGCACCGCCTGCGCCCGGACCGTCCGGCCCACCACCGTCGGCGCCAGGTGCTCCAACTCGACACGGGTGCCCACCGTCGTCGACCCGGACGGCATCCCGGTCGCCGTGGCCGCGACGGTCGCCGCCTCGGCGAGCGCGAGCACCCGTGGTGTACCCAGCACCGGTACGTCCCCGGAACCCACCGCCTGGGCGGTGTCCGCGTCGGTGACCGTCAACTCGACCTGGGCGGTCAGACCCGGCGCGAAGGCCGGCTCGGGCTGCTCCTGCATGGTCGTCAGCCTAGGTGCTCGCCGTGCCCGCCGAGCACACGCCCGAGGATCCCGCCACCGACCGCCATCCACCTGGGTACGGCTCCGCCGGGTGGTCGCCGTCGGTCGATGCCACCACCGTCGTTAACCTTGACCGCGATGGCCGTCGTGACTGACCCCCAACCCCCCGCCCGGACCGACCCGCCCGCGTCCCCGGACGGGGGCCGTCGGCGCGTCGTCGCCATGACGATCTGGGCTGTCGCATTCGTCGCCGCCTGGCTCGGAATCGGGCTGCCCACCGACCCGGCGTACGCCTTCGTGTGGATCTGGGCCGGGACCATCGCCTGGAACAGCGACCGACCGTGGCGCAGCCACCTGCGCTTCGCCCGGGACTGGGTGCCGGTGGTACTGCTGCTGGCCGCGTACAACCTGTCGCGCGGGTTCGCCGACAACGGGGCCACCCCGCACGCCATGGAGCTGATCGTCGCCGACCGGTTCATGTTCGGCTGGGCGACCGGCGGCGAGGTGCCGACCATCTGGTTGCAGGAGCACCTGTACCGCCCGCAGGTGCAGTGGTGGGACATCGCGGCGAGCTGGGTGTACTTCTCGCACTTCGTGGTGGCGCTTGCCGCCGCCGCGGTGCTCTGGCTGCGCGACAGGCACCGCTGGGCCGCGTACATGCGGCGCTGGGGGTTCCTCTGCGCCGCAGGCCTGGTGACCTACTTCGTCTACCCGGCCGCCCCACCGTGGTGGGCCGCGCAGCACGGCCTGCTCACCGAGGTGCTCCGGATCTCCACAAGGGGTTGGAAGGCGTTCGGCATGCACGGTGCCGGCAACCTGCTCAACGCCGGCCAGATCGCCTCGAACCCGGTCGCCGCCATGCCGTCGCTGCACACCGCGTGGGCGCTGTTCGTCGTGGTGTTCTTCCTGGGCACGACCCGCCGCCGCTGGTGGCCACTGCTGTTCGCGTACCCGTTGGCGATGACCTTCACCCTTGTCTACTCGGGTGAGCACTACGTGATCGACGTACTTGTGGGCTGGGCGTACGTCGGCCTGACCTTCCTCGTGGTCGGCCTGGCCGAGCGCGCGTGGGCGGCGTGGCGGGCCAAGCACCCGAAGGCCGGGGCGGAACCCACCGATGCGGAACCTCCCGGCGCGGAACCTCCGGGCGGGGAACCGCCGGGGTCGACGACCGGCCCCGACAGCGTCGCCGGACGTCCGGCCACGGCACCAGCGGTACCCGCCGACCGCTGACCGCACCCGAGGTGATCAGGGCATGATCACCACTGGAGTGGATCAGGCGGAGCGGCGGGCGGACTGCGCTCGGGTGGTCAGTTCGGCCGCCAGGATCCACGCCTCGGCCAGGTCCCGGTCCTCGGCCGCCGCTCCCGATCCGCCCGCCGTGTCCGCGTGTACGGTCGCCAACCCCAGCAGGCGCTGCACAGGCCCCTGCACGACCCGGACGCTCTGGATCCGGGCGTACGGCACGATCGCCAACTGCCTGGTGAGCAGCCCGGACCGGGTGGCGAAGAC
This sequence comes from Micromonospora sp. DT41, assembly GCF_049841715.1. Lineage (NCBI taxonomy): Bacteria > Bacillati > Actinomycetota > Actinomycetes > Micromonosporales > Micromonosporaceae > Micromonospora > Micromonospora sp. DT41. The sequence goes on along the minus strand of NZ_JBNCKU010000016.1, from coordinate 122,843 downwards.
CCGATCGAACAGACCCGCGCCGAGCGCGCCACGGCCCAGCGGGTGCAGCCAGCGCGCCCGGGACGGCGGGCGGTGCAGCGTCAGCGTGTCGAGGCGTACACCCGGTAGGACCTCGGCGACGATCATCGTCGCGGTCGGCAGGTCACCGACCGGCAGCAACCGGTCGGGACGGTTGCGGTCGTCGGCCTCGCCGACGGAGTAGCCGGCCACCTCGAGGCGGAGCCGCAACCAGCCCTTGACCCGCCAGAGCAGCGGCCAGGTGGCCCGCACGGTCTGCACCCGGTGCAGCGGTACGGTCTGCGCCCGCGTTTCCAGCAGCCCGTTGTGCACCCGCAGCGTGCCGCCGTCGCGGGCCAGCCGGAAGTTCCAGTCGTCGAGGACCCGGCGGATCGGTTGCAGCAGCACACCTGCCATCGCGGTGAGCGTGCTCGCCACAGCGATGAACGACCACGACTCGGCGGTGACGAACTGCACCACGACGAACGCCAGGCCGAACGGAAGCAGGAACGCCTGCGGGGTGAGCAGCTGGCTGACCAGCAGGTCGTTGTTGCGTACCGCGTGCAGTGGCCGGCCCGGCGCGGGCGCCTGCGGTGGCGCACCACCGGCCGTCGTCGGCGCCGCGACGTCCGGCGCCGTCCGTCCGGCCAGCGCCAGCAACCGTTCGCGCAGCCGGGCCGCGTCGGCGACCCCGAGGTACGCCAGCGGGGCCTCGGTCTTGCCCCCGCCGACCACCTCCAGACGCAGTTCGGCCAGGCCGGTGAGCTGGGCGAGCAGCGGCCGGACCACCTCCACTGCCTGCAACCGTTCCAGCGGGATGGCCCGGGTACGCCGCCAGAGCAGCCCCTCGTACACGCGCAGTTCGCGGCCCACCACGTGGTAGCCGGTGTTGTACCAGCTGACCACCGACAGCACTGTGGCACCGAGCGCCAGCACCACCACCATCGCGGCGAACCAGCCGAAGCCCACCCGGGACAGCGTCGACCAGGACAGCCCGGCGATCACCACGACCAGTGACTTGGCACCGTGCAGCACCGGACTGAGCGGATGCAGCCGCTGGCGCGGTTCGCCGCCACCCGGCGGCCCCGGCCATTGCTGAACAGCGCCCGGAGGTACCGCGCCGTAGGGCCCCGCGCCTGGCGGTGGAGGGCCGTAGGGTCCGGCGCCCGGCGGCACCGGGCCGTAGGGTCCCGTCCCTGGCGGCGGAGGGCCGTAGGGTCCCGTGCCAGGCGGCGGAGCGCCGTAGGGGCCCGCGGCGGGGTACTGAGGCGGTGGACCGGCGGGAGGCGCGTCGCCGGACGGCATGGACGGGCGGGTGCCCGGCTCGGTGGGACTCTCGCTCATCGGGCCGACCCTCGGCATCGCCGACGGGTGCCCAGCCGGGCGGTCACAGCCCTTCCGCCCGGTCCTCGCCGAGCGCGGTGAGCCGGTCGCGCAGGCGGGACGCCTCCGCCGGGCGCAGCCCCGGCACCCGGGCGTCGCTCGCGGCGGCGGCCGTGTGCAACTGCACGGTGGCCAGGTTGAACGCACGCTCCAACGGGCCGGCGCTCACGTCGACGAACTGCATCCGGGAGTACGGCACGATGGACAGCCGTCGGACCAGTAGCCCGTGCCGCACCAGCAGGTCGTCGTCGCGTTCCGCGTACCCCCAGGCCCGGACCGCGCGGATGATGGCCGTGGCCCGCCACGCGCCGAACACGAGCACGGCGGCGAAGGCGACCCCGAACAGCCCGTGGCCGCTCAGCGCCCAGCCGAACGCCGTGACCGCCAGCCCGATGGCCACCACGATCGCCAGCCGGATCAGCTCCACCCAGATCAGGTCGGTGGAGATCGGCTGCCACTGGACGGAATCCGGCCACGGGTCCAACGGGCCCCGCCCGCCGGGCGCGGCGGAGGTGGACAGCGGGTCGGCGCCCGGTGGCGGCAGGAGACCGGGTGGCGGCAGGAGACCGGGCGGCGGCAGGTCGGGTGGGCGTGAGCTGGCGTCGTACCCGCCGGAGGGAGGTAGCGCGTTCGGCGGTAGCGGTGCCGGCGACGACGCGTCCGGCGGTGTGGGCTCCGGGCCGAGCGTTCCCGGCGCCGGGAACGCGCCGGGCGGCGGTGGGACGCCGGGCGGCGCGGCGGCCGGGGTGGGCGGCCAGGACGGGGAGGTGGGGTTCGGCGGGCCGGCGCGATCCTCCGGGCTCACCGACGGGACCCGTTCCGCGCGTACGGCGCTGCCGTTCCACGTCGTTCGTGGACGGCGCGCGACGTCACGCTGCTGTGCCTCATCGTTTCCTCGCTGCGCTGATCACATGTCGAGGGTAGGTGATGTGGGCACCGGAGTGACGGTACGCAGGAAGCCGCGAGCGTCCAGGAAGTCGCCCAGACTGCCCCGGTGGTCGTCGCAGGCGAGCCAGGTCTTGCGTCGCTCGGCGTCGTGCAGGCGCGGATTGTTCCACTCCAGGGCCCAGACGGCGGTGGCACGGCAGCCGCGGGCCGAGCAGACAAGGGCCTCGTCGGCGGGGGAGGGGATGCTCATCACGGTCAGTCTAGGGCGGCCGGAGAGGAAGTTTGAGCGCCGGGCGGCCACGGGGGGAGCCGCCCGGCGACGGGATGAATGGTACACACCACGGGCGGGTCGGTGTCCACCCGTGACGGGCGATTCGGTTGGCGGGGACGGCGTGGCGAAAATCGGCTTCTCCCCACCACCACACTCAGCTGGGCGTGCGAGTCTTGATACCGCACCAGCCGCGACGACCGACAAACGCTGTGGAGGACCGGTGGCCCAGCCGACCACGCCCGATGCCCCGACGCCGAACGGGGCGGCACCGGAGACGCCCGCGCCGGTGACGACGCCAGCGCAGGACGCCACCCTGTTGGAGAAGGCGCTGTTCGAGATCAAACGGGTGATCGTCGGGCAGGACCGGATGGTGGAGCGGATGTTCGTGGCGCTGCTCGCCCGGGGTCACTGCCTGCTCGAAGGGGTGCCCGGGGTGGCGAAGACCCTGGCCGTGGAGACCCTCGCCAAGGTCGTCGGTGGCTCGTTCGCGCGTGTGCAGTTCACCCCTGACCTGGTGCCGGCCGACATCATGGGTACGCGGATCTACCGGCAGTCGAGTGAGAAGTTCGACGTCGAGTTGGGCCCGGTCTTCGTCAACTTCCTGCTCGCCGACGAGATCAACAGGGCGCCGGCCAAGGTGCAGTCGGCGCTGCTGGAGGTGATGAGCGAGCGGCAGGTGTCCATCGGCGGGGAGAGCCACCGGGTGCCCGAACCGTTCCTGGTGATGGCAACCCAGAACCCGATCGAGCAGGAGGGCGTCTACCCGCTGCCGGAGGCGCAGCGGGACCGGTTCCTCATGAAGATCGTGGTCGGCTATCCGACCGACGCCGAGGAGCGCGAGATCGTCTACCGGATGGGCGTTGCCGCTCCGGAGCCGGCGGCGGTCTTCGACACACCCGACCTGATCGCCCTGCAACGCAAGGCGGACCAGGTATTCGTGCACAACGCGCTCGTCGACTACGCGGTCCGGCTGGTGCTGGCCACCCGTACCCCGGCCGAGCACGGCATGCCCGACGTCGCCCAGCTCATCCAGTACGGGGCCAGCCCGCGCGCCTCTCTGGGCCTGGTCCGGGCCACCCGCGCGCTGGCGCTGCTGCGCGGCCGGGACTACGCGCTCCCGCAGGACGTGCAGGACATCGCCCCGGACATCCTGCGGCACCGGCTGGTGCTCAGCTACGACGCGCTCGCCGACGACGTGCCGGCCGACCACATCGTGCACCGGGTCATGTCGACGATCCCGCTCCCGGCGGTCGCACCTCGGCAGCAGGCAACCCCGTCGCCCACAGTCGCGCCGCCGGGTGCAGGCTGGCACGGGCAGCGGCCGTGACCTCACCCACCCCTCGTCCCGCCCCCCTCGGCGACCGCAGTGAAGCGGTGCTGTCCCGCCTCCAACTGCTCGTCACCCGCAAGCTCGACGGTCTGCTCCAGGGTGACTACGCCGGCCTGCTGCCGGGGCCGGGCAGCGAGGCGGGGGAGTCGCGGGAGTACCGCCCCGGCGACGACGTACGCCGGATGGACTGGCCGGTCACGGCCCGGACCACGACAGCGCACGTGCGGCGTACGGTCGCCGACCGGGAGTTGGAGACGTGGCTGGCGCTGGACCTGTCGGCGAGCCTGGACTTCGGCACCGGGCAGTGGCTCAAACGTGAGGTAGTGGTGGCCGCCGCGGCGGCCATCGCCCACCTGACCGTGCGCGGCGGCAACCGGATCGGCGCGGTGATCGGCACCGGCGGCGGTGCGCCCGCCCCGACCCGCCGTTGGCGCGGTGGCCCACCGCCGACTGGGCCGGGAGTGCTCACCCGGCTGCCGGCCCGCTCGGGCCGCAAGGAGGCGCAGGGCCTGCTGCGTACTGTGGCCGGCACCGCGATCCAGCCCGGCCGGGGCGATCTGGGCGCCCTCGTCGAGATGCTCAACCGGCCGCCCCGACGACGTGGGGTGGCCGTGGTGGTCTCGGACTTCCTCGCGCCGGCCGAGCAGTGGGCCCGGCCGATGCGCAAGCTGCGGGTGCGGCACGATGTGCTGGCGATCGAGGTGGTGGACCCGCGCGAGCTGGAGTTGCCCGACGTGGGGGTGTTGCCGGTGGTCGATCCGGAGAGCGGTGAGCTGCACGAGGTGCAGACCGCCGACCCCCGCCTGCGGCAGCGGTACGCCGAGGCTGCCGCCGCCCAGCGCGCCGCGATCGCCGCGGCGCTGCGCGGCGCCGGCGCTGCCCATCTGCGTCTGCGTACCGACCGAGACTGGCTGCTGGACATGGTGCGTTTCGTTGCCGCGCAGCGGCACGCCCGCACCCGGGGGACGACACGATGATCCGTTTTCTGCAACCGTGGTGGCTGCTGGCCGTGCTGCCGGTGCTCGCCCTCGCCGCGTTCTACGTCTGGCGGCAGTTGCACCGCCGGGCGTACGCGATGCGGTTCACGAACGTGGACCTGCTGCGGACTGTGGCGCCGAAGGGTCTGGGCTGGCGTCGGCACGTCCCGGCGACGGCGTTCCTGCTCTGCCTGCTGGTGCTCGCCACCGCGCTGGCGCGTCCCGCCGTGGACCGCAAGGAACCGTTGGAGCGGGCGACAGTGATGCTGGCCATCGACGTGTCGTTGTCGATGCAGGCCGACGACGTGGCGCCGAACCGGCTGGAGGCCGCGCAGGAGGCCGCCAAGCAGTTCGTCGGTGAGCTGCCGGAGAGCTACAACCTGGGCCTCGTGTCGTTCGCCAAGGCGGCGAACGTGCTGGTGCCGCCGGGCAAGGACCGGGACGCGGTGACCGCCGCGATCGACGGGCTGGTGCTGGCCGAGGCGACCGCCACCGGTGAGGCGGTGTTCACCTGCCTGGAGGCGATCCGGTCGGTGCCGGCCGACGGCGCGGCCGGCATCCCACCGGCACGGATCGTGCTGCTCTCCGACGGGTTCCGCACCTCGGGTCGATCGGTGGAGGAGGCAGCGGCCGCCGCGCAGGCGGCAAACGTGCCGGTGTCCACTATCGCCTTCGGCACCGACACGGGCCAGGTCGACATCGGCGGGCAACTCCAGCGGGTGCCTGTGGACCGGCTCGCGCTGGCGGAACTGGCCGAGACCACCGAGGGCTACTTCTACGAGGCGGCGTCGGTGAGCGAGCTGAAGCAGGTCTACCAGGACATGGGCAGCTCGATCGGCTTCCGTACCGAGCCACGCGAGGTGACCCAGTGGTACGCCGGGCTGGCGCTGCTCCTGGCGCTCTGCGCCGGCTCGCTCAGCCTGCTCTGGTCGTCCCGGATGCTCTGAGCCGGTGGGCCGGCGGTGGTCAGTGGCCGCCGCCGGGCAGGGCTCGGTGGGCTGGCCGGCCGGCTCAGTGGCCTCCGCCGGCCAGGACGAAGATGACGGCCACCCAGACGGCGGCGAGGGTGAAGCCCAGCGGGGCGACGTAGCGGCTCATGGATGGCTCCGGGTGGCGGCAGGACGATCCGCGGGGCAGGGCGGACCGCAGGGGGTGGGGACGCGCACACGAAGTCGTGACCGGGCAGCTCCCGGCAACCGTCCGGTCATCGGACGGCGCGCGGCACACGCACCCCCGGCGTCAACCGGGGTGGTGGGGGAGCGAAGCGGGGTCAGCTCACCAGACTGAGTCGTGGCTCAGCGGGGCTGACCATCGGCCCGGCCACGACTGGGAGGATCGCTATCTCGCACAGCGATCACCTCCTGTAGGTCGGGCGGGCCGGAACGTCGATGATGGTACACCTGAGGTGTCGACAGGACGCACTCGGCCGACCGGTCCGCGACCCCTCCACCGGCCGGCTGGTGCGGCCCGTCGCGGCGACCCGTCCGCACGACGATTACCAGCGCCGTGGCCAGCAGCGGAAGCCAGCAGCAGCGGGCCAGCACCCAGCCCGCGTCGTCCGGCGCGGTGTGCAGCCCCGGCAGGGGCAGCCCGGCGCGGGCGGTGAGCGCCGTCACCGACACCAGCACCGGCTGATGCCACAGATAGATCCGGACGGCGTTACGGTTCGCCCTGCTCACCGTCCGGCGCGGCACCGGCCGGGTCAGCAGTCGTTCCAGCGCCGGCCGGGCGAGCAGCGCCAACCCGACCTGGGCGACAGCCAGGGCCACCGCAAACAGCGACGGCGGGTTCAGGTTCGACACGTCCGCTCCGGGAACCCCGACCGCGCTCACCGGGTAGCCCAGCGCCAGCAGCGTCGCCAGCGCGAGCACACCGACGCCCGCCAGCGTGCCGGCTGCCCGCCGCCCGTCCAGGCGTCCGTCGGCGTGCGCCACGCCGAGCAGGTACGGCACCGACCAGGCCGCCACCACGGTGACCGGCGGCAGGCTGCCCTCGGCAGGCAGCAGCCGTACGGCCAGGTCGGCCACCGCCACCACGGCCACCGTCGGCACGAGGCAGCGACTCAGGCCCCACCGGCGTACGGCGACACGCAGCGGGCCGGTCGACGCGACCATCACCAGCAGCGGCAGCAGGAACCACAACGGGCTGACCGCGAGCCGCAGCGCGACGGTGAGCGTGTCGTCCGGGGTGCCGATGACTGTGGCGGCGAGCAGCATGGCGGCGCCCACTCCCAGCAGCGCCACCGTGGGCAGCAGCAGCCGGCGTAGCCGCCGAGCCAACCAGTTGCCCGGGCCGCCCCGGTGCCGGGCCAGCGACCGGGTCGAGCCGAATCCGGCGGCGAAGAAGAAGAGTCCGAGCGTCTGCAACACCCAGGTCACCGGTGCCAGGACGGGCAGCTCGGTGAGCGGGCTGGCCTGGTGCAGCCCACCGTCGTCGGCAAGCACCAGCCCGGTGACCAGCCAGTGCCCCAGCACCACCCCGCAGATGGCGTACACCCGCAGGGCGTCGACGGCGCGGTCGCGGCTCATCGGGCGTCCCCGAACCGGTCGGCGTCGGCGGCGGTCAGGACGACCGCCGCGACGGCGGCCAGCGTGGAGCTGCCCGGCGTGAGATACCCGTCGTGCCCGGTCACCCCACCGACCGGCAGCGCCCGGGCGCCGAACGCGGGGTCGCCCGGGCGGCGGCCGAAGCCGAGACCCGGCAGCCGCACCGGCGGCACCCGGCGGATCCAGTCGGTCGGTGCCTCGGCCGCCCAGAACCGCCGACCGCGCATGTCGTCGGCGTGCTGCACCCCGGCGCCGACGCCGCCAAGGCTTACCACGTCGGTGACCTGAGCCGGTGCGCCGGCCGCCGCCAGCGACACCACGAGCGCGCCGTAGCTGTGCCCGACCACTGTGATCGTTGCGGCCGGTCGGCGCGCTGCCAACTGCCGCAACAACGCGACCAGCGCGTCCGCGCCGCGCCGGGCGCCGGCTGTCCCGGCGGCCGTCACCACCCCGTCGGGCGGGTCGTAGCCGAGCCAGGCCAGCACCGCGACCCGCGCCCCCGGGGCGATCGCCTGCAGCTGCCGATAGAGCTGCCCGGCCTGCGCCGCAGGCGCCCGCTGTGCGACACCGCCCAACCCACTGTCGAAGTCCGCGAGGGTACTGCCCACGCCGGGCACCAGCACCGCGATCCGGTCCGCGTCGGCCAGGTCGCCGAGCACCTCGACGACGCGGCCGTCGCCGCGCGGATCGAACAGCAGAAACCGGCGCCCGCCGGCCACCCAGTCCGCGTACGGAGGGCCGGCCGCGCGCATCGCCGCCTCCGTCACCGGGTACGCCTCGACGAACCCGGCCGCCGCGACCGGCTCGGCCCGGACGGGTAGCACCAGGTTCACGCCGAGCAGCAAGGCCAGCGCCAGGCGGTCGGCACCTCGTCGTCGCATCACGTTCCCCCCTAGCGGAATGTCTTCCGCGGGAGAGAGTGCGACGGCGGGTGGTGCGCGGTCGTCGTCCCGGAGAGCCGTTCCCGGACTGCCCCCTGGGAGCTACTCGCCGGCGGCGACCAGACCCGTCTCGTACGCCAGCACGACGGCCTGGGCGCGGTCGCGCAGACCCAGCTTGGCCAGGATCCGCCCGATGTGCGTCTTCACGGTCTGCTCGGCCACCACCAGGTCGGCAGCGATCTCCGCGTTGTTGCGGCCCCGGGCGATCAACCGCAGCACCTCGGTCTCCCGAGGGGTCAACCCGGCCAGGTCGGTGGGGCGCGGGCGGCGGCGGTCCGGGCGGGCCGCGAACTCGGCGATCAGCCGACGGGTGACCGCCGGGGCGAGCAGCGCGTCGCCGGCCGCGACCACCCGCACCGCCTGCACCAGGTCGGCCGCCGGGGCGTCCTTGAGCAGGAATCCGCTGGCGCCGGCGCGCAGCGCCTCGTACACGTAGTCGTCCAGGTCGAAGGTCGTGAGGATGAGCACGCGGGGGCGCTGCGCCGACCGGTCGCCGAGCAGCTTGCGGGTGGCGGCCAGCCCGTCCATTACCGGCATCCGCACGTCCATCAACACCACGTCGGGGTCGAGTTGGCGGGCGGCGGTGACGGCCTGCGCGCCGTCGGCGGCGTCACCGACCACGAGCAGGTCCGGCTGGGCGGCGAGCAGCGCGCCGAAACCCTGGCGGACCATCGCCTGGTCGTCGGCGATCAACACCTTGATCACAGGTTCCCGCCCTCCGTGTCGTACGGCAACTGCGCCGCCACCGCGTAACCCCCGTCAGGCAGGGGCCCGGCGGTGAACGTACCGCCCAGCGACGTGGCCCGTTCCCGCATGCCGGTCAGCCCGTGCCCGGGAACCGCCTCGGCGCCCGTCCGGACACCCGCGTCGTCCGGTGGCGCGTTCTGCACGCGTACCTCCAGGGCGGACCGCTCGGCGCGGACGGTGACCCGCACCGCGGCGCCGACCGCGTGCCGGGCCGCGTTGGCCAGGCCCTCCTGCACGATGCGGTACGCGGCCAGCCCGACCGGCGCGGGCACCTGCTGCTCGTCCAGCGGCCCGGTGTCCAGGGTCACCGGCAGGCCGGCGCGGCGTGCCGCGTCCACCATCGCACCCAGGTCGGCGAGGTCCGGTTGGGGCGCGGTCTGCGGGTCGCTCGACTCGCTGCGCAGCACCCCCAGCAGCCGACGCATGTCGGTAAGCGCGTCGCGGGCCGAGGCGGCGATGGCGACGAACTCCGCGGCGGCCGGCGCTGGCACGCCCGTCAGCCGGTACGGGGCGGTCTCGGCCTGCACCGCGATCAGTGACATGTGGTGGGCCACCACGTCGTGCAACTCCCGGGCGATCCGGGTGCGTTCCTCAAGCACCGCGCGGCGCTCCTGCTCCCGCTCGCTCAACTCGGTCTGCGCGGCCAGCTCGCGCCGGGACAGCCGGTTGCGCCTGATCAGGTCACCGACGATCGCCAGCACGCCGAGCAGCGCCAGGACGGCGGCCCGGTCAGCCGGACGTACCAGGGTGAGCACCGGCACCGAGGTGATCGCCACCACCCAGGCCAGCACCGGTCTGTCGACCCGCGCGACGACCACCGCGACCACCGCGATCGACCCGAGCGCCAGCGGCGCCGTCCACGGACCGGGCTGTTCGGCCGGCGCGTTGAACGTGCACACCAGCAGGGCCAGCACCGTCAGTCGCCAGGCCAGCAGGGGACGCCGGGGCAGCGCCAGCAGCGGCGCCACTGTCATCGCCGCGAACAGCACCGCTACCGGTGTCGGCAGACCCCACTCGCTCTCGATGGCCAGCGTGATCCAGAAGAGGCCGAGGGCGGCGAGCAGACCGGCCGGGGCGGCGTACCGGGCGAGCCGCGGCCAGCGGGCCAGCAGCGGCCGGGCGGGCGAGGTGTCGGGGCCGACCAGGGTCTGCCGGAGGGCTCGCAGGGCCACGGCGGCCGGTTGCCGGTTCACCACAGCAGGCTACGGTCCGAGCCCGCGCGAGGAGTGCCACCAGGGTCCGATCCCTGTGTCGTACTTTGGTGTGACACCGTCCAGCCGGAGGGCATCACCTGGGGCCTCCGTCGGCGCACCTCCGGCTTGCTCTTCGCGCCGCTCAGGTGCCTCTCCCGTTAGCGCTTACCTGCCGGTAACGCCTAGGCTCGCCTCCGACTGAGATCAGCTGAGCAAGGGGGAACCGTGGCCCGTACCGTGTTGGTGACCGGGGGCAACCGGGGGATCGGCCTGGCCATCGCGCAGGCCTTCGCCAAGCAGGGTGACCGGGTTGCGGTCACCCATCGCAGCGGCGAGGCGCCGGACGGGCTGTTCGGCGTACGCGCCGACGTCACCGACGCGGCCTCCGTCGACGCCGCGTTCACCGCCGTCGAGGCCGAGCTGGGGCCGGTCGAGGTGCTTGTCGCCAACGCCGGCATCACCGACGACACGCTGCTGCTGCGGATGACCGAGGAGCAGTTCACCGGCGTGGTGGACACCAACCTCACCGGTTCGTACCGGGTCGCCAAGCGGGCCTCCGGCAAGATGCTCCGGGCCAAGTGGGGCCGCATGATCTTCATCTCATCGGTGGTCGGTCTCTCCGGCGGCGCCGGGCAGGTCAACTACGCCGCCAGCAAGGCCGGCCTGGTCGGCGTGGCCCGCTCGATCACCCGTGAGCTGGGCAGCCGCAACATCACCGCCAACGTGGTGGCACCCGGCTTCATCGACACGGACATGACCGCCGGCCTGTCCGAGGACCGCAAGGCGGAGATCCGCAAGTCCATCCCGGCCGGCCGGATGGCCACCCCGGACGAGGTGGCGGCCGTGGTGACCTGGCTGGCCTCCGACAGCGCCGGGTACGTCTCCGGCGCCGTGATCCCTGTCGACGGCGGCCTCGGTATGGGCCACTGACCCCCTTTGATTACGGAGGAACCCTGCATGTCCGGACTGCTCGCCGGTAAGCGGCTGCTCGTCAGCGGCGTCATCACCGACGCTTCGATCGCCTTCTCGGTGGCGAAGCTCGCCCAGGAGAACGGCGCGCAGGTCGTGCTGACCGGCTTCGGACGGCTATCCCTGGTCGAGCGGATCGCCAAGCGGCTGCCCGAGCCGGCGCCGGTCATCGAGGTGGACGTGACAAACGCCGAGCACCTGGCCAGCCTTGCCGACCGGGTCCGCGAGCACGTCGACGGGCTCGACGGCGTGGTGCACTCGATCGGCTTCGCCCCGCAGAGCTGCCTCGGCGGCGGTTTCCTCGACGCGCCCTGGGAGGACGTGGCGACCGCCCTGCACGTCTCCACCTTCTCGTACAAGTCGCTGGCCATGGCGGCGCTGCCGCTGATGTCGCCCGGCGGCGCGGTGGTCGGCCTGACCTTCGACGCCACGAAGGCGTGGCCGGTCTACGACTGGATGGGCGTGGCCAAGGCCGGCCTGGAGTCCGCATCCCGCTACCTGGCGCTGCACCTGGGCAAGCAGGGCATCCGCAGCAACCTCGTCGCCGCCGGGCCGCTGCGCACCATCGCCGCGAAGTCGATCCCGGGCTTCGACCAGTTCGAGGACGCCTGGACCGAGCGGGCGCCGCTGGGCTGGAGCCTCACCGACCAGGAGCCGGCCGCCCGGGCCTGCCTCGCGCTGCTGTCGGACTGGTTCCCGGCCACCACCGGCGAGATCGTCCACGTCGACGGCGGCTACCACGCCATCGGCGCCTGACCTGGGTGTAAGGAAGGGCCCCTTCTTAACGCCTCAGGCATAGGAAGGGGCCCTTCTTAACGCGGCGCGATCCAGTGGTCACCGCCCCGACCGGATGGTGTGCTGGCGGGCGAGGAACAATGGGGCCATGTCGTACGACGCGGTGGTGCTGGTGTCCTTCGGCGGGCCGGAACGGCCCGAGGACGTGATGCCTTTCCTGCAGAACGTGACACGCGGCCGGGGCGTGCCGCCCGAGCGGCTGGCCGAGGTCGCCGAGCACTACCAGCACTTCGGTGGGGTGTCCCCGATCAACCAGCAGTGCCGTGACCTGCTGGCAGCCGTCCGCGCCGACTTCGCCGCGAACGGTGTCGACCTGCCCGTCTACTGGGGCAACCGCAACTGGGACCCGATGCTCGCCGACACCGTGACGCAGATGCGCGACGACGGCGTCACCCGCGCCCTTGCCTTCGTCACCAGCGCGTACGGCGGCTACTCGTCCTGCCGGCAGTACCAGGAGGACATCGCCGCCGCCCGGGCCGCCGTCGGCCCCGACGCGCCGGTGATCGAGAAGCTGCGCCAGTTCTGGGACCACCCCGGTTTCATCGAGCCGCACGTGGACGCTGTCCGGGCCGCTCTGACCCAGCTCGATCCGGCCCGGCGCGACACCACCCGGCTGGTGTTCACCGCACACTCCGTACCCACCTCGATGGCGGCCAGCGCCGGCCCGCACGGCGGCCGGTACGAGGCGCAACTGCACGAGGCCGCCCGCCTGGTCGCGGCGGCCGCCGCCCCCGACCTGGAGTACGACCTGGTGTGGCAGAGCCGATCCGGCCCGCCACAGGTGCCGTGGCTGGAGCCGGACGTCAACGACCACCTCGCCACCCTCGCCGAGAACGGCACGACAAGCGTGGTGGTAAGCCCGATCGGTTTCGTCTCGGACCACCTGGAGGTGGTGTGGGACCTGGACACCGAGGCGTTGGAGACGGCCAAGCGGCTCGGTCTGGACTTCGTCCGGGCCGGCACACCGGGCACCGACCCGCGCTTCGTGGCAATGGTCCGTGAGCTGGTCACCGAGCGCACCGACCCGGACGGTGCGCAGCTGCGCCGCCGCCTGGGTGAGCTGCCGATGTGGGACACCTGCCCCACTGTCTGCTGCGTGCCGACCCGCCGCCCCTGACGACCCAACCGCCCACCGACACCCCCGGGGAATCATCGATGCAGGACCGCAAGCCGGTGCAGAGCTGGCTGACCGACATGGACGGCGTGCTGGTGCACGAGGGCCAGCCGGTGCCCGGCGCGCCGGAGTTCGTCAAGAGGCTACGCTCCTCGGGCAAGCCGTTCCTGGTGCTCACCAACAACTCGATCTACACGCCGCGTGACCTGACGGCCCGGTTGAGCCGGATGGGGCTGGACGTCCCGGAGGAGGCGATCTGGTCCTCCGCCCTTGCCACCGGTCAGTTCCTCGCCGACCAGCGGCCGGGCGGCACCGCGTACGTCATCGGTGAGGCCGGCCTGACCACGGCGCTGCACGCTGTCGGCTACGTGCTCACCGACTTCGCTCCGGACTACGTGGTGCTCGGCGAGACCCGCACCTACAGCTTCGAGGCGATCACCAAGGCGGTTCGGCTGATCAACGACGGGGCGCGGTTCATCTGCACCAACCCCGACGTGACCGGCCCGTCCGTCGAGGGCGCCCTGCCCGCCGCCGGCTCTGTCGCCGCGATGATCTCCAAGGCGACGGGGGTGGAGCCGTACTTCGTCGGCAAACCCAACCCGATGATGATGCGGTCGGCGTTGAACACCATCAACGCGCACTCGGAGAGCACCGCGATGATCGGCGACCGGATGGACACCGACATCCTGTGTGGTCTGGAGGCGGGGCTGGAGACCATCCTGGTGCTGACCGGGATCAGCAGCCGTACCGAGGCGGAGCGCTACCCGTACCGCCCGTCCCGGATCGTCAACTCGGTCGCCGACCTGCTCGACGAGGTCTGACCGTCGGCCGGCCGCCCCGTCGCGGCCCGCCGCCGCTGATCGCGCAGCAACCAGGATTTAGTGGTAACGCTCCTACTTGGACACCACTACATCCTGGATCGAGCACGATCATGCCTGCGCGCGGCGGCGTGGTCAGGGGCGCAGGGGGGCGTTGCAGGCGGCGACGAGGGCCTGCCGGCAGGCCGCGGTGAGTGGTCGTAGCGCCGCGTCGCGTTGCTGCGCCTCGTAGTTGTTGATCGCACCGCCGGGTGCGGCGTGGCCGGCCAGGGCGAGCACCCGGTCGAGCACCGCGGCGCGGGCGAACAGCCGGCGTGCCCGCGGGTCGAAGCCCGGCGGCAGGTCGGTGGCACCGTCGGGGCGGCGCAGCGCGGCAAGCGCCCCGGCCAACTCGGGCCGCCACTGGGCGACGTCGAGGCGGGTCAGCGCGGCGGTGGTCTCGGCCAGCGCGGCAGCCAGCTCCGCCTCGGCCTCGGCTGCGCCGGGCAGTGCGAGGGACGCGGCGGGTGCGTTGGCCGGCAGCGGGTAGACACGCCACAGCACCGTCTCGAAACAGTCACCCGAGCCCGAAGTGTGGTTGCGGACCTGGGGGATCAACCCGAGCCCACCGGCCACCACCGCCTCGCCCGTCACCAGCGCCGCACCTGCGAAGTCCCCAGGACCGGGCAGGCCTCGGGGATCACCCGGCGCAGGCAGCACCAGCCGGATCTCGTCCGGGGAGAGCTTGGCCAGGGTAGGCAGCGCGGCGCCGAGCGGGACGTCGGTCCAGGTGCCGGGGGCGTCCGCAACGAGGTGCTCCTCGTCGCCGGCGATGGCGTCGGCGACCTCGTCGAACGGCACCAACCCGGCGCGCCACGCGCGCACCCAGGCAACGAACCGGCTCGACCGGCGCGGCGCGAGTGTGGCCGCGCCCGTTGCGGGGGTGGACATGCCGAAAGGGTACGTGGTCACGACCGGCCCTGTCTCGGCTGCCGCTCCGACCGCCCGCCCTCCCCGCGAGCCCGCACCCACCTCCAGCGTCGATCATGGGGTTGTGGTGGCCGAAAGAGGACGTTTAGCTACGGTTCGTGGGGCACCACAACTCCATGATCGACGGGGATGGAGCGGCGTGGGGGGTGTGTCGGGGTGGGGGTTGGGGTTTGGCGGCGTTAGCGTGATCGACATGGCGGGGCGATACGGCGAGGACGTGCTGGCGGGGGACTGGCGGCGACGGAAGGTCACCCCCGAGGTGGACGCCGAACCCGATCTCGTGGTGGAGGACGCCGACTCCGGGTTCTGCGGAGCGGTGGTGGGCTTCGACTCCGGAGCCGTCGTCCTGGAGGACCGGCACGGTAAGCGGCGCAACTTTCCCCTGCTACCGGCGGCGTTCCTGCTCGACGGTCGCCCGGTGACGCTGCGCCGACCGACCCGCGCGCCGGTGCCTGCGGCCCGTCGACGGACCGCATCCGGCTCGGTGGCGGTGGAGAACGTCCGCGCCCAGGTCGCCAAGGCCAGCCGCATCTGGGTGGAGGGCATTCACGACGCCGCGCTCGTCGAGCGCATCTGGGGTGACGACCTGCGGATCGAGGGCGTGGTCGTGGAGCCCCTGGACGGCATCGACGACCTCGACGCCGAGGTGCGTGACTTCGGGCCGGGGCCGACCCGACGGCTCGGTGTGCTTGTCGACCACCTCGTGCCCGGCAGCAAGGAGAGCCGGATCGTGGCACGGGTCAACTCGCCGTACGTGCTGGTGACCGGGCACCCCTACGTCGACGTCTGGCAGGCGGTCAAGCCGGCGGCGCTGGGAATCGCGGCCTGGCCGGTGGTGCCGCCGGGCCGCCCGTGGAAGGAGGGCGTCTGCGCTGCCCTCGGGGTGGCCGAGCCGGCCGACATGTGGCGGCACATCCTGTCCCGGGTGAACAGCTTCGCGGACGTGGAGACGCCCCTGATCAACGCGATGGAACGCCTCATCGACTTCGTCACCGAGCCGGCCTGACAACCACCGCCGCCGCTGGACGTCGGCGATCAGCCGCCGCCGGAACGTGGGCGTGACTCAGGGCTCGTCGTCGGGATCGCGGGTGTAGACGAACGTCGCGATGTCCAGCGCGACCGCCCGGCCCCGCTCGTCGCGGCGGACGGTGAGGATCTCGCCGTCCTGCTCGCCGGCGCGGCCCCGCCACCGGTCCGGGCCGGCGGCCACGAAGCGCAGGTCGGGTGCGCCGACCGGGCCGGCGTGCAGGTCGCCCGCGCTGTCGGCGTACACCTCGATGGAGGTGCCCATCCACCACCAGCGGCCGGTCAACTCGGCGAGGTCGGCGGGCGGCGCGGCCTCGGCCGGCTGCCACGGGGTGACCGGCGCCGGCTCGGCGTCCAGCACGAGGGTGAGCAGTTGCCGGCCGAGCGCGCCGATGTGCCCGGTACGGAAGCCGTACGAGTTGGCGAAGCCGACAACTGCGGTACGGCTGGGTCGGTGCACTGCCAGCGAGGCGACGTAGCCGGGCATCGAGCCGCCGTGCCCGACGTACACCCGGTTGTCTTCCCGGTGGAGTTCGAGGCCGAGACCGTGCCCGTGCGTCCATGCCGTGTGGTCGCTGATCACCACGGGGGAGCACATCTCGGTCAGGGTGTCGGCGGCCAGCACCGACGGGTCGGGGTCGGCGAGGAACGCGGCCCAGCGGCCCAGGTCCTCGATTGTCGACCAGAGTTGCCCGGCGGGGGCCATCGCCCCGGTGTCGGTGCGGGGTTCTTCGCGCAGCGTGTCGTGCCAGGGGTGGACGACGTAGCCGCGGGCGAACGGTTCGGTGGCCGAGTAGGTGGTGCGGCGCATACCGAGCGGGGTGAGGATCCGCTCGTCGAGGAGGTCGATCCAGGGCGTCCCGGTGAGTCGTTCGAGCATTCCGCCGAGCAGCGCGTACGCCAGGTTGGAGTAGTGGTACGTGGCGTGCGGCGGGTGAGCGATCTTGTCGGCGGTGAGGCCGGCGAGCAGGGTGGCCAGGTCGACGCCGGCGGCGCGCTCCCACCAGTCGCCGTCGGGTTCGCGTTGCAGGCCGCTGGCGTGTGCGAGCATCTGGCGCACTGTGATCTCGCCGACGCCGGTTCCCGGCAGGTGGCGCTCCAGCGGGTCGTCCAGCGCGAGCCGGCCAGCGTCGCGCAACTGCATGACAAGGGTGGCGGTCATGGTCTTGCTGATCGAGCCGAGGCGGTACTGAATGTCGACGCCGGGGCGGGGGTGTTCGCCTGCGGTGGCGAGGTGCGCCACCGTGCCGTCACGGACGACGCCAAGCACCAGTGACGGGACGTGGCCGTCGGCCTGAGCGCGGGCGACCTGCATGTCGATCTGCCGGGCGGTCTCGGGCACCAGCGTCAATGGAAACTCCTCGTTCAGCCGGTCTGATACGGGCCGTGCGGTTGTTTCCGCAGAGCCTACTGATCATCACGGGTGGGCTGCTCGTGCATTTCCGTGTCACGATCGGGTGGTGGACGCCGTGGTGTGGATCGTATTGGGTGTGATTCTGGCGGTCGGTGAGATCTTCACGACGACCCTTTTCCTGATCATGTTCGGGGTCGGCGCGTTCGCCGCTGCGGGCGCTGCGGCCCTTGGTGCACCGGTGGCCGTGCAGGCGCTCGTCTTCGCTGTGGTGTCGGCGTTGAGCCTGGCGATGGCCCGGCCGGTCGTCCGGCGGCACCGCCGCTCGGCGCTGGAGAGCGGTGAGCAGCCGTTCGGTGTGGAGGCCCTTGAGGGATCCACGGCGCTGGTGCTGGAGCGGGTGAACGCCGAGGAGGGCCTCGTCAAGATCGACGGGGAGCTGTGGACCGCGCGGGCGTACGACACGACGCAGACTTTCGAAGCCGGTCAACGGGTTCGGGTGATAAAGGTCCGGGGCGCGACAGCCCTGGTGTGGCAGGACGATGTTTCTTCCGCCGGCGAGCTGCCGGAAGCGAGAGGGTGAACGGATGGACTTCATAGGTGTGCTGCTCATCGCGGTAGCGTTGATCGCCGTCGTGACCCTGGCGAAGGCGGTGCGGATCGTTCCGCAGCAGCGCCAGGATGTGGTGGAACGGCTCGGCAAGTACAAGCGCACCCTGAGTCCTGGCCTCAACCTGTTGGTGCCGTTCGTCGACGCGGTGCGCACGAAGGTCGACATGCGGGAGCAGGTCGTCAGCTTCCCGCCGCAGCCGGTGATCACCTCGGACAACCTCGTGGTCTCGATCGACACGGTTCTCTACTTCAAGGTTGTCGACTCGGTCCGGGCGACCTACGAGATCTCCAGCTTCCTCCAGGCCATCGAGCAGCTGACCGTCACGACGCTGCGTAACGTGATCGGCTCGCTGGATCTGGAGCGGGCGCTCACCAGCCGCGACGAGATCAACAGGCACCTCTCCGGGGTGCTTGACGAGACCACCGGCCGCTGGGGCATCAAGGTGACCCGGGTCGAGATCAAGGCGATCGAGCCGCCGGCAAGCATCCGCGACTCGATGGAGAAGCAGATGCGCGCCGAGCGTGACCGTCGGGCGGCGATCCTCACCGCCGAGGGGCACAAGCAGTCGCAGATCCTCACGGCCGAGGGTGAGAAGCAGTCCGCGGTGCTGCGCGCCGACGGTGACCGGCAGGCGCGGATCCTGCAGGCCGAGGGTCAGGCGAAGGCGATCCGCACGGTCTTCGACGCCATCCACCAGGCGAACCCGAGCCAGAAGGTGCTCGCCTACCAGTACCTCCAGGCACTCCCGCAGATCGCCCAGGGCAGCGCCAACAAGGTCTGGATCGTGCCGGCCGAGCTGACCAAGGCCCTGGAGGGCATGGGTGGCGCGCTCGGTGGGCTGAGCCAGATGGTGGGGGACCTGCCCGCACCGGAGGCGGCCGACCACGCGAGCCAGGTGGAGCGTGAGGCCGCGGAGGCGGCGCAGGCCGCGGCGGACGCCGCCCAGCAGATCCACGACGAGGTACGCGTCGCCGAGGCGCAGGCCACCGGTGGCAACAAGCCGCAGGGGCTGCCGGCCCCGGAGCCGGTGTCCCCGACCAGCCTCATGGAGGACCCGGCGGACCAGCGCGAGCGCGGCTGATCCGTACACCGGCCAACCGGCCGGGTAAATACGAAAAAGACTCATGGGGCGCTCCGTAGCCTGCCACGATCGGTCCTAGGACGGGTGGTGACCAGGTGATCGGGGCGCCCCGGCGCGTCTCGCACCGCTCGTGGACGAGCGAGGTGACGCATGAAGGATCCCGTGAACCGGACGTGGTCCTCGGCCCCGGTACCCGGCGCGCACGACCCGATCGCCCCACTGGGCTCCCGGCGCAGCGGCGGTGGCTTCGGCGTACTGCCCTTCATCGACGAACCGACCCCGCCGGGGCCGGCGACAAACGCCAGTTGGGCCTGGTCGCTGCGCAGGTTCGCACGCGCCGCGGTGTGGCTGCTGCCCGCGTACGCCATCCTCTACGGCGTGGTCGCGATGGCCAGCGACGGCGGGGTGGGCAACGACCCGTATCCCGCCGACGGACAGGCGGCGTACCTCATCGGTTGGGTCGCGGCGGTCTGGCTCGGCCTGCTCGCGCTGCTTGCCCTCACCGGTTTGCTGGCGGCCACGCGCAGCCGACGGGTGGCAGTGGCCGGGCTGATGCTAAGCATCGCGGGCACCGTACTCATGCTGCCCTTCGCCGGGCTGACCGAGCAGACACCGGTCTTCGGCACCACCGCGCGTTCGCTTGTCCTGGTTGGTGCCACCTTCTACAGCGTGGGCTGGTTCTTCACCGGGTGGGCGGTGGCCCGTTCCGGCACGTTCAGCCTCGGCGACGGCGTCATGCTGATCATCGCGGCACCGTTGCTGGGCCTGGGCGGCGCCCTGATCGGCTCGCTACAGACGTTTGGCGCGATCTTCGTGCTGGTCGCCGGTATCGGCATCGGCTACCGCTCCGGCCGCCTGATGCCCCGCGAAACCGTCCGCGACGCCGCAAGCGCCAGCCTAACGACCCCGACCCCCTGACCCGCCGCCCACTCCCGCCCGCCGTCCGCGCCCGCCCACTTGCGGTGATCATGAGGTTGGCGTGCTCGGTTCCGGCGTGGCGCACCGCCAACCTCATGATCAACTGGCCGGGTGCTGGTCAGGGGCGGTGAAGTTGCTGACAGTTGGGCCGCGAGGGTGGTCGGTTGGTGGCTTTCGTGGCAATCCTGGGGACCATGGCCGCCCCTCGCTCGCCGCTGTCGCGGCTGTTCACAGTGCTGCTCGCCGGCTTGCTGGCCGGGCTCGTCCTGGCCGTGGCCGCGTTGCCGGGCAACCTGCTGTTCGGGTTCGCCGCCCAGTCCGCGATCGGCACGTACGCCGCGCTGCCCGAGGCTCTGCGTACCCCGGCCACCCCTCAGCGCTCGTATCTCTACGCGAACGACAGCAAGACGCTGATCACGACGTTCTACGACGTGAACCGTACGGACGTCGCGCTTGCGGACATCGCGCCGGTGATGCGGCAGGCGATCGTGGCGTCGGAAGACCGGCGGTTCTACGACCACGGCGGCGCGGACGTGCGGGGTCTGCTCCGGGCGTTGGTGGCAAACGTCAAGGGCGGTGGCACCGAGCAGGGCGGCTCGACGCTGACCATGCAGTACGTCCGTAACGTGCTCAAGACCGACCCCACGCGCAGCGCCGAGGAGCGGGCCGCCGCCACCGACCCCACGGTCGGCCGCAAGATTCAGGAGATCCGGTACGCGAGCGCGCTGGAGCAGAGCCTCAGCAAGGACGAGATCCTCAACCGGTACCTGAACATCGCCTACTTCGGCTCCGGCGCGTACGGGATCGGGGCGGCCAGCCAGCGCTACTTCGGCAAGCCTCCGGCGCGGTTGACGCTCGCCGAGGCGGCGCTGCTGGCCGGTCTGGTGCAGTCCCCGGACGCGTACAGCCCGATCGACGGGAACAAGGACGCGGCGCTGGCCCGCCGGGGGTACGTGCTGGATTCGATGGCAGCCACCGGGGCGATCACCGCCGCGCAGGCCGCGCAGGCGAAGGCGGA
The DNA here is from genome assembly GCF_049841715.1 of Micromonospora sp. DT41. Taxonomy (NCBI): domain Bacteria; kingdom Bacillati; phylum Actinomycetota; class Actinomycetes; order Micromonosporales; family Micromonosporaceae; genus Micromonospora; species Micromonospora sp. DT41. Next base: position 101,898 of record NZ_JBNCKU010000016.1, on the reverse strand, counting down.
GCCGCTGGCTCTGAAGCCCACAGCGCAGCCCAACGGCTGCACCGCCGTGGCGCAGGGGCACGACGACTGGGGCTTCTTCTGTGACTACCTGCGCCGGTGGTGGCTGACCCAGCCCGCGTTCGGCGCCACGGCCGCGGAGCGGGAGCAGGCACTGCGCTCGGGCGGCTACACGGTTGTCACCTCCCTTGACCCGGAGGTCCAGGCCACCGCGCAGCAGCAGGCGACAAAGGTCTACGGGTACGACAACAAGCGCGCCCTGCCGATCGCGGCCGTGCAGCCGGGCACCGGCCAGGTGCTGGCGATGGCCGTGAACCGGCACTACAGCCTGGCCGACAACCCGGACGGGCAGGCCAACTACCCGAACACGGTCAATCCGCTGATCTCTGGCGGGGCCAGCGTGGACGGGTATCAGGCGGGTTCGACGTTCAAGCTGTTCACGATGCTCGCGGCGTTGGAGTCGGGCCGGACCCTGTCCACGGGCTTCGACGCGCCCGCCAAGCTGCGCACCCGGTACGCGGCGGAGGGGCCGGGCAGTTGCGACGGCCGCTGGTGCCCGGTCAACGCCAACCCGGACTGGATGGACGGGTACCGGATGATGTGGGACGGCTTCGGCCGTTCGGTGAACACCTACTTCGTCTGGCTCGCCGAGCAGGTCGGCCAGGACAAGGTGGTGGAGATGGCACAGCGCCTCGGCATCACGTTCCGCGCCGAGTCTGACGCCGCGTTCGCCAAGGACAACGCCGCCAACTGGGGTTCGTTCACGCTGGGCGTGGCCGCCACGACCCCGCTGGACCTGGCGAACGCGTACGCCACGGTGGCCGCCGAGGGCACCTACTGCACGCCGGTGCCGGTGGTCTCGGTGACCGACGCGACGGGCGCGAAGGTGCCGGTCGGTGAGCCGTCCTGCAAGCGGGTCCTGGACGCCGACGTGGCCCGCGCTGCCACCGACGCCGCCCGCTGCCCGGTGGGCCAGCAGTCGCCGTACGGGCAGTGCAACGGCGGCACCGCCACTGCTGTGAACCGCATCCTCGACGGTCGGCCGGTGGCCGGCAAGACGGGTAGCTCGGAGAAGAACGCCACCGAGACGTTCGTCGGCTTCACCCCGCAGGTGGCCGTCGCGGGCATCGCCGCCAACCCGGACGACCCGACCGACTCCGTGGGCTCCGCCGTGCAGGCCAGGGTGATCGACGCGGTTGCCCGGGTCATCGGCACCGCCGTCAAGGGTCAGCCGGAGACTGCGTTCACCGCTCCCAGCCGCGAGTTGGCAGGTGAGCCCCGCCGCCCGGTGCCGCGCGCCCCGGCCACTCCCGACCGCGAGCGCGAGCCCAGCCAGGACCCCCGCGCGGCCCTGCAACGCTGGCTCGACCGCCGTGGCTGACAGCCCTGGCTCGACCGCCGAAACCGCCCAGGGCAGACGGCTCCAGCTCGACCGCCCAGGGCTGACGGCGAAACTCGACGGCGGCCCGGCCCACATTGGGCCGGGCCGCCGTGCTCTTCGCGCCATCCTCAGCGGGCGGCGGCGACCGCGGCGCGTACCTGCTTGGCGAACCCGGCGACTGTGAAGTCCGGGGCCAGGCTGTCGATCAGGATGATGTCCGAGATCGCGTTGTTGGTCCGCAGGGGCAGGATCGCCTGGTACTCCGGCGAGTTGTACCAGTTCTCGGCATCGGCGCGGGTGGGGAACTCGATCAGGACGACGGACCCCGGCCAGGCCCCCTCGACCACGTCCCCCTCGCCCTGGGCGAGCCACCTGCCGCCGTACGGGTGCACTGTGGCCTCGACCTGCTCCAGGTATGACAGCCCCGCCTCGTTCGGGACGCCGCCGGGGATGCGCAGGTGGTTGATCAGGTAGGTGCTCATGGTGATCTCCGATCATCAGGGCGTTTTGGATGACGGCAATAATCTAACGGCCGAGGACGCCGGCGACAAGTTTTGGATTAGGGTCATCCTCTATAGTTGGGAAACGGGGAGAGGGGAATCGCGATGGGCAGGACGTCACGTGCCGAGGCGGCGAGGCACCGCGAGGAAGTGGTGGCCGCCACCTCGAAGCTGCTCCGTGAGCGCGGGGCGGCGGGGATGAGCGTCCAGGACCTCATGGGCGCGGCAGGGCTCACCCACGGCGGTTTCTACAAGCACTTCAGCTCCAAGGACGAGCTGCTGGGCATCGCCGCCACGACGGCGTTCGGTGAACTCCTTGCCCTGCTGGACCGGCTCTCCGACGACCTACCCGACCGGGCAGAGGCGCGCTCCGCGCTGCTGCGGCACTACCTGTCGGCCGAGCACCGCGACACACCCGGCACGGGATGCGCCAACACCGCGCTGGCCGCCGACGCCGCCCGGGCGTCCGCTGGCAGTCCGCTACGCGTGTCGTACGCGACAGGTGTCCAGGAGACCCTCAAGCGGCTGACCGGCATCGAGGACGCGTCCGGCCGGGGCGCTACCGAGGCCCGCCAGCGCGCCATCTTCGATCTCGCGACGATGGTCGGTGCGCTCATGCTGGCCCGTGCGACGGGCCAGACGCCCCTGTCCGAGGAGATCCTCCAGACCACGCGGGAAGCCCTGTCGGCCCCGGTCAGCGCTCCCGACGGCGAGGACGGTAGGTGCTGATCGTCGATGGCAGGCCGCGCCTGATGATCCCGGCCCAGTCGGTGTCGCCCCGCAGCACCGCAGCCGCCGTGTTGCGCGCCTGTTCGAGGGTGAAGTGCGGCGGGAGCATCAGTTCGGCCGGGTCGACAAGCGCGTTGATCACCACAGGACGGTCGGCGGCGAGCGCCCGGTCCCAGACGCCCGGCACCTGAGCGGGGTCGTCGACGAACTCGCCGTGCAGCCCGAGCACCTGCGCCCACTGGTGGTAGCCGATGTCCGGCAACTGCTGACTGTCCGGGAACATCGGGGTTCCCTCGCTTGAGCGCTGCTCCCAGCTGACGAACGCCAGATCCCGGTTGTTGAGCACCAGCACCACGAACCGCGGGTCGGCCCAGCCGCGCCAGTACTTGGCAACCGTGATGAGTTCGTTCACCCCGTTCATCTGCATCGCGCCGTCGCCGATCAGCGCCACGAGCGGCCGGTCCGGGTGGGCGAACTTCGCGCTCAGCGCGTACGGCATGGCGCCACCCATCGACAGCAGGGTGCCGGAGAGGCTTGCCAACATGCCGGGCCGGACCTGCACGTGCCGTGCGTACCAGGCGGTAGCGGTGCCGCAGTCCACGGCGAGCATCACGTCGTCGGGCAGCCGGTCGTTGAGGGCGCTGAACAGCAACTGGGGGTTTACCGGGTCGGCGCTCTGCTCGGCCAGGTCCCGCTGCGCCCGCCGCCACGCCGAGGTGGCAGTGGCGATCTCCGCCCGCCAGGCGGTCGGCCCGGGGCCGGGGCCCAGCTCGCGCAGCAGCGCCCGCAGGGTGGGCCGGGCATCGCCGGTCAGGTTCACCTCGGTCGGGTAACGCAGCCCGAGCTGGGAGCCGTCCAGGTCGATCTGCACGGCACGGGCCTGCCCCGGCGGTGGATAGAACTCCGAGTACGGCATGTTGCTGCCCACGATCAGCAGCCGGTCGCAGTCGTTCATCAACTTCCAGCTCGGCCGGGTGCCGAGCAGCCCGATCGCGCCGGTCACCCACGGTTCCCGGTGGTCCACTGCGGTGAAGCCGAGCAGCGCGGTGGCCACCCCGGCGCCGAGCCGGTGGGCGATCTCCCGGACCTCGTCCTGCGCCCCGAGCGCGCCCTGGCCGACGAGCATCGCGACCTTGTGCCCGCCGCGCAGCACCTCGGCGGCCCGGCGCAGGTCCGCCTCCGGTGGCACCGTCGGCGTGCTGCTCGGCACGTTGCTGGTGTGGTAGTAGCCGTGCGCATGCGGTGGGTCCGGGATGGCGGGCTCGTCCTGGAGGTCCGAGGGCAGCACCAGCGCCGTGACGGTACGCCGGGCCAGCGCCGTACGGCACGCCCTGTCGACAAGGTGGCGAACCTGCGCCGGGTGGTCGAGCTGCGCCAGGAAGCCCGAGGCCACGTCCTTGTAGAGAGCCAGCAGGTCGACCTCCTGGTAGTAGCCGCCGCCCTCGGCCGTGACAGCCGTGTGCCCGACCAGGGCGACCACCGGCTGGTGGTCGAGTTTGGCGTCGTACAGGCCGTTGAGCAGGTGGATGGCGCCCGGCCCGCTTGTCACGAGCGCGCAACCCAGCGGCCCGCCGCCGTACTTGACGTGCGCGGACGCCGCGAACCCGGCGGTCTCCTCGTGCCGCACCTGGATGAACTGGGCGCGTCCGCTGGTGCGTTGCAACGCGGAGGTGAGGCCGTTGATGCCGTCGCCGGGGTAGCCGAAGTAGCGGCGTACGCCCCAGCTGAACAGGCGGGAGACGATGTGGTCCGCGACGGTCGGGCGACGTGGCAGAGTGCCCGCTTCGCCCGGCGGTGGGTGATCAGCGCTCACCTGACTGGTCCTTCCCGTCGCGTCCGATGCTCCGCCGGCCATTCCCGTTCTTCGCCGGACAAAACGCCCCGAAAGGCGGGCGGCGGAGCGCCCGGGTGGCCGTCCGGCAGAATCGTCGGGTGCCCGTCCACCAGATCACCGACCCCGACGACGACCGGATCGCCGACTACCGTGCGCTCACCGACGTCGAGCTGCGTACCCGCTGGGAACCGCCGCACGGCCTGTTCATCGCCGAGGGCGAGTTGGTGTTGCGCCGCGCGCTGCGCGCCGGCTACCCGGCCCGGTCGTACCTGGTGGACGCCAAGCGCATCGACCAACTCGCCGACCTGGACACCGGCGACGCGCCCGTCTACGCGGCAACGCAGGACGTGCTGGAGAAGGCCACCGGATTCCACGTACACCGGGGGGTGCTGGCGTCGTTCCACCGCCGGCCGCTGCCGACGGCGGCCGAGGTGCTCGCCGCCGCGCGCCGGGTGGTGATCCTTGAGGACGTCAACAACCACACGAATCTCGGCGCGATCTTCAGGGCAGTCGCGGCGCTCGGCGTGGATGCCGTGCTGCTCTCGCCGAGCTGCGCCGACCCGCTCTACCGGCGCAGCGTGCGGGTCAGCATGGGTGAGGTGTTCGCCGTGCCGTACGCGAAGCTTGACCCCTGGCCGGACGCGCTCGCCGAGGTCCAGGCGGCCGGGTTCGCCGTGCTGGCGATGACCCCGGCGCCGGACGCCGTGCCGATCCAACGCCTCGACGCCGCCCAGCGTGCCCGCTCGGCGCTGCTGCTCGGCGCCGAGGGCGCCGGGTTGACCCGGGCCGCGATGGACGCCGCCGACGCCCGCGTGGTCATCCCCATGCGTCGTGGCGTCGACTCGCTCAACGTCGCCGCCGCCACCGCCGTCGCCTGCTGGGAGTTGAGCCGCGACGACCCCTGGTGACGGCCGCCGTCAGATGTCGTGATCCGGCGTCACGGACGGTAGCGTGTCGGCCGTGTTCCCTACCGTCCGTGAGGTCCTCTCCCTGGACCCGGTCCGCCACGGTACGCCGCGCGTGGTCGCCGGGGAGGCTGGGCTGGACGGTCGGGTCCGCTGGGTACACGTCGCCGAGGTGCCCGACATCGCCAGCCTGCTCGGCGGTGGGGAGCTGGTGCTCACCACCGGGATCGGGCTGCCCGGCGACGACGCGGGGCTGCGCGCGTTCATCGGCGACCTCGCCGACGTCGGCGTGTCCGGGCTCGTCGTCGAGCTGGGCCGCCGCTACGGCAGCGGGGTGCCCCGGGTGATGATCGCCGCCGCCGAGCGGCGCGGGCTGCCTCTTGTCGAGCTACGCCGGGCCACCCCGTTCGTACGGATCACCGAGGCGGTGCACGCGCTCATCGTCGACGCGCAGCTTACCGAACTGCGGGCCACCGAGGAGATTCACCAGCGGTTCACCGACCTCTCCGTCGAGGGCGCCGACGCCGCCGAGGTGATCCGGCAGGCCGCCGACCTGTCCGGGTGCCCGGTGGTGCTGGAGAACCTGTCCCGGCAGGTCCTCGGGTACGACCCGGCGGGGGAGAGCGCCGAACTGCTGCTGGACGGCTGGGAGCAGCACTCCCGGCGGATCCGGCCTGCCGGGCGGACGGCGTACGACCCGGACAGCGGCTGGCTGGTGACTGTCGTCGGCGCCCGGGGGCAGGACTGGGGGCGGCTGCTGATGCGCTGGCCGCCTGGCGGGGAACTGCCCACCCGACCGGCCGGTGAGTCGACGCCACCGAACGCCGGACCACCCACCCGGCTCACCATCCTGATCGAGCGGGCCGCGTCCACCCTCGCGCTGGGCCGGCTGATCCGCCGCGACGCCGAGGGGCTGGAACGGCAGATCCACCGCACCCTGCTGACCGCCCTGCTCGACCACTCCCGACCGGTGGACGAGGTCGCCTTGCGCGCCAAGGCGCTCGGCGTGGTGCTCGACCGTCGGCACCTCGTCGGCGTGCTGGTCCGGCACCGCGCCGACGACCCCGCCGCGGAGGGCCGCCCCGAGGACGGACAGGCCCGACTGCGGGACCTGTCCGAGGCCGTCGGCCAGGCGCTGCGGGAGGCGAAGCTGACCGGGCTGACAAGCGCCGTCGACGACAACTCGGTGGGCGCCCTGCTTGCCCTGCCGGACCCGGCCGCCGAGGACCGCGCGCTGTCCGCGTTCGCAAGCGCCCTTCGCCGGGTACGCCTCGACACCGGCGCGGTCCGCGCGACCGCCGGCATCGAGCCGACAAGAGCCACCACTGCCGTCGAGAACGCCGCGGATCTGGCGCGGGCTGCCGGCGGCGCCCCGAACGGGTTGATCGTGGCGGCCGGGTCCGGGGTGAGCAGCCTGCGGGAGGCGCGGCGGTCGCTCGTCGAGGCGCGGCAGATCGCCGAGGCGGCCCGCCGGGACCGGCGTGACCTGCCGGTCTTCCGGCTGCCGCACGTCGGCCTGGCCGGGTTGCTACACCTGCTGCGCGACGAGCCCCGGTTGCAGACGTTCGTGGAGCGGGAACTCGGCGCGTTGCTGGAGTACGACGCCCGGCACCCCCGCGAGCGGCTGCTCGACACCCTGCGCGCGTACCTGGAGCAGGGGCGCAACAAGACCGCCGGTGCCGCCGCCGCCCACCTGTCCCGGCCGGCCTTCTACGAGCGCCTGGCCCGCATCGCCCGCATCCTCGACGTCGACCTCGACTCCGTGGAAGCCTGCCTCTCCCTCCACGTGGCCCTCCTGGCCCTGGAGGCAGTGCGTACCCCCTGAACCCCCAGCCGCCGGACGCGGCTGAGGGCAGGGGTCAGGGCAGGGTCTTCGCGTAGGCCGGAGGGATGTGGTTGGGGCCGCCGGGGGTGAAGACGTCGGAGGTGGCCACCGCGGACCAGGCTGTCGCGGGGACGGCCTCCACCAGGGCCCGGATCACCGGGGCGTCGCGCCACTGGTCCTGCTCGGCGAGCAGGCCGAGGGCCACCACCGACTCCTCGACCTCGCCCACGCACTCGAACGGCTTGTGCCCGTCCACGCCCAGCAGCTCCCGGTAGCCGGGGATCTGCGACTCGTCGGCAAGCAGGTCACCACCGAAGATGTGGGTGACCCGCTCGCGTGGCATGAACGGCGCCATGGCCAGGAACACGAACCGGCACTTCGGGCAGTTCCGGCACCATCGCTCGCTCGCGTCACGCAGCTTGAACGCGGCGTTGCAGCTGGTCACCACGTCGTCGTAACGGGTGAACTCGGCGAACAACCTGGCGATGTGCAGCTCCGACAGCGAGCGCAACAGGGAGAAGTACGGCTCGGTCAGGCCGGCGTGCTCGGCAAGCGCCGAGCGCAGCAGCCCTTCGGCCTCGACGCCCTTCGACCACTGGTGGTTGATCTCGTGGCCGTCCCAGACGAGGTTCGGGTCGGACGCCGAGCGCTCGTTGGACATCACCACCGGACCCAGCCCGTGCAGGACGGCCGTGGCGACCGCGATCAGCGAGTTGATGGCGGTGACCGGAATGTGGCCGTTCAGCGCGCCAGCCGCGTTCAGGTCGAACAGCGCCGGGTCGAGGCGCCGCCGGGCGGCGAGGGGGGTCAGCCCGGACGCCTCGTTCACCGAGACGATCACGTGGTTCGGGTTGACCGAGAACGGCACCGGGTCCATCTCGGCCCGGCGCAGCGCCTCCAGGCTGACGATGGAGTCCTTGCCACCACCGACAGCGGAGAGCGGGCGACGGTCGGAGTTGTCGTACACCCGTGGCGGCTCCGGCGAACCCGCGGGCACCTCCGGGCGCAGGTGGAGCACGTGCGGCAGCTGGTTGCGGTACGCGTACTCGGCGAGGCCCTTGGTGTAGACGGCGGTGACGTAGTCGACGGTGGCCGCGCCCAGCGGCGCCGGCAGCACCAGGCGGGGCGGCGCGGCGGCCTTGTAGTAGCTGACCCCGGCGACCAGGTGCAGCAGCTCCAACACGCGGCCGAGGGTGGCAGCCGTCTCGTCCGACGGCGGCTCCGTCGGCAACGGGAGGTTGATCACCTCGGTGAATCGTTGCTCGCCGGCCGGGCCGGTCAACGCGTAGTCGAACAACACCTCGCCGGTGACGAAGTCGATCGAGTAGGACGGGAAGCTGAAGGCGTCCATCCGCCGGAGTTGCTCGTTGGGCACACGCCATACTAGGCCCTGGTTCGTCCGGCCGTGTCCGGACCGGGCCCGTCCAGTCGCCGCCGCGATCTCTGAGGAGAGTCCCTTGCGCCTGTCTGACCTGCGCGGACGTACCGTCGCCGTCTGGGGGGCCGGTCGGGAGGGCCGGGCCGCTGTGACAGCGATCGCCGCGCACGGCCCCGCCGATCTGGTCGCCGTCGACGACAGCGCCAATTTCCTGTCGCTGCCCTGGGACGGCCCGCTGGCCGAGGCGGCGCCGCTTGTCACCGGCGAGGCGGGGTTCGAACGGCTGGCCGCCGCAGACGTGGTGGTTCGCTCGCCTGGTGTGCCGCAGACCCATCCCTGGCTCGTCGAGCTGCGCCGACGGGGCGTTCCGGTCACCCAGGGCACCGCGCTGTGGATGGCCGACCACGCCGCGCGCACCGTCGGGGTCACCGGCAGCAAGGGCAAGAGCACCACCTCCAGTCTGATCAGCCACCTGCTCACCGCGATGGGTCGGCCGAACGTCTTCGGCGGCAACATCGGCGTGCCGACCCTCGACCTGCCCGAGTCGGAGCTGTACGTGCTGGAGCTGTCCAGCTACCAGTGCAGCGACCTCACCGACTCGCCCCGGGTGGCGGTGGTCACCGCGTTGTTCCCCGAGCACCTTGACGCGCACGGCGGGGAGCGGGAGTACTACCGGGACAAGCTCAACCTGCTCGCCCACGACCCGCAGACGATAGTGGTGAACGGCGCGGATCCTCGGCTCGCCGCCGAGCTGGGAGAGCTGCCGGCGGTACGGGCGGGTCGCCCGGACACCACCCACGTCGCCGCCGGCCTGGACGGCACCCAGTGGTTCCACTTCGGCGACCAGCCGCTCTTCCCGCGCGCCGTGCTGCCGCTCGTCGGCCGGCACAACGAGGGCAACCTGTGCGTGGCCCTGGCCGTGCTCGACGCGCTCGGCATCGACGTGGTGGCCGAGAAGGACAGCCTCGCCATCGCTGTCGCCGAGTTCCAGGGGCTCGCCCACCGGCTCACCGAGATCACCGACCCGTCCGGGCTGACGTTCGTAGACGACACACTTGCCACGAGCCCGTACGCGGCGATGCACGCCATCGACGCGTACGACGGGCGGCCGTTGACGGTGATCGTCGGCGGCACCGACAGGGGTCTGGACTACACGCCGCTGGCCGAGCACCTCGCCGAGCGGGAGTTGACGGTGATCGGCATCCCGGACAGCGGGGCCCGCATCGTCGAGGCGCTCGCCGGCCTGCCCACTGTGCGAACCGAGATGGTCGACGACCTGGTCGACGCGGTCCGGTTGTCCCGGGAGCTGACTCCGGCCGGTGGGGTGGTGCTGCTGTCGCCGGCCGCGCCGAGCTACGGCCGGTTCCGTAACTTCGAGCACCGCTCGGAGGTCTTCGCCCAGGCTGTCGCCGACACCGCCGGCCGTCAGCGCGCGTGAAGCGGGGAGTGCAGGGTGCGCATCGAGCGGATCGCCGAGCGGATCTCCTGGAGGTAGCGGCCGGGCGTGAGGGTCTGCTCGGGTAGCGCCGCCGGGTCGGTGAGCGCCGGGTCCACGCCGACGGTGTCGATGTGGCAGCCGTACGGGATCGCCAGGGTGCGTAGCGCGTCGCAGTGCTGGAACGGCACGTAGATGGGTGCCGTGACCATCAGTACCTCGTCGCCCGGGGCGAGCTGCGCGTGCCCGGCCCAGAACCGCTGCGTGTCGGCGGTGTGCGCCCGTCGCCGGTGCGGTTCGCTCGACGGCGCGGCGAGCACCCGCACCGGTGGCAGACCCGCCGGCCGGTAGGTCCGCGACGACCAGGAGTGGTGCGGGTGTCCGGCGTCGATCCCGTCGTGCTCCGCCGGCTCGGCCACCCCGAACACCCGCCGGACCGTCGTGTCCAGCACGTCCACCTCGGTGTCGTCGACTGGCAGGCCGGCGTCGGTAAGCGTCGCGCGTTCCCACTCGGACAGCGGCCGGAAGCTGCCCAGCACCGCCACCTCGCCGTCGACCGTCAGCCCGGCACGCAGCAGGTGCGCGGCGTAGGCGACGCGGCGTACGCAGGCGTGCGCCAGGCCGCCGAGCACCACAAGGTGGGCGTACGCGCCGCGGGTCGGCCGCGCCGGGCGGATCAGCCCGAGCGCGGCGGCCGAGGCGAGCACCAGCGCGGCGGTGGCCGGGTCGAGGTCGGGTTCCCGTGCGTCGGGCCGCTCCCGGCCCGCGCGGAAGTCCCAGTGCCGGGCGGAGAACTCGTCGAGGAAGCGGAGCACATCGGTGAGGTCGCCGTCGGGCCAGGTGCCGCCGAAGTGTGCGACCAGGCGGCGGACCGGGTCCGCGCACACCCAGGCGGCGATGCCTGCGGTGGGCTCACCCGGCGCACAGCGGGGCAGCGGTACGGGCAGCTCAGGCACCGCCGGATCGTACCGGTGCGGCGGCCCTGTACGGCGCGGACCGGGTGCCCTGACGCACTGTCAGGAGGGCGCGCCAGCTGCGCTACACAGTGGCAGTTGTCCATACTGGCCGGCGGTGGGACCGTGCGGTATCCGCGTACGCCGTCGAAAGGTTTGCCCCGATGACCGATGACCTGCTGGCACGGCACAGGGCTGTGCTGCCGTCCTGGATGCCGCTCTACTACGCCGAGCCGATCGAGCTGGTCTCCGGTTCGGGCCGCCGGGTCACCGACGCCCAGGGTCGCACCTACCTGGACTTCTTCGGCGGGGTGCTTACCAACATGGTCGGCTACGACATCCCGGAGATCCGGGAGGCCGTCGAGCGTCAGCTCGCCACCGGCATCGTGCACACCTCGACGCTCTACCTGATCCGCCAGCAGGTCGAGCTGGCCGAGAAGATCGCGCAGCGCTCCGGCATCCCGGACGCCCGGGTCTTCTTCACCAACTCGGGCACCGAGGCGAACGAGGCGGCGCTGCTGGTGGCCACCAACTACCGCCGCTCGCACCAGATCCTGGCGGTGCGCAACAGCTACCACGGCCGGTCGTACGCGGCGATGGGCGTCACCGGCAACCGCACCTGGTCGGCAAGCGGCCTCAACCCGTTGCAGGTCGCCTGGCTGCACTCGGGTGACCGGGTGCGTGGTCTGCTGGCCCGGCTCAGCGCCGCCGAGCAGGTCGACGCGGCGGTGGAGGACCTGCGCGAGGTGCTTGCCACCCAGACCACAGGCGACGTTGCCGCGTTGATCGCCGAGCCGATCCAGGGCGTCGGTGGTTTCGTGCACCCGCCGGACGGGCTCTTCGCGGGCTGGAAGAAGATCCTCGACGAGCACGGCATCCTGTTCATCGCCGACGAGGTGCAGACCGGCTGGGGGCGTACCGGCGAGCACTTCTGGGGCTACCAGGCCCACGGCATCACGCCGGACCTGCTCACCTTCGCCAAGGGCGTCGGCAACGGCTTCGCCCTCGCGGGCGTGGTCGGTCGGGCCGAGGTGCTGGAGTCGGTGCCGGGGATCAGCTTCTCCACGTTCGGCGGCAACCCGATCTCGACGGCGGCCGGCAACGCGGTGCTCGACTACCTGATCGCGCACGACCTCCAGGCGAACGCGGCCCGCGTCGGCGCGATCCTCGCCGACGGCCTGCGGTCCGCCGTGGGCGGCCTCGACTGCGTCGCCGAGGTACGCGGAAAGGGGCTGATGCTCGGCGTCGAATTCGTCGTGCCGGGCACCAGTGAGCCGGACCCGGCGCTTACCAACCGGGTCTTCGAGGCGTGCCGTGCCGGTGGCCTGCTCGCCGGCAAGGGCGGCCTGTACGGCAACGTGCTGCGGATGGGGCCGCCGTTGACGCTCACCGAGGAGGAGGCCCGCGAGGGCCTGGCGATCCTCGTCGACGCGATCCGCTCGTCGGCGGAGGCGGCGGCCTGACCATCGGGCACTTCGTGGATGGCAAGCGGGCCGGTGGCACGTCCACCGAGGTCGACACGGCGGGTCAACCTCGGGTTCCCCACCCAGACCTGAGCAGCCGCAGCACGCCCGCCCCGGCCAGGTAGGTCAGCAGTGCCGGGGCGGGCGTGCCGAGCGGCTCGGGTACCTGCTCCGCCGTGGCGCTGTTGATCAGCAGCGCGACCACCACTGCGGCGTACCCGGCCACGGTCAGTACTCTGCGAGCCCAGGTGCCCCGGCCCGCCCGGCGGGCGGTGCGGTGCCGGGCGCTGCGCGCCTCGACCGGCCCGAAGATGGCGACCAGCACCGCCAGGACGACCGCGAGCAGCAGCAGCCACGGGACGCGCCACGCCCACCAGGCGCCGGAGCCGACGGCAGGGGTGGGCAGGGTGCCGGTGGCGTCGAGCAGCCCGATCAGCAGGATCGCGGCGGCCAGGTGCCAGAGGAAGACGGTCAGCACCACCAGGTTGACCCCGATCACCAGCTGCCACGGGCCGGTGCGGCGCATCAGGCGTCCGGCCGGGCCGCGTAGCAGCAGGACCAGGCCGAGTTGGGCGGCGGCGACGGCCAGCAGTGCGAGGCTGGGCGGGCTGGAGTTGTCCAGGCGTTCGCCGGGCACGTGCAGCATGGCCACCGGCCACGGGCCGGGCCCGGTGAGCAGCAGTACGGCGGCCAGCCCGCCGGCCAGGAAGACGAGCCCGGCCCGTCTGGAGGTGGGCAGTCGTCGTCGACGTACCCCCGAATGGTCGTGGGTCGGCGGGCCGGCGGTCTCGGCGGCGGCCGACGGCGGTGCGGCCCCGGCCGTGGGCGGTGTGTCGCGAGCGTCGTACCAGGCGAAACCGAGCTGGTGTACGGCCATCCAGCCGAACAGGTAGCTGCCGTAGCTCAGCTCCTCCGGCCCGGTCATCCGGGCCAGGTCGCCGAGGCCCACCAGGACGACCAGCACCAGCGGGACGGCCAGGCCGAAGCGGCGGTGCAGCGCGTACATCGGTGGGGTCAGCGCGACCACGGCCAGGTAGGCGACCAGGAACCACAGCGGGATGGTGGCGAACCAGAACACCTCGCGGACCCGGGTCGGGTCGGCGTCGAGGAGCCGGGCCACCACCGCCGCGCCGGTGAGCACGAGCAGCAGCGTGCTGGTGGGGCGGACGAGTCGGGCACTGCGGTCGAGCAGCCAGCCGGTGGCGTCGCCGCCCCGGGCGCGCAGCCGGGTCAGCGAGGCCGCGTTGGCGTAGCCGCCGACCAGGAAGAAGACGGGCATCACCTGGGCCAGCCAGGTCAGTGGGTACGCCCAGCGCAGGTCCCCGAGCGCGGAGTGCCCGACGGGCCGCCCGGCGGTGTCCCGCCCGATCACCGTGACGCCCCAGTGTCCGATAACGACCATGGTGATCGCGAGCGCGCGGAGCAGGTCGACGTACCGCTCGCGTCCGGCCGGGGTGCGCTCGGCGAGTTGGCGCAGACGGCGCATCGTCCCAGGCTAGGCGAGCCGGTGGCGGCCGGTGGCGATAACAGTTCGACAGTCAGGACTTGAAGTCCGGGGCCGGCTGTCGTAGAAATTCTTCAGCAACAACCAGTGAGCTGAAGAGAATCGACGTGCCTCGCGTGGCGGACGCCCTTCCCCCAGCACCGGTGGCCCGCCCGACCCGACCCGAGGAGACCTCATGAACAGGCGTGACATTCTGCGGCGCAGCGCCGCGGCCGGCCTGCTGGCCACCCCCGCAGCCGGCCTGCTTGCCGGCTGCGCCACCGGCGGCGGCGACAAGGACGATACCGAGACCTACAAGGGCACCAAGAGCGCCGACAACCCGCTCGGCGTCAAGGAGGACGCGCCACTCGAGGTCGTGATCTTCGGCGGCGGGTTCGGCGAGGAGTACGCCAAGGCCCACGAGGCCATGTACACCGAGAAGTACCCGAAGGCGAAGATCAAGCACTCCGCCACCCAGGAGATCAGCAAGACCCTCCAGCCGCGCTTCGTCGACGGCACCCCACCGGACGTGGTCAACAACTCCGGCGCCGGCCAGATCGACTTCAACGGCCTGGTCAGCCAGAACGCCATCGCCGACCTGGGCGAGCTGCTCGCCGCGCCGAGCCTCGACGTGCCCGGCAAGACCGTCAAGGACACCCTGCTGCCCGGCGCTGTCGAGGTCGGGTCGTACGACGGCAAGTTCCTCGTGCTCAACTACACCTACACCGCGTACGGCATCTGGTACTCCGAGAAGCTGTTCACCGAACGCAAGTGGGAGTACGCCAAGACCTGGGACGACCACATCGCCCTGTGCAAGCAGATAAAGGCCGCCGGCATCGCCCCCTGGACGTACGCGGGCCTGCACCCGCGCTACATGAGCTGGCCGCTCATCGCCACAGCCATCAAGCTCGGCGGGCCCTCGGTGGCCACCGCGATCGACAACCTGGAGCCCAACGCCTGGAAGTCCGAGTCGATGAGGACCGCCGCCGACGCGTGGCACCAGATCGTCAAGGACAAGTTCATCCTGGAGGGCTCCCCAGGGCTCGACCACAAGCAGTCCCAGACCGCCTGGTGCCAGGGCAAGGCCGCGTTCATCTCCTGCGGCTCCTGGCTGGAGAGCGAGCAGAAGGACGTCACCCCCGCCGGGTTCAACATGACAATCGCGCCGACCCCGAGTCTGGGCAGCGGCGACAAGCTGCCGTACGAGGCGATCCGCGGCACCGCCGGCGAGCCGTTCATGGTGCCCGCCAAGGCCCGCAACGTCGCCGGTGGCCTTGAATACTTCCGGACCATGCTGTCCCGCAAGGGCGCACAGGACTTCACAAAGAAGGTCGCCAGCCTCACAGTTGTCGCCGGTGCCACCGAGGGCGTGGAGCTGCCGTACGGGCTGACGACCGTCGTCAAGGCGCTCGACGCGTCCGGCACGAACGGCTTCAACTGGGTCTACAACAACTACTACCGCAAGCTGGAGCGCAACCTCGTCGACGCCGCCTGCGGCGAGTTCTTCAGCGGCCGGATCGGCCCGGCGGAGTTCCTCGAACAGTGCCAGAAGGGTGCCGACTCGATCGCCCAGGACAGCTCGATCAAGAAGTACAAGCGAGCGGCCTGAACAGCCCGGCCGGCGGGGGCGCACCAGCTCCCGCCGGCCGCACCCCGGGAGAGGTCCACAGTGAAACATGGCAAGTGGCCGCTGATCGTCACCTTCCTGGTGCCGCCGGTGCTGCTCTACGTCGTCTTCGTCGTCTCGCCGTACCTTCAGGCATTCCAGATCTCCACCACCGACTGGCTCGGCTACTCGGCCGACGCCAACCCGGTCGGCCTGGCGAACTTCAAAGCCCTGTGGCACGACGACTACGTCTGGAACGCGTTGAAGAACAACGCGATCCTGCTGGCCCTGGTGCCCGTGCTGACGATCGTGCTCGGGCTCTTCTTCGCCACGATGCTCGCCCTGGGCGGGCGCAAGGGCCGCGCCGGCGTGACAGGTGTACGCGGTGGCGCGCTGTACCGGACTGTGTACTTCTTCCCGCAGGTGCTCTCCGTGGTCATCATCGCGTTGCTGTGGAAGGAGGTCTACCACCCCAACAAGGGTCTGCTCACCGCCGCCCTGCACGGGCTCGGCCTGCCCGCTCCCACCTGGCTCGGTGACCCGGCCACCGCCTTCTGGTGCGTGCTGGCGGTGATGGTGTGGAGCAACGTCGGCTTCTACGTCGTGCTGTTCGGCGCCGCGATGTCGGCAGTGCCCAAGGAGATCTACGAGGCGGTGCTGCTCGACGGCGCGTCCCGGTTCACGACGCTGCGCCGGGTCACCCTGCCCCTGCTCTGGGACACCGTGCAGGTCGCCTGGGTCTACCTGGCCATCTTCGCTCTTGACGGGTTCATCCTCGTACAGCTGATGACCAACGGCGGGCCGAACTTCTCCACCGACGTGATCGGCGTGCGGATGTACGACACCGCCTTCGGCAGTGAGACAAAGTTCGGCTACGCCTCGGCGATCGGCGTGGTGATGTTCTTCCTGACCCTCTCGGTGGCGGTGCTGTCACTGCGGGTCGGCCGGCGCGATCGGATCGAGTACTCGTGACCACTGTGGACCAGCCAGCCGTCTCAGCGCCGACGTCGACCACCGGCCGGGACCGCCCGGTGCGGCGCGAACTCGGCGTCGCAAACACCCTCTCGCACGGCTTCCTGCTGCTCTGGGGCCTGCTCACCGTACTGCCGCTGCTGTGGATGTTCCTCAGCTCGTTCAAGAGCAACGGCGAGATCCTCGCCGACCCGTGGGGGCTGCCCGGGGCGCTGCACTGGGACAACTGGGCGCGGGCCTGGACCGGCGCGCACATCGGCAGGTACTTCCTCAACAGCCTCGTCGTCGTCGCCGGCTCGGTCAGCCTCACCATGCTTACCGGCGCCACGGCCGCGTACGTCTTCGCCCGGTACGAGTTCCGCGGCCGGCAGTTCGTCTACTACCTGTTCGTGGGTGGGCTGATGTTTCCGGTGTTCCTCGCGCTGGTGCCGCTGTTCTTCGTGGTCCGCAACGCCGGGCTCTTCGGCACCTGGACAGGCCTGATCCTCGTGTACTCGGCGTACTCACTGCCGTTCACGGTGTTCTTCCTTACCGCGTTCTTCCGGACCCTGCCCACCTCGGTGGCGGAGGCAGCCATGGTCGACGGCTGCGGTCACTTCCGGCTCTTCTTCCGAGTGATGCTGCCGATGGCACGTCCGGGATTGATCAGTGTCGCGATCTTCAACTTCCTCAGCCACTGGAACCAGTTCCTGCTGCCGCAGGTGCTGATGCAGGGCGACGAGTCCAAGTGGGTGCTCGCCCAGGGGCTGTTCGCGCTGTCGGTGAGCCAGGGCTACGCCGGCGACTACGCGCGGTTGTTCGCCGGGTTGAGCATCGCGGTGCTGCCGGTGCTCGCCGTCTACGTGGCCTTTCAGCGCCAGGTCCAGGCCGGCCTGACGGCAGGCCAACTCAAGTAGCGCCTGTCGGGCTGGGCCTCCCTCTCTGCCATCCAAGATCCGCGCAACTTCGGTGAAACTGCTGCCTCGCGGCGCGCTGAGGCAGCAACTTCACCGAAAGTGTGCGGATCTTGGGGGTGGCGGCGTGGCGGGGCGGCGGGGCGGGGCGGGGCGGGGTGCGGGTGCGGTGGGGCGGTGGTCAGGGGGTGGGGAAGAGGCGGGCGTGTAGGGCGGTTGGGTCGGTCACTTCGGGCAGGTCGCGGGCGGCCATCCACGCCGCCGCGGCGGCACCGTCGCCTGCGGTGCGCAGCGGCGCGTCCGGCCAGTGCCGGGCGATCTCGGCGCGGACGGCGGTGGCCAGCGGCGTGTCCCCGGTGAGCAGTCCGCCGCCGAGCACTACCGGTGTCGTGGCTCCGGCTGGGCGGATCCGGCCGACGCTCGCGGCCAGGTGCGCGGCGGCTTCGGCGACGAGCGCGGTGGCCACCGGTTCGCCATCGGTGGCGGCGGTGACGACAAGTGGGGCGAGTCGAGCCAGCTCGATCGGTGGCCGTCGGGTGACCGCCTGGATGGTGGAGTCCACTGTGTCCCGGGGGCGGGCGGCGATCTCGGCGCTGCCCATCAGTTCCGTGAGCACCGCGGTGGCCAACGCGCCGGGGGTGCGGCCGGTGTCCAGGTCGGCGAGGAGCCGGCGGACGGCTTCGCGACCGAGCCAGAAGCCCGATCCGGCGTCGCCGAGCAACCAGCCGTGACCGTCGGCGACGCGGTCCAGCCGCAGGTCGCGGACCTGTGCGGTGATCGCCCCGGTGCCGGCGATGAGCACTGTGCCGTCGGGCTCGGCGGTGCCCGCGGCGTACGCGACGAGGGCGTCGCCGTGCACGGCGTACGGGCAGCGGAGGCCCGCGTCGTGCCAGGCCCGGTCGAAGGCGGCCCGGCCGGCGGGGTCGGCGTGCAGGCGTGCGGCTCCGGCCAGCCCGATGGTGCCGGCGGCGACCCGGGCCGGGTCGGTGCCGGCGAGCGCCCCGCGCAGCGCGGTCAGCAGTTCGGTGGCGGCCTGTTCGGCACCGTGGCTTGTGGGGTTTCCACCGCCGGCGCGGCCGGTGCCGAGACGTTCACCGGTGAGGGTCAGGGCGGTCGCCCGGGTGGACGTACCGCCGATGTCGAGCCCGATCACGACGGTGTCGGACATCGGCACGGCCTCCTTGCGTTGCGCGGTGTCGGGGCCTGTTCATGCTGGTCGGCGCCGTCGCCCGGGGCAAGACCCGGCGAGTGCGCCAGGTAACAGTTTGAAAACTTCGCCCACGGTCTTGACACAGAGGGCCCTTCAGTAAGAACTTTTACCACTAACAGTTAACAGTCTTTTCGAAAAGGTGAGGCGTCGATGAGTGAACACGAGGTGGACACCGCCGCGGGGACCGCGGTGGTCGATGCCGACGTGTTCGACAGGCGCGGCACGCTCGGATCCGCCTCGGACGGGGTGCTGGCCCGGGTCCGCAACGGCCTCGGCGAGCTGACCGGCGCGCTGCGCCGCGTCGCCGAGCACGTGCTGAGCGACCCGGAAGCCGCCGCCCGATCCACGATCGTGGAGCTCGCCGAGCGCAGCGGCACCTCACCGGCCACCATCACCCGCTTCTGCCGGGCCATGGGCTTCGAGGGCTACGCGGACCTGCGGCTCGGCATCGCCTCCGAGACCGGCCGGGCCCGCTCCGCCGGCTGGACCGTCGACATCGGCCGGGAGATCCAGCCGGGCGACCCCCTCGCGCGGGTCCTCGACCAGATCATGGCCGCCGACACCCGGGCCATGCACGACACGGCCGCGCTGCTCGACCTCGTCGAGGTGGAACGGGCCGCGGTGGCGATCGCCGGTGCCAACCGGGTGAACATCTTCGGCGCCAGCGGCAGCGCACTGGTGGGCGAGGAGATGCAGTTCAGCCTGCACCGCATCGGGGTGGCCGCGTGGGCCTGGAACGACGTGCACGAGGGTCTGGCCAGCGCGGCGCTGCTGCGTACCGGCGACGTGGCGCTGGGCATCTCGCACACCGGGCAGACGCGGGAGACCATCGAGATGCTCGCCGAGGCCGGCAGCCGGGGCGCCACCACCCTCGCCCTCACCGGCTTCCCCCGCTCACCGCTTGCCGAACTGGCAGACATCGTGCTGCTCACCGCCAGCCAGGCCACCACCTTCCGGCCGGATGCGCTCTCCGCCCGCCACCCCCAGTTGGTGGTACTCGACCTGCTCTACATCGCCGTTGCCCAGCGCACCCACGACCGCGCCCACGCGGCCTTCCGGCGTACCGCGCAGGCCGTCGACGGGCACAAGGCCGCGAAGGGAGCCACTTCATGATCAGTGCCCAGGGGTACGCGGACGCGGTCCGCCCGGTGCTCGACCGGCTGCTCGACTCCGAGGCGGACGGGATCACCCGTGCCGCCGACCTGATCGCCGACAGCCTGCGCTCCGGAGGTGTGCTCCAGGCGTTCGGCGCCGGGCACTCCGAGGGGTTCGCCGCCGAACTGGTCGCCCGGGCCGGCGGGCTGGTCCCCACCAACCGGCTCTCGGTACGGGACCTGGTGGTGCACGGCGACGCCCCGCGCGACGTGCTCGCCGACCCCAAGCTGGAACGCGACCCCTGCATCGCCCACCAGATCTACGACCTCGCGGCACCCCAGCCGCGTGACGTGTTCGTGGTGGCGTCCCAGTCCGGCATCAACGGCTCGGTCGTCGAGCTGGCCGCGCTGGTCACCGAGCGCGGTCACCCGTTGATCGCTGTCACCTCCGTCGAGCACACCGCACGGGTCGCCCCACGGCACCCGTCCGGTCACCGACTCGCCGACCTCGCCGACGTCGTACTGGACAACGGCGCGCCGTACGGCGATGCACTGCTGCCGCTCGAGGGCGGCGGCGCGGTCTGTGCGGTCTCCTCGGTCACCACGGCGCTGCTGGCGCAGCTGCTGACCGCGGAGGTCGTACGACGGTTCCACCAGGCCGGGGAGGTACCCCCTATCTACCTCTCCGCCAACGTCCCCGGTGGGGACGAGCACAACCTCGCCCTCGAGTCGCGGTACGCCGGGCGTCTCCGGCGCACCGCCTGACCCGAAATTCCACAAGGAGAGACGACGATGTCGATTACCCCCGAGCACCCGGCAGCACTCGACCGTCGCACTGTGCTGCGTCGCGCCGCCGCCGTGGGCATGCTCGCCACTCCGGCCATCGGCCTGCTCAGCGCCTGCGCCACCAGCGGCGGAGACGAGAAGAACGAGCAGGTCGCCGAGGGCACCAAGAGCGCCACCAACCCGCTGGGCGTCAAGGAGGACGCCCCGATCGAGGTGATCATCTTCAACGGTGGCTACGGCGAGAAGTACGCCACCGACGTGCACGAGCCGCTGTACAAGAAGGCGTTCCCCAAGGCGGAGGTCAAGCACCAGGCCACGCAGGCCGTCTCCACCGTGCTCCAGCCGCGCTTCGCGTCCGGTAACCCGCCGGAGTTCGTGAACAACTCGGGCGAGAAGCTTATGGACTTCGGTGCGCTCGTCGCCGACGGTCAGCTCCAGGACCTCACCGAGCTGTGGGACGCCCCGTCGGTCGACGACCCGGCCAAGAAGGTCCGCGACACGGTGGTGCCCGGCACCGTCGAGGCGGGCTCGTTCAACGGCAAGCCGTACGTCCTGTACTACGTGTCCACGGTCTTCGGCATCTGGTACTCCGGCAAGCTGTTCAAGGACAACGGCTGGGCACCGGCCAAGACCTGGGACGACTTCATCGCCCTCCTCACCGCCATCAAGTCCAAGGGCATCACGCCCTACGGGTACGCCGGGTCGAACGCGGCCTACTACCAGTGGAACGTGATCCTCACCCAGGCCGCCAAGATCGGCGGTACGGACGTACTCAAGAACATCGACAACCTGGAGGACGGCGCCTGGAAGCAGGACGCCGTCAAGCAGGCCGCCGCCGCGTGGGCAGAGGTGGGCGCGAAGTTCAGCGACAAGAGCTTCGAGGGGCTCAAGCACACCGACGTGCAGCTGCGGCAGAACCAGTACAAGGTGGCCCTGTACCCCAGCGGTGACTGGCTGGAGGGCGAGCAGAAGCAGGACACCCCGCCCGGCTTCGACTACCAGCTCATGCCGGTGCCGAGCCTGACCGCGTCGGACAAGATGCCGGCCACCGCCCTGCGGGCCACCGCGGGCGAGGGCTACTTCGTCTCGGCGAAGAGCAAGAACCCCAAGGGCGGCCTGGAGTACATGCGCCAGATGCTCTCCACGGCGGGCGCGAAGGGCTTCACCGAGGTGGTGAAGGCCCCGACCGTTGTCACCGCAGGCTCGGAGGGCTTCGCCTTCCCGCCCGGTGTGGCCAGCTCGCAGGCCGCGCTCAAGGCGGCCGGTCAGGACGTGTTCAACCTGTACTTCGACGGCTGGTACAAGGAGCTCGACACGGAGGCGCGGACCGCCACCAACGAGCTGATGTTCGGTCGGATCAACGCCGACGCCTTCGTGGAGCGCATCCAGAAGAAGGCCGACGCGATCAAGAAGGACAGCTCCGTCGCCAAGTTCAAGCGCTGATCGATCGGAGCTAGGGTCATGCGGCACGGCAAGTATCCATTCGTGGTCGGGTTCCTGTTCGCCCCGGTCACGCTGTACGTGGTCTTCGTCATCGCGCCGTACGCGCAGGCGTTCCAGATCTCGATGACCAACTGGCGGGGCCTGTCGGCCCCGCAGTGGGTGGGCTTCGACAACTATCGGAGGCTGCTCGACGACGGCAGCTTCCTGAAGGCGGTCCAGCACCACGGCGTACTGCTGCTTGCCCTGCCGCTGATCACCATCGCGATCGCGCTGTTCTTCTCCTTCCTGCTCAACGTGGGTGGCAAGAGCAGCGGCGGTCAACGCCAGGGGGTCTGGGGGGCGAAGTTCTACCGGGTGGTGTTCTTCTTCCCCCAGGTCCTGGCGGTGGCGATCATCGCGGTGCTGTTCCAGATGGTGTACCGGCCCAACGAGTCCGGCCTGATCAACGGCGTACTCATGAAGTTCGGCATGGAACCGATCCTGTTCCTGGTCCAGCCGAACCTGGCCCTCTGGTCGATCATCGCGGTGCTTGTGTGGCAGGCCGTCGGCTTCTACGTGGTGCTCTTCTCGGCCGGGATGGCCTCCATCCCGGGCGAGATCTACGAGGCCGCGGAGATGGACGGCGCGACGAAGGTGACGCTGTTCTTCCGGGTCACCCTGCCGCTGCTCTGGGACACCCTCCAGGTGGCCTGGGTCTACCTGGGCATCGCGGCGTTCGACGCGTTCGCCATCGTCGCCGTGCTCTCGGTGGACAGCGGCGGCCCGGACGGCGCCACCACGGTCCTGGCCATGGAGATCTACCGCAACGCGTTCGTCTACTCGAAGTACGGCTACGCCTCCGCCATGGGTGTGGCGCTGTTCTTCCTCACCATCACGTTCGCGGCGCTGACGCTGCGGCTCACCAAGCGGGAAAGCGTGGAGTACTGATGAACCCGCAGTCGACGCTGCCGCCCACACCTGCGGCGCTACCGCCGAAGACCGGCGACCCGGACGCGACCGGCCGGCGGGGCAAGGGCCCCCGCTCGGAGGTGCGGCTCCTGGCCGGTATGGGGCACATCGCGCTCGCCGTCTGGGCGGTCATCGTGATCGTGCCGATCCTCTGGACGTTCCTCGCCGCGTTCAAGAACACCAGCGAGATCTTCAGCAGCCCGTGGACGCTCCCCGGGGAGCTGCGCTGGGAGAACTTCGGTCGGGCCTGGACCAAGGCCAACGTCGGCCGCTACTTCCTCAACAGCGTCATCGTCGTCGGCTTCAGCACGTTCGGCACCATGCTGCTCGGCTCGATGGCGGCGTACGTGCTGGCCCGGTACAAGTTCTGGGGCAACCGGGCGATCTACTACCTGTTCGTGTCCGGGTTGGCGTTCCCGGTCTTCCTGGCCCTGGTGCCGCTCTTCTTCGTGGTGCGCAACCTGGGCCTGCTGGACACCCACACCGGCGTGGTGCTCGTCTACATCGCCTACTCGTTGCCGTTCACCGTGTTCTTCCTTGCCGCGTTCTTCAAGACGCTGCCGTCGTCGGTCGCCGAGGCCGGCATGATCGACGGCTGCGGGCACACCAGGCTGTTCTTCCAGGTCATGATGCCGATGGCGAAGCCCGGCCTGATCAGCGTGGCGATCTTCAACATCATCGGTCAGTGGGCGCAGTACCAACTTCCCCTGGTGCTGCTGTCCAACGCCAAGGACAAGTGGGTCCTCACCCAGGGCATCGCAGACATCTCGGTAAACGCCGGCTACGAGGCGGACTGGTCCGGGCTGTTCGCCGCGCTGACAATCGCCATCCTCCCGATGATCATCGTGTACGCGGTGTTCCAGCGGCAGATCCAGGCCGGCCTCACCTCCGGTGCGGTGAAGTAGTAAAGGCGCCGAGAAGTAAGGAAGGGCACCTTATTAACGCCTGGTGTATAGGAAGGGCCCCTTGTTAACACCTTCCACAGACGAGGTGTTAACAAGGGGCCCTTCCTTTCACCTCGGTCACCTCGGGTGCTCGTCGGCCCGGGTGTGCCAGGAGTGCCAGAGCGCCGCGTACGCCCCGCCGGCCGCGACCAGCTCGTCGTGACTGCCGATCTCGGTGATCCGACCGTCGGCGAGCACGGCGACCCGGTCGGCGTCGTGCGCGGTGTTGAGCCGGTGCGCGATCGCGATGACGGTACGCCCGACGAGCACTGCTGCCAACGCCCGTTCGGTACGCCGGGCTGTGGTCGGGTCAAGTGCGGCGGTCGCCTCGTCCAGGATCAGCGTGTGCGGATCGGCGAGAACCAACCGGGCCAGCGCCAGCTGCTGCGCCTCGGCCGCGCCGAGTTGCCGGGCACCGTCGCCGAGCGCGGTGTCCAGCCCTTCCGGCAGGTCGGCGTACCAGTCGGCGCCAACCGTGGCCAGCGCGGCGCGCATCTGCTCGTCGGACGCGTCGGGCGCGGCGAAGGCGAGGTTGTCGCGCACCGAGCCGATGAACACGTGGTGCTCCTGGGTGACAAGGGCGATCCGGCGACGTCGCTCGGCCGGGTCCAGGTCGGTGACGGGGCAACCGCCGATGCTGACGACACCTTGCCGGGGTGCGTCGATCCCCGCCAGCAGCCGGGCAAGTGTGGACTTGCCGGCTCCCGACGGACCGACAACTGCCAGCCGCTCACCCGGCTGCACCTGAAGGTCGATGCCGTGCAGCACGTCCTGCCCGTCGGTGTAGGAGAACCGCGCGCCCCGCACGACGAGCCGCTCACCCCGCGACGCAGCAGTCCTGCCGGGCGGCTCCGGCGGGACCATGCCGACACCGAGCACCCGGGCGTACGACGCGAAGCCGCGCTGCGCCTGCTCCGTCCACTGCAACAGCCGGTCCAACGGCTCGATCGCCTGCTGCAGATAGAGGGCGGCTGCGACCACCGCGCCGAGCGTGACAGCGTCCCGGAAGAGCAGGAAGCCCCCGACGAGCAGGACCAGGGCGACCGGCAGCGGATAGCTCGCCTCCACCACCGAGAAGAACACCGTACGCAGCGCGAGTGTCGCCCGTCGGGCCGACCACAGCCGGGCGATGCGGGTGGTGCTGTGGCTGATCCGCTCGTCGGACAGCCGGAGCGCCTCGACAGTGCGCGCGCCCTCGGCGGTGGTGGTCAGGGTCTCGGTCAGCTCGGCCGAGGCTGCGCCCTCGGCGAGGTACGCGGGGCCGGCCCGGCGCAGGTACCAGCGGGTCACCGCCACGATCGACGGCAACCCGGCCAGCGCGGCCAGCCCGAGCAGCGGGTGCAGCAGGAACACCGCCCCGTACAGCAACGTCAGTTGGACCGTCGCGATGACGATCGTGGGCACCACGTCGCGCACTGTGGTGCCGACCGTAGCCACGTCGACTGAGCTGCGGGTGGCCAGATCCCCGGAGCCGGCGTGCTCGACCACCGAGACGGGCAGCCCGAGCGTCCTGTTGACGAACTCCTCGCGCAGTTCGGCGACGGCCCGCTCACCGAACCGGTGGCCGGCGTACTGGGCGTAGCGGGAGAGCAACGCGCTCACCAGGACGCAGCCGGTGATGGCCAGCGCCAGTCGGTCCACGGTGGTCACGCCCGCGCCCGCGGTGACCCGGTCGACGATGGTGCCCAGCAGCCAGGGCGGAGCGAGCCCGGCGACGGCGGCGGCACTGTGCAGCGCCAGCACGATCCCTACCGCGCGGCGGTGACGGCTGATCATGTCCCGCAGAGCCCGGCGTACGGTGCGGCGGTCGGCCACCGGCAGCCGGCTCACCGGTACGCCTCCTCGGTGTCGGCGGGCTTGTCGAGGTCGGGGTCGTCACTGCCCCGGGCCACCAGGTGCCGATAGTCGACGTCCCGGTCGAGCAGGTCGGCGTGGCTGCCGGTGGCGGTGATCCGGCCGGCGCTCAGGTGTGCGACCAGATCGGCGCGACCGAGCAGCAGTGGCGACGTGGAGATCAGCACTGTGGTCCGTCCGGCCCGCGCGGCACGCAGCCGCTCGGCGATCCGCGCCTCGGTGTGCGCGTCCACCGCCGACGTCGGGTCGACGAGGATCAGCACCTCCGGCTCGGCGAGCAGTGCCCGAGCCAGGCGTACGCGTTGGCGCTGGCCCCCGGACAGCGTCCGGCCCCGGGCGTCGATCGGGGTGTCCAACCCGGCGGGCAGGGCGTCGACGACGTCCTCGGCGGAGGCGACCCGCAACGCCGCGTTGAACCGGTCGTCGTCGTCGGCGGCGGTGTGCAGGATGTCCCGCAGGGTGCCGGCGAACAGGTAGGACTCGTGGTCGGCCACCAGGATCCGGGCCCGGACCTCGTCCAGGGCGATCCCGGTCAGCGGTACGCCACCCCAGGTGGTTTCGCTGACGACGTAGCGGCCGAGCCGGTCGGCCAACGCGACTGCCGCGGCCGGATCGTCTGCCGCCACACCGGTCAGCCGGCCCGCGCGCACGGTCAGCCCGGTCACCGGGTCGTACAGGTCGGCAGGCCCGGCCGGCGCAGCCAGCACACCGGGCTGGCGTGCGTCGGGCACAGTGCCGGGCTGGCGTGCGTCGGGCACGGCGCCGGGCCGGCGAGCGTCGGACAGGGTGCCCGACTGGCGGCGGCCGGGGCCGCCGACGTCGTCGGGGGGCAGCCTGAGCAGGGCGACGATCCGCCGGGCGGCAACCCGGCCCCGGATCAGCTGGTAGCTGCCCTCCAGCAGGAACCAGACCGGCACGATCAGGGTCGCCACGTAGCCGTAGACGGCGACAAGTTCACCGACCGTGACGTCACCGGCCACCGCCATCCGGGCCGTCAGCCACACCACCGCCGCCAGGAACAGCCCGGGGATGGCGACGATCGCCGCGTCGATCCAACTGTTGACAGCGCCCACCCGGTAGCCCTCGGCGCGCAGGTTCTGCGACCTTGCCGCGTACCGCCGCGCGAACAGGTCCCGGCCGCCCACCCCGGCGAGCACGCGCAGCCCGGCCACGATGTCACCGGACCGGGCGGTGAGGGCGCCCTGCTGCTTGCGGTAGACCGACTCGGCCCGCTCCAGGCGTCGCAGCAGCGGCCCGACGACCAGCCCGACCACCGGTACTCCCACCAGCACGCAGAGCGCGAGCAGCGGGGAGATCGACCAGAGCAGCACGGCGATTACCGAGTACGCGACGACAGCGCCGACACCCGGCCCGGTCAGCGTCAGCACCTGCGCCGACCAGTCGATGTCGGAGCCGCCGATGGTGGCCACCTCGCCGGCGGCCACCCGGCGCGGTAGCGCCGCGCCGATGCGCGACACCTGGCGCGACACGACAGCCGCCGACCGGGCCTTGGCGTCCTCCCGGATGAACGTCATGGTGCGGTGCCGCATGGTGCCCAGGTACGACAGCCCCACCCCCGCGACGACGATCGCCACGACCCAGAGGGCAAGGGCGCGGATGTCACGTGCGCGCAGCCCGTCGTCGACAGCGCGGGCGATCAGGTAGGGCCGCAACGACAGCGCGACCATCCAGGCCGTACCCAGGAGGCTCCCGCGAAGCACACGCCCGGGCTGGCGCCGGACCAGCCACCACAGGTAGCGCATCGGCCCCCTCGTGTCCGGAATGCCGGGCTCGGGGTGGGGGATCTGTGGGGGCACCCGGTCACGCTACCGACCGTTCCCGCCATTCACCGACCCGTTTTCGCCTGCGTCGGCCCGCTTCCGTAGGGTGGGCTCGGTCGATGTCGGACGGGCGAGGCAGAATCACATCCGTGCTGGTGGCGGTGGTGTCCGATGAGCGCGGTGGGGGCGAGCTGCGCCCCCTGGACGTTGCTGGCCGGCCCACCGGCCCGACCGAGACCGTCGCCGACCTGGCCGCCGCGGTGGCCGCGCGGGAGGCCACCGAGCGCCCGCGCTGGGTCTGGCCGACCGCCAGCACTGTCTATCCGGCGCTGCTGCGGGCCGGCGTGCGCGTCGACCGCTGTCACGACGTGGAGCTGACCGAGGCGCTGCTGCTCGGCCACGCCGGCCGCTGGGGTGAGCCGCGTTCCCTCGCCGCGGCCTGGGCGCGGCTCACCGGCGCACCGGTCCCGCCGGATCCGCCGCCGCGCCCGATCGCGCCGCCCGGGCACGGCCAGGTGGCGCTCTTCGACGCTCTGCCCGGCCCGGCGGGCCCGGGCATCGACGCCTTGATCCAGGTGTACGCCGACCAGCTCGCCCGTGTAGCCGACACCGAGCATCCGGGCCGGTTCCGGTTGTTGGTGGCCGCCGAGTCGGCCGGAGCGCTCATCGCTGTGGAGATGGGTGTCGCGGGGCTGCCCTGGCGGGCTGAGGTGCATGACGCGGTCCTCGCCGAGCTGCTGGGCGAGCCGTCCCCGGTGGGCGGTCCGCCGCGCCGGCTCGCCGAGTTGGCCACCCGGATCGCGGACGCGCTCGGCGTCCGGCAGTTGCACGCCGATTCGCCGGCCGAGTTGCTGAAGGCGTTCGCCAGGGCGGGTGTGGAGTTGCCGAACACGCGGGCGTGGGTGCTGCGCGGGGTGGACCATCCGGCGGTGCCACTGGTGCTGGAATACAAGGAGCTCTACAGGATCTGGACGGCGCACGGCTGGTCCTGGCGTGAGCAGTGGGTGCGCGACGGGCGGTTCCAGCCGGAGTACGTGCCGGGCGGGGTGGTCTCCGGCCGCTGGGCCACCCGTGGTGGGGGCGCGTTGCAACTTCCCAAGGTGATCCGTCGGTCGGTGGTGGCCGACCCGGGTTGGCGTTTGGTGGTCGCCGACGCCGGCCAACTGGAGCCGCGGGTGCTGGCGGCGGTCTCCGGCGACGCGCGGCTCGCGGCGGCGGGCGGCGCGGGCGACCTCTACGCCGCGCTGGCCCGGGACTCGTTCGCCGGTGACCGGGACCGGGCCAAGCTGGCGATGCTTGGCGCGATGTACGGGCAGACCGGCGGGGCGGCGTTGCCCGCGTTGGCGGTGCTGAAACGCAGCTACCCGACGGCGTTCGCCTACGTGGAGGCGGCGGCGCGCACCGGTGAGGCCGGTGGGTTGGTGCGCTCCTGGCTGGGGCGGACGTGTCCGCCCGGCTCGTTCGGGTTGGGTGACCCGGACGACGGTCCGGTCGACCCGGACGGCGCGGCCGACCGGCAGAGCCCGCGGGCGCGTGCCGCGCGGTCGCGGGGGCGGTTCACCCGCAACTTCGTCATCCAGGCCACCGCTGCGGAGTGGGCGTCCACACTGCTTGCCACGTTGCGGACCGCGCTGGTCGGCACCGACGCCGAGCTGGTCTTCTTCCAGCATGACGAGGTGATCGTGCATGCTCCGGCGGAGCAGGCCGAGGCGGTCGCGGCGGCGGTGGAGCGCAGTGGTGAGCGGGCCACCGCGTTGTTGTTCGGCGAGACTCCGGTGCGGTTTCCGCTGGATCTGTCCATCGTCGACTGCTACGCCGACGCTGCCTGACCGGTCGCCCGTCCGCGCCGGGTGATGCCGGACGTGTAACGGTTGCGCTATTTCTCCTTTTCGCCCCGCCACCCTCGCCCGGCCGTCCTCGTTGCAGTGTCCGTAGGAGGGGCCGGCCGGTCACGGTCGGTCCCGTGCTTGAGGGGGCGCAGCTGAACCGGATCGCAGGAATGATCATCGCCGCCGGTGGGGGCCGCCGCATCGGCGGTCCCGAGGCGCTGCTGCACCAGGGGGAGAAGCCTCTGGTCAACCAGATGATCGACACGATGACCGAGGCGGGCTGCGAGCAGATCGTGGTCGTGCTGGGTGCCGCCGCCGAGCAGGTCCGACAGACCGCCGACCTGGGCAGGGCCACCGTAGTGATCAACAAGGCGTGGGGCACCGGGGTCGGGTCGTCCATCCGGGCCGGCCTGGCAGCGATGGATGACGAGGGGATCGAGGCGGTGGTGGTCGTCCCGGTCGACATGCCGGGCCTGACCGCCGCAGCGGTCCGCCGGGTGGCCGCGCTGCCGTACCCGGACGTGCTGGTCTGCGCCACCTACGACGGGCTGCGCGGCTACCCGATGCTGTTCGGCCGCCGGCACTGGCCCGGCATCGCCACCCTGGCCAGCGCCGACGTGGGCGCCCGGCCGTACCTGCTGGCGCACAAGGACCAGATCGTCGACATCGCCTGCGACTCGGTGGCCGACGGCAGCCGCGTCGACACCCCGGAGTTGATGGCGCTCTACGGTCTCACCGTCCCGCCGCAGCGGGTGGGCGTCTAGTCAGCCGGCCCGGCAGCCCGGCGGCCCGGCAGGCCGCAGCGATGACGCGTGGCGGTGTGCAACGTCGCCGGTTCGGTGATGGGTGACGTCGGAGGAGGGGTGGGAACGTACCCTTCGCTTCCTTTGCTCTGCTTCAACCCACGCAACACCGCGCGTCCGATAGTCGGACACCGGCTGTTGCGTCAGTTGAAGCAGAGCAAAGGGCGTGACCCACCCTGCCGTGGCCGTGGCCGTGGCCGTGGCCGTGGCCGTGGCCGTGGCCGTGGCCGTGGCCGTGGGCGGTGGGCCGTGGGCCGTGGGCCGTGGGCCGTCAGCCGTGGGGCGTGGGCCACGGGTCGTGGGGGCGTGGGGCCAGGGTGGTCGTGCCAGGGCGTGGGTCGCGGGTCGCG
Organism: Micromonospora sp. DT41; assembly: GCF_049841715.1. Lineage (NCBI taxonomy): Bacteria > Bacillati > Actinomycetota > Actinomycetes > Micromonosporales > Micromonosporaceae > Micromonospora > Micromonospora sp. DT41. The sequence continues at coordinate 71,502 of NZ_JBNCKU010000016.1, read as the reverse complement.
GGTCGTGGACGACCCAGGGCCGAGGTCGGGGGCCGAGGGCTGAAGGCGGCCGGCCGCAGACGCGCCGCAGGCCGCCCTCCCGGGCAGTCGGCGGCGCGTCGTGGTGCGGTTACTCCGGAGCCTCGCCCAGCTCGCCGGTCGCGGCGAGTCGCTGGTACCAGTGGGCGCTGTCCTTCCAGGTGCGCTCCTGGGTGTCGTAGTCGACGCGGATGATCCCGAAGCGGCGGTCGTAGCCGTAACCCCACTCGAAGTTGTCAAGCAGCGACCAGACGAAGTAGCCCCGGACGTCAGCGCCCTGCGCGCGGGCCTCGGCCACCGCGCCGATGTGGCGACGTAGGTAGTCGACGCGCCGCTCGTCGTGGATCCGGCCGTCGGCCGAGACGACGTCGTCGAACGCCGCGCCGTTCTCGGTGATCATCAGGGGCTGGCTCGGGTACTCGCGGTGCAGCCGCAGCAGCAGTCCGGTCAGCGCCGCCGGGTCGATGTTCCACCCCATCGCCGTGTACGGGCCGGGCTGCGGCAGGAAGTCGACGTCGTCGGCGCCGACCCACGGTGAGTGCGCCGACGCGCCGTGACCGTCGGCGTCCGAGCGGGCCGAGTGCCCGTCCCAGGCGCGTACCAGGGTGCTGGAGTAGTAGTTGACACCCAGGACGTCCAGCGGCACGGCGATCACCTTCTCGTCGCCCTCGCGCACGAACGACCAGTCGGTGACACTCGCGGTGTCGGTAAGCAGGTCCGCCGGGTACGCGCCGGTGAGCATCGGGCCGAGGAAAGCCCCGTTGGCCAGCGCGTCGATGCGCCGCGCCGCGTCCGCGTCCGCCGCCGAGTCCGACTCCGGCCGGACCACGTGCAGGTTCAGCGTCACCGACAGTTCGGCGCTCGGGGCCAACGCCCGGACCACGCGACCGGCAAGGCCGTGGGCGAGGTTCAGGTGGTGCACCGCCGCCAGCGCTGCCGCCGGTTCGGTACGCCCCGGCGCGTGCACGCCGGACGCGTAACCCAGGTACGCCGAGCACCACGGCTCGTTGAGTGTCGTCCAGGTGTGCACCCGGTCGCCGAGCGCGGCGACGATCCCCGACGCGTACTCCTCGAAGCGCAGCGCGGTGTCCCGCACCGGCCAGCCGCCGGCGTCCTCCAACTCCTGCGGCAGGTCCCAGTGGTACATGGTGGCGACCGGTCGGATGCCACGCTCCAGCAGGCCGTCGACCAGCCGGGAGTAGAAGTCCAGGCCAGCCTGGTTGAACCGCCCGGAGCCGCCCGGCTGCACCCGCGGCCAGGAGATCGAGAAACGGTACGCGCCCAGGCCCAGCTCGGCGATGTGGTCGAGGTCCTGCGGCCAGCGGTGGTAGTGGTCGGCGGCCACGTCACCGGTGTCGCCGTTGAGCGTCCGCCCCGGGGTGTGGCTGTAGGTGTCCCAGATGGACGGGCCGCGGCCGTCCTCCGTCGCAGCGCCCTCGATCTGGTACGCCGCCGTCGCCGAACCCCAGACGAAACTCTCCGGGAAGGTACGTTCCGTCATCGCCCCACCACCTCCGTGCCAGCCACCACACAGTCGTATCCCGACGAGGCGCCCGCCACCAACTCGGCGGTGGCGACCCCGTCGCGGAAACTCACGTCGAACTCCGCGCCCGGCCCGTCCCCGGGTGCCGGGATCCGCACCCGTTGGCGTTGCCCCGGCGCCGGTGCGTAGAGCCGCAACTGCACGCCGTCCGCCCATTCGTAGTCCGGCCGGTCGGAGCGTGCCCCGAACGGGATGACAGCGCCCGGCCGGGCGAGCACCGGCACGCTGTCGAACTCGTGCTTCTCGGTGACCCACGCCGGGCCGGTGACCTGCGCGCCGGTCACAAGGTGCGTCCAGGTGCCGGCGGGCACATAGTAGGTGACCTGTCCGTCGGCGCTGAGCACCGGCGCGACAAGCACGTCGGAGCCGAGCATGTACTGCCGGTCCAACTGCGCCGCGGCGGGGTCGTCCGGGAACTCCAGGATCATCGGGCGCATCATGGGAATTCCGTCGCGGTGCGCCTCCTGCGCGGCGGCCGCCAGGTACGGCATCAGGCTGAGCTTGAGCCGGGTGAAGTGCCGCAGCACGTCCACGGCCTCCTCGTCGTACGCCCACGGCACCCGGTACGAGCCGGAGCCGTGCAGCCGGGAGTGCGACGAGAGCAGCCCGAAGGCGATCCACCGCTTGAACACGGCCGGGTCGGGGGTGCCCTCGAAACCGCCGATGTCATGGCTCCAGTAGCCGAAACCGGACGCGGCCAGGGACAGCCCGCCGCGCAGCGACTCGGCCATCGCCACGAACGTCGACTCGCAGTCGCCACCCCAGTGCACCGGGAACTGCTGCCCGCCGGTGGTCGCGGAGCGCGCGAACAGCACGGCCTCGCCCTTGCCGCGCTCGGCCTCCAGCAGCTCGAAGACCGCCTTGTTGTAGAGGTAGGAGTAGTAGTTGTGCATCCGCTGCGGGTCCGAACCGTCGTGCCACACCACGTCGGTCGGGATGCGCTCACCGAAGTCGGTCTTGAAACAGTCGACGCCCATGTCCAGCAGGACCTTGAGTTTGCCGGTGAACCAGCGGACCGCGTCCGGGTTGGTGAAGTCGACGAGCGCCATACCGGCCTGCCACTTGTCCCACTGCCACACCGACCCGTCGGGGTTGCGGACCAGGTAGCCGGCCTGCCGTCCCTCCTCGAAGAGGTACGACCGCTGCGCGATGTACGGGTTGATCCAGACGCACACCTTCAGGTCACGCTCGTGCAGCCGACGCAGCATCCCCTCCGGGTCGGGGAACATCGCCGGGTCCCAGACGAAGTCGACCCAGTGGAACTGGCGCATCCAGAAGCAGTCGAAGTGGAACACCGACAGCGGCAGGTTCCGCTCGGCCATCCCGTCGACGAACTCGGTGACGGTCTTCTCCTCGTACGAGGTGGTGAACGACGTCGACAGCCACAGCCCGTACGACCAGGCGGGGACCCGGGCCGGCCGGCCGGTCAGCGCTGTGTAGCGGCGCAGCACGTCCTTCGGGGTGGGCCCGTCGATGACGTAGTAGGTGAGGGACTGGCCCTCGACGCTGAACTGTGTCTGCGCGACGACCTCCGAGCCGACCTCGAACGACACGTGCTCCGGATGGTCCACGAAGACCCCGTAGCCGGCGCTGCTGAGATAGAACGGCACGTTCTTGTACGCCTGCTCGCTTGCCGTGCCACCGTCGGCGTTCCAGATGTCGACGGTCTGACCGTTCTTCACGAACGGGCCGAACCGCTCGCCCAGCCCGTACACCGTCTCGCCGACGCCGAGCGCGAGACGGTCGTGCACGTACCGGCGGCCCTCGCCGTCGGTAACGATGCCGACGCTGCGCGCGGTGGACGCGGTGATCAGCCGGTCGCCGTGCAGGAAGTCGACCCGCCAGCCGTCGACGAGCGCGACCCGGGCGGTCAACTCGCCGGTCGTGAGCGAGGCGGTGATCCCGGTGATGTCGACGGCGACCGGGAACTCGTCGTCGGTGGTCAGCCCGAAGTGCGGCTCGCGGGGCAGCCCGCCACTGTGGTGGCCGATTGTCACCCCGACGATGCCGGGCGCGGGGGAGAAGAACCGGACCGTGACCACCGGGCGGTTGAGGGTGTCGCCCCGACCGGTGATCTGACCGGACGGCGCGAAGACTGTGAAACCGCTGTCGTCCGGCTCCACCGATTCGACTGTGCCGGGGCGCAGGACACTGACCCCTGGGCGCAGTTGCCAGTACCCGTCGGTGAACTTCACTTCTCGGCTCCTGCCGTGATGCCGCGCGCCAGAGTGCGCTGGAAGATGAGGAAGAAGAGGATGGCCGGCACCAGGCTGATCAACGCGCCCGCGTTCGTCGTCGGGGCGTCCATCAGCCGGTCGCCCTGCAACGACGCGATCGCGACCGGGATGGTCTGCGTCTGGTTGTCGATGAGCATTACCAGTGGGATGAGGAACTCGTTCCAGGTCCAGATGAAGAAGAAGATGAGCAGCACCGCGAGGGTGGGCCGCAGGTTGGGGAAGACCACCCGCCACAGCACAGTCCACTTGCCGGCGCCGTCGAGCGCCGCGGCCTCCAGCAGCGAACGCGGGAACGTGCTCATCACCGAGGCGAGCAGGTACGTGCCGAACGCGCTCTGGATGACGGTGAAGATGATGATCACCGCGAGCCGCGTGTTGTAGAGCCCGACCTCTTTCGCCACGTAGTACAGCGGGTAGATCAGCGCCTCCTGCGGAAGCATGTTCGCCAGCAGGAAGAGCCCCACGATCCAGAGCCGGCCCCGGACCCGGCCGATGCCCAGGGCGTACGCGTTGAGCAGCGAGACGGCGACGCCGAGCACCGCCACGGACCCGGCGATGAGCGCCGAGTTCCAGAGCTTCAGCGGAAAGTTGACCTCGGTCCAGTACGTCCGCAGGCCCTTCGTGTAGAACTCGCTCGGCCAGCTCAGCGGCCCGCTCGACGAGTAGTCACTCGGCGACTTGAACGCGTTGAGCAGCATGAACGCGAACGGCACGAGCATGGCGAGCGCGGCGATCGTGACGAGCGCGAGCACGATCCACCGGCCGGCGCCGCGGTGGTGCCTGTCGCGAACCGGGCGGCGCGGCGCTACCGGCGTGGGTGTCGGAGTGAGCGTGACGGACATGTCAGAACCCCCGGTCCCGGCGCTCGCTGCGGGCCTGCATCCAGATGAAGACCACAGCCACCACCACGATGATCAGTGTGAGCACTGTCGAGATCGCGGAGCCGTAGCCGACCTGGAGCTTCTTGAAGAACGTGTAGTAGGCGAAGTAGGACGGCACGTTCGTGGCGTTCTCCGGGCCGCCCCGCGTCAGGGCGAAGATCGGCCCGAACACCTTCAACGCGGCGATGGTGCAGGTAAGCGCCACCACGAACGTCTCCGGCCGGATCTGCGGCAGGGTGATCGCCCGGAACCGGTGCAGCCAGTTCGCGCCGTCGACCTCGGCCGCCTCGTACAACTCGGGGTCGACCCGCTGCAACGCCGCCATGAAGACGACAACCGGGTAGCCGATCTGCACCCAGATCATCACCGCCATCACGCTGGGCAGGGCGGTGCCCGGGTCACCGAGCCAGTCGTGGCGCAGCGCGCCGAGCCCGACCGCGTCGAGCAGGCTGTTGAACGCGCCGTCGGGGCGCAGGATCCAGCCCCAGACGATGCCGGCCACCACGACGGGAAGCACCTGCGGCAGGTAGAACGCGGCCCGGAGGGCGGCGGCGGTGCGGGGTTTGAACCGGCGGCCGATGATGTCGAAGAGCACCGAGGCGAGCAGCAGCCCGAGCACTGTCGGCGCCACCACCATTGCCACGAGCATCGCCACCGTGTTGCGGAACGACGCCCAGAACACCTCGTCGTGCAGCAGTTGCCGGTAGTTGTCCAGCCCGATGAATGTGGGGTCGCCGACGCCTGACCACTTGGTCAGCGACAGGTAACCGGTGCCGACCAGCGGCGCGCCGATGACCAGGACGAACAGGACCGCTCCGGGGAGCAGATAGAGCCAGTACGCCGCATTGCGGCCGCGAGGTGCGCGGCGGGGTGCGGGAGGGGTCGGTGTCGCGGCCGGGGCGGCGACGGTCTCGGAGACTGCCATGGAAGATCCTTCCCGGTGGGGCGGCGGACGCGCCGGTTGCGCCGGTCGCGCCCGCCACCCGCCGCGTCACTTGCCGGTGATCTCCTTGACGCCATCGGCGTACGGCTTGGCGATGGTGTCGAGCACCGCATCGGGAGACTTCGACCCGTTGATCAGGGCCTGGAAGCCACCGACGAGCACGTCGTAGTAGCCGGGCACCGGCCAGTCCGGGTAGAACGCCAGGCCGTCCTGCTTGCTGACGGTGTTGAAGTCCTCGATGAGCTTGCGGTCCTTCTCATCGGTGATCTTCGCGGGGTCACCGGCCACCGGTACGCCGCCGTTGTTCCCGATCAGGTCCTGGATCTCCGGGCGCAGTGTGATGTCGATGAAGTCGTACGCCAGGCTCTTGGCCTTGCTCGACGTCGGGACCACCCAGAGGTTGCCGGACGAGCCGGCGTGCAGCGTGTTGCCCGGGAAGAGGAACGTGTCCCAGTTGGCCTTCATCTCGGCCTTGAACCGGCCGTACCACCAGCTGCCCGAGACGATCATCGGGGTCTTGCCGCCGATGAACGCGGTGCCCATGTCCTCGGCCTTGAGGCTCGCGGAGTTCTTGGCGACGTAGCCCTTCTTCACCCACTCGGCGAAGGTGTCCGCGCCGTACTTCAACGGGTCGGCCTTGAAGTCGACGGGGTTCTTGTAGAGCTGGTAGTTGTCGACGAACTGCCGGTCGGCCCTGGCCAGCGCCAGCTGGTAGAAGAGCTGCCCGGCCGGGTATTCGGCACCGGCCATGCCCAGCGGGGTGACGCCCTTGGCGACGAAGGTGTCCATCGCGGCGGTCATCTCGGCGAGGGTGGTGGGCACCGTGACGCCGTTCTGCTGGAACAGGTCCTTGTTGTAGTAGACGGTGACGTACTCGCCGTAGTTCGGCACACCGAACCAGTTGCCCGAGCCCATCACGCCCTTGTCGCTGTAGCGGGCGGTGGTCTGCAGACTGGTGCTGAGCTTGTCGGCCCAGCCGCGCTTGTCGGCCTCGGCGGTCAGGTCGGTGAGCAGGCCCTGCGAGGAGAGCAGCCCGGAAGTGGCGTTGCCCTTGTTGTACTCCATGATGTCCGGGCCCTCGGACGAATTGATGATCATGCCGGCGTTCTGCTGGATCTGCTCGAACGCCTTGCGCTCGAAGCGCACCTCGACGCCCGGATGCTCGGACTTGAAGATCTCGATCGCCCGGTCCCAGGCGACCCCCATGGCGCTGTTGGCGCTCTCGTAGTGCCACAGCTTCAGGGTCTTGGCCCCGCTGTCGTCACCGCTGTCACCGCCGCCGCAGGCGGCCACGGTGGTCGTCGCGGTCGCCGCCAGGGCGATCGCGGCGACGATCCGACGGATTCGCTGCATTGCTATCCTCCTCGTTGAGTATCGAGCCCGGTATCTCACTGGGCCCGTCGTCGCGTTGCAGCGCGGCGGCGGGCCGTTTTAGCTGGTCAGCCCCCGACCGTCGGTAACGGTTCGGAGGTGGTCACTGTCGGCCGTCGTGGTCCAGAGGTGGTCACTGTCGGTCGTCGTGGCGCGGCGGTCGATCCGCGGATCTCCAGCGCGCACGGCAGCAGTTGCTGGTGGCGCTCGTTGCCGGGCCCGTCCAGGTGCCGCACCAACGCCTCGATCGCGATCCGCCCCAGCGCCGATCCGGGCGACGTCATGGCGGTCAGCGCCGGGGTGGCCAGCTCGGCAACCTGCGGAGAGGTGACCATCGAAACGACCGAGACGTCGTCGGGCACCGACAGCCCACGACCCGTCAACTCCCCGAGGATGCCGAAGATCGCGGTCTCGTTCATGGCCAGCACCGCGGTCAGCGCCGGCGCCTGCGCGAACGCGGCGGCCAGGGCTGCCCGGCCGCCGGCGGCGCTGTCCTCGGTGGGGATCATCACCGGATCGAGGCCGTACCCGGTCATCGCCGCCACGAACGCGTCCCGGGTACGCAGCGCGGGGCCGTAGCCGCTGGCCAGGGTGGCGGCCGAGTGGTTGACGTACACGATGTGCCGGTGCCCCAGGCCGACCAGGTGCTCGACGGCCTCCCGTACGGTCTGCTCGAAGTCGATGTCGACGTAGGAGAGCGCGTCGGCGTCGCCGGTGCGGCCGATCAGCACCAGCGGCACGCCGGCCTCCTGGAGCACTGTGACCCGCTCGTCGGCGAGCTGCACCTCCATCAGCACGACGCCGTCGAGCATCCGCTGGGTGGCGAGCCGCCGTAGGTCGTCCAGGTCACCGCCGCCGCCGATCGGAGAGAGCACCAGGTGGTAGCCGGCGACGCTTGCCGCGGCGGCAGCCCCGGTGACGAACGCGGTCTCGGTCGCACCCAGGCCGCGCTCGTCCATGGGCATCAGCAGGCCGAGGATCCGGCTGCGCCGGCTTGCCAGGCCACGGGCCATCGCGTTGGGCTGGTAGTCGAGCTCGGCTATCGCCGCGAGGACCTTGTCCCGGGTCACCTGCGAGATCGGCCGGGTGCCGGTGAGCACGTACGACACGGTGCTTACCGACACCTGTGCGAGGCGGGCGACGTCGTGCATGGTGGCCACCGCGTACCTCCTTCGGCCCGGTGGGGGAGTGATCCCGAATTGAGCGTCGAAGCGTTTCGACTAAGCGTTTCGACAGACGCTAGGGCACCTGTTACGGCGTCGTCAATAGCCGATGTCGAAATGAAGTCAGGACCCTCCGGCGGTCCAGGCCCGCGCCCTTGCCGGCGGCGGTCGGACCCGGCCCACTCTCACCTGCGCCTGCGGCGAGGGCGTGCGGCGTCATGATCACGCTCGATCCTGGAAATGGTCCCCTCGGCCAAGAGGGAGACCACTACATCCAGGATCGAGCACGATCAGGGGCGCGGGGCGCGGGGCGCGGGGCGCGGGGCGCGGGGCGCGGGGCGCGGGGCGCGGCGATGATGGGCGCAGCCGGGCCGCCTACATGTCGATGTTGAACCGTTGCAGCACCGACGGGGCGATCAGGCCGGCGGTGGCGAGCGCAGACACCACTGTGAGTACGGTGCGCAGCACGACGACCTCGGTCTTGCTGCCGGTGCGCAGCGCGATGCTGTTCGGCAGGCCGATCATCGTCCACATCCGACGCTTGATCGGGATCGGCCACAGGATCGGCACACCGGCTCTGGTGATCATGTCGCCGAGGATGTGCACGAAGCAGCCCACCCCCACGGCCGTGCCGATCAGCGGATAGCCCCGCCCGCCGGGCAGGTTGGCGAAGGTGAACCAGGCCGCGCCGGCCGACGCGAGGGTCACGATCACCCAGCCGGCCCGCTCGGCCCACTTGTCGAAGAGCCCTCGCAGGGCGAGGCCGAACATGAAGAACAGGATCGTGATCACCGCCCACTTGCCGTACGCGGCGCAGAGCGCGGTGGTGCCCCAGCCGACAAGCAGCGTGAACGGGATGGTGTGGGTAAGCGTCCGGTGGCCGTTGTTGCGGCGCGGATCCTTGCTGAGCTTCGTCGCGTAGTAGACCCCGAGGGAGATCTTCTCCATGACCTCGGCGACGAAGAGGGAGAAGACCCCGAAGGTGCGGGCCACTGTGGCGCCACCCTGGTTGCGGGTCACCTTGCCCGACAGGTCGAGGTCGGGAAAGAGCGCCCCACCCGCGCACACAGCGGTGCCCACGGCCAACGCCAGCGGTGACTGCTGGTAGTCGGCGAACTGGTCCAGCGCCCAGGACCCGGCCAGCCATACCGCCGCGCCGGACAGCGCGTGCGACGGTCCCATCATCTCGGCTCACCCTCCCCAGGGATCTTGAGCGCCAAAACTACGCCACTGTAGTCAGGGGCCGCGCCGCAGGGGCATCAGCCGAACCGTCTACAACGGACGGTGTCAGAGGGTGGGTGTGAAGCTCTGCCGGATCATCACGAAGTATGCCGCGTTGACCTGCCAATCGAACTCTTTTGTCAACCACGAGACGGTGAACGCCTGCCCCGCCGAAGTGTTGGCGAGCAGCCGGATGCTGTGCACCCGCTCCCCGGCGGCGTTCTCCCAACTGCACTCCCACAGCGCGGCGCCGTCGAAGACGTCGAGCCCCGAGATGTCCACCTTCCGGTAGCCAGGCAGTGCCGCGCCGCCGACGAGCCGGGTCTCCTCGGCCTTCCAGTGCGCCACCGGGTCGGCCCGTCGCGGACCGACCTCGACGCTGAGCACCCGGGCCCCGCTGGGCTCCCGGAAGCAGGTCACCGCCTCCTCGGTCCAGCGCGCCCAGCCCACCGGCGCTGCGATCCGAAAGCCGGCGGGGTCGTCGTGCCAGGTCCAGCCGGTCCGCAGCCGGTAGCGTGAGTCGGCCGGCGGAGACATCGACGGCACCGGCGTGGCCACGGGTGGCGGGGGCGTCGCGCAGGCGAACGCCGCCGGTCGGGTGGCTGTCGCACCGCCGCCGGCGCCGGACGGTGTCGCCCGCTCGTCGTGGCGGTTGATCAGCACAGCCGTGACGCCTCCGGCGACCAGCAGCGCCACAGCGGTGACCGCGCCAGCCGCAGCGATCAACCGCCCACGCCGTACGCCCCGGCGGCCCGCTGGCCAGGCGGGCGGCACGGGCAGCTCGGCCGGCTGCTCCGGGGGCAGGTCAGCGGGCAGTTCGGCGGGCGGTTCAGCGGGAGGTGACGCCGACCGGCCGGCGTCACGCAGAGCCGCCACCGCCGCCGAGCGGGCCGGTTCGGCAGGCTGGTCGTGGGCCGCGACAGCGGCGGCGCGCAGCAGCGGCTCGGCCTCGGCGGCTGTCAGCCGCCGCCACGGGTCGCGCTGCAACAGCCCGGTGAGCACGGGACGCAACGGTCCGGCGCGGCGCATCGGGTCCGGCGGTTCGACTGCCAGCGCGCTGAGCGTTGCCATCGCGCTGGACCGGGCGTACGGGGACTGGCCCTCGACCGTCGCGTAGAGCGTCGCGCCCAGCGACCACAGGTCGGTACGTGGGTCGGAGACACCCTCGCGGGCCCGCTCCGGGGCGACGAACTGCGGTGAGCCGAGCACCGTACCCGGGCCGGTCATCGTCCCGTCGCCGCCGTCGAACGTCGCCAACCCGAAGTCGGTGAGCACCACCCGCCCGTCGTCGGCGACGAGCACGTTGTGCGGCTTCACGTCGCGGTGCAGCACACCGGCGGTGTGCGCGGCCCGCAACGCGGCGAGCACCGCCAACCCGATCCGGGCCGTACGCTGCGGGCTCAGCGGACCCTCGGCGCTGATGATCTGTTGCACCGATCGGGACGGCACATACTCCATCACGATCCACGGGCTGTCCCGGTCGTGCACGACATCGTAGATGCGCACGACGTTGGGGTGGTTGAGCCGGGCGGCCGTACGCGCCTCGCGCAGCGTCCGGAACCGGAGTTCGGCGCGGTCGGACTCGGCCAGCCAGGACGGCGGAACGACCTCCTTCACCGCGACGTCGCGGTGCAACATTTCGTCGCGAGCCAACCAGACCCGGCCCATCCCGCCGGTGCCGACCAGGTCGAGCAGCCGGTACCGACCCGCGATCAGCAACTGCTGCACGGTCGCTCCCCCTCGGTCACCCCGAGTTACACGATAACCACCGATGCGGGTTTTCTCATCCGCTGAGCGGCCTCGATCCACGACGGACAGAGGGGGCAACCACGGCCGTACGGCGCAGGTCAGGGGGGTGGTCGGAAACTGCTTCGGATCACCGGCCAGTCAGCGTTGGCAGCCGTCCAGTCCCCGTCGTGGGTGATCCAGCCAAGCGTCCAGCGCCCGCCCCCGACGACGTCCTGCCGCGCGTGCAGCATTCCGCCGTGCGGTGTCCGCCACCGGGACTCCCACTCCGCGCCCGCGCCGGTGTCGGCGAGGCGCACCTCGTCGTACCCCACGAGGGCGCCGGCCGCGGCGGCCGCGTCGCGGAGCGCGCGCAGCCGGGTCAGCGGGTCGGGCGCACCGCCCTCGGCGACGCTGAGGGCCCGGCCGGTCGCCGGGTCCTGGAAGCAGGCCACGGCCCCGTCGCGGGAGTAACGCCAGGTCGCCGGCACCGAGATCCGAAAGCCGGTGGTGTCGGCGTGCCACACCCAGCCGGGTGGAAGTCGCAGCCGCTCGCCCGGTGGCGGCGACCAGGCCGGCACCGGCGTGCCGACGATGTCCGGGCGTACGCAGGGAAAGGGGGGAGGAGCGATGCTCTGTCCGCCAGGTGGCGGGACGGGTCGGCCACGGCCGTCGCCGGGCGGCCTGTCCGGGCCTCCACCGTCGTTCGGGCCGCCGTCGCCGTACTGCCCGTCCGGGCCGCCGCCGGGTAGCTGATCCGTCGACGACACAGTGGGGCGGGCGGCGGTGTCGCTCGGGCCGTCGCCAGCGAACGCCAGCGCGGTGCCGACGCCCGCGGCGACCACCACCAGCAGCGCCGTGCCGACAACCGCCGCCTGGCGTCGCGTCGGTAGCCGTCCCGATCGGGCGGCCGCCGCCGCTGCTGTGGACGCCACCTTCGCCGACGGCCGACGACCGGGCCCGCCGTCACCAGCGCTGGCGGAGACCGGGCCGGTGTCGGTCGAACCGCCGTCGGACGGGCCCGCGTCATCTGGGCCGGCGCCGTCGGAGCTGCCGGCATCCGAACTGGCGACCGGCGCCGCGGCGTCGCTTGTCGCGGCGGCGTCGAGCAACCGGTGGGCCTCGTCGTGGCCGAGGCGGTGCAGTGGATCGCGGGACAGCAGCCCGGCGAGCACCGGCGCGAGCGGCCCGGCGTGCGGGGCCGGGTCCGGTGGGCCGGCGGCCAACGCGCTGAGGGTGGCCATCGCGGTGCTGCGGGCGTACGGGGAGCGGCCCTCCACCGCGGCGTGCAGGGTGGCGCCGAGCGACCACAGGTCGGCAGCCACTGTGGACACTCCCTCGGCGGCACGCTCCGGAGCGACGTACTGCGGGGAGCCGAGGACCATCCCGGGGCGGGTCATCGCGCCGTCGCCACCGTCGAAGGTGGCCAGCCCGAAGTCGGTGAGCATCACCCGCCCGTCGTGGGCCATGAGCACGTTCTGCGGTTTGACGTCGCGGTGCAGCACCCCTACCGCGTGCGCGGCGCGCAGCGCGTCGAGCAGGGCAAGGCCGATCCGGGCGGCGCGGACCGGCGCCAACGGCCCCTCGTCGTCGAGGACGTCCTGAAGGGTGCGCGAGGGGACGTACTCCATCACGATCCACGGGCTGCCCTCGACCGGGACGACGTCGTAGAGCCGGACCACGGCGGGGTGGTTGAGCCGGGCCGCGGCGCGGGCCTCCCGCAGGGTGCGCGAGCGCAACTCGGCACGGTCGTGGTCGGTCAGCCAACTCGGCGGTACGACCTCCTTGACGGCGACCTCGCGGTGCAGCATCTCGTCGTGGGCTCGCCACACCCGACCCATGCCCCCGCGACCCACCAGGTCGAGCAGCCGGTACCGACCGGCAATCAGCACCTGCGCACGCTCCTCCTCAGCCGCTGTCCGGGGTACACCCTATCCAGCGGATCGGAAGTCACCTATCGGTCGTCCGACTTACCTCAGCAGGCGGCGTGGTCGGCGGCAGCGAGCAGATTGCCCTCCGGTACGGCGATCCGGGTACGGCCGCCGGCCAGTTGGGCAGCGGCGCGTCGGGCCTGGAGGGGGCCGTGCTCGCGGCGGGCGCTCGCGTAACTTGCGGCGGTGCGGGCCGCGATGGTGGCCCAGCCGTACCGCTCACCGACCATGGCACGGGCGCGTCGCGCGACCCGCCTGGCGAAGATCTCGTCGCCGAGGAGCTGACCGACGGCGCCGGCGAGGGCGGCGGGGTCACTGTGCGGGAACGTCACACCTGTCACGCCGGGTTCGACGATCTCGGCGAGGCCGCCGGTGCGGGCCACTGCCAGGGGCGCACCGGCAGCAGCCGCCTCCAGCGCCACCATGCCGAACGGCTCGTAGAGGCTGGGGACCACTGTCGCGTCGGTGGCGCCGAGTACCGCCGGAAGCTGGGTGGCGTCGAGGAAGCCTGTGAAGCTGACTGTCGAACCGAGCGCCAGACGGCGTGCCTCGGCCTCCAACTCGGCGCGGTACGGGCCATCGCCGGCGATCACCACGCGCAGCCCGGGGTGCTGCTCGCGCAGCCGGGGTACGGCGTGCACGAGGTGCTGCACGCCCTTCTCGTAGACGAGCCGTCCGGCGTACCCGACGAGGGGGCCGTCGGCGGCGAACCGGGCACGGGCCGACGCGACCGCGCGGGGCCGGGCCCGCCAGGCCCGGTCGTCGACGCCGTTGGGCACCACGTCGACCTGCTCGGCGGGTACGTCGAAGAGCGCGCCCACCTGGTCGCGCATGTAACCCGAACAGGTGATCACGCGGGTGGAGGCCCCGGTGAGCCAGTGCTCGACGCCGTGGATCGTGCGGTTCATCTCCTCGGGCAGCCAGCCCTGGTGCCGGCCCGCCTCGGTGGCGTGCATCGTCGTGACAAGCGGCAGGTCCAGGTGGTCGGAGAGGGTCATGGCGGTGTGGGCGACGAGCCAGTCGTGGGCGTGGATGACGTCGTAGGTGCCGGCTTCGGTGGCGCGCAGGGCGGTGCGGGTGAGGGTGTGGTTGAAGGCCATGGTCCAGGCCAGCAGGCTGCCGGTGGCCAGGGGGAAGGTGACGGGGTCTTCGGGGGCGCGCAGGATGCGGACGCCGTCGGCGTACTCCTCAAGGGGTGCGCCGTCGGCGTGGCGGGTGACGACTGTGACTTCGTGGCCGGCTTTGGCGAGGGCTACGGAGAGGGCGTGGACGTGTCGGCCGAGGCCACCGACGAGCACCGGCGGGTACTCCCAGGACAGCATCAGCACCCGCAGGTGACGGGTGGGGTGGATGTCGATCACGTGGGCGTCGGGTGACATTGCGGCCCCCTTTGAGTTGTCCCCGGGCGCGCGCCGACCGGCACCGAACCCGGTGCCGCCGTCGCGTCTGGATCGGGCCCCATCCTGCCGGGGCCGAGATAACCAGCGGAGACACCGCCGTTGCGGTCATGTAAAGCGCTACTGGCCCTTTCGGCGCACCCGCAGCAGCTCGGCGACCGACCATGCCTGGAAGGGGCATCCGGTCGCGGCGTGCGGCGCGAGGCCGTCGGCTGTCTCGCTCACCGAGCCTAACCCATATTCGGTCAGATGAGCCTCAATACCGACCAATACGTCATCGACCGACATCTTGCCCCTGCGGCACGCGTCGACGTACGGGCCGACGAGCCACGGCCACACAGTGCCCTGGTGGTAGCCGCCGTCCCGCTCCGCCGGACCACCACGGTGCCGACCCACGAACTCCGGCGAATCCGGTGCGAGACTGCGCGGCCCCAACGGAGTGAGCAGCCCTGCCGCGACCCGCCGCAACGTCGGCTCGTCCGGCTCCAACGGCGCGAACGGCAACGACCACGCCAGCAGCTGGTTGGGTCGCAAGGCGTCGTCGTCGTGCAGGGCCGCGCCACCCAGCGGGTACGCGGGAGCGGGCGCGTCGAGCACGTCGTACAACCAGCCGGCCGGGGACGGATAGCGGCCCCGGAACGAGGCGGTCGCCTGCCCGTGCCGCCGCCACAGCTCGTCCGCGTCCTGACCGGCCAACTCGGTCAGCTCGGCGAGCCCGGCCAGCCCGTTGATCCACAGCGCGTTGACCTCGACAGGCTTGCCGGTACGCGGAGTGACCGGCACCCCGTACACGCGGGCGTCCATCCAGGTCAGGGCGGTGCCCGGGGCGCCCTGGGCGAGCAGCCCGTCGGCCGGGTCGACGCCGATGCCGTAGCGGGTGCCCGCCACGTGGGCGTCGATCACCGTACGCAGCGCGGGCAGCAACTCGTCGCCGAGATCGGTGTCACCCGTGACGGTGACGTGTCGGCTCACCGCGTGCAGGAACCACAGCGTGCCGTCGACGGTGTTGTACTCCACCCGCCCGGTGTCGGCCGTGTTGGCGAGCATCCCCTCGGACAGCGTCGCCGCGTACGCCCGCAGCAGCTCCCGGCCCTCGGCGGCGCGATTGGTGCAGAGGAAGAGCCCTTCGTAGGAGATCATCGTGTCCCGCGACCAGGCGCCGAACCACGGATACCCGGCGACCACGTCGACCGCTCCGCCGCCAGGACGCACCACGAACGCGTCGGCGGCGAGCGTGAGCGTCGCCTCCACGTCATCCGTCGGGTTCGCCGTCGCCACCACCTGACGGTTGCGTCGCCGGGCGGTCGCCACGATCTGCGCGGCGGGCGGCGGCTCCTCGTCCAGCCGGCCCGCCCACGCCCGGACCGACACCGTGTCGCCGGGGCGTTCCAGCTCACCGACGAAGCGTCCGGCGTACCAGACGTCCTCGTCCGGGTGCAGCCCTCGGATGGCCTCCTCCCGGTGGTGCACGCCAAGCCACCACTGCCCTTCCGGCGTCCAGCCCGGGCCGGCGAGCCGGTACGCGCCCTCGACCACGGCGCCGTCGCCGACCGTCTCGACCTGCGGCGTGGGACCGTCGGCCCGCCGCTCGCCGTGCGCGTCGCGCCAGGTGCAGGCGGCCGACAGCTCCAACCGGACCGGGCCGCCGGCGATCAGCCGGTGCACCACCGCCACGCAGGACCGGCCGGGCAGTATGGCCAGCTCCCGCTCGATCACGACGCCGCCGATCCGCCACCGCCACCGGGGCAGCCCGTCGACCAGGTCGAAGCGTTCGAGCAGTTCGAAGCCGCGCGGGTCGACGTCGCCGGAGGCCCACTCGTGCGCGCCGAGCCGGACCCGCGCGCCCGACGGCAGGGTGACCGCCGGATCGAGACTCGCCAGTCCCACCTGACGGGACGCGGGTGTTTCGCCCGGCACCACTAGCAGACCGTGGTACCGGCGGGTCCGCAGTCCGGAGACCGTGCCCATCGCGTACCCGCCGACACCGTCGGGCACCAGCCACTCCCGGCTGGACGCGCTCGCCAGATCGCCACAGACCTGCGGGCCGAAGTGAATGTCGATCAACTTTCCTCCACCGACGGCAAGGTGTAACACGCCACGACGACAATGGCTGCTGTGGTCAAGTACGGAGACGGCGTCAAGGATGTGTACGTGATCACTGACCGATCGTCCTCCGACGCCTCGCCACCCGACGCTGAGCGGCTCCGGCTCGCCCAGGCCGACTCGGGGGAGCAGGACTGGCGCGCATGGGGTCCCTATCTGTCCGAACGGGCGTGGGGGACGGTACGGGAGGACTACAGCGAGCACGGTACGGCGTGGGACTACTTCCCGCATGACCACGCGCGGTCCAGAGCCTACCGGTGGAACGAAGACGGGATGGCAGGCGTCTGCGACGACCGGCAGACCTTCGCGTTCGCTCTCGCGCTCTGGAACGGCAAGGACCCGATCCTCAAGGAGCGGATGTTCGGCCTGGGCGGCGACAGCGGCAACCACGGCGAGGACGTCAAGGAGTACTGGTGGTACGAGGACTCCACGCCCACCCACTCCTGGATGCGCTGGCGCTACCACTACCCGCAGGCGGCCTTCCCGTACGACGAACTCGTCGCCGTGAACGCGCTGCGCGGCCGGGATGACACCGAGTACGAGCTGGTGGACACCGGCATCTTCGACGAGGACCGGTACTGGGCGGTGACAGTCGACTACGCCAAGGCGTCCCCGACCGACCTGTGCATGGTGGTGACGGTCGCCAACCGGGGTGACCGGGCGGCGACCCTGCACGTGCTGCCCACCCTGTGGTTCCGCAACACGTGGGCGTGGGGTCTGCCCGGGGGCGACCGGATTCCCCGACTGACCGGCGAAGGCACCCGGCTGGTCGGTGAGCACCGGGTCCTCGGCCAACTGCTGCTGGAGGGCGACGGTGGCCCGGTGCCGCTGCTCTGCGACAACGACACGAACGCCGAGCGGCTCTGGGGCCTGCCGGGCCGCTCGAAGTACCCGAAGGACGGCATCAACGACCACGTGGTCAATGGCGCGGCCACCGTCAACCCGGCCCGGGAGGGCACCAAGGGCGCGCTGCACTACGTCCTCGACGTGCCGCCCGGCGGGCAGCGCCAGATCCGGCTGCGACTTACCCGTACCGCGTCGCCTCCGGCGTCGGCCCCGCCGCCCCCGGCCGACCTGCGCGACGGCTTCGAGGCGGTGGTGTGGGCGCGGCGGGCCGAGGCGAACCGGTTCTTCGCAAGCGTGATCCCGGAGGCCGCCACAGCCGATGAGGCGCTGGTCGCCCGGCAGGCCATCGCCGGGCTCATGTGGGGCAAGCAGTTCTACCACTTCGACGTCAAGCGCTGGCTCGAAGGCGACCCGGGGTCGACGCCGCCGGCCGGGCGCCGGCACGGACGCAACAGCGCCTGGTGGCACATGACCAGCTTCGACGTGATCTCCATGCCCGACCCGTGGGAATATCCCTGGTACGCAGCCTGGGATCTGGCCTTCCACTGCGTGAGCATCGCCCGCGTCGACCCCGGCTTCGCCAAGGAGCAGCTGCTGCTCCTGCTGCGCGAGTGGTACCTGCACCCCAACGGGCAGATCCCCGCGTACGAGTGGGCGTTCGGCGACGTGAACCCACCGGTGCACGCCTGGGCGGCGCTGAAGGTCTTCGAGATCGACGGCGGGCGGGACTTCGAGTTCCTGGCCCGGGTGATGCACAAGCTGCTGCTCAACTTCACCTGGTGGGTCAACCGCAAGGACACCGGCGGCAACAACGTCTTCGAGGGAGGCTTCCTCGGGCTGGACAACGTCGGTCCGTTCGACCGCTCGGCGGCGCTGCCGGTGGCGGGTGTGCTGGAGCAGTCCGACGGCACCGGCTGGATGGCCATGTACGCCCTCAACCTGCTGGACATCGCGATCGTGCTCGCCGAACACGACCGCACCTGGGTGGACACGGCCACCAAGTTCTTCGAGCACTTCGCGTACATCGCCGCCGCCGCGTACGAGCAGGGGCTCTGGGACGACGAGGACGCCTTCTTCTACGACGTGCTGCGCCTCGCCGACGGCACGAAGGTGCCGTTGAAGGTCCGCTCGGTGGTCGGGCTGCTGCCGCTGGCCGCCACCACCAGGCTGACCGCCAAGACCCTGCACCGGCTGCCGGAGCTGGGCGCCCGGCTGCGCTGGTTCCTCACCAACCGCCCGGAGTACGCGCAGGTGATCGGCACCCGTCGCCTCGGCCCGGACGGACGCCAGCAGCGGCTGCTGTCAATGGTCGGCCCGGAGCAGGTGGTCCGGCTGCTCGCCCGGATGCTCGACTCCGACGAGTTCCTCTCCGACTTCGGCCTTCGTACGCTGTCCCGCGCGCACCTGGACAAGCCGTTCTCGGTCACCCTCGGCGGGCAGGAGTTCTCCGTCGGCTACGAACCTGCCGAGTCGACGAGTGGGCTGTTCGGCGGCAACTCGAACTGGCGTGGTCCCATCTGGATGCCGACGAACTTCCTGCTGATCAGCGCGCTGCGCGACTACGCGGCGTTCTTCGGCGACGACCTCCAGGTGGAGTATCCGACCCGCTCCGGTGTGAAACGGTCGCTGGACGAGATCGCCGACGACCTCTCGGCCCGGCTGATCTCGCTGTTCACCCAGGACGACTGGGGGCGCCGCCCGATCTACGGCGCGGCGCAGCTGTTCCAGACCCACCCGGACTGGCGGGACCTGATCGCGTTCCCGGAGTACTTCCACGGTGACAACGGCGCCGGCCTGGGCGCCTGGCACCAGACCGGCTGGACGGCCCTGGTAGCCGACCTGATCCTCACCCTGCGCCGCTGACCCGCCCTGCCCTGCCCGCAAGATCCGAGCAACATCAGGGATGCTGCTGCCTCCGGCCTCCGGGAGACAGCACCATCACCGAAAGTGCGCGGATCTTGCCGGCGCGGGCCGGGACGTGCTTCTCAGCGGTTTGCGCGTTCGATGCCTCTGCGGACCAGGTTGCTGACGCCGGGAAGGGTGATCGCCCGCATTGTCAGATCGTTCATCCAGACGTGGAATCGGCTTGGTGGCGCGTACTGGAGCATTCCCCGGCGGGCGAGTGCCTGTCGCTTGCTGACCTCCGGGCGTAGGCCGGTCTCCCACTCGGCAAGTGCCGCCGGGAGGTCGTCGCCGTGCCGCCGCAGTGCCGCGCCGAGGTGGTCGGCGCCGGCCAGTGCGAGGGCCGCGCCGTGTCCGGCGAAGAGCGTGACGCACCACGCCGCGTCTCCGAGCAGCACGACCCGGCCTGTGCTCCAGTGCGGCATGACCACCTGGCTGACGGCGTCGAAGTAGGCGTTGGCCGGGTCCTTCGTGAGGTGGCGGATCGCCTCGGGAACGCCGCCGCCCAGATCCCCGAACGCAGTGCCCAGCGCCTCGACAGGCCCGCGCCGGAGATCGGCGCCCGGGTCCGCGCATCGGTACGTGAAGAACACCGACGACCGCTGCGGGCCGAGGTTCACGATGGCGGCCGTCCGGCCCGGACCGATGAACGTCGTCGCGGAAGACTCGGGCACGCCGGGCACCGGGTGGTCCAGAGGGAAGGCGGCCACGAGGTACGGACTGTCAACCACGAAATCAGACCCGAAGACCGCGGTACGCGTTGCCGAGTGCACTCCGTCGCAGCCGACTAGCAGGTCAGCGTGTTCGGTGGTGCCGTCGCTCAACTCCACGCGTACGCCATCGGTGTCCTGCTCGACGGACTCCACAGTGGCGCCGAAGCGGATGTCCGCACGGTCCCGCGCCGCTTCGAAGAGGCTGGTTTCCAGGTCGCCGCGGAACACCGACATGGTGCGTTCGCCGAGGGCGGCTTCGGCGATGGCGGCAGGCACTGTGAACTTGGGTCGTCCGTCGGCGTGCACCAGCACTGTGGTGAAGAGTCCCAGTTCGGAGGCGGACAGGGCGGGGAGCAGTCCGAGGCGTTCGGCGGCGTCGTACCCCGGGCCGATCAGGTTCACCATGTAGCCGCTGCTGCGGCGGCCTGGCGCGCGTTCCACGACGACGACGTGCCACCCGTCGCGCCCGAGTCGGAGGGCTGTGGCCAGCCCGGCTATGCCGGCACCCACGATCACCGCGCGTTTCATCAAGTACCTCGCAACCAGGAATGAGCATCTGCTCAAACTAGTATGAGCGAATGTTCATACCGATGTAAATGGCGGCGGCGGTACCGCCTAGACTTCAGGCATGCCGCGCGGTGTCGCCATCCCAGCGCTCAGGCAGCAGCTCTTCGCTGCCGTCGAGCGGCTGATCGCGCAAGACGGACCGAGTCGACTCACCGGCCGTGCCGTGACGCGCGAAGCCGGTGTCGCGACCGGTCTGCTCTACGCGCACTTCGCCAACTTCGACGACTTCCTTACCGCCTACGCGATCGACCGGGCGTTCCAGGTCTCCGGCGAGGTGGCCGGCCTACCGGAGCGCGCCGGGTCCGACACCGTGGCGGAAAACCTGCGGCAGGCGGTCCTTGCGACACCGCTGGGCACGCTTACGGCGTTGGCCCGGCTCACTGCCTCCCGGCCGGAGCTGACGGCACAGGTCGAGGCGGTGCTGGGCAGTGGGATCTCGGGGTTGCACGGCATCGAGCGCGCGATTGCCGGCTATCTGGCCGCCGAGCAGGGGATCGGGCGGGTGCCCGCCGGGGTCGACACCGAGGCGCTGGCTCTGGTGGTCGTCGGCGCGCTGCACCACGTCGCGCTGACCAGCCAGGCCGACTCATCGGCGTCCCACCGCGTCGAGCGTGCGATAGGCGTCCTCACCAGCGGCTTCCCCGCCGTCGCGTCCGAGGTCGCGCCGCCGCGCCAATGATCGTGCTCGATCATTGTTGCGGTGGTGTCGCTTGCGGCAGGAGGCCACCGCTTCCTGGTTCGAGCACGATCGTCGCGATCGGCGGCCGCCGCGTGGTGGTCGTTGGGCGAGGGCCCGGGTTCAGTGGCGCGGGCGCAATCCGTTGAGCGCTGTGGCTACGACGCGATCGGCGTACTCGGCGGTGAGGGGGCCGCTGCGGTGCAGCCACCTGTTGAGCAGGGGACCCCAGATCATCTCCACGGCCACGTCGAGGTCGAGGTCCTCGGCGAGTTGCCCCGCCTGCTGGGCGCTGCGCAGCCGCTGACGCTTGGCTTCCTTCAACGGCCCGTCCAGCCGTTCGGCGTAGACGGCAGCCAAGTCCGGGTCGTGCGCGATCTCGGTGGCCAACGCCCGCATCGGCTGGTCGTGCCGGGGGTCGTTCAACTCCTCGACGGTGGCGCGGAGCACCGCGCGCAGGTCGGCTTCCAGGTCTCCGGTGTGGGGCAGCACCGGGGGCTCACCTTCGCTGGCGCTGAGCAGGAGGAAGGCGTCGAAGATGACAGCGCCCTTTGACGGCCACCAGCGGTAGATGGTCTGTTTGCCCACGCCGGCGCGCGCGGCGATGCCCTCGATGCTGAGTTTGGCGTAACCGACCTCCCTGAGCAGGTCGAACGCGGCCGTGAGGATGGCCTGGCGCGAGGTCTCCTTCCGGCGGGCGGCGTTGGGAGCGGCCCGGTGTTGCGTCGCCATGGGCCGAAGATACCAGGTGCGAGACGGTCCGTCTCGTCTTGACGGGAGGGGTGGGCGCGACCTACCGTCAGGTGCAGGCGAGACGGTCCGTCTCGTCTCGTATCGACGGAGGATGGAGATCGACTGTGCGCACCCCGACCGGCACCGCACCGCGTACCTGGTTCATCACCGGCGCCAGCCGCGGCCTGGGCCGCGCGTTCGCCATCGCCGCCCTCGAACGCGGCGATCAGGTGGTCGGCGCGGCGCGGACCATCGCCCGGCACGACTTCGACGAGCGCCACGGCGACCGCCTGCTCGCCCTTCCACTCGACGTGACCGACCGGGCGGCGGTCTTCGCCGCCGTCACCACCGCTGCCGAGCACTTCGGAGGGCTCGACATCGTCGTCAACAACGCCGGCACCATGTCGCTGGGCATGCTCGAAGAGTTCACCGAGGTGCAGGCGCGGGCACAGTTCGAGGTCAACGTGTTCGGCGCGCTCTGGGTGAGCCAGGCCGCGCTGCCGTACCTGCGGGCCCGGCGGGCCGGCCACATCGTGCAGATCTCCAGCATCGCCGCGCTGGGCGGCTTTCCGAGCACCGGAATGTACAGCGCGAGCAAATTCGCGCTGGAGGGCATGAGTGAGGCGCTGGCGATGGAGGCCGCGACCTTCGGGACAACGGTCAGCATCGTGCAGCCCGGCGGCTACTGGACCGACCTGTACACAAGCGCGACCTCCACAAGCCCGATGGAGGAGTACGGGCCACTGCGCGCCGAACTGGAGCGGCAGTGGGCCGAAGACTCGATCGACAGCGAGCCCCGACTGGCCGCCGAGGCGCTGCTGAAACTCGTCGACAGTGACGATCCGCCGCTGCGGCTCCTGCTCGGCAGCACGGTCTACGACCTGGCGTTCGACATCTCCCGCCGCCGGATGGACACCTGGGCCGGCTGGGAGCAGGTGAGCAGGCTCGCCGAGCACGCCGTCCCGGCCCCTGGTGGCACACCCTGACGCCAGTCACCAATCCGTCACCAAGCGACTACCTGCGGTGTTCGACCGTACGCTCGTGTGCGTGCCCGGACCCACCGAGAAGGCCACCGAAGAGGAGCGGCGCGACCGCATCGTCGCGTTCGCACGGGAGTTGGCCGAGGCGGAGGGCTGGCCGGAGGTGAGCACCAGGCGTCTCGCCGAGCGGGCCGCCGTCGACCTCGGTGACCTCTACCGACACTTCGCGGATCTGGAGGCGCTGCTCGCCGCTGTCGCCGCGTGTGCACTCGTCGACCTGGCCGCCGACCTGGCGGAGGCGCACGCGGAGGCCGCCGGCAGCGCCGAGGGTGCCTGGCCGGCCGTCGCGAGCGCGTACCTCGACTTCGCGTACGCCAATCCGGAGGTCTACGACGCGATGCTCGCGATGACCCCCGACCTCGCCCTCGGCGTGGATGGGGTGCCGGCCGCGCCGCGGGCGGTCTTCGCCGAGCTGCGGGCTGCCCTCGCCCCGCTGGCCGAGGGTAGGGACCCGGACGCCCTCGCCGAGGTGGGCTGGAGCCTGCTGCACGGCGTCGTGATGCTCACCCGGGGTGGCCGGCTGCGACCCGAGGGGCAGGAGGAGAGGGAAGCGATGATCGCGGAGAGGCTGCTGCGGTGGCCGTGACGGCAGCGGAAAGTCGCTGGGTCCGGTGCCGGGGACGGCCTAGAGTCTCGGATCGTCGACGGAGTCAGCGCGAGAGGTGGCGGTGTGACGGTGGACGTGGCGGCTCGGCGGGGCGCTCAGGTGTTGATCTTCGACGCGGACGACACACTCTGGGAGAACAACGTCGTCTTCGAGCGGGTGATCGACGACTTCCTCGGGTGGCTCGACCACCCCACCCTGGACCGGGCGGAGATCCGGACCATCCTCGATGACATCGAGCGGGCCAACGCCGTCGCGCACGGGTACGGCAGCAAGGTCTTCCTGCGCAGCCTGGCGGACTGCCTGGAACGGCTGCGCGAGCGACCGGCCACCGACGCCGAACGGCAGGAGATCGACCGGCTGGCCCTGGCGCTCGTGGAGCACCGGGTGGAGCTGATGCCCGGCGTCGCCGAGGCGCTCGACGAACTGGCCGGTCGGCACGAGCTGCTGCTACTCACCAAGGGCGAGCGTGAGGAACAGCAGCGCAAGCTGGACGCCTGCGGGCTGCTGCACCACTTCCGCGCCGCGCACATCGTCGCCGAGAAGAAGGTCGACACGTACCGGTGGCTGATCGGGGAGCACGGCTTCGACCCGGCTGGCGCGTGGATGATCGGCAACTCCCCGAAGTCGGACATCGTGCCGGCCCGGGCGGCCGGACTGAACGCCGTGTTCATCCCGAACGAGAACACCTGGGTACTGGAGCACGACGAACTGGATCCAACCGACACGGGCATCCTGCGGCTTGCCGAGTTCCGCGATCTGCTGCGGCACTTCTGAGCGCCCCCAGGAATCTGAACAGCGCCAGCGGCGATTGGTGCGTTACGCCGACGTGCCGCTTTTCCCCTTTGAGATCAGTCACGCCCGCCGACGGTCCGTGGCGGCTTGTCCGGCCCGTCGCGGCCCGCCTAACCTGGGCCGGCGCTCACGGTCCTTCGGGGTGTGCCGGGGGCGTACCGGCGTCCGGCGGGTGGGCACCGTGGAGCTGAGTGCTGAAGCGGCCGGCTCTCTCCGTCGAGCTGCGCGGCGTCGTGCCACGCCCGGGCGTGACGGGGTGCCGGAGCTGTCCGCTCCCTGCCGGTCCGCCGGGGGTCAGGGCCGGGTAGTTGCGGACCCGGTCCTGACCACGCTCCGCCGCATGAGAACACGACCAGTCGGACGATGCCGGCCGCGCTGGCGGCCGGCATCGGCATCGTTCTCGGGCTCAGGACGGCGCGCCGCCGCGGACGATTGCCACCGCCACGCGGCAGAACTCGTCCATGTCCGGGTTGAAGCCGGCCGCGATGTCGGGGTGCAACCCGGATCGGGTCTCGTCCAGCAGCCGCTGGCAGACCTGCTCCACCGGCTCGCCGCCGTAGTCGGCACGGACCCGGTCGGTGGCCGCCTGGAGCGCCGAGGTCAGCTGGTCCTCCAGGGGACCACGCAACTTCTGCTGCACAGCGTCGAGCCCGCGCGGGTCGAGCGTGACATGTGGTTCCGACATCGGTGCTCCCTTCGTCGGCGTCCGCGATACCCCACCGCGGCCGTCGGTCAAACGCCTGTCGGTACGGCGGCAACCCGCACCTGGTACGAGAATTCCTCCGCGGGCTCCTCCTGGTACGACAAACGGCGGATCTGCCTGTCGTCGTCGTAGAGGGCGACGTCCACCAGGACGCCCAGGTGCGCCAGGCCGATGTTGGACACCCGCTTCTTGTCCTGCAACACGGCACAGACGCCGCCGAGCAGGGTGCTGGCGTCGGACGTACGGTGCCCGGGCGGGCAGCGCAGGACCAGGTCGACAGTGATCGGCCCGGGCAGCGGCGTCCAGCCGGTGCGCTGGGCCGCTTGCAGGGCGGCCTGGAGTAGGGCGCGGACCCTCGTCGCCTGCCGGTGCCCGGCGGCGAAGATGGACAGCGCTTCGGTCTTGACCGGTGGCAGGCCGCTCACCTCGAATGTCAGGGCGAGAGCGCGGGTGTCCTGCACGACGGCACCTCCTCGTTGGAAGGATCCTGCCGAACCGGGGAAGCGGCGGTGCGACGTTCCCGCGATTACCAGCCGATCGGGCAGGCGGGGTCGGCCGGAGGCGTGTCGACGGCGGCGGCGAACGCGCTGGCTGCGGCGCTGGGAAAAACGCTAGTCGATGCGGCCCGCGCCCGGTAGTCGGTCGTTCACCCGGTAGGGCGGGGTGCGAAGGCGCAGAACTCGTTGCCTTCCGGGTCAGCCAGCACCCACCACCAGTGCGCCTCGTCGAGTGGTTCCCGCAGCAGCGTCGCGCCGGCCGCGATCAGTGCCATCGGCTCCGGGGCGACCAGTTCGACGTCCCAGTGCAGCCGGTTCTTCACCGTCTTGGGCTCGAGCCCACACAGGAAGAATCGGATAACTTGCGGAATGTTGTCTAGGGAAGGTCAGCGAAGCCGAGAATGGTGAACGGTCTGGTCATTTCGCCTGCGGCACAGCGGGGGCGGTCAGCTGCTGCATGAGGGTGTGCAAGCCGTTCCTGATCAGCCGTCCGTACTCGTCGTCGCCGAGCGCGTCGATTCCGGATTGGGCGTGGCGCAGATGCTCGCGGGCGCGGGCGAGGTCGCCGAGCTTGCGGTAGCAGTCGGCGAGGTTGAGGTGCAGTGATGGATACAAGCCGGCGACTGGTAGGGCTACCCCCGCTTGCGTTGTCTGTTCGTCGGTGAGTCGGTCGGCTGCTGTGAGCGCCCGCTGGTCCCAGAGCAGTTCCTGATGCACGTCGTCCTGCACGTCGGCCATCGTGTGCGCGAGCACGCACACGTGCAGTGGGTTGCCGTGGTCGCCGCCGATCTCGTCCCAGATCTGGCTGAGCAGGTGGCGAGCGGCGTCTCGCTGACCTTGGTGATGGTGCAGCTGCGCTGCCTCACCGATACGAACAAGGATTTGGTCGGTGGTCATCGATGCCTCTCGGCGTGTCCGTCGCGAAGATGGCACACAGAGTATCTGTATGGGTTCGATTCGAGCGGCGCCGATCGTGGGACTAGGCATGGCGACGAGAGCCTGACAGTCATGGCCTCGATCGGGTGTCGACCCGCCACCGGACACGCCCCTGGAAGGCCGGTCTTGCCTCCTGCTGCGCGCCCAAGGGCCGCAACGCCGCCAGGACCGGAGTCCTGGCGGACGTGCACGCGTGCCGGTCGGCCACGCTCGGCTGCGCGGCATTCTGTTTCATCCCCGCAGACCGGGCAGCCTACGTACCGCTGAAACCGTTTCGCTCGGGCCCCGAGCTAGGGGAACAGCGGGGGCAGGAGGATTCTTTTCGGACGCCCCAAGTGAAGGTGGTACTTCCCTCGCCGCCTCCGACGGCGGTGACAGTGACGGTGTAGCTCCCAATGGTGCTGAGTGTGCCGCTGATCAGGCCGGTCGAGGGGGCGATGGCAAGCCCAGGAGGCAAGCCGGTCGCCGACCAGGTGTACGAACCGCTCCCGCCGGTGGCCTGCATCTGCAGCGCCACGGTGTCCAGCTTGAGCATGCTCTGGGTCCCCGGGTTGGTAACCGTCACCGCCCCGCTGGGCGGGGGTACGGGAATATCCGGTGGCTGGCAGGTCAGCAGTACCGGCTGAGACTCTGTCGATCTGGTGATGAACTCCGGATACCCCGAAAGGTATTGGACTGTGCCGGTCGCGCGACCCGAGTAGTAGCCCGACTCGCAGCGTTCGCCCGGATTGTTGACGCCAGTGCCGAAAACGGGGGTTAGGGTTGGGTCCTGCCAAACCAGAGTACGGCCGTTCACTGTCTGGCCGGGGCCGGCGACCAGTCCGTGGTAAAGCAACTCCACGGTGAGGTCGATACGTCGCACTGGACCGTCGCACTGGATCGACGCGCCGTAGAGGATGGTCTTGGGGTCAACCAATCCCGGTGGGTTGCCCGGCGAGACCCACCAACAATTGTGGCCGTCGGGATCCGCGGCGGATGCCGGTGCGGCGAAGCCCAGGGACGCGATGACGATGGCAACCGAGGCCATGGTCATCAGTAGGCGGGATGTGTTGCGCCACAAGAGTTTGATATGCATCGCTGCATAATCGCATGGCAACATCGGAGTCGGCAATGTCCGAGCCTCCGGTGTTCCGTTGACCCGGGCCCCGGTGCCGCAATCCGGTTGATTCGCCGGCCCAATAGCGGTGACTCCCAATCTTTTGTCGCCAGCCCAGGGCCGTTTCAACATTATTTTTATAAGGCCGAGGATGGTGAATTAAACTCATGAAGGACCACTGTCCTGGCGGTTGCTGCGCTTCCTCCAGCACGTAGTCGGTAACGGTCCCTATCAATTCCCCAAACCCGCTCACTGGGGATGGGCGTGTCCGCCAGGGTTGCTCACCTGGGCCGTTGAGCCGCACGGATGCCCTGAGCACGTATCGGCGGTAGTCGTGTCGCCCCACGCGCAGGCAGGTTTCGTGGCTTCGCGGGTGGGGCAGTGTAGCCGCACAGAGCATCCGGGTCGGCGTGTTTCCGCAGCTTGTCGGCTTGGAAGCGGCTCGCCGCGCACCGGGGCGCGGATGCCTCCCCGGTCTTTAGCCGAAGAGAGGGGGAGGGCGATGACGGACCCCGAAACGGCTCGACACCGGCGTCGGCCGGCTGTCCGGCTGGGGGCGGCTGCTGCTGCGCTCGCACTGGTCGCGCCGCTCGCCGCGTGCGGCACCGGCGACGGTGACGGCGGTACGCCGACGATCAACCTGTACTACCCGCCGGAGCAGAACCTCCAGAAGGTCGTCGACGACTGCAACGTGCAGGCCCAGGGGCGCTACAAGATCGCCTACCGGGTGCTGCCACGGCAGGCCGACGACCAGCGGGTGCAGATGGTGCGCAGGCTCGCCGCCGAGGACAGCGGCATGGACGTGCTCGGGCTGGACGTCACCTGGACGCAGGAGTTCGCAAGCGCCAAGTGGATCCGTGAGTGGACCGGCCAGGACAAGGCCGAGGCCGAGCAGGGCACCCTGGCAGGGCCGCTGGACACCGCCCGTTACGAGGGCAAGCTGTACGCCGCGCCGAAGAACACGAACGTGCAGCTGCTCTGGTACCGCAAGGACCTCGTGCCGCAGCCGCCGACCACCTGGGACCAGATGATCACGATGGCCCGGGAACTCAAGGACCAGGGCAAGCCCCACCAGGTGCTCACGATGGGCGCGCAGTACGAGGGTCTCGTCGTGCTCTACAACACCCTCGCCGCGAGCGCCGGCGGCAAGATCCTCTCCGATGACGGCAAGCAGGCGGTGATGGACGAGGGCGCGGTCCGGGCGCTGGAGCAGTTGCAGCGCTTCGCCACGTCCGGCGTGACTTCGCCATCGCTGAGCAACGCCACCGAGGACCCGGTGCGGCTGGAGTTCCAGGGCGGTTCGGGCGCGTTCCAGGTGAACTGGCCGTTCGTCTACCCGGCGCTTCAGGAGGCGAACCGGGAGCTTGCCAAGCAGGTCGGCTGGGCGCGCGTGCCCGGCATCGACGAGGGGACGCCCAGCAAGGTCACGATCGGCGGGGTGAACCTGGCCGTCAGCTCGTACTCCAAGCACCCGGAGCTGTCCTTCGAGGCGGCGCGGTGCCTGCGCAGCGCCGAGCACCAGAAGTTCTCCGCCATCAACGACGGCGTGCCGCCGACCATCGAGGCCGTCTTCGACGACCCGGAGATGACCGAGGCGTACCCGATGAAGGACACCATCCTGGAGCAGCTGAAGGACCCGGCGACCCGTCCCCTGACCCCGGCCTACCAGAGCATCTCCACAGTGACGTCGGCGATCCTGTCGCCGCCGTCGGCGATCCGCCCGCAGCAGACCGCCGACGAGTTGCGCGGTGCCATCGCCGACGCCCTCGAGTCAAAGGGGGTGCTGCCGTGAGCGCGAGGAGTGAGCCGGTTCTGCGAGCCCCGCAGTCGGGAAGGAAGGTGACGCCGTGAGTGCGAGGAGTGAGCCGGTTCTGCGAGCCCCGCAGTCGCGAAGGAAGGTGACGCCGTGAGCGTCAACGCCACACCTGCCGGCACCGACACCGTCGCCGAAGAGACCAAGCCAGCCACAGTGCCCGCCCAGCGGGGTGGTCGCCGCAAGCCGCCGTTGAGCGAGAACAAGAAGGCCGAACGCAAGCTCGGCTGGCTGCTCTGCGCGCCCGCCGCGCTGGTAATGGTGGCGGTGACCGCGTACCCGATCATCTATTCGGTCTGGTTGTCGTTGCAGCGTTACGACCTGCGCTTCCCCGACCAGCGCGAGTTCATCGGGCTGGAGAACTACATCACCGTGCTCACGAACGAGTTCTGGTGGACGGCGTTCGGGGTGACCATGCTGATCACGGTGGTCACCGTGGCCGTCGAGTTGGTGCTCGGCATGGGGCTTGCCATCATCATGCACCGCACGCTGATCGGTCGCGGGCTTGTGCGGACCTCGGCGCTGATCCCGTACGGGATCGTCACTGTCGTCGCCGCGTTCTCCTGGCGGTACGCGTGGACGCCCGGCACGGGCTACCTGGCCAACCTGTTCAGCGACGGCGCGCCGCTCACCGAGCGGGCCAGCTCGCTGGCGATCATCATGCTCGCGGAGATCTGGAAGACGACCCCGTTCATGGCGTTGCTGCTGATGGCCGGGCTGGCGCTGGTGCCGGAGGACCTGCTCAAGGCCGCCTCCACCGACGGCGCCACCGCGTGGCAGCGGTTCACCAAGGTGATGCTGCCGGTGATGAAGCCGGCGATCCTTGTCGCGCTGCTGTTCCGCACCCTGGACGCGTTCCGGGTCTTCGACAACATCTTCGTTTTGACGGCCGGCGGCAACGAGACGTCGTCGGTGTCGATGCTCGCCTACAACAACCTGATCCGGGGTCTGAACCTCGGCATCGGCTCGACGATGTCGGTGCTGATCTTCATCACCGTGGCGATCATCGCGTTCGTCTTCGTGAAGCTGTTCGGCACCGCTGCCCCGGGCAGCGACGACGGGGAGAGGCGCTGACATGGCCGTCGAAACCACCACCCGGGCGAAGGTGCGTTGGGGCCTGCTCGACATCCTCGTGATCGTCTTCGCGCTGGTCCCGGTGCTGTGGATCGCTTCGCTGTCGTTCAAGACGCCTGCGACTCTCACCGACGGGAAGTTCTTCCCCCGCGAGTGGACGCTCGACAACTACAAGTCGATCTTCAACACCGACCAGTTCGTCCGGGCGCTGATCAACTCCATCGGTATCGCCCTGATCGCCACCCTCATCGCCGTGGTGCTCGGCGCGATGGCCGCGTACGCGATCAGTCGGCTGGACTTCCCGGGCAAGCGCCTGCTGGTCGGGGTGTCCCTGCTGATCGCGATGTTCCCGCAGGTGTCACTGGTGTCACCGCTGTTCGAGATCGAGCGTCAGCTCGGCCTCTTCGACACCTGGCCCGGGCTGATCCTGCCGTACATCACCTTCGCGCTGCCGCTGGCGATCTACACGCTGTCGGCGTTCTTCAAGCAGATCCCGTGGGACCTGGAGAAGGCGGCGAAGATGGACGGCGCCACCCAGGCGCAGGCGTTCCGGCGCGTGATCGCCCCGCTGGCCGCGCCCGGCCTGTTCACCACGGCGATCCTGGTCTTCATCTTCTGCTGGAACGACTTCCTGTTCGCCATCACGCTGACCTCCACCGAACGAGCCCGTACGGTGCCGGTCGCCCTGTCGTTCTTCACCGGCGAGTCGCAGTTCGAGGACCCCACCGGGGCGATCTGCGCCGCCGCCGTGGTGATCACCGTTCCGATCATCCTGTTCGTTCTCTTCTTCCAGCGCCGCATCGTGTCCGGTCTGACCTCCGGCGCAGTCAAGGGATAGGTGGAAAGTCATGGCTGACATCGTGCTCGACAAGGTGAGCAAGAGTTTCCCGGACGGGACCGTCGCCGTGCAGGACGTCGACCTGGAGATCGCCGACGGCGAGTTCGTGATCCTGGTCGGCCCGTCGGGCTGCGGCAAGTCCACCACCCTCAACATGATCGCCGGGTTGGAGGACATCAGCTCCGGTGAGTTGCGCATCGGCGGCCAACGGGTGAACGACAAGGCTCCCCGCGACCGGGACATCGCAATGGTGTTCCAGTCGTACGCGCTGTACCCGAACATGACGGTGCGGGAGAACATGGCCTTCCCGCTGCGGCTGGCCAAGCTCGACAAGGAGACCATCAACTCCAAGGTCGACGAGGCGGCGAAGGTGCTGGAGCTGACCTCGCTGCTGGACCGCAAGCCGGCCAACCTCTCCGGTGGCCAGCGGCAGCGGGTGGCGATGGGCCGGGCGATCGTGCGCAAGCCCAAGGCGTTCCTGATGGACGAGCCGCTGTCCAACCTCGACGCCAAACTGCGGGTGCAGATGCGGACCGTGGTGTCCCGCCTGCAGAAGCAACTCGGCACCACCACCGTCTACGTCACCCACGACCAGACCGAGGCGATGACCCTCGGCGACCGCGTGGTGATCATGAGAGGTGGGGCGATCCAGCAGGTCGGTCCGCCGCAGGAGCTGTACGACCACCCGCGCAACCTGTTCGTGGCCGGCTTCATCGGCTCGCCGTCGATGAACTTCCTGCACGCCGCCGTGCAGGACGGAGGGCTGCGGACCGCGCTTGGCGACGTGCCACTCGGCGACCGGGTACGCCGCGAGTTGGAGGCTGCCGACGCGCCCCGCGAGTTGATCCTCGGCATCCGTCCCGAGCACTTCGAGGACGCCGAACTGGTAGACGACGACACCCGTCGCCGGGGCATCGAGTTCGAGGCGCCGGTGGACATCGTCGAGTCGATGGGCTCGGACAAGTACGTCTACTTCACTGTCGAGGGCGAGAAGGCAAGCGCCGCCGAGCTGGAGGAGTTGGCCGCCGACGCTGGCGCGTCCGACTTCGCCGGCGCCGGCGGCAACCTGGTGACCCGGCTGTCCGCGGAGTCACCGGTCACCGAGGGGGAGTCGCGTCGGGTCTGGTTCAACCTGGAGAAGATCCACCTGTTCGATCCGTCGAACGGTCGCAACCTCACGCTGCACGAGGGCCGGGCGGCCGGGGCGCTCGCCGACTGACAGCGTCCATCGTGCTGGGGCCGGCGGCGAACCCGCCGGCCCCCGTTCTGTCCTGCGTGGAGCGTCCGGTCGTGGCAAGGTGGTCGCAGGTCGAGTCGTGAGGCGGGGGACGAATGAATCGACGACTGGCCGCGCTGGCGAACGCGCACGGCGTGTCCACCTGGTACGAGGACTGGCGGCACCGCCGCGTCGAGGTCGCCCCGGAGACCGTGGTGGGCGTCCTCGGCCTGCTCGGGGTGGACGCCACCAGCCCGGCAGCGGTGGCTGACGCGCTCGCCGCCGCCCGCGCTGTCGACAGTGCCGCGCTGCCGCCGACCGTGGTGGGCACCTCCAGGGAGCTTCCCGCCCCGGGTGTGGTGAGCCTGGAGGACGGTGGTCGCCGCACTGTCGACGGTGAGCTGCCGGGCGACCTGCCGCTGGGCTGGCACCGGCTGGCCTGCGCCGGCCGGGACGTGACGCTCGTCGTGGTGCCCCGCCGGCTGCCCGTGCCGCCGCGCACCTGGGGCTGGATGCTCCAGCTCTACGCGCTCAGCTCGCAGCGGTCGTGGGGCATGGGCGACTTCGGCGACCTCGCCGAGTTCACCGGCTTTGCAGGTGACAACGGCGCGGGGCTGGTGCTGCTCAACCCGCTGCACGCGGTCGGCCCGGCGCATCCGGTGGCCACCTCACCGTACTCACCGGCCAGCCGGCGCTTCGTCAACCCGCTCTACCTGCGGGTCAGCGACACCGCCGCGTACCGGGCTGCTGACCCGGCGACCCGTGCCGTTGTCGACGCGCTGCGCCCCGACCGTGGCGATCTGATCGACTACGACGAGGTGTGGGCCGCCAAGCGGCACGCGCTTGAGCTGCTGTACCCGTACGCCCAGCCGGTGGACCTTGCCGCGGACCCGGCGCTTACCACCTTCGCCACCTGGTGTGCGCTCGCCGAGCGGCACGGCAACGACTGGCGGGCCTGGCCCGCGGAGCTGCACCACCCGGACGCGCCGGCGGTCGCCGAGCAGCGCAGACAGCTCGCCGACCGGGTGGCCCTGCATGCCTGGCTGCAACACCTGTGCGACGAGCAACTCGACGCCGTCACGGCGGCGGCCCGCGCGGCGGGGATGCCTGTCGGCGTCGTGCACGACCTGGCCGTCGGCATCGACCCGGGCGGCGCGGACGGCTGGCAGCTCGCCGACGTACTGGCGCAGGGCGTGCGGGTCGGCGCCCCACCGGACGACTTCAACCAGCTCGGCCAGGACTGGGGGCTCGCCGCGTGGCGGCCGGACCGGCTCGCCGAAACCGGTTACGCGGCGTACCGCGACATGCTGCGGCGGACCCTGCGGCACGCCGACGGCCTGCGTGTCGACCACGTCGCCGGGCTGTGGCGGCTGTGGTGGGTCCCGCCGGGCGCCGGTGCCGCCGAGGGCACCTATGTGCGCTACGACGCCGACGCGATGCTCGGCATCCTCGCGCTTGAGGCGCACCGGGCCGGCGCGGTGGTGGTCGGCGAGGATCTCGGCACCGTCCAGCCCGCCGTGACCCGGGGTCTGCGGGGGCGCAACATGCTCGGCTCGACCGTGCTGTGGTTCGCCCGCGACGACGACGGCGATTTCGTTCCGCCGTCGCGCTGGCCACGCAACGCGCTGGCCACGATCTCCACCCACGACCTTCCGACCGCGCCGGGCTTCCTGACCGGTGAGCACGTCCGGGTACGCGACGAGTTGAAATTGCTCGGCACCGACGTGGCTGTGGAGCGGGCCCGCGCCGAGGACGAACGGCAGCGGTTGCTGGCGCTGCTGCGCGCCGAGGGCCTGCTGCCGGAAACCGAGTCGCCGTCGGACGACGAGGAGGCGGTGGTGGCGATGCACGCGGCGCTCGCGGCAAGCGCGGCTCGGCTGCTCGGCGTCTCGCTGTACGACGTGCTGGGCGAGGTGCGGCAGCCCAACATGCCGGGCACGGTGGACGAGTATCCGAACTGGCGGCTGCCGTTGCCGGCCAGCCTCGCGGAGATCCGCGCGGACCCCCGGGTGGCCCGGATCGCGGCGCTGATGTCGGCGGCCCGCCCACGCCCGGCGCGGTGACCCGGCCGGCTGCCGACGTGGCGGGCTTGCCCGGCTGCCTACCTGCCGTGCCGCGGGCCGGTCAGGCCGTCCAATCGAACCGGGGTGGCAACTCGACGAAGGCCGCGTAGCGGCTGAGGGCCTGCTCCACCCGCGCCCGCACCTTGGCGGTAAGGCGCGTCAGCGGGTGGACTGTGATGGTCACCGTGGACTTGCCGAGGCGGCGTTTCCACACGCCCACCACCCGGCCGCCGAGCACGACCGTGGCCTGGAAGACCCCGTTGTTGCCGGGCACAACGGCCGACCGGTGCGCCTCGTCGAGCATGAGCGACCGGTCGCGGTAGCCGAGCAGGTACTCGTCGAAGCCGGGCAGCGCCAGCACCTCGTCGAGCGGGGTACGCGGCGCGTCGACCACCGCCGCGTCGACGTACGTCTGCTCGCCGTCGACGCGTACCCGGGTCAGCGTGTCGCCGGCCCCGGTCAGGCCGCGGCGCGCGTCGGTGAGGGTGAGGCCCGTCCAGCCGGCGAACTCGCGGTCGGTGACCGGGCCGTGCGAGCGGACGTAGCGGTGGGCGAGCAGGGCCAGCGCCTTGTCGCGGTCGAGGCGGCGGGGCTCCGGTGCCCACTCGTCGAGCAGGGCGAAGGTCTGCTCGGTGCCGACGTTCGGTGCCACGCAGGTCACCCCACGGACGCTCGCATACCAGAGCAGGTGGTAGCCGCGCTGCTCGTCGGTGCCGATCCCGGCCTCGCGCAGGGCGGCGAGGCACTGCGCCCGGGTGAGCCGGCCGCCGCCGGCCAGCGCGGCACCGAGGACGTCCAGCGCCCGGTCGGCGTCGACGTCGGTGAGCCCGAGCCGCGCCCGGCGGGCCTCCACGCCGGCCAGTGAGCGGACGCCTGTCAGCTCCAGCATCCAGCGGGCGTCGGCCGGTGGGACGAGGTGAACGGTGCCTCGCATCGGCCAGGTGCGTAACGCCTCCCGCCGCTCCAGCGCCGCCTGCACGTCGGACGTCGTCCGCCCCGGGAGCCGGGCGCCCAGCGACCACAGCCCGCTGGCCATGTCCTGCGCCTGCATCGCGCCGAACCACTCGACCACCTGAACGACGGTGTCGGGCTGGACCGCCGGACGCAGCAGTAGACTCGTCATGCGCAGGGCAAGCGCGTCGGCCGCGGTGAGGTCGACAGCCATGGCGGTGCCCCTTCCGGCAGTAAGGCCGCCAGCCTAGGACCGGTCACCGACAGATTCCGCCCCCACGAGGTCTAACGCCTGTCGTCGTGGGAAAGCCGCTCGGCGGATGTACGCGCGCCGCGCGTGCGGAAGGGAGTCTCATGACTGCCGCAAGCGAGCCGGCCCGGGGGGCCGGAGTGACGGCCGGGTCCCGGAGCCACCGGGGCGGCGACCGCGCGAAGACGAGCGCCGCCGCCACCTTCGCCCTGGTCTTCGGCGTCGCCGGCCTGCTCAGCGTGCTGACCGCGATCCTGGCCTGGATCGGGTTGGTGCTGGGCATCATCGGGGTCATCCTCGGCATCGTGGGCCTCAAGATGAGTCGACGACCCGGGGTGACAGGTCGGGGCGTCGCCATCGGCGGCCTGGTGCTGAGCATCCTGGCGGTGCTCATCGGCCTGGGTCTCGCGGCGGGCATCACCACCTTCGTCAACAACGAGGGCGCGGTGGATCGCCTCCAGCAACAGGTAAACGATCTGCGGGACAAGCTGGACTGAGGTCGGTGCGGGCGGGGCCACGGCACGCCGTGGCCCCGCCGAGACCTACCCGGACTCGACCCGGCCGACCGGTCGGCGCCGTAGGTCACAGTAGGGTTGGCCACGTGCTCCGCCAGGTCACCGCGATCCGTTACGTCACCCCGCTGCGCGAGGGTGGCTCGCTTCCGGGCGTGGTGGAGGCCGACGACCTCGGCACGTACGTGGCGAAGTTCCGGGGCGCCGGGCAGGGGCCGAAGGCGCTCGTCGCCGAGGTGATCTGCGGCGAGCTGGCCCGCCGGTTGGAGCTGCGGGTGCCGTCACTTGTGGTCCTGGACATCGACCCGGTGATCGGGCGGGCCGAGCCCGACCAGGAGGTGCAGGAGCTGCTTCGCAACAGCGGCGGCGCCAACCTGGGGATGGACTTCCTCCCGGGAGCGCTGGGCTTCGACCCGGTCGCGCACCCCGTGGACCCGATGCTGGCGTCCCGGGTGCTCTGGTTCGACGCGTACGTGCAGAACGTCGACCGGAGCTGGCGCAACCCGAACCTGCTGGTGTGGCACCGGGACCTGTGGCTGATCGACCACGGCGCGGCCCTGTACTTCCACCACAACTGGCCGCGCGCCGAAGCCGCGGTGCACCGGCCCTACCGGGCCGAGGACCACGTGCTGGCGCCGTACGCCGACCGGATGGCCGAGGCCGACGCCGAGTTGGCGCCCCGGATCACCCCGGAGCTGCTCGCCGAGGTGCTGGCGCTGGTACCCCCGGACTGGCTGACCGCCGCCGACTTCGACTCGGCCGACGCGGCGCGGGAGGCGTACGTGGCGCACCTGTCGCAGCGGGTCGCCCGCTCGGCGGACTGGCTACCGGCGGGGGATGCCGCGTGAGACACCCCTTCGAGTACGCCATCATCCGGCTGGTGCCCCGCATCGAGCGCGGCGAGCAGATCAACGTCGGGGTGTTGCTGTACTGCCAGCAGCGCGACTTCCTGGCCGCGCGCACACACCTTGATGCCGACCGGGTCCGTGCGCTGGCCCCCGACATCGACCTGCCTGCCGTGGCCGCGGTCCTCGACTCCTGGGACCGGACCTGCGCCGGTGACGGGCCGGCGACCCGGATGCGGCTCGGCGAACGGTTCCACTGGCTGGCCGCACCTCGCAGCACGATGATCCAGGCCGGCCCGGTGCACACCGGGCTCACGGCCGACCCGGCGGCCGAGGTGGATCGGCTGATGGCGGCGCTGGTCCGCTGACGGCGTGACCACAGGCCTTCTGACGAGAGCCAGAACAGCCCGACAGGCAGGGCGGGAGCCCGGCTGTCGTTTGCCGTGCGAACGAGGGGGTAGTCGCGAGAGCTTGAGCTGAATCGAGAGGGGACACCTATGGCTGCCCAGATCAAGGTGGCGGTGATCTACTACAGCGCCACAGGCATCACATACCAGATGGCGCAGGCCGTCTGCGAGACCGCTGGCGAAGCCGGCGCCGACGTACGCCTCCGTAAGGTGCGGGAGTTGGCGCCGGACGAGGCGATCCGCTCCAACTCCGGTTGGCAGGCGCATCACCTGGAGACCCAGGACGTTCCCGAGGCGATGATCGACGACCTGTCGTGGGCCGACGTCGTGATCATGGGTGCGCCGACCCGGTACGGCATGGTCGCCGCCCAGCTGAAGCAGTTCATCGACACCACAGGCCCGCTCTGGGCCCAGGGTGCGCTGGCCAACAAGGTCTACTCCGGGTTCACCTCGACGGCGACCTTGCACGGCGGGCAGGAGACCACGCTCACCGCGCTCTTCAACGTCTTCTACCACTGGGGCGGGATCGTGGTCACCCCCGGCTACACCGACTCCAGTCAGTTCATCGCCGGCAACCCGTACGGTGCCTCCCACGTCAGCAACAACGGTGAGATCGCCCCGGACGCTGTGGCGCTGGGCGCCTGCGCTCTCACCGCCCGGCGGGCCGTGCTGATCGGTGCCGCGCTGAAGCAGGGCATGGCCGGCTGACCCCGCAGCCGCAGCGTGACCGCCGATACGACTGGGGACCGGTGGCGCGAGCGGGGGCTCTCGGCCCGCCCGTGCCACCGGCCACACCAGCCCTACCCCCGCACGGTGGCCGCTATGCCCGCCGGCGCGGCGGGCAACAGGTCGGCCAGAAGCTCGGACAGCACGGCGAGCCCGTCCGGGCTGAGCACCGACTCGGGGTGGAACTGCACGCCGGCGAAGCCGCGCCCGCGCAGCGCGTGCACGGCACCGTCGCTGACGTCCCGGGCCAGCTCCACAGTCCCGTACGCGGTTTCCAGACGGTCGGTGTCGGCGAGCGCTGTGAACGTCGAGTAGAACCCCACCCGGCGGGTCCGGCCGAACAGCGGCACCTCCCGCTGCAACCCCTGATAGGGCGCCTGACGGCGGTGCATCGGCAGCCCCAGCAGCCCGGCCAGCACCTGGTGCCCGAGGCAGACCGCGAGAGTCGGCCGCCCGGACGCCAACAGCCCGGTCAGCAGCTTCCGCAACGCCACCATCTTCGGCTCGTCCGGGCTTCCCGGGTCGCCCGGTCCCGGCCCGGCAACCACCAGGTCGTACCCGTCGACCGGCTCGCAGG
The DNA here is from genome assembly GCF_049841715.1 of Micromonospora sp. DT41. Taxonomy (NCBI): domain Bacteria; kingdom Bacillati; phylum Actinomycetota; class Actinomycetes; order Micromonosporales; family Micromonosporaceae; genus Micromonospora; species Micromonospora sp. DT41. The sequence continues at coordinate 32,590 of NZ_JBNCKU010000016.1, read as the reverse complement.
CGTGCCACGGCCGCAGCGTCACCGCGAGCCCCAATGCGCCCAGTTGGTGGGCCAGCATGCCGGTGAAGGTGTCCTCGGCGTCCACGATCAACGCCCGCCGGCCCACCAGACCGGGCAGCCCCGGCGCGTCCGGTGCCCGCTGGTCCAGCCAGAACCGGGCCAGCGGGGCGTTACGCGCGGCGAGCGCGGCGCGTACCGCCGGATCGTCGGCCAGCCGCGCGACCGGCCCGCCTCCGCCGACGGGCGCCGCAGGGCCGAGACCCAGCGCGGCCAGCACGCCAGCCGCCTTGGCGTGCGTCTCGGCCACCTCGCCGGCCGCCGTCGAGTGCCGGACCAGGGTCGCGCCGACCGGCACCCGCAACTGGCCGGTGGGTGAGATCTCGGCGGTCCGGATCAGGATCGGGGCGTCCAGCGTCTGCCGGCCCGCGTCGTCGTGACCGAGCAGGGCCAACACCCCCGCGTAGTAGCCCCGGCCGCGCCCCTCGTGCCGGGCGATCACCCGGCAGGCGTTCTCCATGGGGCTGCCCGTGACGGTCGGTGCGAACATCGTCTCGCGCAGCACCTCCCGCACGTCGCGGGTGCCCCGCCCGGCGAGCAGGTACTCGGTGTGCGCCAGGTGCGACATCTCCTTGAGGTACGGGCCGATCACCTGGCCGCCGTGCTCGGCGACGGTGGCCATCATCTTCAGCTCCTCGTCGAGCACCATGTACAGCTCCTCGACCTCCTTGGGGTCGGCGAGGAACCGCAGCAGCGCCGTGGTGTCCGGTGCGTCGCCGGAGGACCGGAAGGTGCCGCTGATCGGGTTCATCATGACGAGGCCGTCGTCGACGCTCACGTGCCGCTCCGGGCTGGCGCCGACCAGGATCCGGGTGCCGGTGTGCACCACGAACGTCCAGTACGCGCCCCGCTCGGCGACCAGCAGCCGGCGCAGCGCGGCGAGCGCGGCAAGCAGCGGCGCACCCTGCACGGTGGCGTTCAGGACGCGGTGGATGACGAAGTTGGCACCCTCGCCCCGGCCGATCTCCTCGGCGAGCACCCGCTGCACGATCCCGGCGTACTCCTCGTCGGTGACGTCGAACGCGGCGCCCTCGGTGCGGACCGGTTGGTCGGGCAGCGCGGCCAGAGCATCGGCCAGGGGGATCCGCCGGTGCTCGCGGACCTGGAGACACTCCAGCGGCGCGCCGTCGTCGACGCAGGCGAAGCCGCGCTCGGCGATCTGCCGGTACGGCACCACGGCGAGCGTCCGCGCTCCGGGCGTACCGGGCGGCAGCGGAATGTCCGCAAGCCGTTCGACGGTGTCGACGGGGCCGGTGAACAGCTCAAGCTCGTCGGCGCCCTCGCGGCGCACCAGCGCGAAGGGGCCGGGGTCGTCACCGTCGGCGACGGCGGCGAGCAGATCGGTCAGGTGGGTCATCGGAGTCTCCGTAGGCCGGGCGCCGCCAGCGGGGCGGCCATCCGGGCCGGGAGATCCGGCGGCCGCCTCGATGGCGGCCGCGTGAGATGAAGCTACGCGCGGGGGGTGGCCGCCAGGTTGGCGGGCCACCAGCAGGTCAGGTGCGCGAGCATGCGACCACCCTACGCGTCCGTGCTCGGGTCCGGAACCTGTTCGGGTGTACGGGTGTGCCCGGCGTGACCGCCGTTGCTGTCCGGCCGGTACCGGGTAACTTGACCGGCGATGAACATTCTCGCGCTCGACCTGGGCACATCCTCGGTGCGCGGGCTGGTGCTGAGCGGTGACGCTCGGCCGCTGCCCGGCGTGCTGGCCCGACGGAAGGTCAATCTCGCCATCGGCGACGACGGCACCGGCACGCTGTCCGGGCCCGACTACCGCACGCTGCTCGTCGAGTGCCTGGACGAGTTGGCCGAGTCGGGACACCTGCGGGACATCGGCCTGGTGGCGATCTCCGCGCAGTGGCACTCGGTGCTCCCGCTGGGCCACGACGGCGCTCCGCTCGGCCCGGTGGTGACCTGGCTGGACACCCGGCCCACGGCGGCCGAGGGCGCGGCGGGTCCGGTCGACCCGGACGACTTCCACCAGCGCACCGGCTGCTGGTGGCACCGCTCCTACTGGTCGATGCGCCTGCCCTGGCTGCGAGCGCAGTCCGGCACCTCGATCGCCCGTTTCGTCGGCCTGCCCGAGTACGTCCTGGGTGAGCTGCTGGAGGCGGCCCCCATGTCGATCTCCCAGGCGTCCGGCACCGGCCTGCTGGACCTGGGCAGCCTGCGCTGGGACGAGGAGGCGCTGGCGCTGGCCGGGACGCGTCCCGGTGAGCTGCCACCGCTGTGGGAGCTGAACTGGCACGGTCGGCTCCGGTCCGACTGGGCGCGACGCTGGCCCCAGTTGGCGCAGGCGCGCTGGGCGCCGCCGGTCGGCGACGGCGGGGCGTCCAACGTGGGGTCGGGCTGCGTCGACCCGAGTCGGGCCGCGATCACGGTCGGCACCTCCGCCGCCGTACGCCTGATGCAGCGGATCCCGGCCGGCGAGCCGATGCCCCGGCTGCCCGAACGGCTCTGGCGTTACCGGGTCGACCACGAGCATGTGGTGACGGGGGCTGCGTACTCCAGCGGCGGCAACCTGTTCGCCTGGGCTCAGCGGGAGCTGCGGTTGCCGGCGGCCGACGAACTTGACGCGGCGTTGGCGCTGGTGCCGCCCGGTGGTGGCCGGCCGGCGGATCCCCGCTTCGGCGGTGACCGGGCGCCCGGGACCGCGCCGGCGGGCACGGGCGAGCTGCGCGGGTTGAGCTTCGGCACCACGGCCGTGGACATCCTGGCCGGTCTCATGCAGGGGCTCTGTGGGCTGGTCGCCGACGACCTCGCGGTGCTGGAATCCACCATCGACCGTCCTGTCGACGTGGTGCTCGGCGGTGGCGCGGTGGCCGCCTCGGTGTGGTGGCGTCAGGCGTTCGCCTCCACGCTCGCGCCGCGACCGGTGTCGCACCAACGCAACCCGGAGGTCGGTGCCACAGGTGCGGCCCTGGTGGCGATGGGCCGCTGCTGCGACGCGGCCGACCTCGCCGACATCGGCCGGACGGATGAGCCGGTTCCACCGACGACGACAGGTCGGCCGCACCAGCAGTATTCTTCCTGAACTTTCGGTCTGACCGGACCGTTGACAGGGCTTCCGGGCCTGGTTGGATGGACTGCGCTCCCCGGGTCGCGGTGGACGCGGCAGGACGGAGGATGCAGGGTGGCGGCAGGTCCCGATCCGACGAACGGTTCGGTGTCGAACCATCGTCGGCGTCGCTTCGACGTCCGGGTCGTTCCGCATCGGCGCCGCTCGCCGTTCCGGCTGCGCGACTGGCGGATGAGCACCAAGCTGGCCACCGTCCTGGTGGTGCCGTCGGTGGCGTTCCTGGTGCTGGCAAGCGTGCAGACCAGCGCGCTCGTCGGGCGGACGACCGAGCTGAACGACTTCGCCCGGCAGGTCGGCATCGGCCGGCAGATCACCGCAGTGGTGCATCACCTCCAGCAGGAGCGCGACCGCTCGGCGGGTGAGCTGGGCGAGCTGCGCCGGGGTGGTGACCGGCAGGCCGCGGCCAGTGCCCTGAGGCCGTTGCAGTCGGCCACCGACCGGGCCGTCGACGACCTGCGCCGGGCCGCCAGGCCGCTCGCCAACGCCGACGCGTCCTGGCGGGTCGCCTACTCCGAGGCGTTGGAGGCGTACGACAAGGTGGTCGACATCCGGGTGGCTGTGCCGCCTGCGGTGTTGAGCAACGACACCATCCTGAGCAACTACCACCGGGCCGTCGACGCGCTGCTCGATCTGCTTGACGAGCCGACGCCAGGTCAGGAACGACCGGCGTTGAGCGACGCCGTGCTGCGCTACGTCCAGCTGGCCCGGGTCAAGGAGCTGTCCTCCCGGATCCGCGCCCAGCTCTATGCCGCCTCCCGCGCCGGCCGGTACGGCACCGAGGACCGGGTTCTGCTCTCCGACCTGCGCGCCCAGCAGCTCACCGCGCTGGGGGCGTTCCGGGTGGCCGCCACCATCGACCAGATCCGCCGGTACGACACGGCTTCGGTGAACCCGATGTTCCAGGTCGCCACCCAGTTGGAGGAGCGCAGCCTGCCCTCCGGTGAGGCGACCCCGGCGGTGCTGCCCTCGGAGCAGTGGTGGTCGGCGAGCCAGCAGCGTCAGGAGTTGCTGCGTCAGCTCGAAGCGGGGGTGCTCGACGACGCCGTGCGGCAGGCCGACGATGTCAGTTCCAGCCAGCTGCGGGACACCCTGTTCGTCGTCGGTGGGATCGTCACGGTGCTGCTGGCCGCCCTGCTCATCTCGCTGCTCGTCGGCCGGTCGGTTGCCCGGTCGATGCGCTTGTTGCGCGGTCAGGCGCTGCGGATCGCGCAGATCGAGCTGCCGGACGCGCTGGACCGGCTGCGGACGGTGAACGGCGGGGTGACCGACATCGACGTCGCGCCGCCGGTGGTGCGTTCGCTCGACGAGATCGGCGAGCTGGCCGAGGCGTTCGTAGCTGTGCACCGCAGCGCGGTCACCGTCGCCGTCGAGCAGGCGCGGATGCGCCGCACCGTCAACAGCATGTTCGTCAACCTGGCCCGACGCAGCCAGGTGCTTGTGGAGCGCCAACTGGAGCTGCTTGACGATCTGGAGCGCGAGGAGAGCGACCCGGACCAGTTGGAGAACCTGTTCAAGCTCGACCACCTGGCCGCCCGGATGCGCCGCAACGACGAGAGCCTGCTGGTGCTGGCCGGCTCGGAATCCACCCGCCGGCGGAACCGCCCGGTCGGTCTCGGCAGCGTGCTGCTTGCCGCCGCCGCCGAGATCGAGCAGTACCAGCGAATCCGCCTGGAACCGGCGGGCGACGTCAACGTGGTCGGGCACGCGGTGGGCGACCTGGTGCACATGCTCGCCGAGTTGCTGGAGAACGCGACAGCGTTCTCCCGCCCGGACACGGCAGTCGTGGTGACCGCCCGCGTCGAGGCGTCGGCAGTGCAGATCGACATCACCGACAACGGTCTCGGCATGACGCCGGCCGCGCTCGCCGAGGCGAACGCGGTGCTGGCGAGTCCACCGGCTGCCAACGTCGCGACGGTCGAGCGGATGGGCCTGTTCGTGGTCAGTCACCTGGCCGCCCGGCTGGGCGTACTCGTGCGGCTCGACGATGGGCACGGCGGCGGCCTTGTCGCCCGGCTGATGCTGCCCGCCTCCCTGCTGGCTCCGGCGGGCACTGTGGAGCTGGATCCGCCGATGCCGGCCCGGATGCTGGCGGCTGGCGCGGCGCGCGGCATCGGAGCGCAGCGGATGGCCAGGGCTTCCCGAGCGGCAGCGCCAGCCGCCGCGCCGATGGAGTTGCCGTTCGCCGGTCGTCCGCCGGTGGCTGCCGTGCCGCGGCAGGCCCGCCCGGTGCCGGTGCGCGCCGAGGATGTGCTGGCCCCGCCGGTCGCGCCGGCCGGTGCGTCCGACGGCAGCGGGTGGTGGTCCCGTGAGGGGCCGGCCGGCCCGGCGGTCACCGGCCCGGCCATGCCGCCCGCGACGCCGGTGACTGCGGGCACGAACGAACGGGGCCTGCCGGTACGGGTGCCGATGGCGCAGCTTTCCGCTGTCACCCGCCCGGCGCAGCCGGACTCGACGCCGACACGTGTCGATCCGGATCCGGCGGCGGTGGGGGGCATGCTTTCCCGGCTCTACAGCGGGGTACGGCGTGCGGAGGCCGAGGACACCACCGAGATACCCGTGTCATCCTCGTGGGGGCACGACGAAGGGGGACGACGACAGTGACGACGTTGAGCCAGGAGGCGCGGGATCTGAGCTGGCTGGTGAGCGCGTTCGCGGAGCGGGTGCCCGGTGTGGCGCACGCGGTGGTGGTGTCCTCGGACGGGCTGCTGGTCGCGATCTCCGATCACCTGCCGCGGGACCACGCCGACAAGCTCGCCGCGGTGACCTCGGGGTTGATGAGCATCACTGCCGGTGCCGCGCAGATGTTCGACGGCGACATCGTCAAGCAGACGGTGGTCGAGATGGGCCGTGGCTACTTCCTGGTGATGCAGGTGCGTGACGGCTCGATCCTGGCCACGCTGGCCGCGGGCGACGCGGACATCGGCGTGGTGGGCTACGAGATGGCGCGGCTCGCGAAGCAGGCGGGGGAGATGCTCACCCCGGCGCTACGGGCGGAGTTGCAGCAGGCGTTGCCTCGCTGAGGGGTCCGGGCGTGACCCGGACGGTCACCGGCTCACGGGAGCCGAGCCGTCCGGGCCCGGCTGTCCGGGCGCCCCGTTCAGAAACCGCCCTCGGCGATCACGGAGCGGTACCAGTGGGCGCTGCGCTTGAGTACGCGGCGCTGGGTCGGGTAGTCCACATAGACCAGACCCCAGCGCTGGTCGTAGCCCTCGGCCCACTCGAAGTTGTCGAGCAGTGACCAGACGTGGAAGCTCTCCAGCGGCACGCCGGCGGCGATGGCGCGGTGCGCGGCGGCCAGGTGGTCGCGCAGGAACGTGATCCGGCCGGCGTCGTCGACGGTGCCGTCGGTACCCAGGGTGTCGGGAGTGGGCAGGCCGTTCTCGGTGACCGTGAGCGGGATCGGACCGTAGTCGCGGGTGACCCGGGTCAGCATGTCGTACATCCCGTCGGGGTAGATCTGCTGCCATTCGGCCTCGGAGGTTGGCCAGCGCTGCTCGCTGCGGCCGTCGGCGGTGACGTAGATCGGCGTGTAGTACTGCACGGCGAGCAGGTCGACCGGCGAGGAGATCACCGCCAGGTCGCCGTCGCGGATGCCGCGGACCATCCGGCTGCGCGAGCCCAGGTCGGCAAGCACGTCCTGCGGGTAGCTGCCCTTGAGCAGGGAGTCGAGGTAGAGGCGGTTCTCGTAGCCGTCGTAGAGATGGGAGGCGGCGGCCGCCTCAGGCGAGTCGTCGGCGGGGTAGCAGGGGTGCAGGTTGAGCGCGGGGCCGATCCGGCTGGTGCTGTTGGCGGCGCGCAGCGCGCGTACCGCGAGACCGTGGGCGAGTTGCAGGTGGTGGGCGACGAGGTAGGCGGCGTCCGGGTCCTGCCGGCCGGGCGCGTGGTGGCCGATGAGGTAGCCGTTCTGCACAACGGTCTTGGGTTCGTTGATGGTGAGCCAGACGGACACCCGGTCGCCGAGGGCGGAGAAGACGGCGTCGGCGTAGTCGGCGAAGCGGTGGGCGGTGTCGCGGGACTCCCAGCCGTCGGCGTCCTGCAACGCCTGCGGCAGGTCCCAGTGGAAGAGGGTCGCCATCGGCTCGATGCCACGCTCGTGCAGGCCGTCGATCAGCCTCCGGTAGAAGTCCAGTCCGCGCTGGTTGGGCGCACCGGTGCCGTCGGGCTGGATGCGCGGCCAGGAGATGGAGAAGCGGTAGCTGCGCAGCCCCAGGTCACGCATCAGGTCGAGGTCTTCGACGTACCGGTGGTAGTGGTCGGCGGACACGTCGCCGGTGTCGCCGTTTCGGGTGCGCCCGGGGACGCGGCTGAACGTGTCCCAGACCGATTCGCCGCGGCCGTCCTCCTTGGTGGCGCCCTCGATCTGGTACGCGGAGGTGGCGGCACCCCAGCCGAAGTCGCTGGGGAAGCGCAGCGGGCCGGTGGGCCCGGTGGGTATCGACATGGATTCTCCTCGTGGGTACGGGGCCACCGCCGAGATTCGGGAGCGCTCCCAGGATAGGTCAGGAACGCCCCCGCCCAGTCAGCCGACCGCTTGGCGGCTCGGGCTACCGGGTCGAGGCGGGTGGGGGCCCCGGACAGCGAACGAGGCCGACCGGGCGGCGCGTCGCGCCTGTCCGTCGGCCTCTTTTCCCATCGTGTACGGGGGTTTAGTGTGTGGGGACGGGGGAGGGCAACCCCCGTCCCCACCGTAACTGCACACGCACGGGCGGAATTTGGGTCCTGCCGTGCGTGTCGCGCGGGAGCCGGGCCACGCGAGTGGCTCTGGTTCCACCTCCCTCCCAGTGATGGGACGATGGCTGACGGCGGCGTCCGGGCTGGCCCGCCGTCAGCCTTCGGGCTGGTTCCCCGAAGTCGTCGCGAGGACAACCTCGGTGATCTTCTAGTTGGAACCTTTGTCGATGGAAGCGCTCCCATCGACCGATGTTGCGACTGTAACGCCCGTCACGCCTTTGTGAAAGACCCAAAACGAGATCGAAACAAGTGTCTGATCCGGGCCCCTCTGCGCTTGCTGTGGGAGCGCTTCCATGGCACACTGTCGATTCAACGCGACAGAGCCAGATCGCGTGGCGTGGGGTCCGCCGAGGGCAGCCGGCAGTATCACCGCCGGTCGCGGCACCCGATCGCAGCCGGCGGGACCCCCTCCCGCCTGGCCGCACCGCCGCACCCCGGCCGGGCCCGGGGCGACCACCATTCCGGCGCCTCGAATCCCCCGCACACCACCACACTCGCGGGCAGGCGCCCCGCCGGGTCCGTCCCGGCCTGGTCCGAGGAGACACCGCGCACATGAGACAACTGGCACGACGCCGCCGAGTGGCGATCCTCGCCGCCGCCGCGCTCGCCGTCGGCGGGGTGACCCTGCCGGCCGGTGCCGCGCAGGCCGCACCGGCCTGCGACGTGGTCTATGCGACGAACGACTGGAACACCGGCTTCACCGCCAACGTCACCATCAAGAACCTGGGCGATCCGATCAGCAACTGGACGCTCAAGTGGACCTTCCCGAACAGCGGCCAGCGGGTCACCCAGGGGTGGTCGGCGAGGTTCAGCCAGTCCGGCAGCGAGGTCACCGCGACAAACGAGTCGTACAACGGCAACCTCGGCACCGGGGCCTCCACCACCATCGGTTTCAACGGCTCCCACACGGGCAGCAACCCGAAGCCGACCTCGTTCACCCTCAACGGCACCCCGTGCAACGGCACCCCGGCCAACCAGCCGCCGACGGTCTCCCTCGACCTGCCCGCCGGGCCGTTCACCGCGCCGGCCGACGTGCCGCTGACCGCCACCGCCAGCGACCCGGACGGCACCATCAGCAAGGTCGAGTTCTACCGCAACGGCCTGCTGATCAACACCGACACCACCGCGCCGTACGCGTACACGCAGGAGGACCTGCCGGCCGGCAGCTACACCGTCCAGGCCAAGGCGTACGACAACGCCAATGGCATCGGAGTCGCCGAGAAGGCGTTCACCGTCGGGGCCGCGACCGGGCCGACGCTCGTCGCCACTCCGTCCGCGGTGAGCGTCAACGAGGGTGGCACCAGCACCTTCAACCTCAAGCTCAGCGCCGCGCCGACGGCGAACGTGCCGGTCACCCTCACCCGCACCGGCGACACCGACATCACTGTCACGCCGGCCACCGTCACGCTGACTCCGTCCAACTGGAACACCGGTGTCACCGTCACGGTCGCCGCGGCGGAGGACGCCGACACCGTCGGCGGTAGCGCCACCATCACCGCCTCCGCCACCGGAATCGCCTCGCTGGCGGTCGCCGCCACCGAGATCGACAACGACACCCCGGGCGGCGACAACGCCTACATCAAGAAGTTCCTCGAGCAGTACGGCAAGATCAAGAACTCGGGCTACTTCAGCCCCGAGGGCGTGCCGTACCACTCGGTGGAGACGCTCATCGTCGAGGCGCCCGACCACGGGCACGAGACCACCTCGGAGGCGTTCAGCTTCTGGCTCTGGCTGGAGGCCTACTACGGTCAGGTCACCCAGAACTGGGCACCGTTCAACAACGCCTGGACGGTGATGGAGAAGTACATCATCCCCACGCACGCCGACCAGCCGACCGCGGGCTCCGCGGGCACTCCGCAGTACGCCGCGGAATACAACCTGCCCAGCCAGTACCCCTCGGCGCTGAACCCGAACGTCCCGGTCGGACAGGACCCGCTCCGCGCGGAGCTGCAGTCCACCTACGGCACCGGCGACATCTACGGCATGCACTGGCTGATGGACGTCGACAACACCTACGGCTTCGGCCACTGCGGTGACGGCACCACCAAGCCGGCGTACATCAACACCTTCCAGCGCGGCACGCAGGAGTCGGTGTGGGAGACCATCCCGCAGCCGTCCTGCGACACCTTCAAGCACGGCGGCCAGTACGGCTACCTCGACCTGTTCGTCAAGGACTCCGGCGCCCCCGCCAAGCAGTGGAAGTACACGAACGCCCCGGACGCCGACGCCCGCGCCGTGCAGGCCGCGTACTGGGCGCTGACCTGGGCCAAGGAGCAGAACAAGCAGGCCGACGTCGCCGCCACCGTTGCCAAGGCCGCCAAGATGGGCGACTACCTGCGGTACGCGATGTTCGACAAGTACTTCAAGAAGATCGGCAACTGCGTCGGTGCCAGCACCTGTCCCGCGGGCACCGGCCGGGAGTCGGCGCACTACCTGCTCTCCTGGTACTACGCCTGGGGCGGCGCGTACGACGCCAGCCAGAACTGGTCCTGGCGGATCGGCTCCAGCCACAACCACTTCGGCTACCAGAACCCGTTCGCGGCCTGGGCGCTGACAAACACCCCGGAGCTCAAGCCGCAGTCGTCGACAGCTGTCGACGACTGGACCAAGAGCTTCGAGCGGCAGCTGGAGTTCTACACCTGGCTCCAGTCCGCCGAGGGCGGCATCGCCGGTGGCGCCACCAACAGCTGGGACGGTAGCTACGCCCAGCCGCCGGCCGGCACCAGCACCTTCTACGGCATGTTCTACGACGTCGACCCGGTCTACAACGACCCGCCGTCCAACCAGTGGTTCGGCATGCAGGCCTGGTCGATGCAGCGGATCGCGGAGCTGTACCTCCAGACCGGCAACGCGAAGGCCAAGGCCCTGCTGGACAAGTGGGTGCCGTGGGCGATCGCCAACACCACTGTCGGCACCAACTGGTCGATCCCGTCGGACATGAAGTGGACCGGCCAGCCGACCACCTGGAACCCGAGCAACCCGCAGCCCAACACCAACCTGCACGTCGAGGTCACCGTCAAGGGCCAGGACGTCGGCGTCGCCGCCGCCTACGCCCGGACCCTCATCGCGTACGCGGCCAAGTCCGGCAACGTGGCGGCCAAGGACACCGCCAAGGGGCTGCTCGACGCCCTCTCCGCGGCCAGTGACGCCAAGGGTGTCTCCACCACCGAGAAGCGTGGCGACTACCGGCGCTTCGACGACACCTACGACGCGTCCACCGGGCAGGGCCTCTACGTCCCGCCGGGCTGGACCGGGAAGATGCCGAACGGCGACGCCATCGCCGCCGGCAAGAGCTTCCTCGACATCCGGTCCTTCTACAAGAACGACCCGGACTGGCCCAAGGTCCAGGCGTACCTGGACGGTGGTCCGGAGCCCAGCTTCAACTACCACCGTTTCTGGGCGCAGGCCGACGTGGCCATGGCGTACGCCGATTACGGGAAGCTGTTCCCGAACGGCTGACAACGACCCGGGGTGGGCGAGCGTGCCCCCGCCCACCCCGGGGTTCGGCCGGGTTCGGGGGAACTGAGGAACCCGGCCGGCGGAACGGCCTGACACCCACGGTCAGGCCGGGGTGGGCCGGTCATCCGGCCAACGCAGCGGGTCGACCGGCCCACCCCACCGCCCGGAGTGGAGACAGTCGCGAAAAAGCCCAGAAATTCTGGCTGACGTGGGATCACGCCGACGACCACGACGGAGTAACGTACCTGACCGGAGAGGCCGCTCCCCCCGTGGCGGCCTCTCCACTTTTCTGCCCGGCGAGCGCCGCCGCCCGCCGCCGGTCAGCCGCCTCCGGCGGGTGTCACCGCCCCGGCGGTTGCCCCGGCTCCGGCGCTTGTCCCGGCTCGGGTCCTTGTCCCGGCTCCGGTAGGTGGGCCGGGATGCCGCTCGGCGCCTCAGGTGCCCCGGTGACAGTGTCGGCCAGGACCGGATGCCGCAGACCCGGGTGCCCGGCCGGCAGCGACCGGCGCAGCACCACCCAACTCACCGCCAGCGCCGCCGCCACGAGCGGCCAGGTCAACGCGACGCGGGCCACAACGAGCGCGAGCACCTGCCCGCCCAGGTACAGCGGAACGAACACCGCCACCCGCAGCACATAGGTGGCCGTCCACACCCAACTGGCCCTGCCGTACCCGCGCAGCAGCACCGGATCGCGCCGCCACCGGCCGCGCTGACCCAACGCCGTGCCGACCACCACCCCGAGCAGCGGCCACCGCACCACGATGCTCACCGCCCAGGCCAACGCGCTCGCCGCGTTCGACAGCAACTGGATCAGGAAGAAGTTCTCGGCCCGGCCGGTACGGACCGCGACGAGCGCCGCGACGCACACCGCGAGCAGGCCGATCAGCACCGAACGTGGGCGGTCACCCCGCCGCAGCCGTACGCCCGCCACCGCCGCGCCGACGGCCAGCGCCGCTCCGACCCCTGCCCACAGCGACTCGCCGCCGATCAGCCAGCCCGCCGCGAACGCCACCGGAGGAAGCGTGGCGTCGATGGCTCCGCGCCGGCCGCCCAGCAGATCCGCCAACGACTCGGCGCGCACCTGCCCGCCGGGCTCCGCCTCCCGCCGCTCCGAGGCGGGGCTGACCTGGCCGGACTTCCGCTCCGGTGTGCCGTCCACAGCAACCTCCTCCACCCCGCTTCAACCTAACCGTCGACAGGCGGTGGGCCACCAGCCGACCGGCCCGCTCCTGCCGCTACGGTGTGCGGATGCGCGCGACGGCAAGGGGTTGGACCGCGGTCTGGTTGGTCGTACTGGCCCTCGTTCAGGCGGCCGCCTTCCTCGCCGTCTGGCGGGTGGCCGTACACACCGGGATCGGCCAGTGGGTCGACACTGTCGCCCTCACCGGTAACCAGATCGGTCAGGATCGCATCGACGGTCCAGTGGACCGACTCCTCAACGCGATGTCGGTGGTGTCCCTGCTTGCCGCCACCGCGATGATCGGCTTCATCGCGCTCATCCGGGGCCGCATCGCCCTTGCCGTCACCGCAACCCTGCTCATCGCCGGCGCGAACGTCTCCACCCAACTGCTCAAGTACGGGCTGGCCCGCCCGGACTACGGCGTCGACCCGGAGCGCGCCGGGGTGGGCAACAGCCTCCCCAGTGGGCACACCGCAGTGGCAGCCTCGGTGGCGGTCGCGCTGATGCTCGTCCTGCCCCGGAAGGTACGGGCCGCCGGCGCGTTCATCGGCGCGGCCTACGCCGCTGCCGCCGGGGTCGCCACCCTTTCGGCCGGATGGCACCGACCCAGTGACGCCGTCGCCGCGTACCTGGTGGTGGGTGTCTGGGCTGCGCTGGCCGGGCTGGTGCTGCTGATCACCCAGCGGGAGCAGGCCGAGGTCGCCCCCGGCGACGCGCACCGGGTCGCCAGCGCGGTGCTCGGCGTGGCCGGCGTGCTGGCGCTTATCGTCTGCGGGCTCGCCCTGGCGTGGCTGGTTGGCCTTCGCGACACCTGGCCGACCGAGCTGAGCCGCCGACCCCTCTTCGTCGCGTACGCGGGCAGCGCCGCAGGCATCGCCGGCACGATGGCGGTGGTCATGGCGCTGGTGCTCACCGTCGTGCACCGGCTGGTGCCCCGCGTCAAGGGCTGAGCCGGCCGGGGGTCAGCTCGCCTGTCGGGGCGCGGGCACGTGCGGTGCGACGCTGCGCAGGTGCGTCAGCACCACCGGGTCGATGCGCCCCGGCACCAGCCGCTCCTCCAGGTTTTCCAGAGCGGCCCAGGAGAACAACGCCTCCTCCGGGTCTTCGGCGGCCACCTGATGACCCAGCGCGGCGAGCAGCGTCGCCACCTCTTCGGCGACCGCGCCGCTCAGGTCGAGCAGGGTCGCCGGGTCGGGCCTGCTGAACAGCAGTGTGTGCACGGCGAGCAGCCTCTCCAGCTCGGTCACCGGGTCCGGATGGTCGTCCACCCGCAGGTCGACAAGCACGTCGCTGGTGCCGGCGTACCCACCGCCGCGCTCGACCACGAGCAGACCGGCGCTCTGCCGGCCGCGCCGATCACCGCCGGCCTCGTCACCGGCGCGCAGCGCGGCCACGAGCCGATCGGCGAACGGCAGCGCCGACCCGGCGAGCCACGCGTCGGCCAACGCGTCGACGACCTCCGGACCGGCGAGGATGTTGCCCTGCGCGGCCCAGCCGTCGCCGGTGCGGCCGCCGGCCCACGGATGACAGGCCGGGCCCGTCCAGGTCGCGCCCGGACCGGTGGCCCCCACCACACCGAGCTGGCGGTGCGCGCGGTCGCCGTCGGCGGCGACCAGACCGGCCACCACGTCTGCGGCGGCAACCCCGGTGCGCAGCAGGGCCAACCCCTGCGGCCGGTAGGCGAGATTGACGTGCGCCTGGGTGGCAAGCGCGCCGATCTCGGCCTCCGCGGCCGGCACGAGCGCCCCGGCCGCCAGGAACTTGCTGGCCACGACCACGCCGTGCAGGCGGCCGTCGGCGGAGCGGGCGACGAGGGAGAAGGTCACCAGCCGAGATTAGCCTGCCCTGCCGACAGCACATCGGCCCGCGCGGATGCCGCGACCAGGGCGCCCGACGCGACCGCCGCGCAGGCGGGACCGGCGATTCTGCCCAGGACGGGGATCTTGCTCGCGGGCCCGGTCAGCGGGCACGATCGATCGGTGACGAATCGATGGGGCATGACAGTGCCGTTGAGCGGAGTTCCGCTTGCCGACCACGCGGCCGTCTACGCGACGCTCGACCGCGCCGGATTCACAGACGTCTGGTCCTCCGAGGTCGCCGGCGCCGACGCGTTCACCCCGCTGGCGCTCGCGGCGGCCTGGCAGCCCCGCCTGCGGCTGGGCACCGCGATCACCCCGGTCTTCACCCGGGGCCCCGGGCTGCTCGCGATGAGCGCCTCGGCGCTCGCCGAGGCCGCACCGGGCCGGTTCTCGCTCGGCATCGGCGCGTCCTCGCCGGTGCTCGTGCGGGACTGGAACGCGGTGCGGTTCGACGAGCCGTTCCGGCGTACCCGCGACGTCCTGCGTTTCCTGCGCGCCGCACTGCGCGGGGAAACCGTCGACGAGGTCTACGACACCTTCACAGTGCGCCGGTTCACCCTCGAACGGCCGCCGGCCGTACCGCCGCCCATCGTGCTCGCCGCGCTGCGCCCCGGGATGCTCCGGCTGGCCGGCGCCGAGGCCGACGGAGTCATCCTCAACTGGCTCAGCGCCGACGACGTGCCCCGCGCCCTCGCCGAGCTGGGCGAACGCCGCCCCGGCTTCGAGGTCGCCGCCCGCATCTTCGTCTGCCCCACCGACGACGCCACCTACGCCCGTACGCTCGGCCGGCGGCTGATCACCAGCTATCTCACGGTCCCCGCGTACGCCGAGTTCCACCGCTGGCTCGGCCGCGACAAGACGCTGGCGCCGATGTGGGACGCGTGGGCCGCCGGTGACCGGCGCGGGGCCAGCGCGGCGGTGCCCGACGAGGTGGTCGACGCGCTGGTGCTGCACGGCTCACCCGAGCACTGCCGCGCCCAGGTGCGCCGCTACGCCGACGCCGGAGTGGAAGTACCAATCATCGCCCTGCTGCCCACGCCCGAGGTGACCGCCGGGGGTGCCGCCGCGTTGACCACCCTCATCGCCCAACTGGGCACCGAGCCCTCGGGAGCGTCCGCGTGAACCTCACCGACCGGATCGTTGTCGTCACCGGCGGCGCCGGGGGCATCGGAGCCGCGCTGTCCCGCCGGTTCGCCGCCGAGGGCGCCGCGGCCGTCGTCATCGCCGACCTGGACGCCGACGCCGCCCGAGCGGTGGCCGAGAGCATCGGCCCGGTCGCCCACGCCGCAGGCCTCGACGTCACCGACGAGGAGCAGGTCCGCGCCGTGGTCGACGACACCGAACGACGCTTCGGCCGCATCGACCTGTTCTGCGCCAACGCGGGCGTGACCACCGGCGGGGGAGTGGAGGTCGACGACGCCGGCTGGGACCGGGCGTGGCGGGTGAACGTCCTCGCCCACGTCTACTCGGCACGCGCCGTGCTGCCCGGGATGCTCGCCCGGGGCGGCGGGCACCTGCTGCACACCTGCTCGGCGGCGGGAGTGCTGACCGCAGTCGGCGACGCCGCGTACACCGCCACGAAGCACGCCTCGGTGGGCTTCGCCGAGTGGCTGTCCATCACCTACCGGGATCGGGGCATCCGGGTCAGCGCCCTCTGCCCGCAGGGCGTGGACACCCCGATGCTCGCCGACGGCATCCGCGAGGGCCACCTGGGCGCCCGCGTGATCGAGGCGTCCGGCGCGGTCCTCACCCCCGACCAGGTCGCCGACGCGGCAATCGCCGGGCTCGCCGAGGAGCGGTTCCTGATCCTGCCGCACCCGGAGGTCGCCGACTACGCGCGCCGCCGCGCCGAGGACCCGGACGGCTGGCAGGCCGGCCTCCGCAAGCTCGTCCGCCGCCTGACCGCCTGACCTGGCACGGCCGGGCCTGCTCACACCTGCCGGGCGCGGCCCGGCCCCGCTCGGCCCGGCCCCGCCCGGCCCCGCTCGGCTCGGCCCCGCCCGGCCCCGCCCGGCTCGGCCCCGTTCGGCTCGGCCCCGTTCGGCTCGGCCCCGCTTGGTCTGGCTCGGCCGGGCCTGGGGCGGCTTGGCGGGCAACATCGTGCCGGATTTCTGGCCGCTGACAGGCCGGTCAGCGGCGGCGCAGCGGGCCGGGATGGATGGACCAGAGCAGCCGTCGCCACCAGGGGCGGGCGGCCCGCAACCCGTCCACGTAGGCGGTGACCACCGCACCGGCACGATCGGCCTGGGCGGCGGTGGCGGCACCGGGCGCGAAAGCCACCTG
Source organism: Micromonospora sp. DT41 (assembly GCF_049841715.1). Taxonomy (NCBI): domain Bacteria; kingdom Bacillati; phylum Actinomycetota; class Actinomycetes; order Micromonosporales; family Micromonosporaceae; genus Micromonospora; species Micromonospora sp. DT41. Next base: position 15,945 of record NZ_JBNCKU010000016.1, on the reverse strand, counting down.
GTTGAGCAGGGCGGCCAGGTCGTCGACCCCGGGAACACTCCCGTCGGACCGGTCGACGCGGGCGTCGAGCAGCGCCTGCCGGGCCCGCCCGGCCACCTCGGTCGCCGCCAGGTCGTCGCCGACCGGCCGCCCGGCCAGCTGAAGCGCGTCGGTGACCTCCCGCCAGGCGCCGGCGATGCGCTCACCGGGGTCACCCCTGCCGAGCCGGGCGCGGGTCAGCGAGCGGCGCATCGCCAACAGGGCGAGCAACACGGCACCGACCAGTAGCAGCAGGTTACCGCTGCCACCGGCGACAAGCACCGGGGTGGACACGCCGGACCCGTCCGGCCCTTCGGCGGCGTTCACCGGCTCCGGCGACGCGGTCGGCTCGACAGTGGGCGCCGGCGCCTCCGAGGGGGGCGGGTCATCCGGCGTCGGACGGAAATCCTCCTCCACTGGTCTCGGCTCGTTGTCCGGGCGGGGCAGCGGGTCGAACGACACCCATCCCAGACCGTCGAACAGCACCTCCGGCCAGGCGTACGCGTCGCCTGCCCGTACCGGCCCCTGCCCGCTGGACTCGAAGCCCACCACCACCCGGGTCGGCAGCCCGCAGAGCCGCCCGAGCACCGCGAACGCCGCAGCGAACTGCTCCGAGGTGCCCTCCTGCCCGCCGCCGTTGCGCGGTCCGAAAAGAAAGAAACCCAGATTCGGGTACGCGTGACCGCTCGGCGCGTCCGCCGCCACCCGATAGTGCTCGGCGAGGAACTGCTCGATCGCCGTGGCCCGCGCGTACGGGGCGCCGTTGTCCTCGGCGAGCTGCGTGGCCAGCCGCCGCAGTGGGTCGGGTGCTCCGTCGGCGACCCGCAGCACCCGGGCCACCTCCTCGCCGGCCGGCACGTTCGCGGTCGCCAGCAGGTTGTTGTCCGGGCGTTCCCGGGCCGACGTCACCGTGTACCGCAACCCCGGCGTCAGCCCTTCCGGCCGGATCAGCGTCCCGGTCTCCGGGTCGTACGCCACCCGCGCGCCGCTTACCTCCCGGGGCGTCGCCACGGCCGGCAGCAACCCGCCGCTCAGCTCGGCGACTGTGATGTCCTGTCGGATGGTCTCCACAGTGCTGTCCCGCGCCGGTGCCGTGGCCGGCAGGATCCGGCCCGCGTTGCGGTACGTCGCGCCGACCCGCCACGTCACCCCGTCGTAGTCGCTGAGCACCGCCAACCGGATCCGCACGCTGCCGCCGGAGGCGTCCGGGCCGCCAGCTGCCTCGTCGGCGTCGCCATCCGGTGCGGTGCCGTCCGGGTTCGGCAAGCTGCCGCCGGGCGGCGTGCCGTCGCGGACCGTGCTCACGTCGAGGAGCTTCTGCTCCGGGTGCAGCGCCCAACCGGAGATCCGGATCAGGGGGTTCTCGTCGAGGGTCTCCACCTGCGGAGGCTCCACGTACCGGCGCGGATCCACTGGCCGCCCGTCGACCTGCCCGGCGATCATCGGGCTGAGCAGGGCGACAAGCCCGACCACAAGCGCCACACCGAGCGCAGCCGTGGCCGTCAACCGGAGCCGCACCGCTGCGCGTACCCCTCGGGGAAGGCCTGCTACCGGATCGCCGGCGGCCGGCGGCGGGCCCGACGGTGCTGCCAGGCCGACCGCCGCGACAGCGACGAACGCGAGCGTCGCGCCGATCGCCGGCTCGGCGTTCGGACCGACCACGTAGAGGGCGGCGGCGTAGAGGCCCGCCGCAGGCAGGTAACCCAGCAGCACACGGCCGGTGCGCAAGGCCACCTCCGCGCCGGCAAGGCCGGCCAGCCAGGCCGCCACCACCGGGACCAGCACCGTGTCCGGGGTGGGCTCCACCGGAATCATCGCGGTGAGCAGCCGGGGGATGCCGTTGCGCGCCGCGTCCGCGCTCACCGTCAACAGGTCGCCGGGCAGGTCGGCGTGGGCGGCGGCCAGCCGCAGCGACCAGAGCGTCCAACCGGCCATCGCGGCCACCGACACCGGCGCGACGAGCCAGGACGGCAGCCGCCGAGCGGCAACGCTCACCAGCACCGATCCCGCCGCCGCGCCGACGACAAGCCAGGTCAGCAGATCACCCGCGTAGACCCGGCCGAGCACCAGCCCGGCGAGCGCCGTGAGCCCGATCAGCGCCAACGGCACGACGGCCGCCCGCAGCGCCCGCACGACAGTGCCGACGCCCCGGGATGCCGAGCCGTCCGGCGGCGAGGCCGGGCCGCCGATGCTCGGGCCGCTCTGCCGCTGCCGGCCGACGTCCGTCACCACCGGCGCACCCCGTCCCACTCGGCGGCGAACCCCGCGCCGTCCGCCGCGTCGATCACCACAAGGCCCGTAGCGCCCGCCGGCGTCGGCTCGGCCGCGCCGAAAACCCCCACCACCACCGACGGGTACGCGCCGCGCAGCGCCCCGACATGCCCCAGCTCGCCCCGACCGGCCGGACCGGTCAGGAAGATCAACGTGTCGCCGAGCCGGTCCTGGCGCAGTCGGGTGGTTGTCGCCCGCAGCGCGTCGCCGTCGCCGGACAACTCGGCGGCGGCGAGCCGGTCCAGCGGCCCAGCTGACCTGCGCGGCTCGACCGTCTCCGGGCCGGTCGCCTCCCGGCTGATCGACTCCGTGCCGTCCGTCTCCGGGCCGACCAGGAGCAGCAGCACCGGCAGGTCCGCGTGAAGCGCCGCCGTGACGAGCGACGCCGCCGCCTCGCACGCCGCCTCGAACGACTCGGCCACCCCGTCCACCCGATCCGGGTGCGCCACTGCGCGGTTGTCCAGGAGTACGACAAGGCGGGGCAGGCTGGTGTCGACGTTCTCGCGGACCATCAGCTCGCCGACCCGGGCGCTGGTGCGCCAGTGCACCCGCCGCAACTCGTCACCGACCACGTACTCCCGCAACGAGTTGAACGTGATCGACCCGTGTGGCACCCCGTCCACCCGGCCGTCGAGGCTGCGCCCCGCGCCGGTGGGCACCGCCGTCAGCGGGTGGATCCGAGGGTGCACCCAGACCGGCGTCGTCTCGCCGTACGGGCGGGCCAACGCCACCAACCCCAGCGGGTCGCGCCTGGTGACCCGCAGCGGCCCCACCGGCACCACCCCACGGCGGTGCGTCGGCACGTCGTAGCGGACCTCGGTGTCCCGCCCGGGTCGCAACCGCAGCAGCGGCACCGGCACCGACCGGTCGCCGCACCGGTCCTCGGCCAGCAGGTTCGCCGAACGCAGTCGCCCACCGTTGCGGACGGTCAACGTCATGCTGGCCGGCTCGCCGCGCGCCACCCGGTCCGGATCGGCCCGGCGGGTCACCAGCAGCCGGGGCCGCCAGGCCGCTGTCAGCGCCGCGTAGCCGACGGCCGCGCCGGCTGCCGCGCCCAACACCGTCAACTCGGGGTACGCGAACCGGAAGCCCACGCCGAGCAGGACGACGGCGGCGACGAGCAGCCCGACCCCGCGGGCGGTGATCCCCATGACGCTGCTGCCGGTCAGCCCTGCACCGGGGCGGGCTGCCCCGACGGCAGCGGCACCGGCACCGAGGCGATGGCCTGGCGCAGCACCTCCGGGGCGGTCATCCCGCGTACCTGGGCGTCCGGGGTGAGCAGCAGCCGGTGCGCGAACACCGGCTCGGCGAGCGTCTTCAGGTCCTCCGGCATGATCCACCCTCGACCGTCGATGAGCGCGTACGCGCACGCCGCGCGCGTCAACGCGATCACGCCCCGGGGGCTCACCCCGACGCGTACCTGCGGATGGGTGCGGGTGGCGGCGGCAAGCCGGACCGCGTACGCGTAGAGCGGCTCCGCGATGTGCACCCGTCGGGCCATCCGGACCATCTCCCCGACGGTGGCGGTGTCGGTGACCGGGGCGAGTGCCTCGGGGGAGCGTACTGTCGCACCGCGCAGCACCTCCACCTCGACCGCCTCGTCGGGGTATCCGACGGATAGCTTCACCAGGAACCGGTCCAGTTGCGCCTCCGGCAGCCGGTAGGTGCCGTCCATCTCCACCGGGTTCTGGGTGGCCACCACCAGGAAGGGCGCCGGCACCGGATGCCGCACACCGTCCACGGTGACGGTGCGTTCCTCCATCACCTCAAGCAGCGCCGACTGGGTCTTCGGCGACGCCCGGTTGATCTCGTCGGCGATGACGATGTTGGCGAAGACCGGCCCCGGATGGAACTCGAAGTCCCTGCTCGCCTGGTTGAAGATCGTCACACCGGACACGTCCGAGGGGAGCAGGTCGGGGGTGAACTGGATCCGCCGCCACTCGCCCTTCACCGTCGCGGCGATGGCCCGCGCCAGCGTCGTCTTGCCGACTCCAGGTACGTCCTCCAGGAGCACATGGCCCTGGGCGAACAGCGCTGTCAACGCCAGCCGGACGACCTGCGGCTTGCCGAGCACCACCGCGTTGACGTTCTCGGCCAGCCGGGCGGCCAGGGCGGCGAAACCCTGCACCTCCGGCTGGGTGAGCGGCTCGTGGGTGTTCACGGTCGCTGTGCTCCTTGCATGGCAGGTCTAGCAGGTGGGCAGGACGTTGATGTTGTCGCCGCCCTCAAGGTTGAGCCAGGCCCAGGGAATGTAGTTCTTCCCCTCGTAGTCAACCTGCACCCACCAGGTGCTGCGCTTGTCGTTGTTGTAGATGTAGGCGTACACCTCTTCGCCGGACTTCTTGCAGTACGCCTGGAGTCGCTTGCCCGGCTTCGCCCAGCCCACCTGCTTGTCGTTGTCCTGCCGGGGAACCGAGAAGATCTCATTTCCGTTGCGGCCGTCGACGTCCTTGTCGCAGTAGGTCGACTCCGGCCCGGAGGCGCCGTTGCGGCAGGTCGCGATGCCGTACAGCGCGTCGGTCCGCTGCGCCCTCGTCGCGGTGTTCTTGCCTGCCGCGTTGCTCGCGGTCACCGTGAACGTGTACGCCGTACCCGGCGTCAACCCCGACATCGTGATGCTGGAACACGCGCCCGTCTTGGCCGGCTCACCCGGCGTACTCACCGAGCAGGTGGCCTTCCCACCGCCAGCGTCCACTGTGAACGTCACAGTCGCCGACGTGGCGGTCGCCGACGAGCCGGTCACCGTGACCCGGGGCACTGCGACAGTCCGGGCCGTGGCCGTCGCCTCCGGGCCAGGACCCGCTTCGTTGACGGCCTTCACCTTCACCGCGACGTTCTGACCGTCGCCCAGACCGGTGACCGTCGCGCGGGTTTCGGTCACCTCGCGGGTCTTGCCGCCGACGTCCACCAGGTACTTCGTCACCGCGCGGCCGTTCGCGTCCGCCGGCGACCACTGCACAGTTACCGCACCCGGCTGGTCGGCGACAGTTGCAGCGCGCAGGTCCAGCGGCCGGCCGGGCGCCGCGTACGGCACCACTGTGTTGCTCACCGGCGACGCCGCCGAGCCGGCACCCTTGTCGTTCACCGCCACCACGGTGAACGCGTACTGCGTGCCGAACTCCAGATCCCCGGCGGGCACCACCAGTTCCGTCTTCGTCGACTCACCGGCCGGCGCGTTCGTCCCCGCCGAACTGGCCGTCACCGCGTACTTGGCGATCTTGTTGCCCTGCCCGTTCGCGGCCGGCCACTTGACCAGCACCGTGCCGTCCGGCCGCTCCTGCGCGGTGACGCTCGCCGGCGGGTCGGGCACCGCGGCCGTCGGCGTCACCGGGTTGCTGTTTCGCGCCGGACCGTTGCCCTTGGCGTTCACGGCATGCACCGCGAACCGGTACGTCTCGCCGTTGGTCAGGCCCTTGACCTCCACCGAACGCTGGTTGGCACCCACCTGGAGGCGCTGACCGGCGCCCTCCACCACGTACCTGATGATCTCGGCGCCGTTCGCGGCGGCCGGCCGCCAGCTCACCCGGACCTGGGCGTTGCCGGCGGCGGCGGTGACGCTGCGCGGCGCGCTCGGCTTGCCCACCTGCGGCTTCTTCGGCGGAGGCGGCGGCGGGGGAGCCGGCGGAGGGTCACCACCCAGCACGTCGTTGGCGTACTTGTCGACCTCGCGCATCTGGTGCTTGTCGTCCACCACCCGGGCGGTCGCCGAGTCGGGCGAGTTGATGAAGAGGTGGTTCTCCCGCACCTCAAGCTCCAGCGGCCCGGGCGTCTTGCCCTGCACGGTGCCGACCAGTTGACCGCCCGCGTCGAACGAGTAGATCGTGCCGGTGGCCTCGTCCGCGCAGTAGAACCGGTCCGCCCAGGCCACCGCCGGGCTCAGCCGGTCGCCGCCGCCCGGCACCGTGAACGACTGCTCCGCACCGGCGTCACCCACCACGAGCACCCGCCGCTCCGCGGGCACCGTCACCGGCACGCGCGGCCCCGAGGTGCGCGCCGGCAGCGCCGCCGGACCGGGCAGCGTCAACGGCGTCCGCCGGACCTCACCGCGCTGCACCCGCACCAGCCGCCCTGCCGTACGGTCCAGCACCGCAACCCCGTCGTCCAGGGTGGAGACCACGAGCTCGTGACTGGCCTCGGCCACGTCGTACGTCTCGACCCGCTCCGGGCTGAGCCCGCCGTTGGCGGGCGCGGCCGAAGCCGGCGCCGACGGCAGCTTCGCGGCGGTGACAGCCGAGACGGTGCCCTCGCTGGGCACCGCGATCCAGAGCCGACCCTTACCGTCGAACGCGCCGCCGGTGATGCCCGGGGGATACCGCACCGGCTCACCGACAGGGCTCAACGACCGTGGGTCGAGCTGACGCACGACACCCTGCACCGCGTCGACGATGAACGCCGCGTCCTCGTGCAGGGCGACGCTCACACCCAGGCCAGGGGTGGTCGGTGTGGTCGCGGTGAGTTGCAGGGTGGCCAGATCCAGTGAGCTGACCTGCCCGGTCTGAAGATCACGCAGGATCAACAGCCGATCGGTCTGGGTGACCTGCATCGGATGCCGACGGGCACCAGGAAGCTCGGTACGCGTATCCACCCGGGCCGTCACCCCGTTGACGCGGGCCAGCTCGCTGCGCGCCGCGCTCCACAGCCAGGAACTCGCGTCATAGTTGGCCACCGCGTTGTCCGCCGCACCCAACCCGAGGACGGTCAGCCCCATGGCGGCCAGCAGCGCGGTCACCGTGCCGACAGTCACCAGCCCACCCCGCAGACGGGAGCGGGAACGGGGGGCGTCGGTCTGCTCGGCGTCGTCGATGCTGGCCACAGCCGGCTGCCTCTCCTGAGTCATGGCAGGTGGCGTCCGCCTCGCGGCGACCCCTCCCCAGAGCCGGGTGCCATCATATGGCCCGGCCGCTGGCGGGGGAACCCGCACCGTCACCCCTGTGGATACCGAGCGTGTGCGTTGTGGACGCCCAGCTCAGCCTGACGACGGCTGCGATCGCGGCTGTTCCGACCCCGCCACGCCCCACGGCGCGGATGCGGGTGCCGCTCAGGTAGGCGGGGTGGACCGGTCCCGCTCGGTGCATACCTGCCCGGAAGTCGCAAAGCTGTCAGTGGAGTAGACAGCCAGCACCGTGAAGCAGTAGTCCACTCGCGACCTGAGACCGCTTACCGTGTAGCTAGTCCGACCCGGATCCACAGTGGCCAGCACCCCCAGCGCCTGCCCTGTCCGACCGCCGGCCACCATGAACGGCACCGCGCCTCCCGACGGATCCGTCCAGGTCAGCGTGATCGTGGCCGAGTCGTCCCGCAGCTTCAGATCACCCGGTGCAGGCCCGGCCGCCGTCGGAGCCGCCGTCGTCGTAGCGGCCCCGGAAGGCGGCGGCGCATCGTCGCGGTTCAGCAGCACGACGCCAAGCCCGACCGCGGCCACCCCGACCGCTACCGCCGCGGCGATCAGCGCCCCGCGGTGACGTCCCCACGTGCCGCCATCCTGGGCGTACGGCTGGGAATACCGCTGGCCCTGGTGGTACTGCTCGCCCGGGTACGGCTGGCGGGTCGGGTACTGGCCCGGCACCGCGTGGGGAGCCGGTGCCGGCGGGTACGGCTGGTGCGCGTACCCCCGCTGGTGTGCCTGTTGGTCGGAGGTCGGGCCTGCATCGGAGCGCGGCGCCCAGGCCGGCGTCGCCGCCTCGCGGCGAGGCGACGGGACGGGGTGCGGCGACAACGCCCCGGCCCCGGTCGCCGGCTGGACTGTCGGGAAGACCTCCGTCGGCGCGGAGGCGCTGCCCGGCTCAGGCCCGTACCTGTCCTGGTGCCTGGCGCCCGACGTGATCTCGCCGCGAACCACTGTCGCGTCCGGGTCCGCAGCGGGCGGCGCGCTGACGGGCGTTGGTTGCGGCGGCGCGCTGCTGTTCCAGGCCGAGGCACCAAGCCCCCACGGCTGCGCGCTGACCGGTGGCCCGGACACGAGGTGGGTGTGTCCAGGTGGTCCGGACGTCGGGTGGGTGTACCCGGGTGGCGTGGACACGGGCTGGTGTCCGGGCGGACCGGACACCGGGTAGGCGTGCCCCGGCGGACCGGACACCGGGCGGGCGTGCGCTGGTGGTGCGGACGTGGGGTTCGTGTGGTCGGGCGGGCTGGAGACCGAGCGGGAATCTGCGGCAGGTGCCGAGACGGGTCGAGGAGGCATGGCGGGAACCGCCTGGCTCACGGCGGACCCGTCCATCGCGCTGCTGACCGCCGAGCCGCTGCCCGCCGGGTCCGGCCCCGAACTGCCGACGGCGCTACCGGACCCACCAGAGCGGGAGGCTGCCACCCGGGCTGCCTCCTCGGCCAGGAGCGGTTCGATCTGGCGTACCTGAATCGTCGGGTTGTCCCATCGCGGGGTGACCGGCGGCGGCGGCGGAGGAGGTGGCGCGGCCGGCAGCCGTGCCGTCGGCGTTTCGGCGTCAGGGTGGGTCGGCTGGTTCCCGGACCGCTGGCGCGGCGGTACGGCCGTCGGCTGCTGTTGCGGCTGATCCTCGGCAGGGGGCGTCGCCGGTGGCAGTTGCTGCTGTGCGGACCGCTGGCGTGGCGGCGCCGGGTGCGTGGGGCTGGGCGGGACAGCCACGGCTGACGCCGCAGGATTCGAGGTAGCGGGGGACAGGGTTGGCGTCGGCGGCGGGGAAGGCACTGCGGGTGTGGAAGGCGTACGCGGCGGTGGGACCGGTGCGGCAGCCGTCGGCGCGGGCCGGGTGTCGGATTCGGGCGGGGCGGGTCGGGCAGAGGAAGCCGGCGCTGGCTGATCCTCACTGACGGTTGGCGGTGCAGGGGCGGCGGGCGTGCGTACCGTCGGAGGATCCTGCGGAGGCGTCGGCGGCACGGGCGCCCAGGCCGACGTGGGTGGTGGAGAGCCGTCGGCCGCCGGGCGCATAGCGGCCAGGGTCGCCAGCGAGAGCGTCGGGCCGGACAACGCCGTGCGGGCGCCGGAGTCGACGACGCTTGCCGGGGCCGGGGTGTACGTCGGCGTCGTGGTCGGGGTCGGTGCCGAGGTGGGCGTCGGCGGTGTGACGTGCGGCCGGACCGGGTCAGGGCTGGGCGGGGCCGAGACGGGATGGGCCGGACCGCCGGTGCTGGGGCTGGCCGCGCCGAGGTAGTGGCGGGCGGCGCGTACCGCCGGGTGGTGCTCCCCGAGCACGGCGGGCCCCGCGGTGGCGACACGGGTGTAGTTACGGCGGGCCTCGTGCCGGTTGCCCAACTCCTCGGCGACCTCGGCCAGCTCCAGGGCCAGCGCGAGCATCGTCGGCTCGCCATGATCCCAGCGTCGCTCACCCGCCGCGAACGCCTCCTCCAGGACCCGGCGGGCGGCGAGCGGGTCGTCCGACTCGCGGTGCAAACGGGCAAGCAGGTGCGCCGTGTGCAGCATCTCGGGGTGATCCGTGCCGTACGGCGGACGGGCGGACTCGACGACCTCCGCGAGCAACTGCCGGGCCGAGATGAGGTCGCCCGCGGTGCGCAGGGCGAGAGCCCGACGTTGGACGGCAGCCAGGGGAGAGGGATGGGACACGTGGCAATGCTGCCGGCACAGAGCCGCCGACGCTACCCGGACGCGCCTCCGACACGGCTTTGTTGACCGTTGGCGAACCGATCTGACCAGCGTCGAGAAGGCCGGGAGGAAGCCGCTGGTACGCGATGTGCATGATCCACGAGCGCCGTGTACAGTAACTCCCCGTGCGGCCCGCCGTGCTGGCCTCCGATGAAAGATCATCCGGGGTGGCAAGGTAGGCTGAACGAGCAGGTCCGGGTGGCGGAATGGCAGACGCGCTAGCTTGAGGTGCTAGTGCCCGTATAGGGCGTGGGGGTTCAAGTCCCCCCTCGGACACCAAATTGCAGCATCCATGCTGTGTTTCGCGTACTGGTGGTCAAGCACGCTTGACCACGCAAATCTCATCTCAGCGACGCCCTCGACCGAGCCTGTCTCGATCGGGGGCGGTTGTCGTGGCTGATCGTTCCGTGGCTCCCGTCATCCCTCCCGTGAGGCTGTCGGACCGGGAGCAGAGCCCGCATCGGCCACGTGGTGGAGGCGTCCGTCGCCCGCCATTGCCCCTGCCGGTACTACCGACGCCGCGCGCCAACACGTTGGTGTACGGGCTGGCTGCCATCGATAACAGCGGTCGAATCGCCGACCGTACGGTCATCCGGACCCTTGATTGGGGGCCGGGCACGCGGCTGCACATCCGCGAGGCCTCCGGCGTCATCGTCGTCCGGCTGGACCGGCAGGGCGTCTTCACCGTCACCGGACAAGGCCATCTCCACCTGCCGGCGGCTGTCCGGCACTGGTGCGGGCTGACCGCCGGTGACCGCGTGCTCCTGGCCGCCAACCCGGCTGACGGCCTGCTGGTGGTGCATCCTCCCGCCGCCCTGGATGCGATGGTCGTGGCGGTTCACGCAGACCTGCTGGGCGGTGGTCAGGCATGAGTGACACCACCGTTGGCCGGGCGGAACTCGACGCCGCGCGGTTGTTGCTGGCGCGGATGGGGATCTCGCCGGCTGACCTCGTTGAGGCGGCGTCGGACCGTCCACCCGCGCCGACGTTCGCCGAGTACGTGCCGGTGGTAGCGGCAGCGGTCAGCGACGGTACGCGGCGAGCGTACGGCTCGTACTGGAAGCGAGTCCTGGAGCAGTGGGGGCAGCGGCGGCTTGATGAGCCGACGCCGTCGGAGATTGAGCAGCTCGCCGAGTACACCAAGACGCATGTGGTGGCCCGGCGTAACGCGCGTGGCGGACGCAGTGCGGCGGAGCATCTGATTGCGGCACTGCGGTGCCTGTACAAGCGGGCCGTTGCCGACGGGTACGTCGCCGCTGCGGACAACCCGGCCCTCAAGGTGGCCAAGCCGCGGCGCCTGCCCAGCACCAGACGGGCGGTGGCCGACAACAGGTTGGCGGAGATCAACGCCGTCGCCGCCAGCACGGGCGACGATCCGGCGCTGGACAGCCTGCTGCTGCGGCTGCACACCGAGACGGCGTGCCGTCGGGGCGGTGCGTTGGCCCTGCGCCCGGTCGACCTGGACCCGGACCAGTGCCTCATCCTGCTGCGGGAGAAGGGCGACACGGTGCGGTGGCAGCCGGTGTCACCGACGCTGATGAGACATCTGCAGCAGCATGCCGAGGAACGCCAGGCGGTGGGAACGGGCCAGCTGCTGCGTTACCGCAATGGGCAGCCGATCACCTACCGACGCTACGACCACCTGTGGGTGCGCATCGGTGAGCACCTACCGTGGGTCTACGTCCAGCAGATCAGCACGCACTGGCTGCGGCACACGACGCTGACGTGGGTCGAGCGGAACTTCGGCTACGCCGTGGCTCGCGCGTACGCCGGGCACTCCGACAGCGGTAGCGATGTTGGCACCACCAGTACGTACGTTCGGGCGAGCCTCCAGGAGGTCGCCGCCGCTCTAGCTGCCCTGACCAACGAAGCCCATCCTTTGGCCTGAGCGTGTTGACAGCGGGTGGGCCTGACCGCTGGGTCTGGCCCACCTGCGCAAGCTACTTCACAACAAGATCGATGAACGCGGGACGGGCGGATGCGGTTCTTCCCCGCAGTTCTTGTCAGACCCTCCCGCTACTGTCGCTTGCCGGTGAGCAGGAGGACGGAGGATGCCACGCCAGGCATCCCTGCGGCTCCGCCTACGGGAAGGCGCACAGCCAGCCACTCACTCTTGAGAAGTGAGGTAGGTACGTGGAGGAGATCAGGCGATGCCGGCGTTGGTGACGCAGTTCGACGACGCACTGAGGAACATTGAGCCGACGGAGGCCGACAAGACGAACGCGCCGCTGGCTCACGCAGAGGTGAGTGACGCGCTCGCCGCCGATTCCGTGATCGCAGGTTGGGGTTTCCAGCGGCTGCTGATCGGTAGCTACAAGCGGCACGTCAGCATCAGGCGAATCAAGGACGTCGACGTCTTCGGCCGGCTGACGGATGTCGGTAGTGACGTCTTACCGAGCACGCTGCTGGGCGAGTTCGAGCGTGTACTGAGAAGGGTGTTCCCGTCAGTGGACGGCAAGACACGGGTACACCGGCAGGCGCGTAGCCTGCAGGTGAGTTTCCCGGAATACGGTGGTTTGTACGTAGACGCCGTCCCGGCGCGGCCGTGGACTTCGCCTACCGGCGTCGAGGCCTGGCAGCTGCCGAAGCGCGAAGACGGTGACGATCCGCAGGGCTGGCAGGCGACGAACCCTCACGAGCTGACAGGTCTCACCAGTGAGTTGAACAACGAGGACAACTTCGACGGTTTCTACGTGCCGACTGTCAAGCTGCTGCGGCAGACGCGCCGAAGCCTGATGGGTAAGCGCAAGCCCGGTGGGCTCACCGTCGAGATTGCCGCCCTGCACGCCTTCCGCACCGGCCTGGTTGAGGGGCCGACGCAGGCTGACTACTACGCCAGCGCACTACGGGAGACCGGCAACGTCCTGCACGACGCGTTCGTACTCGGCCTCGGGCTCGATGATCCGACGATCCCAGGCGAAAAGGTGGTCGTCCGGGCTGAGGACGAGGACAGACGCGACCTCGCCAATGCGTTTCTGGACGCTGCTGGTCGAGCCGAGGAGGCTTTGGCCAGCGAGAATCGCTGCGCTGCTGCGAAGACCTTCCGTGATCTACTCGGCAAGGCCGTCGATGACCAAGGGGACACGGACTACGTGTTCCCGATGCCTGCGGACTGCAACGCTGACGGCACCGCCCAGCGGTTCACGTCCGTGACCGCTGGAGACCGTACCGTCCCAGCAGGTAACCGCCGGTTCGGATGACCACCGTCGAAGGAAGCGACGCGGCGGAAGCGCTGCGTATCGGCAGGGCCGTCGCTCGCGATGCGCTCCTCGACGTGCTGGCCCACGCCGGCTTCCGGCGTGTTGGCGGCCCAAAGGACCGCTGGCGCGGTGGTTTGACGTTCCGGCCAGCCAATCGAGACAACGGGTCGACGCGAACGACGCTGGTCGAGATCGTTCTTGAGGACGCCTTTCCCTTCACCGCACCGAAGGTCATGCCGCTGAGCCGTGGCTGGGCTGAGCAGGTAACAGGGCGAACGTTCACCGACAACTATTACGAGGCCAGCAACGGCTGGCACCGCGACCTCGACGGCGCGATGTGCCTCTTCATACAAGCAGATCACACCCGAATCCCCTGGGCCGGCGGCGAGCAGTTGCTGGACCAAGCCCGTGCCTGGCTGGCCCAGGATGCGGCAGGGTGGAGCGAAGACGTACCAGCGTTGGACCTCGACCGGTACCTGCCCCCCTCGGAGGAACGAGCCCTCATCCTGTACGGCAATTTGGCCGGACACGAGGGCACAGTGCTTCAGCTGCACCGGAAACGGCACGGCGTACTTCGCGTCGGCCCAGTAGCGGCGCCTCGCCGGCAGGGCCGCGCCAGCGGCCACCGAATCTGGCCACCCGACACTGTGCTGATACTGGCAGCCAAGGAGCTGGACGGCCCGATCCGGGACTGGGACGATCTCTGCGACGCAGTTGGCGCTGACGGTGCCCGTGCTCTGACCCGCGCCTATGACGAAGGCCTGCGAAGGGTGATGCTGATCTACCGTCACCGCGACGTTCGAGGAGTACTGGGACTCGCCCTCGCCGCCAACAGGGAGGACAAGGTGACCTTGAAGTCTTTGAAGACGGCTCCCGACGACCTCGCCACGCGAACCATCCGCGCACATCCCCGAACGGAGGAACTCGGCAGCAAACGAGTCGCCGTCGTCGGCGTCGGCGCTATCGGGTCCGTAGTCGCTGACCTGCTACATCGCAGCGGCGTCGGGGAACTGGTGCTGATCGACAGTGACCTCCTTCTGCCGGGCAACACCACACGCCACCTTCTTGATGGCGATGCGATCGGGTTGCCGAAGGCCCGTGCAGTCGCGGAAGCGCTGCGCAAGACACGTCCCAAGTTCGGTGCCCTGCAGTGGCGAGATGAGCGGCTGCGATCCGTTGCCGACGCTCTCACCCTGCTCGTCGCTACGCCATCCGAGTCGACCACACTCCCGTCCGTGACGGCGAGCAGCCGCTGCCACTCCCGCAACTGCCGCCACCCCGCAGCGACGTCTACGAAACCGGGTGTGGCAGCCCCATCAGCCAGACACCACCGGCGGCGGTGTGGGAGGCCGCCGCCCTTGCCGTCCGCCACGCCATCGGCCTGCTGCTGAATCCCGGTGTCGCCACGCCTGGCGAACAACGTGCCCTCGCCGAAGGGCGGGATCAGTGACTGCGGACAAGGTTGAAATCCTCATCACCCGGCAAGCACTCGACGCGACGATCGCCGACGGGATGGCGGCGCTTCCGAACGAAACCGGCGGCATTCTGCTCGGCTTCCGCACACCGCGCCTCATTGTGGTGACCCGTACGGTCACGGTCGCAGATCCGCAGAGCAGCCGGCGCGGCTACCTGCGGCGCTACCGCCAAGCACAAGCGCGAATGGCCATCGGACGCGGCGATGCCCCGCCCGTGGTGGGATACGTCGGCGAATGGCACACCCATCCCGCTGATATCGGCCCGAGCCGGACCGACCTGCGCGCCCTCGCAGCCATCGCCCGCCTCACCCAAGGGCCTGTAGCACTCGTCGTTCTAGCCGACCCAGCCCAAGGGCTCTCGCATGTCCACGGCCGCGCTGCGATCCGCCAAGACATTTGGCCCGTGGCCGCCATCAACCCCGTCCAGATCGACGAGGCTGAGGTGGCGATCACCGAGGACCCGGCAGCCAGCCTGGAAGCCGAAGCCACGGCCCTTACGACAAGGGAGTCTTCTTGAGCGCCGAATCCGACGACAACCGGCCATTTAATCTGCGCTCCGCCTTCGCCGCGAAGTCGAAACGCCTTCGGGCCGTCATGGAGGCCGCACCGGAGCTCGTCGGTCACATGCCAACCATCGGTGACGGCAGCGAAGCCGAATGGATCACGATGCTTCGCGACTTTCTGCCGAGGCGATACGCCGTTGACAAAGCCTTCGTCGTCGACAGCTGCGGCCATCAAAGCCTCCAACTCGACGTCGTCGTATTCGACCGGCACTTCACCCCATTGTTCCGGGAGATGGGCGGTGCCCTCTTCCTGCCCGCAGAGAGCGTCTACGCCGTCTTCGAAGCCAAGCAGGAACTCAACCGCGAATATCTACGTGAGGCCGGGGAAAAGTTGGCCAGCGTCCGCCGGCTGCATCGCACCACCGCACCCATCGTGCACGCAGGCGGCACCGTCAACAATCCGAAGCCGCCGCCGCGAATCCTCGGCGGCCTGCTGGCCTGCCGGAGCGACTGGAATCCACCCTTCGGCCGCGCCCTGCGTAGAGGCTTGGATGATCTCACCGAGGACGAGCGCATCGATCTGGGCTGCGGCCTCGAACACGGCGCGTTCGAGCTGCCCGAAAACACCACGGCAGATCCCGGCCTCGTCACTGCGGACGCCGAGGTCGGCCTAGCCTTCTTTGCGATGCGGCTCCTTGCTCGGCTCCAACAGATCGGCACGGTCTCAGCCATGAACATCGACGCTTACACTTCCGTGCTCGCGTCTCGTGAACTGCCAACAGAGGTTCCGGCACGATGAGAGGCCGCGACTCTGCCTACGACCTTTAGCCTCGATCGTTCACGGCTGATGTCGGGCGTTCCGGCCCCGCGCGTGTGATCGTTCATTGTCGATGCGGTTGGGT
>NZ_JBNCKU010000015.1:0-147552 GCF_049841715.1 Micromonospora sp. DT41 | reverse complement strand
ACCCATGGGGAGTGGTACACCTCGGGTCAGTACTCACTCGGACCGGTCGACAGCCGCCTGGTCCTCGGCCGCTGGTAACAACTACAGCGGCACCGGATGAATCGGCCCGGACGGGCCGGACGCCACTGGCGTCCGGCCCGTCCGGTGCTCCATACCGTCGCCGGTGCTACGAGAGGAGTCCGGTAGATCCTCCCCGGGCCGACGACCCGGGAGCCGGCTCAATCCCGGTCGGGGGCCGCGATCTCCCGTAGCTGGCCGTCGGCCAGCCGCAACCAGCGCTGCACGCCGATCTCGGCGAGGAACCGTTCGTCGTGGCTGACCACCACGAACGCCCCCTGGTACGCCGACAGCGCGCTCTCCACCTGCGCCACGCTCACGAGGTCCAGGTTGTTTGTCGGCTCGTCGAGCAGCAGCAGTTGCGGTGCCGGCTCGGCGCAGAGCACGCAGGCGAGCGTGGCGCGCAGCCGCTCGCCGCCGGAGAGCACCCCGACGGGCAGGTTCACCCGCGAGCCCCGGAACAGGAACCGGGCGAGCAGGTTCAAGCGCTTGGCGTCGGGCAGGCTCGGCGCGTACGCGGCGAAGTTCTCCGCCACCGTACGGTCGAGGTCCAGCAGGTCCAGCCGCTGTGACAGGTACGCGATCCGCCCGTCGGCCCGGCGGATGTCACCTCCGGCGGGTTCGAGGTCGCCGTTGACGAGGCGCAGCAGTGTCGACTTGCCGACGCCGTTCGCCCCGGTGAGCGCGATCCGCTCCGGCCCCCGGATCACCAGATCGGCGCCGTCGCCACCGAACAGTTCCCGGTCGTCGAAGCGGGCCCGCATGCCCCGGCCGGAGAAGACAGTGCGACCACCCGGGACTGTGGTGTCCGGCAGGTCCACGACGATCCGGTCGTCCTCGCGTACCGCCCGGCCGGCCTCATCCAGGCGGGCCTTGGCCTGGCCGAGCCTGGCCGAGTGCGTCTCCTGCGCCCTGCCTGCCGACTCCTGCGCACTGCGCTTGAGCCCGCCGGCCACGATCCGGGCCAGCCCGGCGCTCTTCAGGTTCTTGGATGCGTTGCTGGCCCGCCGGTCGGCGCGTTCGCGGGCCTGCTGCATCTCGCGCTTCTCCCGCTTGACCTCCTGCTCGGCGTTGCGCAGGTTGCTCTCGGCGACCTCCCGCGCCGCCTGCACGGCCTCCGTGTACGCGGTGAAGTTGCCCCCGTACCAATTGATCTCGCCATGGTTCAGTTCGGCGATGCGGTCCATCCGGTCAAGCAGCTCCCGGTCGTGGCTTACCAGCAGCAGGCACCCGGTCCAGTCGGTGAGCACGTCGTACAGCTTGTGCCGGGCGTCCAGGTCGAGGTTGTTCGTGGGTTCGTCGAGCAGCAGCACGTCCGGGCGGCGCAGCAGTTGCGCCGCCAGGCCGAGGGAGACGACCTGACCGCCGCTGAGCGTGTGCAGCGGCCGGTCGAGCGACAGCTCGCCCAGGCCGAGGCGGTTCAGTTCGGCGCGGGTGCGCTCCTCGATGTCCCAGTCGTCGCCGATGGTGGCGAAGTGTTCCTCGCTGGCGTCGCCGGCCTCGATGGCGTGCAGGGCGGCGATCCGCTCGGCCACACCGAGCACCTGCGCCACTGTCAGATCGCCGGCCAGGGGCAACGTCTGCGGGAGGTAGCCGAGCAGGCCGTCGACGGCGACGCTGCCGCCCGACGGCGTCAACTCCCCGGCGATCAGCCGCAAGAGGGTGCTCTTGCCGGCGCCGTTGGGCGCGACAAGCCCGGTGCGACCGCCCGGGACGGTGAAAGACAACTCCGAGAAGACCGGGGTGTCGTCCGGCCAGGAGAAGGACAGGTTCGAGCAGACGATGAACGCATCAGACATGCGAGTGACCTCGGAAGGTGGGGCGTGCCAGAGCCGCCCGACAACGACAGGGGACCGGTGAAGCGATATGGCCACGGCGGCTGCGCGGACGCGCGCCGAGCCGGTGGCCGAACATGTCCGGTATCACCCGGAGATGTCGTCGTCACCTGCCATGTCTGGTCTCCCTGGTCGTACCGCTAACCCAACGCGGCCGAGTCTAACAACGGATCGGACCTGCTGCCTGAGACCAAGTTGTATAGGCTGAGCTATAGTTTGCTCATGTCCCATGAGCCGCCACGCCGTTGGGCGATCAGGACGACCACGGACGTCCGCGACTGGTTGCGATCCCTGCGCCTGACGGACCCGGCGACCTATCGGTCGGTCAACGTGGCGATCGACATGCTTGCTGAAACCGGCCCAGGCCTAGGGCGGCCCCTGGTCGACACGCTCAGAGGGTCGAGCATCAGCAACCTCAAGGAACTCCGACCAAGGTCTGGAAGGGACGTCGCCGTTCGAGTGCTGTTCGTCTTCGATCCCTGGTCCCAGGCAGTGCTGTTGGTGGCCGGTAACAAGGCAGGGGATTGGAATCGATGGTACGAGAAAGCGATTCCGGTCGCTGAGATTGCGTACGAGGGCTGGCTTGCCTTCGAGAGGAAGCGGAGGGAGAGCTGATGAGCCAATTCCATGACTGGGACGACATCCGAGCTGACCTGCACGACGGAGACGATGAGGCGCTCGACGCAGAACGCGCCCGCACCGAGGCGTGGATCAACGCGTTCCATCTCGCCGAGGAGCGCAAGCGGCTGGGTCTGACCCAACGGCAGGTGGCCGAGCTGATGGGCGTCACGCCTGGCCGCGTGAGCCAGATCGAGAACGGCGACTTGGAGGCCAACGAGGTCGCGACGCTGAGCCGATACGCGCGTGCACTGGGAGCGCGGATGCGGATCATCTTCGACTACGGTGACGACCTCCGTCAGATCGCCTGACCTGTCGGTCACCGGGGGCGGTATTCGACCTCGGGGCGGCCGGGGGTGCCGTAGCGAGGGCTGCGGACCACCCGGTCGATGGTCGCGAGGTATTCCAGGTAGCGGCGGGCGGTCACCCGGGAGATCCCGGTCAACGCGCTGACCTCCGTCGCCGACAGCCCCGCCCGCGTGCGGGTCCCGTCGAGCAGTGCGCCGCGTACCCGGTCGAGGGTCTGCGCGTCGAGCCCCTTGGGCAGGCTGTGCCCGGCGGTGCCGCGCAGGGTGGCGAACATCTGGTCCACCTCGTGCTGGGCGGCGACCTCGCCGTCGGCGAGGGCCTGCGCGCGGTAGTCGGCGTAGCGTTCCAGCTTGTCGCGGAACGCCGCGAACGTGAACGGCTTGAGCAGGTAGTGCGTCACCCCGAGGGACACCGCCGTGCGCACCACCGCGAGGTCCCGCGCGGACGTCACCGCCAGCACGTCCACGCTGCTGCCCGCGGCCCGCAGCGCCCGGCAGACGTCCAGGCCGTGCAGATCGGGCAGCCGAAAATCGAGGAGTACGAGGTCCACGTCGTCGCCGCCCGCGCGCAGGGCCGCCATCGCCGCCTGCGCGGTGTGCGCCACCCCGACGACCACAAAACCGGGAACCCGTTCGGTGTACGCGCTATGCGCCTCGGCCAGCAGCGGCTCGTCCTCGACGACAAGCACCCGGATGGCGGTCATCGGCGTGCCCCGACGACAGGCATCCGGACTGTGAAGAGGCTGCCGCCGTCGTCGGAGCGGCCCACCTCGTAGCGGCCACCGTGTCGGCGTACCACCTGACCGACAAGCGCCAGGCCGAGACCCCGGCCGGTGCTCTTCGTGGACCAGCCGCGGCGGAACGCGTCCGCGACCCGCTCGGGGGCCAGTCCGGGGCCGCTGTCGGCGACCCGTACCACCAACTCGTCGTCGACCTCGCCGACGAAGACCCGCACCCGGCGCGGCGCGGGTGTGCCGGCCACCGCCTCCAGGGCGTTGTCGACAAGGTTGCCGACAACTGTCAGCAGGTCACCGGTCGGCAGGGGACTGTCGTCGAGGCGGCACTCCGGCTCGATCACCAGGTCCACCCCGCGCTCACTCGCCTGCGCCGACTTGCCGAGCAGCAGCGCGGCCAACGCCGGCTCGGTCACCGCGCCGACCACCCGGTCGGTCAGTTGCTGGGCGAGGGCCAGGTCGCGGGTGCCGAGCCGCACTGCCTCCTCGGTGCGACCCAGCTCCACAAGGGTCAGTACGGTGTGCAGCCTGTTCGCCGACTCGTGGGTCTGCGCCTGCAACGCCTCGGTCAGCGCCCGTACCGAATCCAGCTCACTGGCCAGCGTGCGCAGCTCGGTCTGGTCGCGCAGGGTCAGCACGGTGCCGAGCGCAGCACCCTCGAAGCGGGTGGTCCGCTGGTTGGCCACGAGCACCCGGTCACCGGCGAGAATCGGCTCGTCGCGGGCATCGCGCCCGGAGGCGAGCAGCTCGGCCACCGCAGGCGGCAGGTCGATCCCGGCGACCGGCTGGTCGGTCACCGGCGCGTCGGCGTCGAGCCCCAGCAGCCGGCGCCCCTCGTCGTTGACCAGGGCCACCCGCCGGTCGGTGGTCAGCACCACGAGACCCTCGCGTACCGAGTGCAGGACGGCGTCGTAGTACTCGTACATCCGGGTCATCTGCGCCGGGCCGAGGCCGTGTGTCTGGCGGCGCAGCCGGCGACTGAGCAGCCAAGAACCGGTCGCGGCGAGCGCGAGAGCCGGGACCGCCACACCGAACAGCACCGGCAGTTGGGCGAGCAGCTTACGGTCGATCGCTCGGGTGGTGATGCCCACCGATACGAGGCCGACGATGCGCCGCTGGTCGTCGTACACCGGAACGACAGCGCGCACCGACTCGCCGAGCATGCCGACGTTGGAGACGGTGAAGGGACGGCCCGCCAGGGCGGGCTCGATCTCCCCAACGAACGGCTGGCCGATCAACTCCCGGGTCGGGTGTGAGAAGCGGGTCCGGTCGGGGGCCATCACGACCACGAAGTCGGTGCCCGTCGCCAGTCGCGTCGATTCGGCGTACGGCTGGAGGATGCTTGCCGGGTCGGCGGTCGTGAGGGCCGCGCGGACGTCGGGGGAGCGCGCCACGGTCTGCGCCACCGACAGCACCTCCTCCTGCGCGGCCTGGCGGGAGTCGCTGCGGGCCAGCCAGACGGCGCCCGCCGCGCCGGCCAGCACGAGCAGCGTCACCACCACCGCCTGGAGGGCGAACAGTTGCCCCGCGATGCTCCACTGCCGTCGGGCCACCTCGCCACCTCCTCGGTGTCTCGCGGTGAACAGAATGACCGCAAGGCTGTCAACGGGTGAGACGCGCTTCACATTGTCGACATGGACACCACCGACTCCGCCACCGCACCGGCACCACCGGTCCGTCGGGACCGTACCCGCTACCTCTACCTGGCCGTCATCGTGGCCGTGCTGGCCGGCATCCTGGTCGGCCTCGTCGCTCCCGAGTTCGGCAAGGAGCTCAAGCCGATCGGCACCGGCTTCGTCAACCTGATCAAGATGATGATCAGCCCGGTCATCTTCTGCACCATCGTGCTCGGCGTCGGCTCCGTCCGGCAGGCCGCGAAGGTCGGCAAGGTCGGCGGCCTCGCCCTCGGCTACTTCCTCACCATGTCGACAGTCGCGCTCGCCATCGGCCTGGTGGTCGGCAACCTCCCACCCAGGCTCCGGCCTGGACCTGGGACCGGACCTCGCCGACGCGGGCAAGGCCGCCGCCGGTGACGAAGCCGGGAGTACGGCGGACTTCCTGCTCGGGATCATCCCGACCACGCTGCTGTCTGCGCTCACCGAGGGCGAGGTGCTCCAGACGCTGCTGGTCGCCCTGCTTGTCGGCTTCGCCGTGCAGGCCATGGGCCGGCGAGGTGAGCCCGTGCTCGGCGCGATCACCGTCATCCAGCGGGTGGTCTTCAAGGTTCTCGCCATGATCATGTGGTTGGCCCCGGTCGGCGCGTTCGGCGCCATGGCGGCAGTGGTCGGCGCTACCGGCGTGGACGCCCTCAAGAGCCTCGCGCAGATCATGCTGGGCTTCTACGCGACCTGCCTGATCTTCGTGCTGGTGGTCCTCGGCGCGCTGCTCTGGTTCATCGCCCGGATCTCGATCTTCTCGCTGCTGCGCTACCTGGGCCGGGAGTTCCTGCTGATCCTGTCGACCTCCTCGTCGGAGTCGGCGCTGCCCCGGCTCATCGCGAAGATGGAGCATTTCGGTGTGAGCAAGCCGGTCGTCGGCATCACGGTCCCCACCGGGTACTCGTTCAACCTGGACGGCACGGCCATCTACCTGACAATGGCGTCACTGTTCATCGCCGACGCGCTGGGCAAGCCGCTGTCGGTCGGCGAGCAGATCTCGCTGCTGCTCTTCATGATCATCGCTTCGAAGGGTGCCGCAGGAGTCACCGGCGCCGGGCTGGCGACGCTCGCCGGCGGGTTGCAGTCGCACCGCCCGGACCTCGTCGACGGCGTCGGGCTGATCGTCGGCATCGACCGGTTCATGTCCGAGGCGCGGGCGCTCACCAACTTCGCCGGCAACGCCGTGGCGACGGTGCTGGTGGGGACCTGGACCGGGGAGTTCGACCGGGAGCGGGCGGCCGGGGTGCTACGCGGCGACGACCCCTTCGACGAGGCGACAATGCTCGACGAGCACGACGACGAGGACGAGTCGGCGGCGCAGCGACCGGACGAGAAGTCGACCGTGCCAGCCGGCTCGCCAGCCTGAGACGCGGCTCGGGCGACCCCGGGGCGCGCGGGCCGACGCGCCAGCGCCCCGGGGCCACGAGCGGTACCGGGCACCCGCTGACAGCCTTGTCCAAACGATTCTCAGGCGACAGTACAGCGGAGTGCTTGACTGCTCAAATTCTTGGAGGTAATGTCGTCCATCAATCAAACAAACCTCCGAGAGGTGTCCCGTGCGATTGAAATCCATTGCCGTCTCGGCAATCATGGCAGGCCTCGTGGCCACTGCCCCCGCTGCTTCGGCGGCAGCTCAAGAGGCCTCCGACGAGGCGTGGCCGCCCGGAAACTGCCAGCCTGGCACATTCTGCGTCTGGCCCAACTGGGCATTTCCCGAGCCCGCTCCCGTGGAAACGCCGTCCCTTGTGACCAGCAACGAATGGTCAGGCAGCGTCCCGGCGCTGACGTACTACAACTACACGTCCCGAAACGTCGACATGGAATTCGTCTACACGTGGCCCGACGGCTCGACCACCACCCGTACGACCTGCGTCCCCCGTGGTGGCAACATCTTCTATGTGCCGATGGCGGTCACAAAGTTGACGTGGCACGCGGGCGCCTGCTCGGCCTGAGGTGCGCGCCCGGCGCCTGATCTGTTGACGACATCAGCGCGACAGTGCTGGGTGTCGGAGGTTCTTCCGTCGGCAACGAGCGGATCAGATGCGGACGGCATTGCGAGCCTGGGAACGCTTATAGTGCGGGCGGGATGTACGTGTCGGTAACATTGCGGTGGGCGATTGCGGCAGGTTGATAGGGAAGTTCGGGCGGAATCCCGGAAGTTCATTCCTGAGAGCACTTTGTGACAAACGCAACTGTCGCTTATCTACCGGCTCAAGGAATTGGGTGCGTAAACAACGCCCGGTACCTTCCTGACGTGCCTGATGCTCCTCGACAGTTGATCGCCGATCGTTACCGACTGGTACGCCCGCTCGGCCAGGGCGGGATGGGCCGCGTGTGGCAGGCCCGTGACGAGATGCTCGAGCGGGACGTGGCCATCAAGGAGCTGGTGGCCCCGCCCGGCCTGCCGGACGACGAGCGTCGGGAGATGCGCGAACGGTCGATGCGCGAGGCGCGGGCCGTCGCCCGGTTGGGCCATGTCAACGTGGTACGCGTGTTCGACGTGCTGTACTCCGGCGACGACCCGTGGATCGTGATGGAGCTTGTGCCGTCTCGGTCCCTGCACCAGGTCCTCGAAGCCGAGGGGCCGATGCCGGTGGCCCGCGCCGCGCGGATCGGGCTGGGCGTGCTCGATGCGCTGCGGGCAGCGCATCAGGCCGGTGTGCTGCACCGGGACGTCAAGCCCGCAAATGTGCTGCTCGCCGACGACGGTCGGGTGGTGCTCACCGACTTCGGGTTGGCCACCCTTCCCGGCGATCCGCGGGTGACCCAGACCGGGATGGTGCTCGGCTCACCCGCGTACCTCGCACCGGAGCGGGCCACCGACGGCGACGTCGGCCCGGCGGCAGACCTGTGGTCGCTCGGCGCCACCCTCTACGCGGCGGTCGAGGGCCGTACCCCGTACCAACGCTCGTCTCCGATGGCGATGCTTGCCGCGCTCGCCACCGAGATGCCCGCGCCGGCCCAGCGCGCCGGCCAGCTGGCCCCGCTCCTGGAAGGACTGCTGCGGCGGGAGCCGGATCAGCGGATCAGCGCCGAGGAGGCGGATCGTCTGCTGCGGCAGGCCGCCGACTCCGCCGACCCGACGAGCGAAGACGACCAGGCCGAGCAGCCTGGCCAGGTCGAGCAGGCTGACCCGGTCGAGCAGACCGGCCAGGTCGAGCAGGCTGGTCCGGGCGCCGGGGGCGGTCCGGGTGGCCCGCCGGGGCCGGCCACGCCGGTGGCGATGATCAACACCAGCGGCGGTACGCCCACGATGATCGTGCCCGAGTTCGTCACCGTCGAGTCCGGTCGGCCGGTCCAGCCGGAGGCCGCTCCGCCCGGCAGCGCGGCTCCTCGGCGTCGCGGCTGGCTTGTCGGCTCGATCGCCGCTGCCGTGCTGGCCGTGCTGCTGGCGAGCGCGTCGCTGCTGAACCTCGGGTTGCCCGGGGGACAGGGCCCGGCGGCGGCCCCGCCCGCCGAAGCCTCCCCTGTTGCCGAGGCGCCGGTCGCCAGGGTGCTGCCGCCGCCGCCCGCCGGGTGGCACTACCACCGCGACGATCCCCGCTTCCTCGTACCGGTGCCGGACGGCTGGCAGCCGCTGCGTGACGGTCAACGGGTCGAGTTCCGCGAGCCGGGCGGCAGCCGCCGGCTCGTCCTTGACGAACTCCGGCCGGTCCCCGCCGACCTGGTCGCGCAGTTGAAGGCGCGGGAGAAGTCGGAGCGTCGCCGGTACGCCGACTACCAGCGGGTCACGCTCGCCGCGCTCGATCATCACGTGCGGGCCGCCCAGTGGGAGTGGACGTACACCGATGCCGACGGCACGCCGCTGCGCGCGACGAGCTGGGCGTTCGTCGACCGCAACGGGCACGCGTACACCATCGGGTGGACCACCTCGGACGCCGAATGGGCGGCCAGCCGGGGGATTTTCGCGCTGGTCACCGATGGTTTCCAGGGTCTGCCGGTGACGGCCGGTCCGCCGTCCGGGACCGCCGCCGCCCCGCCGACCGCGGGTACGACGCAACCGTCGGCGAAGCCGGGCGGCGGCTCGACGGCCGCCGCAGGAAAGCCGGGGCAGCAACCCTCGTCGCCGGCGTCGCCGGCGCAGACCAGCGCTCCCGCCGGGAAGCAGATCGTCAGCTTCGCCAGCGGCCGGTGCATCGACATCCCGGAGGGCAAGGCCACCGCCGGTGCCCGACTCCACATCTGGGACTGCCACCGGACCGCCAAGCAACTCTGGACGTTCCCCGCCGACGGCACCGTCCGGTCGATGGGCAAGTGCCTGGACGTGGCCGGTCACTCGACGGCCGACGGCGCGGCCGTCCTGCTGGCCGACTGCACCGGCGCCGCGTCGCAGAAGTTCACCCTCAACGGGGCCCACGACCTGGTGAACGTCCGGGCGGACAGATGTGTCGACGTGCTCGACGGGAACCAGAACAACGGCGCGCGGTTGCAGATCTGGCAGTGCACGGGCAACGCCAACCAGAAGTGGCGGGCCAGCTGAGCGCTGACTCGGGACGCTCCGATGGTTACGGTCGTGGATGCCGAGGTGTCGCCCGGGCACCCTGCTCCTGGCGCTGCGGCTCAGCCTGGTCGCTCGGGGCACGCCTTATCGTGCGTCGCGATGAACGAATCGTCATTTCTTCCCCGTCTGATGTGAGTTCTACCGTCCACACGCGACGCGACGCGCCGATGTGAATCGGTCGGGACGCTGTGGATCCGATTGTTTCCGTATTCAGGGCCGGGTAGTTGATCTACGTGTCGGTAGCATTGCGCTGGGCGACAATGCGGGTGTCCATCGTGGATCCGATCGGCCGTCGATTCATCGTGTGACATACGTAACTGTCGGGTTTCGACGTGCCGCAGAAATTGGGCGTGCAATCACAGCCGGGTACGTTCCCTGTCGTGCCCGACGCCTCCCGACAGTTGATTGCCGATCGTTACCGGTTGGTCCGTCCGCTCGGTCAGGGCGGGATGGGTCGCGTGTGGCAGGCCCGAGACGAGATGCTTCGACGGGACGTGGCCATCAAGGAGTTGGTGGCGCCGCCCGGCCTGCGCGACGACGAACGCCGGGAGATGCGCGAACGGTCCATGCGCGAGGCGCGGGCCGTCGCCCAACTGGGCCATGTGAACGTGGTGCGCGTCTTCGACGTGCTGCACTCGGGCGACGACCCGTGGATCGTGATGGAACTCGTCCCGTCCCGGTCGCTGCACGAGGTGCTCGAAGCCGAGGGGCCGATGCCGGTGGCCCACGTCGCGCGGATCGGGCTGGGTGTGCTGGGTGCGCTGCGGGCGGCACATCGGGCCGGTGTGCTGCACCGGGACGTGAAACCGGCAAACGTGCTGCTCGCCCATGACGGTCGGGTGGTGCTGACCGACTTCGGGCTGGCCACGCTCCCGGGTGACCCGCGGATGACCCAGACCGGCATGGTGCTCGGCTCGCCGGCGTACCTCGCTCCCGAGCGGGCCACCGACGGCGAGGTCGGCCCGGCTGCCGACCTGTGGTCGCTCGGCGCCACCCTCTATGCGGCGGTCGAGGGGCGCACCCCCTACCAACGCTCGTCTCCGCTGGCGACGCTGGCGGCGCTCGCCACCGAGGCGCCACCGCCTCCGCAGCGGGCCGGTCACCTGACCCCGCTCCTGGAAGGGCTGCTGCGTCGGGACCCGGATCGGCGGATCAGCGCCGAGGAGGCCGATCGCCTCCTGCGGTACGCCGCAGACCAGGCCGACCCGTCCGCCCCGGTCGCGGCCGCGGGCCCGCAGGCCGCCGCGTCGGGACCGGCTGGGCCGTTCACACGGATCGACACCGGCGACGGTACGCCCCGATCGATCGTGCCCGAGTTCGTCACCTCCGGGTCCGGCAGGCCGGTCGACCCGTCGACCAGCCAGCCGGCGAGCGCCACGTCACCGCGTCCCGGCGCCACGACGGACTCGTCGCCGGTGGTTTCGGCTACGACGTCCGGGGCCATCCCGACCTCCCCGGCTGTCGAGGCCGTCGCGCCGCCGGAGAGTGCGGCCGGTCCGACCAGCGGCCCGGCACGTCGGCGTCGCGGTTGGCTGGTCGGCTCGATCGCTGCTGTCGTGCTGGTCGTGCTGGTCGTGAGTGTGTCGCTGTTGAGTGGCCGGCCATTCGGTGAGACGGCGGCGCCCGCCGCCGATTCCTCACCCGTCGCCGAGGAGCCGGTGTCCCAGGTGCTGCCGCCGCCATCGGCCGGCTGGCGCTACCACCGGGACGACCCTCGGTTCATGGTGCCGGTACCGGACGGGTGGCGGTCACAGCGCGTCGGCGGGGCTGTCGAATTCCACGAGCCGGGCGGTAGCCGGCGGTTCGTCCTCGACGAACTCCGGCCGATCCCCGCCGACCTGGTCGCCGAGTTGCGCACCCGGGAGAAGTCGGAACGTCAGCGGTACGCCAGTTACCAGCGGGTTCGGCTCGCCGCGCTGAAGTACCAGGTGCGGGCCGCCGAGTGGGAGTGGACGTACACCGATGCCGACGGCACGGCGATGCGCGCGTCGAGCCGCGTCTTCGTCGACCGCAACGGGCACGCGTACACGATCGGCTGGAGCACCTCGGACGCCGAGTGGTCGATCAGCCAAGGGGTCTTCGCGCTGATCACGGACGGCTTCCAGGGGCTGCCGCCACCCGGCGCCACGCCGTCCGGGTCGGCGAGTGCCCCGGCCGGAGGTGCGGGACGCCCGTCGCCCCGGCCGGGCAGCGGATCCACTGACGGTGCGGGGAAGCCCTCCGCGACGGCGGCGTCATCCAGTGCCCCGGTCCGGCCGGCCGGCACCAAGCAGATCGTCGGCCAGGAGAGCGGCCTCTGCCTCACCGGCGGCGAACGCGACGGCGTTCGGGCCACGATGCGCAAGTGCCAGGAGGTACGCAACCAGTGGTGGTCCTTCGCGTCCGACGGCACCGTCCGGGCGAACGGCCTCTGTCTGGACGTCGCCTGGGGTGAGAAGCGCGACGGCGCTCCCGTGCAGTCGGCCCACTGCACCGCAGTGCCCGCCCAGAAGTGGGAGTGGATCGAGAAGAATGGACGCGCTGCCCTCTTCAACCGGTACAGCGACAAGTGCCTGGACATCGACGGTCAGACGGCTGGCGCGCCGATGGTGACCTGGATCTGCGTGTCCAACCCGAAGCAGACGTTCAGCCAGCGCTAGCCCGGTCGGCAGCCGGAATTGCCGTACCAACCGGGCGAATCACAGCGAAAGCCGACGCGGCCGGGCAAGATGGTCAACCGGGAGACAGGAGCGTGGCGACGAACCCGGGGGAGCAGGCGTGGTCGGAACCAGCCTCCTGGACCGACTGCGCCACCGACCGGACAGCAGAGCCGTCCTGGGGCGCGCGGCACGGCTGACCCTCGTGGCGTCCGTCGTCTTCTACTCCTGCCGGTACGGTGCGGGAAGTCCGGTGCTCGCCACGTACGGCCTGTTCGGGGTGATCGCCGCCGGATCGTTCGCCCGGTTGCCCGGCCCGGCGTCGCAGCGGGCGCGGATCCTGCTCCTGTCGCTGCCGGTGGTGTGGGCCCTGATCGTGGCGGGCTCGCTGCTGGCGTGGAGCACCTGGGCGGCTGCCGGCGGGATGCTCGTCGTCGGGTTCGTGGTGGCGTTCGCCGGCGTCGGCAACCCGCGCCTCGTGGGGCTGGCCAGCGCCTTCCAGCTCTTCTACATCCTGGCGTCCTTTCCGCCGTACCAGCCGGACACACTCCCGCAGCGCCTCGGCGGGGTCACCTTCGCCGTCGTGCTGCTCGCCGTGGCCGAGGTGCTGCTCTGGCCCGATCCGGTGCCCGTGTCGTACCGGCAGCGGCTCACCAGCGCGGCGGACGGCGTCGCGGCCTTCCTCGACGACACCGCCGACACGCTCACCGGCCTGGCCGGTGGTCAGGGCGGCTTGCGCGAGCGGGCGTACGACGCGGTGGCCGCGCTCGACCTGGCCCGCAACCCGCCGGAGTGGGCGCCGACGGCGGCGGGGGCGCAGGACCGGGGGTTGCGGACCTGCGCTGCGGCGTTGCGGGAGGTGCTTGCCGAGGCGGAGCGGCTGGCGGCGGACGCGCCGGCGGAGCCGATCCCGGACCTGGACGCCGCGCGGCTGCTGCACGCCTGCGCCGCGACGACCCGGGCCGCCGGCCGCGACCTCGCGCCGGGTGCCCCGCCGGTCGACCTCGGTGACCTGGACGCCGCGATCGGGCGGGCCGAGACGGCGTACCCCGGTGGTGCCGGTCGCGTCGCGGCGGACGTGGCCCGTCTGTGTCGGGACGCGACAGCGCTGGCCCTCGCGGACAGCGCGCGGGTCTTCGCCGTCGGCACGCGGGTGGCGGTCGGTGCGCGGCCCGACGGTGGGGACGCCTATGCGGGGCTGTTCGAGTACGCGCACCGCCGACCGTGGACGCTGTACCGGCGGCAGTTCCTCGCCCACCTGGCACCCCGGTCCGCTCCTCTGCACAGCTCGCTGCGGCTCGCCGTGGCGCTTGCCGTCGCCCGGGTGGCCGCCGGCGTCCTGAACCTCACCCACGGGTTCTGGGTCCTGCTGGCAACCCTCACCGTCCTGCGGACGTCGGCGGTGGACACCCGCGTCGCGTTGCGGCCCGCAGTGCTGGGCACCGTCGTCGGCGCGGTGGTCAGCGGCCTGGTGATGTTCGCCGTCAACGACCCGGTCGTGTACGCCGTCGTCCTGCCGATCACCCTCATCCTGGCGTTCGGCGCCGGTGGCCTGCTGGGTCCGCTCTGGCAGCAGGCTCTGTTCACGGTGCTGCTGACCGTCGTCTTCGCCCAGCTCAGCTCCGAGGGGTGGCGGCTGGCCGAGACCCGCCTTGTCGACGTCCTGCTCGGTGCCGTGATCGGCGTGCTCGCCGGCGTCGCGCTGTGGCCGCGCGGGGCGAGCCGCGACCTTCGGCGCAACGCCGCCGGCTACCTGCGGGCCAGCGGGAACGCTGTCGAGCGGACCGTCGAGGCGGTGCTCGGCTCAGCAGCCCATCCCGGCCCGGCCATCGATGAGGTGCGCCGACGGATGATCCTCGTCGACTCGTCGTACTGCCAGTTCCGCTCCGAGCGCCACGACCCGGGCAGGCAGCCGGTGAGCTGGGACATCGTCCTCAGCGCCGGGCACCACGTGGTGCCCGGCGCCGAGTCGCTGCTGCGCCGAAACCCGCCCGGCTGCCTGGCCGGCTGGCCCGAGGCCGCGGCACTGCTGCGGGACACGGCACGGCACCTGCATTCGGCGTACGGGGACCTGGCCGGCGCTGTGGCACACGACCGGGTTGCGGCCCCGATGCCTGCCCCGGGTGACTGTGTGGACGAGCTGAATCGGGTCCGTCCACTGCTCGGGGCAGCCGACCCTGCCTCGGTGCGGCACCTGGTGGAGGTCTACAGGTGGCTCGCCGGCCTCGCCGCCAGTCTGGCCCGGACGCGCCCGAGCACCTCCGTCGGATCGCACGCGCGGTGAGCGCGCCGCAGGCCGCCTCTCGCCGATTGGCCATGCCCGACCGGCGACTGCGCGCCTAGCGTCAGGACATGGAGATCGAGCAGGCGCAGCAGTTGTGGAAGCCGGAGCCCGGCTGGTTGAACACCGCCTCCTACGGGCTGCCGCCCGAACCGGCGTGGACGGACCTTCAGGAGGCCCTCGCCGCGTGGCGCGTCGGCGGCACGTCCTGGGAGGGCTGGGGCGACTCCGTGCAGCGCTCCCGCACCGTGTTCGCCGGTCTCATCGGCGTGCCGGACAGCGACGTGGCCGTCGGCGTCACCGTCTCCCAGCTACTCGCCCCGGTCGCGGCGGCACTGCGCCCGGGGGCGACGGTGGTGGTGCCCGAGGTGGAGTTCACCTCGAACCTCTTCCCGTGGCTGGTGCAGGAGGAGCGCGGCGTCACGGTCCGCACCGTGCCCCTGGACAGGGTTGTCGACGCGATCGACGCCGACACCGACCTGGTCGCGTTCAGCCTCGTGCAGTCCGCCGACGGGTCCATCGCGGCGTACGACGAGATCGTGGCGGCGGCCCGCGCACACGACGCGCTTGTGGTGGTGGACGCAACCCAGGCGTGCGGGTGGCTGCCGTTCGACGGGAGCCGCGCCGACGTGGTGGTGGTGGGTGGCTACAAGTGGCTGATGAACCCGCGCGGCACCGCGTACGCCTATCTGGCCCCCGCCCTGCGCGACCGGCTGCGCCCCGACGCCGCGGGCTGGTACGCGGGCCGTGACCCACACGCCTCCTACTACGGCCCGCCCCTGCGGCTTGCCGACGACGCCCGCCGGTTCGACATCTCGCCGGCCTGGTTCAGCTGGGTCGGCGCGGCACCCGCCCTGGAGGTGGTCGCCGACATCGGCGTGCCGGCGATCCAGGCGCACAACGTGGCGCTGGCCAACCGGTTCCTGACCGGGCTGGGCCGGCCAGCGGGTGCCAGCGCCATCGTCAGCGTCGACGTGCCCGGCGCGGAGGAACGCCTGGCCGCGGCCGGCATCCGGGCGGCGGTCCGCGCCGGACGGGTGCGCGCCTCGTTCCACATCTACTCCACCGAGGCCGACGTGGACGCGGCACTCACCGCGTTGACGGGCTGATCCAGGTCAGGCGAGATGACCGCCGATCTTCGTGTAGCCCCGCAGCAGGTCCCGCGAGATGATCAGGCGCTGCATCTCGTCGGTGCCCTCGAAGATCCGGTACAGGCGGACCTGCCGGTACCAGCGCTCGATGGGAAGTTCCCGGGTGTAGCCCATGCCGCCGTGGATCTGGAGCACCCGGTCGACCACCCGGTTGACCATGCCCGCGCCGTACAGCTTGCCCATCGACGAGGCGTGCCGGGGGTCCAGGCCCTGGTCGACGGTCCAGGCCGAGCGCAGCACCAGCCAGCGGGCCGCCTCCAACTCGGTCTCCGAGTCGGCGATCATCCACTGGATGGCCTGGTTGGTGCCGATCTTCGCGCCGAAGGTCTCCCGGGTGTTGG
Organism: Micromonospora sp. DT41; assembly: GCF_049841715.1. Classification (NCBI taxonomy): domain Bacteria; kingdom Bacillati; phylum Actinomycetota; class Actinomycetes; order Micromonosporales; family Micromonosporaceae; genus Micromonospora; species Micromonospora sp. DT41. Next base: position 131,432 of record NZ_JBNCKU010000015.1, on the reverse strand, counting down.
CGTAGTCGATGGCCATCTGCAGGGCCCGCTCGGCGATGCCGATGGCGTGCGACGGAATGGTGTAGCGGCCCTTGCCGATCCATTCCATGCCCAGCGTGAAGCCCTGCCCGATCTCACCGAGGATGTTGCGGTGCGGCACGCGTACGCCGTCGAAGATCAGCGACGCCGGGCCGCCCTCGCCCATGGTCTGGATGAACTCCGACCGCCAGCCCATCGTCCGGTCGACCAGGAACGCGGTGGCACCTCCGTTGCGGGCGCCCTTCTCCCGGTCGGTCACCGCGACGACGATCGCGAAGTCGGCGTCGTGGCCGCCGGTGATGAATGTCTTCTCGCCGTCGAGGATCCAGTCGTCGCCGTCGCGGCGGGCGGAGAACCTGATGTTCGCCGCGTCCGAGCCGGCCCCCGGCTCGGTGATCGCGAAGCAGGACCGTCGCTCGCCCTCGATCGTCGGGACGAGGAACTCCTGCTTCTGCTCCTCGGTGGCGTGGAACAGAATGTTGTCGGCCTCGCCGCCGAAGCGGAACGGCACGAACGTGCGACCCAGTTCCGTCCAGATCAACGACTGGAGCACCGCAGGAAGGTTCATGCCGCCGTACTCCTCGGGGGTGGCCAGGCCCCAGAAGCCGAACTTGCGCGCCTTGAGTTGCAGCTCGCGCACCTCGGAGTGGTCCAGGCCCGGCTGGTGTGCCCGCTCCCGGCGGAGCACCTCCGCCTCCAGCGGCATCACCTCGCGCTGGATGAACGACCGGACGGTGTCCCGTACCGCCCGCTCCTCGTCGGTGAGCGAAAAGTCCACGGTGATCCTCCTGGCGTGAGCGCTGGCGGTTTCCTCTAAACTAGCGCTGCAAGTTTTACCGCGTCCAGACCCCCGCGGCCGAGACACCCGAGGAGCGCAGTGCCCCGACCCCGCCAGCCCCGGCTCACCCGGCAGCTGATCGTCGAGACCGCCACCGCGCTCATCGACGCCGACGGGCTGCCGGCGTTCTCCACCCGCCGGCTCGCCGCCGAGCTGGGCGTGCGCGGCCCGTCGCTCTACAACCACTTCGCCACAAAGGACGAGATCCTCGACGCGGTCGCCGACACGGTCATCGGCGTGGTCGACACCAGCGGCTTCGCCAGCCGGGACTGGGTCGCCGCGCTGCGCGAGTGGGCCTGGTCGTACCGGCGGGCGCTCACCGCGCACCCGAACATCGTGCCGTACCTCGCGCAGGGTCCGGGCCGGCGACCGGCCGCCCTGGCCATGGCCGACGCGGTCTACGGCGGACTGGTACGCGCCGGGTGGCCGCCGGCGCGGGCCACCCACATCGGGGCGGCGGTGCGGTACTTCGTGGCCGGGTCGGCGCTCGGTTCCTTCGCCCGGGGCTTCGTCGAGGACCCCGAGCTGTACGCCGCCCACTACCCCCACCTGAACCAGGCGCACCGGCTCGCCGAGCACCAGCAGAGCGTGGACGAGGGCGCCTTCGCCCTCGGCCTGGACGCGCTGCTGCACGGCCTCGCCGCCGAGTACGCCCGCAGCATCGCTCCCCTCGACCCGGTGGAGTCCGCCCGGCCCAGCGGGTAGCGTCCAAACTCCCAGCGCTAGTTTCAGCACCACCGCCCACCCCGAAGGGACGACATGGACCTCGCCGCCCCGCCCACGCAGCTGCCCGATGCCCTGCGCCTGCGGCGCCACATGCACATCGGCGGCGAGTGGACGTCCCCCGCCGGCACCGACGCGATCGACGTGGAGAACCCGAGCACCGGCGACCTCGTCGGGCAGGTGCCCGCCGGTACGGCCGCCGATGTGGACGCCGCCGTCGCCGCTGCCCGCGCCGCCTTCCCGGGCTGGGCAGCCACCGCACCCGCCGAACGATCCGCGCACCTCGACCGGCTGCACACGGCGCTCGCCGCGCGCGCCGACGACCTCGCCCGCACCATCGCCGTCGAGCTGGGCGCACCGCTCAAGCTCGCGACCCGGGTGCAGGTCGCGCTGCCGCTGACAGTCCTGCGCGACCATGTCGCCCTCGCCGCCCGCCCTCCGGTCGAGGAGAGCATCGGCAACTCCCTCGTCGTCCGCGAACCAGTAGGCGTCGTCGGCGCGATCACCCCGTGGAACTATCCGCTGCAGCAGGTGATGGCCAAGCTGGCGCCCGCGCTGGCCGCCGGCTGCACCGTGGTGCTCAAGCCCAGCGAGCTGACCCCGCTGACGGCGTACCTGCTCTTCGACGCCGTCACCGAGGCAGGGCTCCCACCGGGTGTGCTCAACCTGGTGCCGGGCACCGGCGCGGTCGTCGGCGAGGCGCTCGCCGGGCACCCAGACGTCGACCTGGTGTCGTTCACCGGTTCGACAGTGACCGGAAAGAGGGTCATGCAACTCGCCGCCGACCGGATCGCCCAGGTCGCGCTGGAGCTGGGCGGCAAGTCCGCCAACGTGATCCTTCCCGACGCCGACCTGGCCACCGCCGTCAAGGTCGGGGTCGGCAACGCCCTGCTCAACTCCGGCCAGACCTGCACGGCGTGGACCCGGATGCTCGTGCACCGCGACCGCTACGACGAGGCGTTGGAACTGATCGCCACGGCGGTGGCCGGCTACCGGCTCGGTGACCCGTTCGACCCGTCCACCCGGCTCGGTCCACTGGTCTCCGCCGCCCAGGTCGAGCGGGTCCGCGGTCACGTCGAGCGGGCACTGGCCGACGGCGCTCGGCTGGTCGCCGGAGGCCTCGACGCGCCGGTCCCCGCGCAGGGCCACTTCGTCGCACCGACAGTCTTCGCCGACGTCCACCCGGACAGCGCGCTCGCCCAGGAGGAGGTCTTCGGACCGGTGCTCGCCGTGATCCCGTTCGACGACACCGACGAGGCAGTGGCGATCGCCAACAACTCGAAGTACGGGCTGGCCGGCGCGGTGTGGTCCGCCGACCCCGACGCGGCGCTCGCGGTGGCCCGACGACTGCGCACCGGCGCTGTCGACATCAACGGGGCGTCGTTCAACCCGCTCGCCCCGTTCGGCGGCTACAAGCAGTCCGGCCTGGGCCGGGAGTTGGGCGTGCACGGCCTCACCGAGTTCTGCGAGCTGAAGGCGATCCAGCGATGACCGGCCCCGAGCTGACCCCGGCCGCGCCAGCGGGAGGCCCCGAGTCGACCGCCGCGCCAGCAGGCGGCCCTGAGCCGGCGGCCGCGCCGGTCACCGTTCGCGCGCTTGTCGCGCGGGGAGCCGGCGCCGAGCTGCGGGTCGAGCGCGTACGCCTGCCCGCGCCCGGCCCCGGTGAGGTGCGGGTGACGATCGCCGCGGCCGGTGTCTGTCACTCCGATCTGTCCATGGTGAACGGCACGCTGGCCGCGAGGTTCCCGCTGGTGCTCGGCCACGAGGCGACAGGTGTGGTGGCCGAGGCGGGGCCGGGCAGCCAGCTGGAGGTCGGCACGCCAGTGGTGCTCAACTGGGCGCCCGCCTGCCGGACGTGCTGGTGGTGCCGGCACGACCAGCCGTGGCTGTGCGCCGCCAACACCGCTCCGACGGTGCAGCGCGGCACGACCGACGACGGCGAACCGGTACACCTCACCCTCGGCCTCGGCGCGCTCGCCGAGGCGGTGGTGGTGCCCGAGAGCGCCGTCATCGCCATCCCCGCCGGGTTGCCTGCGGAGCGGGCCGCCCTGCTCGGCTGTGCGGTGCTGACCGGCGTCGGCGCTGTCCGCAACACCGCCCGGGTGGCGCCGGGCGAGTCGGTGGCGGTCGTCGGGCTCGGCGGGGTCGGACTCGCGGTGCTCACCGCGGCCCGGCGGGCCGGTGCCACGACGATCCTCGCGGTCGACGTCGCCGAGTCGAAGCGGGAGTTGGCGCTCGCCGCCGGGGCCACCGACTTCCTGCTCTCCGACGACCGCCTCTCCAAGGAGGTACGGGCGCGCACCGAGGGGCGGGGCGTGGACCACTCCTTCGAGTGCGTCGGCCGTGCCGCCACCATCCGGGCTGCCTGGCGGCTCACCCGGCGCGGGGGAGCGGTGACGGTGGTCGGCATGGGCGCCAAGGACGACATGGTGAGCCTCGGCGCGCTGGACATCTTCCACTCCGCGCGGACGCTGCGCTCCTCCGTGTACGGCTCGTCCGACCCGGACCGCGAGGTGCCCGAGTTGGCCGGCGCGGCACTCGACGGGACGCTGGACCTGTCCCCGCTGGTCAGCGGGGTGGTCAGCCTCGACGAGGCGCCGGCGGCGTTCGACCGGTTGGCGCGGGGCGAAGGTGCCCGCTGGGTGGTCAGCCTCGACTGACCACCCGGCCGGCTGTCACTTGCCGGTGACGATGCCCGGGTTGATGCAGAGACCCGGATTGGCGCCGTTCTTCTCGGCGATCTCCAGGCAGCGGGTCACCTTGTCGACCTTCGCGTTGGTCTCGGTGATCTGCTTGGAGATGTCGGCGTTCTTGCGGTCCTGCTCCAGGTTGCGGGTCTGCGCCAGCTTGTCCTGGAACGCCTTGATGTTGCCCTCGGTCTTGTCGTCGTGGTTGACCCGGGTGATGGTCACCGAGAGGATGTCGACGTCCTCGGCGAGCCGACCCTCCGCGCTGCTCTTGATGTTCGCGGCGAACGGCTTCAGGTCGACGTTGAGGTTGCCGGTCTGCGCGTCGATCCGCTCCAGCGGGTTGTACGTGGCGAAGGCGTCGTTCACCGCGCTGTCGAGCTGCACTCCCACCCGCTGGCCCTGGAAGCTCACGAAGTCTCCCTTGTAGTCCATGAACTGCTTCGGCGCGTTCTCCGGCTTGACCTGCCACTCCACGAGCACCTCGACGCACGCGTCGGCGAGCGTGCCGGTGCGCACGCGTACGCAGTTGTTGCCGCCGATGTGGTCGTACTTCTGCCGGCCCGCGTCCCACTCGCCGACCTTCTGCCACGGTGCCACCCACTTCAGGCCCGAACCTGTCACCTCGCCGGTGGGCTTGCCGAAGCTGGTGACGATGCCGACCGAGCGGATGGGCACCGAGTGGGCACTGGAGGCGACGCTGATCAGCACTGTGACGGCGAGCAGGCCGAGCGCCGCCAGGGCGGCCGTCTGCTTCATCGCGTTCTTGGGTGCGACGAGTGCCAGGATGGCGCTGACCGCCATTGCGATGGCGAAGATGATCGCCATGGTGAAGCCGACAGGCATGGGGTGGGGACCTTTCGTTGGGCCGTGTTGATCATCAACATAAGGGGCCCGGTCAAGCCGGCCGTGCCCCGCTGGCCTGCGTGCTCGCTGCGCGCCGCCGGTAAATTCCGCGACGGCGCATCCACCGCGCGTCGTTTCAGCGAACCCCGGATGGAGAACACCGCCTACCCGGGGGTACGTCTGGTGCTGACCGATCCGATGCCGGCGGATGCCGTGGAGACCGCGCACAAGCGCGTCCGGCTGGCCACCGAGGACCTGGACGACAACCGTGTCGCCACGGTGCTGCTGGAGATGGCCGAAGCCTGGGGCGTACCGGCGCTCTGGGAGCAGGTCTGCCGCCCGCTGCTCGCTCAACTGCCGGGGCGTACGCCCGCCGAGATCGCCACCGAGCACGCCCTGTGCGAGGGTGTGCGGGTCGGGTTGGACGTGTACCGCAGGCAGCCCGGCCGGTCATTTCCCACCGGCGGGGTGCTGCTTGCCGGTGCCGAACAGGAGGCGCACTGTCTCGGCCTGCACGCGCTCGCCGCCGCGCTGCGCGAGCACCGCCGCGGCTGCCTGCATCTCGGCCCCGCGCTGCCCTGGCCCGCGCTGACCAGCGCGGTCCACCGGGCCAACCCGCACACCGTCGTGCTCTGGTCGCAGACGCCTGTCACCGGCCGCGCGTACCGTCTGGTGCGCTTCGCCCGCGACTTCCCGCGCCTGCGGGTGTACGGCGCCGGGCCGGGCTGGATCGAGCCGCTCGCCGCGCCGGCGGCCCACCTGGGTACGTTGCCGGCGGCGGTCGCCGCCTGCCTGGAGAAGCCGCGGGCGCGCTGATGTCGTGCCGGCGCGACGGCGATGGCGTCGCGCCGGTGAACTTTCTGCCCGCCTCGGACGGTCAGCGCGGAGGTCGGGCCCGGTCGGTCCACGTCCTTTGCTCTGCTTCAACCCGCGCAACGTTTTTGGGGCGTAACTGTTGCGTGGGTTGAAGCAGTGCAAAGGATGCGAAGGGCTACCTCCAGGGACGGCACTGGGTGGGGGCGATCCGGGCTGGTGACGCCGGTCACATACGATACGGAGCCGTTCCGTATCGAAAATTCGGCGCCTACGCTGTCCCAGTTACGAGTCTGGCCCGTATCGTATTGCGCGACGGGTGAACCGGGGGGAGAACCGGGCATGGAGCTACACAACAACACGGGACATCCGAGGAGGTGGGCGATCCTGGGGGTGCTGGTGATCAGCCTCCTCGTCGTCGTCCTCGACAACACGATCCTCAACGTCGCACTGCGCACCCTGGCCGACCCGGTGCACGGCCTCGGCGCCACCCAGGGCGAGCTGGAGTGGTCCATCAACTCCTACACGCTCGTCTTCGCCGGGCTGCTGTTCACCTTCGGGGTGCTCGGCGACCGATCCGGCCGCAAGCGCTTCCTGATGATCGGTCTGGTGCTGTTCGGGCTGGCGTCGCTGCTCTCGGCGTACGCCCAGAGCCCCGGTCAGCTGATCGCGGCCCGCGCCCTGATGGGGATCGGCGGCGCGGCCATCATGCCTGTCACGCTGTCGATCATCTCCAACGTCTTCGACCCGCGCGAGCGTGGCCGGGCCATCGGCGTGTGGGCCGGCGCGGTCGGGCTCGCGGTGGCGATCGGCCCGATCCTCGGCGGCGCGCTGCTGGAGCACTTCTGGTGGGGCTCGGTCTTCCTGATCAACGTCCCGGTGGTGGCCGCCGGCGTGGTCCTGGTCGCGTTGCTGGTCCCCGAGTCGCGTGACCCGCGTCCCGGCCGGGTCGACCTGCTCGGCGTCGTGCTCTCAGTGGTCGGCCTGGTCGCTCTCTCCTACGGCATCATCGACGGCGGCGAACACGGCTTCGGTCGGCCGGTGGCCTGGGGATCCATCCTGGTGGGCCTCGCCGTGCTGGTTTGGTTCGTGCAGCACGAGCGGCGCAGCGACCACCCGTCGCTTGACGTCCGGCTGTTCAAGGTGCCCCGGTTCGCCGCGCCGGTGGCCATCGTCGGCCTGGTGTTCTTCGCCGCCATGGGCGTGATGTTCTTCAGCTCGTTCTACCTGCAACTGGTGCGCGGCTACAGCCCGCTGCAGACCGGCCTGCTCTTCCTGCCCTTCGCAGGAGCTCAGCTGATCTTCGCGCCGCGCAGCGCCGCCATGGTCCGCCGCTACGGCGGGCGGGCCGTCGCCACCGTCGGGCTGGGGCTGACAGTGGTGTCCCTCGCCGCGTTCGCCTTCATCGGCGCGTCAACCCCGATCTGGATCGTCCTTGTCGTCTTCTTCGTCCAGGGCGTCGGAATGGCCAACATCATGCCTCCGGCCACCGAGTCGATCATGTCGGCGCTGCCCCGGGAGAAGGCAGGTGTCGGCTCCGCGGTGAGCAACACCGTCCGCCAGGTGGCCGGTGCGCTCGGCGTGGCAGTCCTCGGCTCGGTGCTCTCGGCGGTCTACCGCAGCGATGTGGGCGACGCGCTGACCGGCCTGCCGCCACAGGCCCGCGACGCGGCCAACGAGTCGATCTCCGGTGCGTACGCCGCAGCCGGGCAGCTCGGCCCGGCGGCGCCGACGCTGATCTCGGCGGCCAACGACGCCTTCGTGACCGCCATGCACTGGGCGGCCGGCCTCTCCGCTGTGGTCGCGGCGCTCGGCATGCTCGTGGTGCTGCGCTGGATGCCGGGCCGCAACGCCATGACCGACGCCACGACGGCACCCGTCGCCGAACCCGAGTTGGCCGGAACGGCGTAGGTCCGGGAACAATGTCCGACATGAGATCCACTGCCGATGCTCCGCGGTCGCCCGGGCGACCGCGGAGCATCCGCGCCGACGAGGCGATCATCGAGGCCACCCTCGACCTGCTCGCCGAGGGCAGCACCGTCGAGGCACTCTCGATCGAGGCGATCGCCAGCCGCGCCGGGGTCGGCAAGGCCACCATCTACCGCCGCTGGGCCGGCAAGGACGCCCTGCTGCTCGACGCGCTGCGTCGGCTCAAGGGCATCCTGCCGCAGCCGACCGGCCACTCCATCCGGGACGACCTGATCCTGCTCGTCGGCGCGATCGGTAAGAACATCGACCCGCGGGCGGAGAAGATCATGCCGTGTCTGGTGCCGGCGGTGAACCGCAGCACCGACCAGTACCAGCTCTACCAGAACATCATCGCGCCCCGGCGGCAGTTGATGCGCGAGGTGCTCAGGCGCGGCGTCGACGAGGGGGTGCTCCGGGCCGACGTCGACATCGAGGTGACGATGGCGCTGCTCACCGGGCCGATGCTGATCCAGCGGGTGCTGCAGTGGAGCCCGGATCTCAACGAGGTCGACCTGCCGGAGCGGGTCGTCGACGCCGTCCTCGAAGGGATCCGCGCCCGCTGACCGTCAGGCCGGCGCGCGCAGGCGGTGCAGGCGTAGCGCCAACTGCACCTCCAGCGCCCGCTCGGGCCGCTGCCAGTCCGCGCCGAGCAGCTGCCCCACCCGCTCCAGGCGTTGCGTCACGGTGTTGACGTGCACGTGCAGCTGCTCGGCGGCGCGGGCCAGGCTGCCACCGACGCCGAAGTACGCCTCCAACGTCTTCACCAGCGCCGTCCCCCGCCGGGCGTCGTAGTCGACCACCGGCCCGACGGTGGCGGTGAGGAACTGGGCCACGTCCTTCTCGCCCCGGTCACCGACAGTGCCCAACAGCAGCCCCACGAAGCCCAGCTCGGCGGTGCTCGCGCCCTGACCGGTACGACCCAGCGCGCCGAGCGCTGTCAGGCAGCGGTCCGCCTCGTGGAACGTCCCCGCCAGCGTCGTCGGTCCGGTCGCCGGACCGCTCGCCCCGGCGGTCACCGGTCGACTCGTCACGCGGGACAGATCCCGGGCCACCGCCCGGGCGCTGCCACCGGCGTCCTGACCGGGCAGCATCAGGACCACCCGTCCGTCGCGCGCCGCCGCCAGGCCACCGCGCGCCGAGGCGTACGTGGTGGCCCAGGAGAGCACCCGCTGCCGGGCCGAGCCGGTGGCCGCGATCGCGTCGTCGTCCACCGCCACCAGCACGTACGGGGCGTCCAGGTCCACCCCGAGCCGGCGAGCCCGGCTGCGCAACGCGTCGGTGTCCCGCAACGGCCGGGCGATCAGATCGTCAAGCAGCTCGCCGCGTACCCGACCTTCTGCCTCGGCCACCGTCCGGCGGAACAACAACAGCAGCGCTGTCACCAGCGCGGCCCGCTCCAGGATCCGCTGGTCGGCGTCGACAAGCTCGTCGTCGGGGCGCAGCACCAGAGCACCCAGGTTCTCGGTGCCCGCCACCACCGCCGCGTACCAGAGGGGGCCCCGGCGCACGCTGCGTCCCTCGGTGCGGGACGCGGCCACCGCCTCGACGATGTCCTCCCGGTCCGGCTCGTCGATCTCACCGACCCGGGCCAGCAACCGGCCCTCGGCGTCCAACGCCAGCAGCGCCCCGCCCAGCACCTCGGTCACCGCTGCCGCCACGTCCTCCACGCCGCCGCCGCGCAGCACCAGCGCGGTCATCCTGTCGTGCGCGGCAGCGGCCCGCTCCACCGAACTGCTGTGCGCCCGGATGGTGGTGTTGGCGGCCGACAGTTCGGCAAGCGCCGAGCGGGTCTCGGCCAGCAGCCGGGCCGTGTCGATCGCCACCGCGGCGTGCGCGGCGAGCGATACCAGCAGCGCGACCTCCTCCCGCACGAACGGTCGCGCCGAACGGTTGGCCGCGTAGAGCACGCCGATCGATGTGGATCCGAGCCGCAGCGGCACCCCGAGGATCGCCACCAGGCCCTCCTCGCCCACCCCGGCGTCGATCTCCCCGGTGTGGTGGAAGCGCTCGTCCTCGCCGTAGTTGGCTGTCACGTACGGGGCGCCGGACTGGGCCACCAGCCCACCGAGGCCGGCGCCCATCGGCAGCCGCAGCCGCTGGAAGCGGGCCGACACGGACCCGTCGGTCACCCGCATGTAGGTGTCGCCGCGCTCGTCGTCGTTGAGCGTCATGTACGCCACGTCGGCGCCCAGCAGGTTGCGCGCCCGGTGCACGATCGCCCGCAGCACGTCGTCCAGGTCGCGCAGGCCGGCCAGGTCGCTCACCGTGTCGTACAGACCGGACAGCTCGGTCTCCCGGCGGCGGCGCCGCTCCAGCAGCGCGCGGACCCGCAACGCCACGGTCCTTGCCTGCTCCAGCTCGGCCAGCCGCTCGGCCGGCGCCCCGGCGGCCCGTGCGGCCACCAACGGCCCCTCGAACTCCACCGCCGCGGCCTCACGGGCGAGCAGTTCCAGAAACTCCACCGGCGACGACATGGTCGACATTGTGCGGGGACCCACTAGTTGGCCGTCCAGCCCCCGTCGAGCGCGATCGACGCGCCGGTGATGAACGCCGCCGGCGGCGAGCAGAGGTACGCGAGCAACTCGGCCACCTCCTCAGGCTCGATCAGCCGCTTGATCGCCGCCCGGGCCAGCATGATCTTCTCGACCACCTCGGGCTCCGGGATGTCGTGACTGACCGCCTGGTCGGCGATCTGGCTCTCCACGAGCGCCGTGCGGACGTACGCCGGATTGATGCAGTTGGCGGTGACCCCGTGCACGGCGCCCTCCAACGCCACCACCTTCGACAGCCCTTCCAGGGCGTGCTTCGCCGTGACGTACGCCGCCTTGTACGGCGAGGCCCGCAGCCCGTGCACCGACGAGATGTTGACGATCCGGCCCCAACCCCGCGCGTACATGTGCGGCAGCGCGCGGCGGACCAGCAGGAACGGCGCCTCCACCATCACCCGCTGGATGTACTCGAACCGCTCGACGGGGAAGTCCTGCATCGGCGCCACGTGCTGGAGCCCGGCGTTGTTCACGACGATGTCCACGTCCACGTCGAGGCGGTCCACTGCCGCCGCGTCGGCCAGGTCCACCCCCTCGGCGCGCCCGCCCGCCTCGGCGGCGACCGTCCGGGCCGCGTCCAGGTTCCGGTCCACCACGAGCACCTTGGCGCCGGCAGCGCCCAGCCGCAGGGCGCACGCCCGCCCGATGCCGCTGCCGCCGCCGGTGACCAGGGCGGTGCGACCGGTGAGATCGAGCTGTACGACGTGGGGGACCGCCACGGGTTCTGCCGTCATGGCGCAAGAAGTTACGAGCTGTCAGCGCCCCGGCACATGGGCCGGCAACACATACTCCGGGCCAAAGCTGTGTGGCCCACCCTGTCCCGCCGCCCGCCCTGTCCCGCTGCGCGATTGCGCTCGATCCTGGATGCAGTGGTGTCGGTGCGTCGGTGGGGCCGCTACTTCCAGGTTCGAGCACGATCTTGGCGCGCGGCAGGGTGTGTCCCGTGGGGCTGGTGGGAGGCCGGGCGTTAGGGTGTCGAACACACGTACTGCTGACGGCTGGGGAGGGGGCGGCGTGCGCGTGCTCGGTGTGGACCCGGGGTTGACCCGGTGCGGGGTGGGCGTGGTCGAGGGTGTGCCGGGCCGCCCGTGCACGCTCGTCGCCTACTACGTGGTCTACACCGATCCGGCCGACGACCTGGCTCTGCGCCTGCTGCACCTGGACCGGTCGCTCACCGAGCTGGTCGCCAAGCATCAGCCCGAAAGCGTCGCCGTCGAGCGGGTCTTCAGCCAGCACAATGTGCGTACGGTGATGGGCACCGCGCAGGCGAGCGGCATCGCAGTGCTGGCGGGGGCGCGTGCCGGGCTGCCGGTGCAGACGTACACCCCCAGCGAGGTGAAGGCGGCGGTGACCGGCTCTGGGCAGGCCGACAAGGCGCAGATGACAGCCATGGTGACCCGGCTGCTGCGACTGGCCGAGCCGCCGAAGCCGGCCGACGCCGCCGACGCGCTCGCCCTGGCCATCTGCCACGTCTGGCGCGGCGGCACCCGCTCGAAGCTGGCCGCCGCGGCCGACCGGGCACGACGAGGAGGAGCACGATGATCGCCAGCGTGCGCGGCACGGTGACCGCGACGGGTCCGGACCTGGCAGTGATCGAGGTCGGCGGGGTCGGCCTTGCCGTGCACTGCGCCCCAGGGACGATCGCGGAGCTGCGGGTCGGCCAGGTCGCCCGGCTCGCCACGAGCCTTGTGGTGCGGGAAGACTCGCTGACCCTCTACGGCTTCGCCGACGACGACGCGAAGTCGTTGTTCGAGCTGCTCCAGACGGCAAGTGGGGTCGGCCCTCGGCTGGCCCAGGCGGTGCTTGCCGTGCACACCCCGGACGCGGTGCGCAAGGCCATCGCCAACGCCGACACCGCGGCCCTGACCCGGGTGCCGGGGATCGGCAAGAAGGGCGCCGAGCGTCTGGTGCTGGAACTGCGCGACCGGATCGGCCCGGTGTCCATCGGTGCCGACGGCGTGGGCGGTGTGACCGCCGGCGCCTGGCCCGATCAGGTCCGCCAGGCGCTTGTGGGCCTGGGTTGGACGGCCGGGCAGGCCGACCAGGCGGTGGCCGCTGTCGCGGAGACCATCGACGGGGCCACTCCGCCCGTGCCGTTGCTGCTCAAGCAGGCCATCCGCCTGCTCGGTCGCACCCGATGAGTGAGACCGAGGGGCTCGTCTCGGCGTACGTCAGCGACGCCGAGCGGGACGCGGAGGCCACCGTACGGCCGCGGCGGCTGGCCGAGTTCATTGCCCAGGACCGGGTCCGCGACCAACTTGACCTGCTGTTACAGGGGGCCATGCGGCGTGGTTCGCCGCCGGATCACATCCTGCTCTCCGGGCCGCCCGGGTTGGGTAAGACCAGCCTGGCAAACATCGTCGCCGCCGAGCTGGGCGCGGGCATCCGGGTGACGAGCGGGCCGGCGATCGAGCGTTCCGGTGACCTGGCGGCGATCCTGACCAGCCTGGCCGAGGGCGATGTGCTCTTCATCGACGAGATCCACCGGATCGCCCGGCCCGCCGAGGAGCTGCTCTACAGCGCGATGGAGGACTTCCGGGTCGACGTGGTGGTCGGCAAGGGGCCGGGGGCCACAGCGATCCCGCTTGATGTCGAGCCATTCACGCTTGTCGGTGCGACAACGCGGTCCGGGTTGTTGACCGGCCCGATGCGGGACCGGTTCGGTTTCGTCGCGCACCTTGATTTCTACGCCCCGGCGGATCTGGAGACGCTGCTGCACCGGTCGGCGCGGATCCTCGGTGTGCCGATCACGGACGAGGGCGCCACGGAGATCGCCGGCCGGTCGCGGGGCACTCCCCGGATCGCCAACCGGCTGCTGCGCCGGGTCCGCGACTACGCGGAGGTGCGGGCCGACGGCGTGGTCGATCTTGACACCGCCCGTGCGGCACTGATCGTGTACGACGTCGACGCGCTGGGTCTGGACCGGCTGGACCGGGCGGTGCTGAGCGCGCTCGTGGACTCGTTCCGGGGCGGCCCGGTGGGCCTGTCCACCCTCGCCGTGGCGGTGGGGGAGCAGCCGGACACCGTCGAGGAGGTGTGCGAGCCGTTCCTTGTGCGCGCCGGCCTGCTGGCGCGTACGCCGCGCGGCCGGGTGGCCACCGAGGCTGCCTGGCGGCACCTGGGTCGTACGCCACCAAATGGTACATTGGGGGTAGATGTCCCGTCGACACCCGATCTGTTCTCGGTGGATACCGATCAGCCGTGATGTGAACGTGATCTGTGCCGCATTCGGTGTTCTCAGGTGCAGGGATTAGACTTCGCCGCGGTCTGTACAGGACGTGAGAGTCCGCCTCCGCTCCGGCGCATCCCGCGCCGCGACGGAGGCCAATGGGAAGGTTTTTAACGTGCATTACGCACAATCGGCAGGCGGGGCCGGCAGCTTCACGCCGATCCTGATGATCGCGCTGCTCTTCGGTGTCATGTACTTCATGATGATCCGGCCCCAGCAGAAGCGCCGCCGCGAGGCAGAGGCGATGCAGTCGAACCTCGGCCCCGGCGACGAGGTCGTGACCATCGGCGGGCTCTACGGCACCGTCACCGGCATCGAGGACGACAGCGTCCTGCTCGAGGTCGCTCCGGGCGTGCAGACCCGCTACGCCCGCCCGGCCATCGCCCGGGTGGTCACCCGCGCGGAACTGCCGAGCGAGCCGGTCACCGAGGACGCGGACACCACCAAGGACTGACGCCCCCATCGGCGGCGGTGCTTCCGGCGTACGGCCGGACGACCGCCTCCCGGGGGTGCCGTGCCCGACGGGGCAGCGGACGTGACGTGAAAACTGGATAGTTGGGTCGACGCCGGACGTCGGCACGTCCCGTGACCGCCAGCGTCCGCGCCGGTGGGTCCGGCTCCGTGTCGGCGTCATGCCGACCCAGGTCAGACCCCGTCGGCCGGACCCCCGGCCCGACACTCGCCGCCGCCGCCGCGTGCAGCGGCGCGACCGTACAGGGAGACAGACAACCGTGGCACCACCTCAGGGACAGATGCGCCCCGGACGGCAGCTCGCCGTGCTCGGGGCCATCTTCGTGGTCCTCTACCTTCTGGTGTTCTTCGCGGGCGGTGCCAGCGGCAGCTTCAAGGATCGGCTTGAGCCTCGGCTCGGCCTGGACCTGATCGGCGGCACCCGGGTGACGCTGGAGGCGACAAACAGCGTCGACGGCAAGCCCCCGACGGCGGACAACCTCGAAGAGGCCCGGCAGATCATCGAGAGCCGGGTCAACGCGTTCGGCGTGGCCGAGGCCGAGGTGGTCACCGAGGGCAACCGGAACATCGTCATCTCCCTGCCCGGTGAGAACCGCGACCTCACCGACGTGGGCAGCGCGGCCGAGCTGCGCTTCCGCAAGGTGTTGAAGGCCGCCGACGGCAGCGGCGCGGTCGCCGCGCCGCCGGCCGCCGAGCCGAGCCCGTCCGGCAGCCCGGCTCCGTCCGGCAGCGCGAACCCGACCCCGTCGGGCAGTGGCGCGCCGCAGGCGACCGCGTCGCCGAGCGGCGGTCAGGGCGGAATGGCACCGGCGTCGCCGAGCGCCACGCCGGCCCCGTCCGCCTCGGCGAGCGCCGCGCCGTCGGCGAGCGCCAGCACCGAGCCGGTGCCGGCGAGCATCGAGGAGCAGCGCAAGGCCGTAGAGCAGAAGGTCGGCGCCGCCGCGTGGCAGGCCGCCAGCGGCCTGCAGGGCCCGGCCGACCTGACCGCCGACCCGTCGCTCGCCGAGAAGCTCAAGCCGTTCGGCACCCTGTCGCCGCAGGAGGTGGCGGTGCTGCCGGCACAGCTGCAGTTCAACGTGCCGACGATCGGCTGCGCGCAGCTCGACAAGCGTCCGCCGGCGTCGATCTCCGACCCGAAGCAGCAGGTCGTCTCCTGCGAGGACGGCGTCTCCAAGTATCTGCTCGACCAGGCCAAGGTGCTCGGCACCGACGTGTCGGACGCCGACGCGGTGCTCGACCAGACCAACTCCTGGGTGGTCAGCCTCGACTTCACCGGCAAGGGCCAGGGCAACTGGACGGCCCTCACCCGTGAGGCGTTCAACAACGAGGGCGGGGCGTGCGACGCGACCGCCCTTGGCCAGGACGGCAAGTGCCGGGTGGCAGTCGTGCTGGACAACGAGATCGTCTCCTCGCCGGAGATCCAGGGCGTGCTGACCGGCAACTCCCAGATCACCGGCAACTTCACCCAGAAGGACGCCAGCACCCTCGCGGGCCAGCTCCGCTACGGCGCGCTGCCGGTGACCTTCGAGCAGCAGGAGGCGCAGAACGTCACCGCCACGCTGGGTGCCAGCCACCTGCGTGCCGGTCTGCTCGCCGCCGGCATCGGCATGCTGCTGGTCATCATCTACGCGTTCTTCTACTACCGGCTGCTCGGCTCGGTGATCTTCCTGAGCCTGATCCTCTCCGCGCTGCTGGTCTTCGGCGCGCTGGTGGTGCTCGGCCGGCAGATCGGCTTCACGCTCACCCTCGCCGGCATCGCCGGCATGATCGTCTCACTCGGTGTGGCGGCGGACTCGTTCGTCATCTACTTCGAACGATTGAAGGACGAGATCCGGGAGGGGCGCAGCCCACGCAGCGCCGTACCCCGGGCCTGGATCCGAGCCCGCCGGACGATCATCTCGGCAAACGCGATCACCCTGCTCTCGGCTGTGGTGCTCTACGTGGTCTCGGTCGGCACGGTGAAGGGCTTCGCGTTCGCGCTCGGCCTCGCCACAGTGCTCGACCTGGTGGTGGTCTTCCTCTTCCGCCACCCGATCATGACGATGTTCGCCCGGACCCGGGCGTTCCTGTCCCCGCGGGTCAGCGGGCTCGGCCGGGCGCTTCCGGCCCGGACCCAGCAGACTCAGCCCCGCAACCCGCGCGCCAAGGAGGCCTGAGATGGCTGACAACAGTTTGGCGAGTCGCCTCTACAACGGTGAGGCCGGTCTCAACGTCGTCGGCCGACGCAAGCTCTGGTTCGGCGTCGCCGGGATCCTCGTCCTGATCGCGATCCTCAGCATCTCGATCCGGGGGTTCAGCCTCGGTATCGAGTTCGCCGGCGGCAACTCGTTCTCGGTGCCGGCCAGCGTCGGCACGCTGGAGCAGGCCGAGGAGGAGGTCAACGCTGCCCTCGCCGCCGAGAACACCGGCGTCGAGGTGGCCACCGCGCAGCAGGTCGGCGGCACCGGCGGCGACTCCTACGAGCTTCGTACGCCGCAGCTCAGCGTCGAGCAGACGAACGCGGTGAAGGCGCAGATCGCCGAGGACTTCGGTCTGGAGCCCGGTCAGATCAGCAGCAACCAGGTCAGTGAGGCGTGGGGCAGCCAGGTCACCGAGCGGGCCGTGCTCGGTCTGGTGGTCTTCATCGCGCTGGTGATGCTCTACCTGATCCTGCGCTTCGAGTGGCGGATGGCCGTCGCGGCCGTCACCTCGCTGCTGCTGAACCTGATCCTCACCGCCGGCATCTACTCGCTTGTCGGCTTCGAGGTCACCCCGTCGACGATCATCGGTTTCCTCACGATCCTGGGCTTCGCGCTCTACGACGTGGTGGTGGTCTTCGACAAGGTGCAGGAGAACACACGGGGCATCACTGCCAACAACAACCAGACGTACGGCGAGGCGGCCAACCTGGCCGTCAACCAGAGCCTCATGCGGTCGCTGAACACGTCGGTAGTGGCGCTGCTGCCCGTCGGTGGTCTGCTCTTCATCGGCGCCGGCCTGCTCGGCGCCGGCACGCTGAAGGACCTCGGCCTGGTGCTGTTCGTCGGTATGGCGATGGCCTTCCTGACCTCCATCGTGGTGGCCACCCCGATGCTGGCGCTGCTGAAGAACTACGAGCCGCGCATCCAGGCGCACAACAAGCGGGTGCAGGCCCGCCGCGGTGCGCTGGCGCGTGGCGAGGTCCCCACGAAGGGTGCCGCCGTGAGCCCGGCCCGGACCGATGCGGACGACGCGCCCGTGGACGACACGGCCGCGATGGCCGGCGCCGCTCCCAAGGTGGGCGCCCGGCCGGCGGGCAAGCGGTCCACCGGTGCCCGGGGCGGTCGCCCGGGTGGCGGCGGCAACCGGCCGGGTGGCGCCAAGCGGCGCTGACCGGCGGCAGCGCCCAGGCGGCGCTGACCAGCAGTGGCGCTGACCGGCGGTGGCGCCGGGCGGCGCGGAACGGCCCGGGTAGGCCCGGGAGGACATGACCGAACGGCGTCCGGCATGCTGTGCGAGCAGCACTGCCGGACGCCGTCGTCGTCGAAGGGAACGGAACTGCCGTGACGGAGACCCACAGCACCGCACCGCGCGGGGACCTCGGCCCGGACACCGCCCGGCTGGTGGCCAGTCGGGTGCTGGACGTGCCGGACTTCCCCCAGCCCGGTGTCCTGTTCAAGGACCTGATGCCGCTGTTCGCCGATGCGAAGGTGTTCCGCGACGTTGTCGACGGGATCGTGGCGTACCACGGGCGGGACGGCTTCGACGTGGTGGTCGGCATCGAGGCGCGCGGGTTCGTGGTGGCGGCGGCCGTCGCGTACGCGGCCGGGGTGGGCGTGGTGCCCGTCCGCAAGGCCGGCAAACTGCCCCGCCCGGCGCACTCGGTCTCCTACGCCCTCGAATACGGCGAGGCCACCCTGGAAGTGCACGAGGACGCCTTCACCGCAGGTCATAGGGTGCTTGTGGTCGACGACGTGCTGGCCACCGGCGGCACCGCCGAGGCGACTCTGGACCTGGTCGAGCGGGCCGGTGGGACCGTCAGCGGCTTCACCGTACTGCTGGAGTTGGGTTTCCTGGGTGGCCGTGAGCGGCTGGCGCCGCGTCCGGTCCATGCCCTGCTGACCGTTTGATTCGCGGCCCGTCAAGCGGACCCCGCGCCGACCGTCCGGCGGAGCGGCAGGGGACCGTCCGTGCGGGTAGCATTGCCCTTTGCTGACGCCGGCGGTACCCCGCCCGGCGGCGCGAGACCAGGCCGGCCGATGTACGGCCGGTGTTTTCCCGGCGAGCGGTGAGGAGGCCGGTGTCCCACGATGTCGTCCCTCCGGCGGAGGGCACGGTGCACCCGACAGGCGACGCTGACGGCTCGGTGACCGACCGGAACGCTGACGCTCCGGCCCGGGTGACGGGCTCCGGCAAGGGCTCGGGCAACGGCTCCGGCAGGGCTGCGATCGACGGCACGACTGTGACACCCGCCGCCACGGCGGGCGGCGTCGAGTCGTCCCTCGGCGCTGACGGGGTAGTGGTCCCGTTCCCCACCGACGCCGGTGTCGACCCGTCGCCCAGCGGCGGGTTCGGGCTGTCCAACGCGCCCACCGGTCGGCGGGTCCGGGCCCGGTTGGCCCGGTTCAACGCGCCCTGGCAGACCTCGCAGGTGAGCGAGGTGCTGGAGCCGCTCATCGCCAGCCACCGGGAGAACCACCCCAAGGCCGACGCGCGGTTGTTGCAGCGGGCCTTCGACACCGCCGCGCGGTGGCACTCCGGGCAGTACCGCAAGTCCGGCGACCCGTACATCACCCACCCTCTTGCCGTGGCGACGATCCTCGGCAATCTGGGGATGGACACCACCACGCTTGTCGCCGCGCTGCTGCACGACACCATCGAGGACACCGAGTACACGCTCGACCAGATGCGCGTCGACTTCGGCGGTGAGGTCGCCCTGCTTGTCGACGGTGTCACCAAGCTGGACAAGGTAAAGCTTGGTGACGCGGCGAAGGCCGAGACGATCCGCAAGATGGTCGTGGCGATGGCCAAGGACCCGCGGGTGCTGGTGATCAAGCTGGCTGACCGGTTGCACAACATGCGTACCCTGACCTTCCTGCCCCGCCCCAAGCAGGAGCAGAAGGCCAAGGAGACCCTGGAGATCCTGGCGCCCCTGGCCCACCGGCTCGGTATGAACACGATCAAGTGGGAGCTGGAGGATCTGGCGTTCGGCACGCTGTTCCCGAAGCGCTTCGAGGAGATCAACCGGCTGATCGGGGAGCACCAGCCGCAGCGTGAGGCGCTGCTGCGCCAGGTGACGCAGAAGGTGTCGACCGACCTCAAGGCCGCCAAGATCAAGGCGGACACCACCGGGCGGCCGAAGCACCTCTACTCGATCTACCAGAAGATGATCGTGCGGGGTCGCGACTTCAACGACATCTACGACCTGGTGGGTGTACGGATCCTTGTCGACACGGTTCGTGACTGCTACGCGGCGCTGGGCGTGATCCACGCCAACTGGCAGCCGGTGCCGGGCCGGTTCAAGGACTACATCGCCATGCCCAAGTTCAACATGTACCAGTCGTTGCACACGACTGTCATCGGGCCCACCGGCAAGCCGGTGGAGATGCAGATCCGCACGTACGCGATGCACCGCACCGCCGAGTTCGGCATCGCCGCGCACTGGAAGTACAAGGAGCACAAGGGCACGCAGATCGTCGGCCCGCCGGCGCACATCGACGAGATGACCTGGCTGCGGCAGTTGCTGGACTGGCAACGCGAGGCCGCCGACCCGAGCGAGTTCCTCGACGCGCTGCGCTTCGACCTGTCCAGCCAGGAGGTGTACGTCTTCACCCCCAAGGGTGACGTCATCCCGCTGCCGACCGGTTCGACGCCTGTGGACTTCGCGTACGCGGTGCACACCGAGGTCGGGCACAAGTGCATCGGCGCGCGGGTCAACGGCAAGCTCGTGCCGCTGGAGTCGACGCTGTCCAACGGCGACGTGATCGAGATCTTCACGTCGAAGTCCGAGACGGCCGGCCCGACACAGGACTGGCTGGGCTTCGTCAAGAGCCCACGCGCCCGCACGAAGATCCGCCAGTACTTCAACAAGGAGCGGCGCGAGGAGGCGATCGAGGCCGGCAAGGACGCGATCGTCAAGGCCATGCGCAAGCAGGGCATGCCGTTGCAGCGGATGCTCACCTCCGACGCGCTCATGTCGATCGCACGGGACCTGCACCTGGCCGACGTGGCGTCGCTGTACGCGGCGGTCGGCGACAGCCAGGTCTCGGCGCAGTCGGTGGTGCAGAAGCTGATGGCCGCGTACGGCGGCGAGGAGGGCGCGGCGGAGGACATCGCCGAGACCGCCGTCGCCACCCGGCCGCCGCGCAGCCGGCAGAGCAGCAGCGACCCCGGCGTTGTGGTCCGCGGCGTCAGCGACGTCTGGATCAAGCTGGCCCGCTGCTGCACACCGGTCCCACCGGACTCGGTCTTCGGGTTCGTCACCCGCTCCGGCGGCGTGAGCGTGCACCGTGACGACTGCGCCAACGCCGAGGACCTGCGGGCGCAGAGCGAGCGGGTCGTGGAGGTCAGTTGGAAGCTCACCTCCGCCTCGACCTTCCTTGTGGCCATACAGGTCGAGGCGCTGGACAGGCACAAGCTGCTCGCCGACGTCACGAGGGTGCTCTCCGACGAGCGGGTCAACATCCTCTCCGCCACCGTCACCACCACCCGTGACCGGGTGGCGGTGAGTCGGTTCAGCTTCGAGATGGCCGACCCGAAGCACCTCGGCCACCTCCTGGCCACCGTCCGCAAGGTCGACGGCGTCTTCGACGCGTACCGGGTCACCTCCGGGGCCTGACCCCGACAGCAAAGCGCCCGCCGGCTCAGCCGGCGGGCGCTTTCACGTGCGAGGGTGTCAGCCCTGCGGGTTGCTCATCGTGAGGTCCTTGATGACGATCTCCTTCTTCGGGTGACCGCCACCGGCCTGCTGGGCGAACGCACCGTCGTCGCCGGCCTTCGCCACGTCCTTGACGATGTCCATGCCGCCGGTGATGGTGCCCAGCACGGTGTACGCCGGGTCCAGGGGCGAGTCGCCGTACACGATGAAGAACTGGCTGCCGGTGCTGCCCGGCTGGCCGGAGTTGGCCATCGCGATGACACCCTCCGGGTACGGCGGGCGCTTGTCGGTGGGCAGGTTCTCCTCGGCCTGGCGGTAGCTCGGGCCGCCGGTGCCGTCGGTGTCCCGCCAGCCCTTGCCGGTGGCGCTCGGGTCACCGCACTGGAGCACCTTGATGCCCTCGGTCACCAGGCGGTGGCACTTGCTGTTGTCGAAGAAGTTCTTCTCCGCCAGGTAGGTGAAGCTGCCCGCCGTGCACGGCGACAGCGACCGGTCGACCTTGGCGGTGATCGGACCCAGGTTGGTGTCGATCGTCATGGTCTGCACGCCGGTGGCGGACTGCTGGTTGCTGGGCAACCCGACGTCCTTGATCTGCGGGGTCCGCTGGTCGGCGGGCACCTCGGTGAATGCGCACTCGGCCGAGCCGGGCGCCGAGGCGGCCGTGTCGGTCTTGTCGTCGTCGCCGCCGAGGGTCATGGCCAGCCAGGCGGTGCCGGCGACCACGAGAACCAGGGCAGCCCCCGCACCGATGATCGCCTGGGTCTGCCGGCGCTTACGGGCCCTGCCCGCGCGCTCGGCCATCTCCTTCTCGAGCCGGGCGCGTGCCGCCGCGCGCTGCCGCTCTCTGGTGGACGTCACGCCTGGATCCTCCTGGCTGTCTGCTGCTTGGTGCCGCTCGGGTGGGTGGGGACGACCGGTCAGCCCGCGCTCGGGCTGCTGGCCGGGGCGCTGGCGGACGACGGCGACGGTGCCGCACCGGTGACCGGCTCACCGACGGTGAGACTCTGGATCACCACGTCGGACTTGGGCTTGACCTGCGCCCCGGTCCCATTGTCCACGGTCGGCAGGGCACCTATCTTCTCCACCACGTCCAGCCCGCCGGTGACCTTGCCGATCACCGGGTACTTCGGCTCCGCGGTGGTGAAGTCCTTGAAGAAGATCAGGAACTGGCTGCCGTTGTTGCCCGGCGGGTTGGAGATCATCGCGACGGTCCCCTTGGGGTACGTCGACGGCTGACCGGGCGCCGGGCTGGCCGAGGGCGCCGTCGGCACGTCCTCGTCGTAGAACGAGTAGGTGGGCCCGCCGAGACCGGTGCCGCTGGGGTCGCCGCAGCGCAGCGCGCCCTCGGCGGTGATCTCGTGGCAGGCGGTGTTGTCGTAGAACGACCGGCTCGCCAGGTGGGCGACGCTCGCCGCGGCACAGGGGGAGTTGGCCAGGTTGAGCTCGGCGGTGATCGGCGCGCCCTGGTTGGTGGTGACCGTCATCGCGCGGGTGCCCTCGGTGGGCAGGTCCTTGGTCGCCGGCATGCCGACGTCCTTGAGGTTGGTGTTGGCGGTCGCGTCCTGCGGCGTCCAGACGCAGGTGTCCTGCGCTGCGGTCTTCTGCTCCGGCTCCGAGTCGAACGCCCCGAGTGCCCAGGCCGAACCGGCCACGACCAACGCGAGGACCAGGAAGACACCGACACCGGCCTGGATCTGTCGACGGCGCCGCGTGGCGGCGGCCCGCCGGGCCAACTGCCGGTCGAGCTTGGCCCGCGCCAGTTTGCGCTGCCGGTCCCTGCTGGAAGCCACCAGTGCTCCCCTTTCCTCTGCCTGGTCGTCGCCGACGGCCGGGTGTCCCGGCCCATCCGGCGTTTCGTGTGCCGCGCCACACGCCCGCCAGAGTGTACGGCTAGCGACTGGGAATGTGGTGTACGAGGTCCACCCCGTCCCGAGCAGCGTTTATCGGAGGCTGTCACTGTGCCCGTCAGGGCGCCAGGGACGGACGCGGCGAACCCGCTCGCCGGGCCGGTTAGGCTGCTGGGCAGGACGACAGCTCGACGGAAGGACAGCGCCCGTGCTCGTGGCCGGCTTTCCCGCGGACGCTTTCGGCACCAACTGCTACGTGGTGGCGACCGCGCCGGGGGAGCAGTGTGTCGTGGTCGACCCCGGCATCGGGGTGCTCGACCAGCTCGACGCGCTGCTCGCCGAGCACCGACTGCACCCGGCAGCCGTCCTGCTGACCCACGGGCACCTGGACCACACCTTCTCGGTCGCCCCGGTGTGCGGCGCCCGTGGCATCACCGCGTACGTGCACCCCGGCGACCGGGAGATGCTCGCCGACCCGGCCAAGGGCCTGTCGGCCGACCTGACCTCGCTCTTCGGCGGCCGGCTGAGCTACAGCGAGCCCGACGACGTGGCGGAGCTGACCGACGGCGCCACCCTCACCCTCGCCGGCCTGGAGATCGCCGTCGACCACGCACCGGGCCATACCGGCGGGTCGGTGCTGTTCCGGCTGCCCGGCGCGGGCTCGGGCTGGGAGGCTGACGAGATCTGCCTCTCCGGCGACGTGCTCTTCGCCGGGTCGATCGGCCGCACCGACCTCCCGGGCGGCAGCATGCCAGCCATGCTCGACAGCCTGCGCGACAAGATCCTCCCCTTGGCCGACGACACAGTCGTCCTGCCCGGGCACGGTCCCAGCACCACGATCGGCCGCGAGCGCGCCAGCAACCCGTACCTCATCGAGGTGGCGGGGTCGGCGCCCGCCGCGCCCACCCGGGGTCTCTAAAGAAACGTCCGCGCCGCTCGTGGACCCACGACACCACCGCGCCGCGGGCGCGGAACCGCAAGGAGTACGCCAATGAGCAAGCCCACGCCCATCTCAGGCTTCCCGGAGTGGACCCCCGGCCAGCGGATGATCGAGCAGTTCGTGCTCGACAAGATCCGGGGGACGTTCGAGTTGTACGGGTTCGCGCCGCTGGAGACCCGCGCGGTGGAGCCCCTCGACCAGCTGCTGCGCAAGGGCGAGACCTCCAAAGAGGTGTACGTGATCCGGCGGCTGCACGCCGACGCGGAGGGCGGCGGCGGTGACGACCAGCTCGGCCTGCACTTCGACCTGACCGTGCCGTTCGCCAGGTACGTGCTGGAGAACGCCGGCAAGCTCGCCTTCCCGTTCCGCCGCTACCAGATCCAGAAGGTGTGGCGGGGGGAGCGCCCGCAGGAGGGGCGCTACCGGGAGTTCGTGCAGGCCGACATCGACATCGTCGACCGGGACACACTGGCCCCGCACCACGAGGCGGAGATCCCGCTGGTGATCGGGGACGCGCTGCGCTCGCTGCCGATCCCGCCGGTGACCATCCAGGTGAACAACCGCAAGGTCTGCGAGGGCTTCTACCGGGGGATCGGGCTGACCGACCCGGAGGCGGCGCTCCGTGCCGTCGACAAGCTCGACAAGATCGGCCCGGCGAAGGTGGCCGAGCTGCTGGCCCAGACCGCCGGTGCGAGCGAGGCGCAGGCCAAGGCGTGCCTGGCGCTTGCCGAGATCTCCGCGCCGGACGCGTCGTTCGCCGACGCCGTACGCGCCCTCGGTGTCACCGACCCGCTGCTCGACGAGGGCATCGAGGAGCTGGTCCGGGTCGTCGAGACCGCCGCCGAGCACTCGCCCGGCCTGTGCGTCGCCGACCTGCGCATCGCCCGGGGGCTCGACTATTACACCGGCACCGTCTACGAGACCCAACTGCACGGCTACGAGCGCTTCGGTTCGATCTGCTCCGGCGGTCGGTACGACAGCCTGGCCACTCTCGGCGCCACCTCGTTCCCCGGCGTGGGGATCTCGATCGGGGTGACCCGGCTGCTCGGGCTGCTCTTCGGCGCGGGCGAGCTGTCGATCTCCCGTTCGGTGCCCACCTGTGTCCTGGTGGCGGTGACCGGCGAGGAGCAGCGTGCGGCAAGCAACCGGGTGGCCGAGGCGCTGCGGCGACGCGGGGTGCCGACCGAGGTGTCGCCCAGCGCGGCGAAGTTCGGCAAGCAGATCCGCTACGCCGAGCGGCGCGGCATCCCGTACGTCTGGTTCCCGGGCGTCGACGACGCGCCCGACGAGGTCAAGGACATTCGCTCAGGTGAGCAGGTAGCGGCCGACGCGGGGGAGTGGATGCCGCCCGTCGAGGACCGTACGCCGAGAGTCAACTGAGTCTCACCACTGGCGCGCAGAGCCGCGGGGACCTACGGTAGCGTAAGTTACGCCACCGTAGGGAGTTTCTCGTGACCATGAGCACCACACTGAGCCAGACCGCACTCCTCGTCGAGCTGGAGCCGGTTGTCGCACGCAACCTGGACCGCCACCTCTCGCTGGCCAAGGAGTGGTTCCCGCACGAGTACGTGCCGTGGAGCGAGGGGCGCACCTTCGACGGGCCGCTCAATGGTGAGGCGTGGTCGCCGACCGACTCGACGATCCCGGACGTCGCCCGCACGGCGCTCATCGTCAACCTGCTGACCGAGGACAACCTGCCCTCGTACCACCACGAGATCGCCACCCTGTTCGGTCGCGACGGCGCGTGGGGCACCTGGGTGCACAGGTGGACCGCGGAGGAGGGCCGCCACGGCACCGCCATCCGCGACTACCTGACCGTCACCCGGGCTGTCGACCCGGTGGCGCTGGAGCGGGCCCGGATGACCCACATGTCCGCCGGCTACGTGAACGTGCACGACGACGAGGTGCTGCACTCCCTGGCGTACGTCTCGTTCCAGGAGCTTGCCACCCGCATCTCGCACCGCAACACCGGCAAGGCCACCGGCGACCCGGCCTGCGAGGCGTTGCTGGCCCGGGTGGCAGCCGACGAGAACCTGCACATGGTCTTCTACCGCAACCTGCTCGCCGCCGCGTTCGAGTTGGCGCCGAGCCAGGCCATGCGGGCCGTCGCCGACGTCGTGGCCGACTTCCAGATGCCCGGCAACGGCATCGACGGCTTCGCCCGCAAGTCGGTGGCGATCGCCCTGGCCGGTATCTACGACCTGCGCCAGCACCGCGACGAGGTGCTCCAGCCGGTGCTGCGTCAGTGGGACGTGTTCAACGTGACCGGCCTGAACGCCGACGGCGAAGCCGCCCGGGAGCAGCTCGCCACCCAGCTCGACGACCTGGACCGCGCAGCGAGCCGCTTCGAGGAGAAGCGCGACGCCCGAGCCGCCCGTCTCGCGTCCCGCGCCTAGGCTCCCCGCTCCGCCCCGCGGCTCCGCGATCTTGCACTTTGTGCCTCCGCGAATCGGTGCAATGCGCCTGTTTCGGCGACCGAAAGTGCAAGATCGCGGGGGTGGGGGGTGGGGAGGGTTAGGGCAGGGGGAAGACCAGGCAGGTGCTTGTGGCGTGGGCTATCAGGCGGGCGTCGGTGTCGGTGAGGCGTGCTTCGGCCAGGGCGGTGCGGCGGCCACGCTGGAGCACGGTGCCCTCGCAGCGCAGCGTGCCGCTGTCGACGGTGACCGGGCGGAGGAACTTGACGTTCAGGTCCAGCGAGGTGTAGCCGACGCCGGCCGGCAGCGTGGTGTGCACGGCGCAGGCGGCAGCGGTGTCCAGCAGTGTCGAGATGACTCCACCGTGGACGGTGCCCAGCGGGTTGTAGTGGAACTCCTGCGGGATCAACTCGATGGCGACGCGGCCCTCGTCGGCCTCCATCCGCCCCATGTCGATCAGGTCCATCACGGGCGGCCCGGCCAGCTCTCCGGCGATCATCGCGCGGAGCAGTTCGATGCCACTGCGCCGCCCCACCTGCGCGGCGTTGGCCGCCGGGTCCGACCAGGTGAAGGTACGGCTGCGCGCCGGCTCCTGGGTCTGTGTCATGGACGCAGCCTCGCAGCCGATTGCTGAGTCTGTCAACAAGACCTAGCCTGGGCGGATGACGCCTGCGGCACTGGACTGGTCGGTGGAGAACTGCACCATCGCCCGCGCGATGGAGATCCTCGGCGAGCGGTGGACGCTCGTGGTGCTCCGCGAGGTGTTCAACGGCATCCGACGCTTCGACGACATGCGGGTACGCACCGGGATCCCGCGTCAGGTGCTTACCAACCGGCTGGCCGTGCTTGTGGAGCGGGGCGTCCTGCGCCGCGAGCCGTACCGGGAGCCGGGTAGCCGGGTACGCCACGAGTATCGGCTGACCGAGATGGGTCTGGCTCTGTGGCCGGTGCTGGTCGCCGTGCTCGGGTGGGGCGACCGGTACCTCGCCGACCCGGAGGGCTCGCCCCTGCGGGTGGCACACCGCGACTGCGGTGCCGAGGTACGCGTCGAGCTGCGCTGCGCCGAGGGGCACGAGGTGACCGAACCCCGCGACGTGCTGCCCCGCCCTGGCCCGGGAGCGCGCCGCCGTACCCCCTGACGCCGGATCGCCGCCGGGGCCGCGCCGTCGCGCCGGGCCGGGGGCGGCGGGCGGCCGAGGCTGCTTCGCAGACGGCGCTGCCCGTGGGTGATCGGTTGTGGCGGCAAACGCGCCCGGCGGCCGAGGGTGTCCGAAACGGATCCGAGGGCTCTTTCGGTGTGACGGTGCCTGTCCGTCAGCGTGTCAGTGGTGTTGCGGCGATGTGACCGGTGAAGGTCGACGAATTCGGGCGAAACCAAGTCTTGTCAATGATCTTAAGTATGTGAATACTTCAGTTCACTCAGCCGGTTTCCCCAGATCGGCTGGGTTGCCCTCGGGTCAGCCGCCCTCGGCGAGACCCGTACTCCCCCGCCCAGGAGGTTTGTTACATGCGACCCACGAGGTCCTCATTCCGCGTTGCGGCGACCGTCGCCGTGAGCGGAACCCTGGTCGTCGGCTCGCTCATCGGCGCCCCCGCCCAAGCCGCCCCCGCCGCCTCTGCCGACACCGCCGCCGCGCTCTCCGCCGAGCTTGGTGACCGCTCCGCCGGCTCGTACATCGACGCCAGCGGCAAGACCGTCGTCACCGTCACCGACGCCGCCGCGGCGCGGAAGGTGAGCAACGCCGGGGCGACCGTCAAGTACGTGACCCGCGGGGCCGCCGAACTCAACCGCGCCACCGCCGACCTGGAGCGTTCGGCGAAGATCCCGGGCACCGCCTGGTGGAGCGACCCGGTCACCAACCAGGTCGTCGTCTCCGTGGACAGCACGGTCACCGGGGCCAAGCTGGAGCGGGTCAAGGCCGCCGCGGCGCGCGCCAACGGCGCCGTGCGGGTCGAGGCCGAGGCCGGCGTGCTGAGCACCCGGATCTCCGGTGGCCAGGCCATCTACGCCGGTGGCGGCGGGCGCTGCTCGCTCGGCTTCAACGTGCGCAGCGGCAGCACCTACTACTTCCTGACCGCTGGGCACTGCACCAACATCTCGGCGAGCTGGTACTCGAACTCCGCCCAGACCTCGCTGCTCGGCACCCGCACCGGCACCAGCTTCCCGGGCAACGACTACGGCATCGTGCGGCACAACAACTCCGCCAACGCCGCCGGCAACGTCTCGCTCTACAACGGCAGCTTCCGGGACATCACCGGCTCGGGCAACGCCTCTGTCGGCCAGTCGGTGCAGCGCTCCGGCAGCACCACCGGGCTTCGCAGTGGCTCGGTGACCGCGACCAACGCCACTGTGAACTACGCCGAGGGTTCGGTCTCCGGCCTGATCCGCACCAACGTCTGCGCCCAGCCGGGCGACAGCGGCGGCTCGCTGTTCGCCGGTGGCACCGCCCTGGGCCTGACCTCCGGCGGCAGCGGCAACTGCAGCACCGGCGGCACGACCTTCTTCCAGCCCGTCACCGAGGCCCTGAGCCGCTACGGCGTCAGCGTCTTCTGATCCTCGTACCGCAAGCGGGCCGCCGGAGCACTCCGGCGGCCCGTTCGCTGTCCCGGTCCGTGACGGGTCAGGGCAGCGGCCGGCGGCGGGTCAGCGCGGCGAGCACGGCGGCCAGCGGTACGACCGCCTCGGCGGCCGCCACGAGCCGCTCCGTCAGTCCGATCCATGCGCCGTCGGTGAAGAACACGGCGGCGAACCAGCCGAGCAGCCCCAGCAGGAGCGCCGTCACCGCGAACGCTGGCCAGCGGGCCGGTCCGCTCGGAGCCGTCCCGTCCGGTTGCTCCAGGGCTTTGGGCCGCGCCGTCCGCCAGGGCACGGCCAGGGCGGGCCACACGGCCAACGCCCCGAACGCCACACCTGCGGCGACGACGTGGGTGATCGACCCGTCCGGGCGCTGCGGAAAGACGACGAGCACCACTGTGGCAAGCCCGCCGAGTGCGAGCAGCCCACGGCCCGCCGGTGCGGCGGTGACCAGACCGAGCGCCGTCACCAGGTGGCAGAGCCCCAGGCCGGCCAGCCCGACCGTCATGATCCAACGGTGGTCCGCGTCGGTGGCGGCGAGCGCGCTGATGGTCTGCCGGATCGGATCGAACCCGTCCGGTTGGGCGGCCTGCGCCACAGTCCAGCCTCCGACGAGGAACAGTGGCGCGCTGCCGGCTGACAGCAGGGCCCAGCGGGGAACGACCGACATCGCGTGATCGTAGCGGTGCGGCCGGCGGCGATACCGTGTGCGCGGACGGCCGGACGCGCCAGCCCGAGCAGCACCCCGACGGTCGGAGTTGGCCGGTGGCTGGCCCGGCCCGACAGAGGTCAGGCGCGGCTCACGGCAGCGGATCGGACCGCCGCGCGGTGGAGCCGGGCGGTGGGCGAAGCGGATCCGGGGTCACGACGCCGGTCAGCGGCAGGGCCGGACCGACGGTGGTGGTGCCACCGGCGGCCCAGCTGAGGTGCGCCCGCCGGGCCGACAGGACCGCAAGCAGTGGCCAGAGCGCCACCGCCACCGCCGTGACCCGCTCGGCAAGCCCGGTCCGGGACCCGCTCGTCACCTCGAACGCCGACCAGCCGAAGAGCGCCAGCAGCACGATTGTCGCGCCGAGCCCCACAGCTCGACGGAACGCCCACGGCGGCTGCGGCGCCGCCGGATGCGACTTGTCCCGACCCCGTGGCAGCCGCAGCGCCGACCCGGCCGGCCAGAGCGCCAGGGCCAGGACGGCAACCGTCGCCGCGATGCCATGGCTCAGCGAGCCGCCGACCGTCGGCCGGGGAAAGGCGACAAGCGCGATAGTGGCCACACCTCCGACGGCGAGCAGGAAACGGCTGGGCAGCCCTGCCGCGTGCAGCACGGCGGCCACCGCCAGATAGCAGCAGCCCAGCAGCACCAGGGCGGTGACCATGATCCAGGCGTCGGTGGCGTCCTGCCCCGCCAACTCGCTGATGGTGTCCCGGACCGGGTCGTACCCGGGTGGTTGCCTGCTCTCCGCGACCGTCCAACCGGCCACCAGCAGCACGGGCGCGGCAGCCGCCGTGGCGACGGCCCAGTTCGGTA
The DNA here is from genome assembly GCF_049841715.1 of Micromonospora sp. DT41. Taxonomy (NCBI): domain Bacteria; kingdom Bacillati; phylum Actinomycetota; class Actinomycetes; order Micromonosporales; family Micromonosporaceae; genus Micromonospora; species Micromonospora sp. DT41. Next base: position 101,157 of record NZ_JBNCKU010000015.1, on the reverse strand, counting down.
CGGCGCGCATTTCGCCACGTTAACCAATACGCCGGGCCGCCGAGCACGGTTCGCCCGTCCGCCCACCAGCGAATCCCCACGGGCTGCCGGGTGCCCCCGAAGGAGACCGGCCGCCCCTGACAGAATGCCGGTGAGGACTGTTCCACGATGAGGAGTTGCCAGCCGTGATCCGTACCCACAATGCCGGAAGCCTGCGCGCGACGGACGCCGGCTCGACGGTGACGCTGGCCGGGTGGGTGGCCCGCCGGCGCGACCACGGCGGCGTCATCTTCGTCGACCTGCGCGACGGCTCCGGCGTGGTCCAGGTGGTGTTCCGGGAAGAGGACGCGCACGCGCTGCGCAACGAGTTCTGCGTGAAGGTCACCGGCGAGGTGACCCGCCGCCCCGAGGGCAACGAGAACCCGGATCTGCCCACCGGTGAGATCGAGGTGACCGCCACCGAGCTGGAGGTGCTCTCCGAGGCCGCGCCGCTGCCGCTGCCGGTGGACGACCAGGTCGAGGCCGGCGACGACATCCGCCTCAAGTACCGCTACCTGGACCTGCGGCGCAGTGGCCCGGCGAACGCGCTGCGGCTGCGCTCGCGCGCCAGCCACCTCGCCCGGGGCGTGCTGCACGAGCGGGACTTCCTGGAGATCGAGACCCCGACGCTGACCCGCTCGACGCCCGAGGGCGCGCGTGACTTCCTGGTGCCGGTGCGGCTCCAGCCCGGCAGCTGGTACGCGCTGCCGCAGTCGCCGCAGCTGTTCAAGCAGCTGCTGATGGTCGGCGGCATGGAGCGGTACTACCAGATCGCCCGCTGCTACCGCGACGAGGACTTCCGCGCCGACCGGCAGCCGGAGTTCACCCAGCTCGACATCGAGATGTCCTTCGTGACCGAGGACGACGTCATCGACCTCGGCGAGGCGATCGTCTCGGCGCTCTGGAAGGACCTGGCCGGGCACGAGATCACCCGGCCGATCCCGCGGATCACCTGGCACGACGCGATGGCCCGGTACGGCTCCGACAAGCCGGACCTGCGCTACGGCGTCGAGCTGACCGAGCTGACCGACTACCTGCGCGGCACGCAGTTCCGGGTCTTCGCCGGGGCGATCGACGCGGGCGGCTACGTCGGCGCGGTGGTCATGCCCGGCGGTGCGTCGCAGACCCGCAAGGAACTGGACGGCTGGCAGGACTGGGCCAAGGCGCGCGGCGCCCGGGGCCTGGCGTACGTGGTGCTGGACGCCGAGACCGGCGAGGCGCGCGGGCCGGTGGCCAAGAACCTCTCCGCCGAGCACCTGGGTGGGCTCGCCGACGCGGTCGGCGCCAAGCCGGGCGACGCGGTCTTTTTCGCCGCCAGCACGAACACCCGTGAGGCGCAGGAGCTGCTGGGCGCGGCCCGCGTCGAGATCGCCAAGCGGGCCGGCCTGATCGACGAGAGCGCCTGGGCGTTCTGCTGGGTGGTCGACGCGCCGATGTTCGAGCGCACCGACGAGGGTGGCTGGACGGCAGTGCACCACCCGTTCACCTCGCCGAACGCCGAGTGGGTGGACCGGTTCGAGGAGGCACCGGACCGCGCTCTCGCCTACGCGTACGACATCGTCTGCAACGGCAACGAGATCGGCGGCGGCTCGATCCGTATCCACCGGGGTGACGTGCAGAAGCGGGTCTTCGACCTGCTCGGCATCACGCCGGAGGAGGCGCAGGACAAGTTCGGCTTCCTGCTGGAGGCGTTCAAGTACGGTGCCCCGCCGCACGGCGGCATCGCGTTCGGCTGGGACCGGGTCTGCATGCTGCTGGCCGGCGCGGACTCCATCCGCGAGGTCATCGCGTTCCCGAAGACCCGGGGCGGCTTCGACCCGCTGACCGGCGCGCCCACGCCGATCACCGCCCAGCAGCGCACCGAAGCCGGCATCGACGCCAAGCCCAAGCCGGCCGCCACCCCCCACACCGGCACCGCCGGCCCCGCAGCCCCAGTAGCCGACCCGGTCTAGCAGTCCCGCTGCCCCGTCCCGCCCCCGCCGCTCCGCGCGGTGATCATGAGGTTGACGGGGGCGTGCTTCGGCGCGTCGCCCCGCTAACCTCATGATCGCCGTGGGTGGGGGAGGGGCGGGGATCATGCGGGTGCTTGTGGTGGGCGGTAGTGGGTTTCTGGGGCGGGAGGTTTGTCGGCGGGCTGTTGACGCCGGGTGTTCGGTGGTGGGGACCTTCCACTCCGGTGGAATCGAGGTGCCGGGTGTGGCCGCACGGCGTCTGGACGTGACCGACCGGGCCGCCGTGCGCGCGCTTGTCGCGCAGGTGCGCCCCGACGCCGTGGTGAGCACCCCCTACCGGTACGACGACTGGACGGTCACCGCCGACGGGACCGCGCACGTGGCCGTCGCCGCCGCCGAGGCCGGTGCCCGGCTGGTGCACATGTCCAGCGACGCGCTCCACGCCGGCCGGCCGTCGCCGTACCTCGACGACGACGTGCCCACCCCGATCCACGCGTACGGGGCCGCGAAGGCGGCGGCGGAGACCGCCGTGCGGGCCATCGACCCGGGCGCGGCGCTGGTGCGTACCTCGCTGATCGTGGGGGCGGGCAGTAAGCAGATCCAGCTCTGCCGGGACGCGCTCGCCGGCCGGGCAGTGCTGTTCACCGACGAGACCCGCTGCCCGGTCGACGTCACCGACCTGGCCGACGCCGTGCTGGAACTGGCCCACTCGTCGTACGCCGGTCTGTTGAACGTGGCTGGCCCCGACGCCGTCAGCCGGGCCGAGCTGGGCCTGCTGGTGGCCGGGCGGTTCGGCCTGGACACCGCCGCGCTGAAGACCACCACCGGCGGCGCCGCCGGGGTGGTCCGCCCCACCGAGGTACGCCTGGACTGCTCCCGCGCCACGGGTCTGCTGCGCACCCGACTGCGGGGAGTCCGCGAACTTCTGGCCTCCTGAGTCCCTGCTCCGGTTGCACACTTTCTGTGCATACCTCTTGTGCACAGAAAGTGTGCACAGATATTGTGCAGGCATGGAGACCCCTTCGCCGGACAGCCCTGTCGAGGCGCGTCGCGTTCATCTGGACAGCCGGCAGGTCCGCACACTGGCCCACCCGCTGCGCATGCGGCTGCTCGGCTCGTTGCGGGTCGACGGCCCGGCGACCGCCACCGCGCTGGCGGAGAAGCTGGCCACCAACACCGGTGCGACCAGCTACCACCTGCGCCAACTCGCCGAGGTGGGGCTTGTGACCGAGGACCCCGACCGGGGCACCGGCAGGCAGCGCTGGTGGCAGGCCGCGCACGACATCAGCAACTTCGAGCCCACCGACTTCGACGACGACCCGGACGCCCGCGCCGCTGTGCAGTGGATCCAGGCTGACCAGGTACGGGTCATGGCCGAGCTGTACGAGAGGTGGATGGCCGTCGAGCACCACCAGTCCCGGCCCTGGCGTGACGCCGCCGGCATGAGTGACCTGGTGCTGCCGCTCGACCCGGCCCGGCTGCGGGCCCTCAACGACGAGCTGTGGGAGGTGCTGATGCGCCACCGCGACGAGCCCGTGGCCGACGGCGGCGACGTCAAACCGGTGCACGTGTTCCTGGCCGGCATCCCACGGCTGGACGAGCGGTGGTGAGCGCGAGGAGCGCGGTCCTGCGGGCCTCGCAAGCGTCAACAGAGGACGCGCAGTGAGCGCGCTGACCGTACGTCAGGTCCGGCAGCGGTTCCTGCTCCTGCACGGGCTGCGGTGGCTGCCCAGCGGCCTGATCATTCCGGTGATGGTCCTGTTGATGCAGGAGCGTGGCCTGTCGCTGTCCCAGATCGGGCTTGTCACCGTGGCCCAGGGGCTGGTCGTGCTGGCGCTGGAGCTGCCCACCGGCGGCCTCGCCGACGCCCTCGGCCGCCGGCCGGTCCTGCTGGTGGCCTGGACACTCGGGCTGGCTTCCCTGCTGATCTTCGCGGTCGCCGACTCGTTCGTCGTCTTCGTGCTGGTCTGGGCCCTGCAGGGGGTCTTCCGGGCCCTCGACAGCGGTCCACTGGAGTCCTGGTACGTCGACGCCACCCTCGCCGCCGACCCGGAGGCGAAGTACGAGCCGGGTCTCGGCTACGCCGGGACCGTGATCGGCGTGGCCATCGCCGCCGGCGCGCTGCTGGCAGGCGGCCTGATCGCGCTCGGCCCGATCGGGCCGGTCAGCGCGCTCACCGTCCCGGTGCTCGTCGCCGCGGCTTTCCAGGTGGTGGCCCTGGCCGCCCTTGTGACACTGCTGCGGGAGGTCCGCCCGGCCAAGGGGGCTGGGGCGTTGCGGGCCTCGATCGTCGAGGCGCCCCGGATGATCGGCCAGTCGTTCGGGCTGCTGCGCCGTTCCCGGGTGTTGCTGGCCCTCGTCGCGGTGGAACTGTTCTGGGGCTTCGGCATGGTCACCTTCGAGTCGCTGCTGCCGGTCCGGCTCGCCGAGGTGGTAGGGGATCCGGACCGGGCGGCGGCGCTGCTCGGACCGGCGAACTCGGCGGCCTGGCTGGCCAGCGCGGCCGGTGCCGCCCTCACCCCGCTGCTGCTGCGCTGGCTGGGCGCCGCGCCCAGCGCCGCCCTGCTGCGCATCCTGCAGGGCGCAACTGTGGTCGGGATGGGTCTGTTCGCAGGCCCGGTCGGGGTGCTCGTGGCCTACCTCGCCTGCTACAGCATCCACGGGGCGTCCAACCCGGTGCACATGGGTCTGCTGCACCGCCAGGTCGACGGCCCGTACCGGACCAGCGTGATCTCGCTGAACTCGATGATGGGCCAGCCCGGCTTCGCGGTCGGCGCGGTCGTGCTCACCGCGCTCGCCGACCGGGTCAGCGTCACCGCCGCGATGCTCGTCGGTGCGGTCGTGCTCGCCGTGGCCGCCCCGCTCTACCTGCCGGCCTGGCGGGCCAGCCGCCGGCCTGCGGACCCGTCGGCCGACACGGCTCCGGTTGCCGTGCCCGCCGAGCAACCGACCAGCCCATAGGGGGCCAGGCTGGGCGACGGCATGGCTGATCCACGGTGGAGATTGACGAGTCGACCGATTGGGTACATCACGCGCCGACCTACTGGGAACCCCCACCGGAGGACCGACATGCTCGCCATTCTCGCGGCCATCGTCTTTGGCTTCGCCCTGCTGCTCGACCTGCTCAACACCGACTTCGGCGCGCCGGACCTGTTCAACTGGAACACCCTCGTGCTCATCGGTCTGCTCCTGCTCTCGCTCTACCTGGCCGGCGTGGGCAGCGGCCCGCGTGGCGGTGGCGGGGGCCGTTGGTACCGGGGTCGTCGCCCCGGCCGTGGCTGACCGGAACCGATCATCGATGGCCCGGCCCGCAGCGCGATTCCGGCGTCGTGGGCCGGGCCCGGTACTGTCTTCGTGATGGAGTCCGACGCCCTCTTCTCCCTCGGTGCGCCCACCGGGCCGCGCAGCGCGCCCGAGGGTCCCGCCGGTGTCGACGGCTTCACTCCGGTAGCAGACGATTCGCCCCTGCCCGTCCGGATGCGCCCGGCGACCCTCGACGAGCTGGTCGGCCAGGACCACCTGCTCGCCCCCGGCGCGCCACTGCGGCAACTGGTCTCCGGCGGCGCCCCGCTGTCGGTAATCCTCTGGGGACCGCCCGGCAGCGGTAAGACCACAATCGCGCACCTGGTCGCGGCGGCCACCGACCGCCGGTTCGTGGCCATGTCGGCGCTCTCCGCCGGGGTCAAGGACGTCCGCGCTGTCATCGAGACGGCCCGCCGCCAGCGCCGCTCCGGCGGCCCGCAGACCGTCCTCTTCATCGACGAGGTGCACCGCTTCAGCAAGACCCAACAGGATTCGCTGCTCGCCGCCGTCGAGGACCGCACTGTCACGCTGCTCGCCGCCACCACCGAGAACCCGTACTTCTCGGTCATCTCCCCGCTGCTGTCCCGGTGTGTGCTGCTCACCCTGCAACCGCTCGACGACGACGCGGTACGCGGCCTGCTACGCCGGGCGGTCACCGACGAGCGCGGCCTCGGTGGCACGCTCACCCTTGAGCCCGAGGCCGAGGACCACCTGGTCCGGCTCGCCTCCGGTGACGTCCGCAAGGCGCTGACCGCGCTGGAGGCGGCGGCTGCCTCCGCCACGGCGCTCGGCACCGGGCGCATCGACCTCGCCACCGCCGAGCAGGCCGTCGACGTGGCGGCGGTGCGCTACGACCGCGACGGCGACGCCCACTACGACGTGGTCAGCGCGTTCATCAAGAGCATGCGCGGCTCGGACGTGGACGCCGCCGTGCACTGGCTGGCCCGCATGCTCGTCGCCGGTGAGGACGCCCGGTTCATCGCCCGCCGGCTTGTCATCTTCGCCAGCGAGGACGTCGGCATGGCCGATCCCACCGCGTTGAGCGTGGCCACCGCCGCCGCGCACGCCGTCGAGTACGTCGGGCTGCCCGAAGTGCAACTCAACCTGGCCCAGGCGGTGATCCACCTGGCCACCGCGCCCAAGTCGAACTCGGCCACCACGGCGATCGGTGCCGCCATCGCCGACGTACGGGCCGGTAAGGGTGGCCCGGTGCCGCGCGGGCTGCGCGACGCCCACTACGCCGGCGCCCGAGGGCTCGGCCACGGCACCGGCTACCGCTATCCGCACGACGACCAGCGCGGCGTGGTCACCCAGCAGTACGTCCCCGACGACCTGGTGGGCACCGACTACTACCAGCCCAGCCCGCACGGGGCGGAGCGGTCGGTGGCGACCCGGTTGCCGCTGCTGCGCCGGATCGTGCGCGGCCTGCCGACGCCACCCGCCCGACCGGAGGCACCGAAAGCCGGGGCATCCGTAACGGCGCACGCCCCATCGGCGCTTGCCGGTGAGAACGGTCGCCCGACCATGGGTACGGGCGGTCCCAGCACGACGCAGGACAGCGGCACTGACGCCGCAGGAGAGGGTCAACAGTGAGATCGCGTGGTGCGGATCGCCCGGACGAGGGCCCGGACGAGCGGCGTGATCCCCGCGCCAAGGGCCGCCGCTGGGGTCGGGGCCGAGCCGAGGCCGAGCCGGAGGAGCCGGTGGCCGGCGAGGAGTTCGGCTGGATCGACGACCTGCGCTCGGCCAAGCAGCAACGCACCGAGTTGGGCCCGGACGGCGCACCGGCCGAACCTGTGCCGCCACGCGCGGGTGCGCCTGCGCCGCCGGACGCGCCGCCCGCTCCACGCCGTGGTGACCCGGACGGCCCCGGCGCGCGGCGCCCGACTGACGGCCCCTGGCCGGGTGAGCCGCCGCAGGCTCGTCGCCCTGACGAGCGGCCACCCGCCGACCGTCCCCGCGCCGCAGGTCCAGGTGCCCCGGCCGAGCGTCCCCGCGTCGTAGGTCCCGGCACCCCGGCGCAGGGCCAGCCGGCGCCGCGTGGCGCACAGCCGGTGCCCGGCGCCGGTCCCCGGGCCGCCGGACCGCCGCCTCCCGCAGCCCGCCCGACCGCCGGCGACCCGGCTGGCCCACCCGGGCCGCTCCCGCCGGCAGGGGCTCCCACCGGCACGGCCCGGCCTCGTCCGGCGTCGGCGCCGCCCGGCCCACCTGTCGGCCCACCGAGCGCTGGTGCCCCGACCGGTCGCCGACCGGACGCCGCGGTACTGGCCGGCCGGGCGGAGACGATGCCGCCACCGCGCCGACCGGACGCCGTACCACCGAACCGTCGGCCCGGCCCCGAACCCGCCGCGCCCGGCCGTCCACCGACCAACGACGGTCCGCCGCCCGGTGTGGTGCCACAGGCCGCCGACGGCCCACGACCCGACCCCGCGATCGACCGTGACCCGCGCGCGGCCCGGCGTCGTCCCGGCCCGGCGGACCCGGGGGCACCGCAGCCCTCCGGTCCTCCCCGCCCGGCCACCGGCCGCCGCCGTGCCGCCGACGAGCAGGAAGCAGCGGTGCCTCGCTCGGGCAACGCGCCGCCGGTGCCGCCCGCGTCCGCCGTTCAGCCTGGCGGCGCGCAGCCCGGCGTTCGGCAGCAAGGTGGTGTGCCGCGCGGCGGCGCGCAACCCGGCGGCGCTGCGCAGCCGGGCGCCCGGCAGCCAGGTGTGCGCCAGCCCGGTGCGGCCCAGTCCGGCCCCGGCACTGTGCAGCAACCCGGACCGGCGCAGCCCGGCCCGGGCCAGCGCGGTCCGGCGCAGTCCGGTTCTAGGCAAGCTGGTCCGGCGCAGCCCGGCCCCGGGCAGCCCGTTCCAACGCAGTCCGGCCCAGTGCAGCCCGGTCCGGCGCAGCCTGGTGCCAGGCCGACCGGTCCGGCGTCGACCGGTGCCACGCCGGCTGGCCCCGCTCGCGGAGGGACCGCACCCACCGAGGGTGCCGGCCGCCGGCGGGCGACCACCGACGAGCAGGGCCGACGCCCTCCGGTTAGCGGTGAGCCCCGGGCGGACCGCCCGGAACGGCCTGCGGACTGGCTGCGTCAGGCCGGCCGGCTGCCACACACCGATCCCGGCCTGCCGGTGGTCAACCGGCGTGGCGGGGGTGCGCCTGCCCCGGCCGGCAGCAGGCCCGCCGAGCGCCGTCCGGCGCCGTCCGCAGGCGATCTGACCGGCCGTTCCACAGGTCCGCTCGCCGTGCCGGACCCGGCTGCGGAACGCACTGCCGGTCAGCGGCCCGTCGGGCCACCACCTGACCCGGGTGCGCCCGCTCCCACTGGTCGCGTCGCCCGGCCCGGCCCGGCGGAGTCCACCGGGGAGCAATCGCCCGGCCCGGATCCGGCCGGTCGACGCCGGCCTCACGCCCAGCCCGGCGTCGACGGACCCCCCGGTGCCCGTCCCGGCGACGACCCGTACGCCAATCCCGGTGGCGCGCCCGCACGGGGTGGCGCCCGCGCCGCCGTGCCCGGCGGTCGGGCGCGGGTCGGCCCCGGCGACGCTCCGGCCGCCGGTCGCCGTGGCCCGGACGGACCGCCTCGCCCCGGAATCGACGCGCTCGACCGAGGTGCCGCGCACCCGGATGGTCCAGGCCGTGGCGCTGTGCCGCCCGGTGCTGGTCCGGACGGCCCGCCGCGTTCCCGGCCGGAAGGGCCGGGCCGTGGCGCTGTGCCGCCGGGCGGCGGTACCGACGGCCCGCCGCGCTCCCGTCCCGACGGTCCGGCCCGAGGTGCTGCCCGCCCGCCAGTCGGCGACGCCCGCACAGGTGGCGAGCCCGTCGCCGGTCCCGGGTCGCCCGTGGCGGCGCGCGGTGGTGCTCCGGTCCGCCCGGCGGACCGCGCCGCCGGGCGTGCCCTGCCGCCGCACCGCGACGCCGGCCGTCCCGAACCCAGCGGCGTCGCCCCCGTGCCGCCGCCCGGCCGCCCCGGCGAGCCCGTCGGCGTGGCCCGAGCCGCCGCCGCGGTGCCCGCCGTGACCGGGCCGGCGGACCGCCCAGGCTCCGAACCGGCAGGCGGCCAGCCGCTGCGTACGGCCGGTCCGGACACGCCCGACGACGACGAGGCCGCCCCGGGCGCCCGGTCGGAGTTGCGCCGGCAGTTGCGCGAGCGACGTCGGCTGCGCGCGGCGGTGCTGGTGCTGGTCAGCGTCGTGCTGCTCGGCGCGGTGCCGCTCTTCTTCGGCGTCCGTACGCTGAGCCGGGACCCGGTCTTCGACAACCTGGACCAGCTCAACGTGCCGGCGTGGGCCGCCACGAAGACGGTCGACGACGTCAGCGGCAGCCGCTGGTGCCTGCTCGACTGCCGGCTCCGTGAGCGCACCGTCACCTCGGAGAAGTCGCCCGAGGAGACGGCGAAGGTGTACGAGGACGCCCTGCGTCAGGACGGCTGGCAGCCGTGGAAGGTGAGTCGCTGCCCCGAGCAGGAGACGAAGGGCACCTACACGTGCTGGCGGCAGGACGAGTTGACCCTCGACCTGTGGGTGCGTCAACCGACGTGTGTGCCACCACCTGTCGACGGCGAGCCGGCGGTCGTGCCGTCGCCGGAGGAATCGGCCGCTGCGGGGGAGTGTGCCGGCTCGTTGGTGTCGGTGAAGGTACGCAACGCCATCGACGACGAACGGACCAGACCGCAGCCCGCCACCGACCCGTCACTGACCGGCGAGGATCCGTTCCCGACGGTCAGCGGGGATCCGCTCAGCGACCTGACACCCTCACCGTCCTGAGCCGGTCTCCATCACGGACGGTAGGGTCTGGGGCTGACGGGCCCGCCCGCGACCGCTGACCGGCGACGGCTCGGTGGTTCGGCGTGGGCACCGTGGTGGTGCGTTCCGGGGACGTCGGATCCTGCGGAATTCTGTATGAGGAGGACAGGCGTGAGCGACATGGGAGAGGTCGCGGCGCTGATCGCGGCGTGCGCGTTCGCGGTGCTGGTGCTCATCCTGACGCTGCCGATCCTGCGGCTGCGGCACACGGTGGACGCCACCACCCGAATGATCAACGACCTCAACGATCGGACCGCACCTTTGCTCGGCGACGTGAACACCACGGTGAAGAACGTCAACACCGCGCTGGAGCAGGTGCAGACGTCGCTCGACGGTGTGAACCTGCAACTGGCCAAGGTCGACACCATGACCAGCCACGCGCAGAACGTCACCGCCAACGTCGCCAACCTGGCCACGGTGGTCTCCGCCGCGGCCGCGAACCCGCTGGTCAAGGTGGCCGCGTTCGGTTACAGCGTGCGCAAGGCCGCCGCTGGCCGCCGGCATGCCGAGACCGAGCGCGAGGTACGCGACACCATCAAGCAGCAGCGGCGGGCCGCTCGGCGCGGTAACCGCTGAGCAGCCGGCCAGCAGGAGGTAGCGAGACATGAGGCGGTTGTTCTGGCTCGGCATCGGTGTGGCCGTCGGCGTGATCGTGGTCCGCAAGGCGACCCGGACGGCGCAGGCGTACACCCCGGCGGGCATCGCCAGCACGTTGTCGGAATCCGCTGGCGGCCTGGTCGAGTCGCTGCGTAGCTTCGTGGAGGACGTCCGGATCGGGATGGCCGAGCGTGAGCAGGAGATCCATGCCGCGTTCGCTCGGGGCGAGGCGTTCGAGGACCAGTACGCCGAGCTGCGGGAGGACCCGCGGATCGGCGATCGAGAAATCTTTCCGGAGGAACACCAGCGATGAAGACGGCGGAGATCAAGCGGCGGTACCTCGCGCATTTCGAGGCGAACGGCCACGCCGTGGTGCCGTCGGCTCCGCTGCCCGCCATCAGTGATCCGAACCTGTTGTTCGTCAACGCCGGTATGGTGCAGTTCGTCCCGTACTTCCTGGGTCAGCAGACCCCGCCGTACCGGCGGGCGGTGAGTGTGCAGAAGTGCATCCGTACGCCGGACATCGACGAGGTCGGCAAGACCAGCCGGCACGGCACGTTCTTCCAGATGAACGGCAACTTCTCCTTCGGTGACTACTTCAAGGACGGCGCGATCCCGCTGGCGTGGGATCTGGTCACGAAGTCGCAGGCCGATGGCGGGTTCGGGTTGGACCCGGAGCGGGTCTGGCCGACGGTGTACCTGGACGACGACGAGGCGTACGAGATCTGGCGGTCGGTGGGTGTGCCGGCGGCGCGGATCGTGCGTCGGGGTAAGGCGGACAACTTCTGGTCGATGGGGATTCCCGGGCCGTGCGGTCCGTGCTCCGAGCTGTTCTACGACCGGGGCCCGGAGTACGGCCGCGAGGGTGGTCCGGCGGTCGACGAGGACCGCTACATGGAGTTCTGGAACCTCGTGTTCATGCAGTTCGAGCGGGGTCCGGGCACGACGAAGGACGACTATCCGATCCTGGGCGACCTGCCGGCGAAGAACATCGACACCGGCATGGGCCTGGAGCGGATGGCCTCGATCCTGCAGGGTGTGGACAACCTGTACGAGATCGACGAGGTCCGGCCGATCCTGGACCGGGCGGCCGAGCTGACCGGCAAGCGGTACGGCGCGCACTCGGGGCATGTGGCGAGTGAGTCGCACCCGGACGACGTACGGCTGCGGGTGGTCGCCGACCACGTGCGGACCGCGTTGATGCTGATCGGCGACGGCGTGACCCCGTCCAACGAGGGTCGCGGGTACGTGTTGCGGCGGATCATGCGTCGGGCGATCCGGTCGATCCGGCTGCTGGGCTGGCAGGATCGGGCGCTGCCGGAGTTGCTGCCGGTGGCGCGGGACTGCATGGCGCCGTCGTACCCGGAGCTGGCGACCGACTTCGACCGCATCGCGCAGTACGCGTACGCGGAGGAGGACGCCTTCCTGTCGACGCTGCGTGCCGGCACGACGATCCTGGACACGGCGATCGCCGAGACCCGCACGGCGGGCGGCACGGCGCTGTCGGGCGCGAAGGCGTTCCAGCTGCACGACACGTATGGCTTCCCGATCGACCTGACCCTGGAGATCGCGGCGGAGCAGGGCCTGAAGGTCGACGACGAGGGCTTCCGCCGGCTGATGGCCGACCAGCGGACCCGGGCGAAGGCCGACGCGCAGGCCCGCAAGACCGGCCACACCGACGTGTCGGCGTACCGGTCGGTGCTCGACTCGGGTGGCCCGGTGACCTTCACCGGCTACAGCGAGGTGGCGCGCGAGTCGCGGGTGCGGGCGCTGCTGGGCGGAGCCGGCCCGGTGCAGGCGGCGGCCGAGGGCGAGACCATCGAGTTGGTCCTCGACACGACCCCGTTCTACGCCGAGGGCGGCGGCCAGCAGCCCGACCACGGCATGATCACCGTCGGCGACGGTCAGGTCGAGGTGCTCGACGTGCAGCAGCCGGTGCCCGGCCTGATCGTGCACCGCGCCCGGGTGATCCGGGGCGAGGTGCGCGCCGGCGACACCGGTTATGCCGAGATCGACACCACCCGGCGGCGGGCGATCTCCCGGTCGCACACCGCCACCCACCTGGTGCACCAGACCATGCGGAACTTCCTCGGCGAGTCGGCGACGCAGGCGGGTTCGTTGAACGCGCCCGGCCGGTTGCGGTTCGACTTCAACACCCCGACGGGTGTGTCGCCGACAGTGCTGCGGGACGTGGAGCAGCAGGTGAACGAGGTGCTCCTGGCCGACCTGGAGGTGCACGCCTTCATCACGTCGCTGGACGAGGCGCGGCGGATCGGGGCGATGGCGCTCTTCGGCGAGAAGTACGGCGAGGAGGTGCGGGTCGTCGAGGTCGGCGACTACGCCCGGGAGCTGTGCGGCGGCACGCACGTGGCGCGCTCGGCCCAGCTCGGCCTCGTGAAGATCCTCTCCGAGTCGTCGATCGGTTCCGGTGTGCGCCGCGTCGAGGCGCTTGTCGGCATGGACGCGTTCGGCTTCCTGGCCCGCGAGCACCTGCTGGTGTCCCGGCTGGCCGAGCTGTACCGGGTGCCCAACGACCAGGTCGCCGACCGGGTGGAGCAGACGGTCACCCAGCTCCGGGACGCGGAGAAGGAGTTGGAGAAGCTGCGCGCCCAGCTGGTGCTGGGTGGGGCGGGAGCGCTCGCCGCGCAGGCGAAGGATGTGCGCGGGGTGGCGTACGTGGGCACCGAGGCGCCCGAGGGCGCGGCCGGTAACGACGTGCGGACCCTGGCGCAGGAGATCCGCGGCAAGATCGACCCGGCGCGGCCGGCGGTGGTCGCGGTGGCGGCACGGGCGAACGGCAAGGCGTCGCTGGTGGTGGCGGTCAACGCGGCGGCCCGCAGCCGTGGCCTGGCGGCGTCGGCCCTGGTGAAGGCGGCGCTCTCGGGGCGCGGCGGAGGCAGCCCCGACCTGGCTCAGGGTGGCGGTCTGCCCGCGGCGGAGGCGCCGAACCTGCTACTCACCGTCGAGAAGGCGATCACCGAGGCGTGATGTCACGATCAGCGTCGGCCAGGGCGGACCGTTTGGTCCGCCCTGGCTCGTCTGCCCCTCAGGTGACCGTCGGTGAGTGAGCGCATGCGTGGTGTGCGGATCGGCGTGGATGTCGGCCAGGTGCGGGTGGGGATCTCCCGCTCGGATCCGGATGGCATCCTCGCCACGCCGCTTGTCACACTGGCTCGTGACCTCACTGCGGCGCCGGACGCGGTGCCGAGTGACATTGCCCAGGTGGCGGCGCTGGTGGCCGAACATGAGGCTGTCGAGGTTGTCGTCGGCCTTCCGGTCAATCTCGCCGGCAAGCATGGCCCGGCGGCGGTCCATGTGAAGGCGTACGCTGACCGACTAGTCGATGTGATAACGCCCGTCCCGGTAACGCTCACTGACGAGAGGATGTCGACCGTGGTCGCTTCTCGTAGGCTTGCCGAGCGTGGCGTTCGGGGCAAGCGTCAACGTGCGGTTGTCGACCAGGCGGCCGCGGTGGAGATCCTGCAGAGCTGGCTGGACGCGCAGCGGAGGCGGACGTAATGATCGACGATCTGGATCTTGGGTTCGACGAGCCGGAGCGGGGGGAGAAGGGCCGGCACCGGCGCGGCTTCCGCAAGCGCAAGGGCGGCTCCGGTGGTGGCCGGGGCAAGACGTTCCTGGCTCTGCTGATGGCCCTTGTCCTGCTGGGCACCATCGGCGGCGGGGCGTTCTACGGTTTCGACCGGATCCAGAACTACTTCGTCACGCCCGACTACGACGGCGCCGGGGCGGGCGAGGTCACCGTCGAGATCAAGAACGGCGCGCTGCTCGCCGACATGGCCGACGCGTTGGTCTCCGCCGACGTGGTGAAGAGCCAGAAGGCGTTCGTCGAGGCCGCCGAGGCCAACTCGCGCAGCAAGAACATCCAGCCGGGCACGTACAAGCTGCGCAAGCAGATGAGCGGCGAGAGCGCCGTTGCCGCGATGCTCGACCTGAAAAACAAGATCGTCAACGGGTTGACCATCCCCGAGGGGCGCACCGCCAAGAACATCTACAAGCTGCTCTCCGACAAGACCAAGATCCCGGTAAAGGACTTCGAGGCCGCTGCGAAGGACCCGGAGGCGCTCGGCGTGCCGGACTGGTGGTTCACGCGCGACGACGGAAAGAAGGTCGTCAAGTCCATCGAGGGCTTCCTCTTCCCGGACACGTATGAGATTCCGCCGAAGGCCACCGCGGAGAGCATCCTCAAAATGATGGTGGACAGCTTCCTCTCGGTGACCGGCGAGATGAAGTTCGCCGACCGGGTGCAGAAGGAACGCAAGGTCAGCCCGTACGAGGCTCTGATCGTGGCGTCGCTGGCCCAGGCCGAGGCGGGCAACAAGGACGACCTCGGCAAGGTCGCCCGGGTGGCCTACAACCGGGTGTACGGGGAGTTCCCCTGCAACTGCCTGGAGATGGACGTCACTGTCAACTACTACCTGGAGTCGATCGGCAAGCCGACCAAGTCGTCAAAGCAGATGACGGCGGCGGAGTTGGACGACCAGAAGAACCCGTACAACCGCAAGCTGCGGGGCATGATCCCCACCCCGATCAACAACCCGGGCAAGCAGGCACTGGAAGGGGCGATGGACACGCCGGTCGGCAAGTGGCTCTACTTCGTGGCCATCGACAAGGAGGGCCACTCCGCCTTCGCCGAGACCTACCCTGAGCACAAGCGCAACGAGGCCAAGGCCCGCGAGGCCGGCATCATCTGATGGCACCGGTTCGGCGTGCGGCGGTGTTGGGGAAGCCGATCGCGCACTCGCTCTCCCCGGTGATCCACAACGCCGGCTACGCCGCCGCCGGGCTGACAGGCTGGTCGTACACCCGGATCGAGTGCGCGGCGGCGGAGCTGCCGGCCCTGGTCGCCGGCCTGGGCCCGGAGTGGGCCGGGCTGTCGGTGACCATGCCGGGCAAGGAGGCGGCGCTCGCCGTGGCCGACGCCGCGTCGCCTGTCGCCGCCGCCGCCGGCGCGGCGAACACGTTGGTACGCCGTCCGGACGGCTCCTGGTACGCGGACAACACCGACGTGGGCGGCATGGTGCATGTGCTCACCGACGCCGGGGTACGCGCCGGTGCGGCGATGACAGTGCTGGGCGCGGGTGGAACGGCCCGCGCAGCGCTCGCCGCCGCCGCGCGGCTGGCCTGTTCCTCGGTGACGGTGGTGGCTCGCCGCCCCGAGGCGGTCGACGAGCTGCGACAGGTGGCGGACGCGCTGGGGGTGGCGCTGAGCGCCGGGGCCTGGGTGGACGCGCCCCGCCACCTCACCGCCGACGTCGTGGTGTCCACAGTGCCGGCGGGCGTCGCCGATCCGTTGGCCGAAACGGTGACCTGGTCGCCGGGCGCGGTGTTCTTCGACGCGGTGTACGACCCGTGGCCGACACCGCTGGCCGCCTCCGCGCTCTCGGCGGGCCTGCGGGTGGTGTCCGGTTTGGACCTGCTGCTGGCCCAGGCGCTCGGGCAGTTCGAGCAGTTCACAGGTGTCGCGGCCCCGGTCGAGGCGATGCGGGAGGCCCTGCGGCAGGCAACCGGGCGACTTCCTTAGCTGACTCTTAAGACGCGCTTACGGGAAACTGTCCTGCGCGCGACATTCCCTGGTCGTGGATACGCTGCACCCGGTTACCACAGCAGACACAGGGAGTTCTCCTTGACCAGGCACGGACTGCACCGCATCACCCGGTTCCGCTCCGGGCCCCGGCGCAAGGCGATCGCCCTCGGCGTGGTCGGGGGTGCCGTGGTGGCGGGCCTCGTGGCGACAATGATGCCGCTGCTGGCCAGCGACGACCTGTCGATCCGCGCGGTAGCGGACACGACGGCGACAGCTGTCACGCAGGACGGCGACAACGCCGTCAAGTCGACCCTCGCCACCTGCCCGGCGCGTTGCGACGGCAACCCGCGAGGCGGCCGGGAGGCTGTCGTCGAGTTCGCCGTGACCAACGTGCCGGCCGCCGCCGTCAACGTGCGGGCGACGCTGCGGATGCACACCTGGCAGCAGTTCGCCGCCACCGTGACGGCGCACGCCTCGACGTTGAGCGCCCGCGAGGCGCGGCCGGCTCCGACGTCTGCCGGCACCGCGCTGTCCACGGTGACCGGGGTCGCCAAGGGCGTCAACGAGTGGGACGTGTCCAAACTGGTCACCGGCAACGGCACCTGGACGGTGTCGCTCGCCCAGACCGGTCTGGACACCCGCATCTACTGGGCGTCGGTGGAGAACCGCAACGCGGACCTGCGGCCCAGCCTGACGATCACCTATGACATCGGTACCGCACCGTCGTCCGCGCCGACCACCCGCCCCGCTCCGGCGCCGTCGCCGAGCGCGCCGCCGACCACCGCCGCGCCCAAGCCGTCGGCGACGGTCGCGCCGACCCGTACGCCGACCGCGACGGCGAGCGCGGAACTCCCGTCTGGCAAGTGCGGGTCCGTGTCGGACAAGCTCGTCCCCTCCTGCGGCGCCTGGTGGGGCATGTACTCACCCGCCGGTGCCGCCGGCGGCTGGGACCACGGCAAGGCGATCACCGACGTGGAGGCGCAGGTCGGCCGCAAGTTCGACATCGTGCACCGCTACCACGACTTCTCCAACGCCGGCAGCAACGGCGCCTTCCCCGACGCGTACGAGCAGCAGCAGATGCGCGAGGGTCGGCTGATGTTCTTCGCCTGGGAGTCCCGCAACTTCTCCGCCGGTACGACGCTGAAGTGGGCCGACGTCTACAGCGGTCGGCAGGACGCGACGATCGACGCGGTCGCCGGCCGCATCCGGGCCGCCAAGGTGCCGGTGTTCATGGGCTTCGACCACGAGCCGGAGGACGAGCCGGAGAAGGGCAGCGACGCTGAGTTCGTCAGGGCGTGGCGGTACGTGCACGAGCGCTTCGCCAAGGCGGGCGCCGACAACGCGGTGTGGGTCTGGACGATGATGGGCTGGTCCGGGCACTACTCCCGGTACGCGGGTCTCTACCCCGGTGACCGCTACGTCGACTGGGTGGCCTACGACCCGTACAACTTCCACGTCTGCAACAACAGCACTGTGTGGAAGAGCCCGAGCACCACCGTGAGTGGCTTCTACCGCTGGCTGGACGAGAACGGGATCGGTGCTGGCAAGCCGCGGATGCTCGCCGAGTTCGGCACGAATTTCAACTCCGCCGATGCGGGTGCCAAGCAGCGCTGGTTCCAGGACTTCCCGGCCGCGCTCAAGGCGCACCCGAAGATCAAGGCAGCCGTCTACTTCAATTCGCCGGGCATGACCACCCGCACGGCGACCTGCGACATGACGATGAACCACAACTCCTCGGCGCTGGCCGGGTTCTCACAGGCCGGCAAGGACCCGTACCTGCGCCAGCCCACCGGAGGGAGCCGCTGAGGATCATAAAAGAGGCTGACAGCACGCCGTTTACCGAGGTCGGGCATCCGATCCTCCGGTATCTGTCGGTTTGCGGATTCAGGCACCGCCCAATCGGCGGATGCGCCTGACAGGGTGGACGAGGCACGCTACCTCGGGTTCTCATCCATCTTGGAGGCGCAGCGTGCCCAAAATTCCGCCCTTGTGGCGATTGTCAAGAAGGCGTCGTGTCCGGGCGGGGGTCGTCGTGTTCGCGGTCGCCGCCGCGACACTGGGCGTGCCCACGGCGTCCTCGGCGGCGGTGGTGCCGGTCCCGACGACGCAGACCCTGGTCTCGGCGAACCCCGCCGACCAGACTCCACACGCCCGCGACGGTGAGACTCGCGCGTTCGCGCAGGTCGGCAACACCGTGTTCGTGGGCGGCAGCTTCACCCAGATCCGGCAGACCGCCACGTCTGCCTGGGTCACCCAGCGTTACCTGTTCGCGTACGACCGCACGAGCGGCACCATCTCGACCACGTTCCTGCCGGTGCTCGACGGCGCGGTCAACTCGCTGATCGCCGGCCCGGGCGGCACGGTGATCGTCGGTGGCGCTTTCAAGAACGTCAACGGGGTGTCGCGGAAGAACCTGGTGGCGCTCGACCCCAGCACCGGCGAGATCATCGACAGCTGGGTCGGGCGTTCCGACGGCGGCAACGTCCGCGACATGGTGTTGAACGGCAACTGGCTGTACGTGGCCGGGGCGTTCAACTGGCTCAACGGCACCGCCCACGCCGGGCTCGCCCGGATCAACGCGACCACCGGCGCCATCGACCCGACCTTCAACATCAACGCCACGGTCGGGCGGCGGGGCACCAACTCGTACGTGTGGGCGATCGACGTCGCCCCCGACGGCAACACGCTTGTCGTCGGCGGTAACTTCACGCTCGTCAACGACCTGCCGCGTAACCAGATCGCGCTTGTCGACGTCTCCGGCACCCCGTCGGTGCTGGATTGGAGCACCGAGAAGTTCGTCGCACCGTGCGCGGACCCGGCGACCTTCGTGCACTACGTGCAGGACGTGCGGTTCGGCGCGGACGGCAGTTGGTTCGTGGTCGGCACCAACGGCGGGTCCGGCTGGCCGGCCGCGTACTGCGACGCGCTGGTCCGGTTCGAGACCGCCGACCGGGGCAGCGGTCTTGTCGCCACCTGGGCTAACTTCACGGGCAACGACACCATCACCTCGGTGGAGGTCGCCGACAACGTGATCTACCTGGGCGGGCACTTCCGCTGGTTGAACAACCCGAACGCCAGTGACCGGGCCGGCAACGGCGCTGTCGACCGGCTCGGCATCGGCGCGGTCACCCCGGCCACCGGCATGCCGGTGAACTGGAACCCGCGTCGCAGCGGCAGCGCCTCGATGCCGTCGGGCACCAGCAACTGGGGTTCGGCGGTGCCGGTGCTGTGGCGTGGGACGGACGGCCTCTACTTCGGCCACAACTCCGACGGCATGGGCAACGAGTACCACGGCCGGCTCGGCATGTTCCCGCTGGCCGGCGGGCGTACCGTCACGCCGAAGAACCCGCCGGCGGCCACCAGCGGCAACCTCTACCTGGGCACCGGCCCCGGCACGTTGGCGAAGGTGCCGTTCGACGGCAGCACGTTGGGCACGGCGACCACTGTCAGCCAGCCCAACTACACGGCGGCGGGCGCGACCTGGCGGGTGGACGACCGGATCTACTGGTCGCGCACCGTGGCGGGCACTCCCACCGGCAGCCGGATCGACATCTCGATGTTCAACGGCAACACGATCGGTGCGCCGTGGGAGGCGTCCGGCTACAACGACTGGTTCAACCCGGCGGCGTTGACGGGCGCGTTCTTCCTGGACGGGCGGCTGTACTACACCCGTACCGGTGCGAACAACCTCTACTACCGCTACTTCGAGATCGACGGCAACTACCTGGGCGCTACCGAGTTCGCCCTGCCGACCACGGGCGTTACGTGGTCGACGGTGCGGGGCATGGCGTGGGTCGATGGCAAGATCGTCTATGGTGCCACCGACGGCGCGCTGCGCAGTGTTCCGTTCGACCCGACGGCCGCGCCGGCCGCTGTGGTCGACGGTACGACGGCGACGGTGATCGCTCCCGCGACCACCGAATTGTCCTGGTCTACCCCGTCGACGTTCTTCTCTGTGCAGTAGCGGTTAACGGTTCGTAACGGAACATCGGTAGATTGTTCACGTTGGGCCGGCGGCGGTACCCCCGCCGTCGGCCCCGCGACATGGGGAGGGTCGTTGGTCGGCGCCGCTGGCATCCGCGCGAAGAGCGCGGTGCGCCTGGTCTTCGCGGTCAAACGCGGGTGGTATCGGCTCCGCTACCGTCGGCTGACGCTCGGCCGCGACGTGGAGATCCGAGGCCGGATCCGGCTGCGTCGCGGCGTCCGCGTGACAATCGGCGACCGGACCCGCATCAACAAGCTGGTCCGCTTCGCAGGTCCTGGCGAGGTACGCGTCGGCACCGACTGTCTGCTCAACGCCACCTGGATCGGCACCTGGACGTCGGTGACAGTGGGGGACCGCTGCCTGCTCTCCGATTGTGAACTTCTCGACAACGACTTCCACAATTTGCCGCCCGAGCTGCGCCACGCGCCGCCCGGCGCGGCCACGCGCGCACCGATCGTTATCGAGGAGAATGTCTGGATCGGCGCGCACGCCCTGGTGATGAAGGGTGTCCGCGTCGGGCGGGACAGCGTCGTGGGCGCGGCGACGGTGGTCCGCACGGATGTGCCACCCCGCGTCGTCGTCATCGGCAACCCCCAACAGACGGTGAAGAAGTTCCATGACTGACGCCGCACCCGCCTCCTGGTCGACGGACGGCCCGCCCTCCAACACCGCCCGTTCCGTCACACTGACCGACCTGCTGCGGGTGCCGATGCACCGAATCCGCCTGGTGCTCGCTGTCGCCCTGGTCGGCCTGCTCGCCGCGCTCGGCTTCGTGCTGCTGGTGCCGGCGGCCGTGACCGCGAACGCGGTGGTGGCGGTCCGGCCCGTGGTCACCGACGCGTTCACCCCCAGCGGTGCGAACGCCGACCGGGCGGTCAACATGAACGTCGAGAGCCGCATCGCCACCGGCACCGAGGTGGTCCAGCGCCTCGCCGGCGCCGTCGGCGGCGATCCGCGCGAGATCCGCGACGCACTCGAGGTCGAGGTCCCCACCGGCGGGCAGATCCTGCGCTTCAGCTACTCCTCGCCCGACGCGCAGCAGGCGGTGCGGGGCGCCAACCTCGCCGCACAGGCGTACCTCGACGTGCGACGCGCCATGTACGAGCAGCAGCGCGCCGAGATGCTGCGCTCCTACGACGCCAGCATCACGAAGGTCGCCGCCCAGCAGACCGCCGTCCAGAAGCGCGTGAGCGCCGCCAAGGACACCGCAGCCAGCGACGCCGCACTCGCCGAGCTGGCCGGGATCAACAACCAGCTCACCCAGCTCAACTCCTCGCGGACCGAGATCGCTGCCGTCGACGTCAACCCCGGCTGGGTCACACAGACCGCCGAGCGGGCGCTCGCCACCTCCGCCGGAAACCGGCTGCTCTTCCTGGTCGCCGGCCTGCTCGGCGGCGCGCTGCTCGGCATCGTGCTGTCCTACGCCTGGGAGGCGACCGACCGGCGGGTCCGCTCGGTCGCCGACGGCCGGGACGCCACGGGCCTGCCGCTGCTCGGCACGGTCCGCCGGCCGGGCTTCCGGGGCAGTCCCCGAGCCGCCGACGCGGACATCCGGTACGTGGCGATGGCGGTCGCCGAGCGGGTCCGCCAACCTGCCCGGGTGGCGCTTGTCACCGCCCGCGAGGACGCCACATCGCTCACCGCCGGGCTCGCCGTCGCACTCGCCGTCGACGGCCGGGAGGTCTTCGTCGCCGACGACAGCGGGCGGACCGACCGCCTGCGCGCCGCAGTGCTCGCCGACCGGGGGCGGCTGCCCATCGACCCGTCCCGGCCGCACGTGCCCAAGCCGCGCCCGGCCGGCAGCACACCCGCAGCTGCCGCCACCCCGGCGACCCCCGCCCCCCGACGGCCCTCCCCGCACCCGCCCGGCGCACGCCCGTCCACCGACCCGGACGCCACCCTGACGCTGCCCCGCGTCGCGTCGGCCCGTACCGACAGCAACCGGCCGGCCACACCGGACGAGGTTTCCGTGGGCGTGGGCACCGTCCGGTTCGGCACCTGGCGGCAGGGCGCCGACCACGGGCTCGTGCTGTACAACGCCCCACCGGGGGAGTCCGACGAACGCGGCGTCGCTGTCGCCCGGCAGGGCAACGCCGTGGTGGTCGTCGAGCGGGACCGCACCCGGCAGAGCGACCTGCGGCGGCTCGTGGAGCGGCTGCGCGCCGCCGGCGTCACCCCGCTGGGCTTCGTGCTCACGCGCAACGGCCGGGCCTGACGGATGTCGGTCACCCGCGCCCCGGCGACCGTGCCGCCCGGAGGCGCCCCCTCCGCAGGCGCGCCCACCCCGCCGACCCCGCCCCCCGCCCAGCTGCCCCTGTGGCCGCTTGCCGTGATGTTCGGCCTGGTGCCGCTCTGGTGGCTGCTCGGGGCCTTCTACCTCGGCTGGCCGTTGCTTGGCGCGCTGCTGCTCGCGCTGCTGTTCACCCGGGGGCGGGTGCCGCTGCCGCCGGCCGCCGGCATCTGGCTGCTGTTCCTCGCCATCGTGGTGGTCAGCGCCACCCAACTGACGTCACCGGCCTCGCTGTTGACGTTCACCCTGCGGCTCGCCTTCTATCTGACCGCGCTCGTGGTCGGTGTCTACGTCTACGCCGCCGCACGGGAACGCGCCGACCTGGTGCCGGTGCTCATCCCGCTCTGCGCGTTCTGGTTCGCGCTCGTGGTGCTGGGCTGGCTCGGGGTGCTGGTGCCCCGACTGGAGATGACCACCCCGCTGGAGGTGCTGCTGCCCGGCGGGGTCGCCGGCACCCCGTTCATCCAGGACATGGTGCACCTCACCACAGCCGAATACAGCGTCCGCTCGCTCAACCCGATCTACCGCCCGGCCGCGCCGTTCGCGTACACGAACAACTACGGCAGCGCGTACGCAATGACCCTGCCCTGCGTGGTGGCGTTCACGATGCTGTGCCGGCGTGGGGTGCTGCGGTGGGCGCTGCTGGTGTCGCTGCCGCTGTCGCTGGCGCCGGCCTTCCTCACCCTCAACCGGGCGATGTTCCTCAGCCTCGGCGCCGGGCTGGCGGTGCTCGGGGTACGGGCCAGCCTGCGCGGCAACGTCCGGGTCGCCGCGTCCATCGTCGGCGTGGTGCTGATCGGGGCGCTGACCACGCTTGTCATCCCGATCACCGAACTCATCAGCCAGCGGGTCGACTCCAGCGACACCAACACCGACCGGTTCTCGCTCTACAGCGAGGTGATCCGCCGCGTGCAGGAGTCACCGTGGCTGGGCTACGGCGCTCCGGTGAACGTCGACACCGTCTCCGCCGCCGCGCCGATCGGCACCCAGGGTCAGCTGTGGATGGTGCTGTTCAGTCACGGCGTACCCGCGCTGATCTGTTTCCTGGCCTGGTTCGTGGCCGCTGCGGTGATCTGCGCGCGGGCGGCCTCACCGGCCGGGCAGTGGCTGGCCGCGGTGCCGGTGGTCTGCCTGGTGCAGATCCCGTTCTACGGCATGGCCAACCAGAACCTGGCGGTCGCGTTCTTCGCCGTCGCCTTCGCGATGGCGCTCGCCGAACGGGAACGGCTCACCGCGTCCGGCGGGTCGCAACCGCCGGCCGTCCGGCGTACGGCGGTGCCGGCATGACCGCCGCCACCCGGGGAGCGGTCGGCACCGACACGAGTGGCCCGTCCGACGCCGGTGCGGCGGAGACCCGGCGCAGCGCGCGCAGCGGCGTGGCCGGGCTGCTCGGCGCCGCGACCAGCGGACTGTTCGGCTTCGTGCTGGCAGTGGTCATCACCCGGGCGTACGGCACGGCCGGCTCGGGCGCTTTCTTCGCGGCGATCGGTGTCGTCACCGTTGCCACGGCGGTGTGCACGCTCGGTGCCGAGACCGGCCTCATGTGGGCCCTGCCGCGGCGTCGGATCGGCCGCCAGGGGGACGCCGCCCGGATGCTCCCGGTGGCGCTGCTCCCGCCGCTGCTCGTCGGGCTCCTGGTCGCCGTCGTCGGTGTGCTGGCCGCCGACGCGCTCGCACCCCGGCTGCTCCAGGGCTCCGGCGACGACGGCCGGGCGCTGCTCACTGTCACCTTCGCGGCGGTGCCGGTGGTGGTGGCCATGACGCTGCTGCTTGCCGCCCTGCGGTGCGTGCGACCCATCCGCGCGTACGTCGGTGTGCAGTTCCTGCTGCTGCCGGTGGCCCGCCCGGCGCTTGTCGGCGCCGCCGCGCTGGCCGGCGGCGGTCTGCTCGCTGGCATGACCGGCTGGCTGGTGCCGGCGGCGCTGGCGCTGCTGGCCTGCCTCACCCTGGTGGCCGGCCCGCTCGGGCTGGGCCGGGGCGCGGCGTTGCGGTCCAACCGCGCCGACTGGTCGACGTTCTGGCGCTTCGCGCTGCCTCGGGCCGCCTCGGCGGCCATCGACGCGGGCAGCATGTGGGTGGGCGTGCTGCTCACCTCGGTGCTGGCCGGGCCGGCGGACGCCGGCGTGTTCGGCGCTGTCGGCAGGTACGTGCTGGCTGGCCAACTGGCCATGCAGGGGCTCCGGGTGGCCGTGTCGCCGCAGTTGTCCCGGCTGCTCGGGCAGGGCGAGCGGGCCGCCGCGGCGGCAGTGCACAGGCAGTTGACCATCTGGGGTCTGGTGCTGTCCTGGCCGGTGTACCTGCTGCTGGCGGTGTTCGCGCTGGCCTTCCTGCAACTGTTCGGCCCGGAGTTCACCGCCGGGGTGCCGGCGATGACGGTGCTCGCGCTGGCGATGCTCGTGAACACCGGCGTGGGCAACGTGCAGAGCCTGCTGCTGATGGGTGGGCGCAGCGGACTGCACCTGGTGTCCACCCTGGCCGGGCTGACGATGACCGTCACGTTGGGGTTGCTGCTGATCCCGGAGCACGGTGCGACAGGCGCGGCTCTGGCCTGGGCCGCCGGCATCACCACCGAGAACCTCAGCGCGGCAGGCTTCGCCCGGTCGGTGGTCCGGGAGCCGCTGTTCGACGGTGCGACGCTACGCGCGGCGGCGGCCACCGTCGCCGGCGTGGGCCTGGCGTCCGGCGTCGGCGTGCTGGTCGGCGGGCGCGGCCTGCCCGGCGTCGCGGTGGCGTTGGGAGTTCTGCTCGCCGGCTGCGTCGGCTTGTTGACGTTGCCCCGGGTGCGCGCCGGCATCCGGGTGACCATGAGGCAGATCCGTGGGCGGGACGACGCGGCCACTGCCGCCGGGGCGACCCCGGCATCGACGAAAGGTAGGTGAGGTCCGTCGTGGCGTCCATCCGTGACCGGGTCAAGCAGTTGGTGCCGACCCAGGTGACCACCCGGGTGAAGGAATCCCTCGTCGACTACGGGGTCCGCACCAGTGATCGGCGGCCCCTGCCGGACTTCCTCATCATCGGCACCAAGCGGGGCGGCACCACCTCCCTGTGGAACTACCTCATCCAGCACCCCCTCGTTCCCCGGCTCTTTCCCGCGTGGAACACGAAGTCGGCGCACTACTTCGAGGAGCACTGGGGTCGCGGCGAGGCGTGGTACAGGTCGCACTTCCCCACCGAGCGGCACCGCGAGGCGCTCCAGCGGCGGCACGGCGGGCCGGTCCGCGTCGGTGAGGCGGCACCGCTGTACATGTTCCACCCGCTCGCCGCGCAGCGGGTGTCCGCGCTCATGCCGACGGTGAAGCTGATCGTGCTCCTGCGGGACCCGGTGGAGCGGGCGTACTCGCACTGGAAGGAGCGCCGCACCCACGGCATCGAGCCGCTGGACTTCGCCGCCGCGCTGGCCGCCGAGCCGGAGCGGACGGCGGGGGAGCGGGAGCGGCTGATCGCCGAGCCGGAGTCGTTCAGCGAGGCGTACGACTGGTACACGTACCGGGCCCGGGGGCGCTACCTGGAGCACCTGGAGCCGTGGCTGGAGCGCTTCGACAGGTCGCAGATCCTCTTCCTGCCCAGCGAGGACCTGTACCGCGACGCCCGCGCCACCTACGGGCGCACACTCGACTTCCTCGGCCTGCCGCCGCACGACCTGCCGGACTTCAAGGTCTACAACGACAGGCGTTCCGCGCCGTTGGACCCCGCGGTGCGCGCCGAGCTGACCGAGTACTACCGGCCGTACAACGACGCGCTGCGCGAGCGGCTCGGGTTGGACCTCGACTGGGCGGACCGGGCGGCGTGACGACGGAGGTCGCCTCGGACACGGATCCCCGATCCCGGTCAGACGGACTGGGCTGGGTCAGTCGCGCGGTGTTCCCGGACGACAGGGTCGGCCTGACCGTGGGCGGAGACCTGCCGGCCGGTCACCGGGCCGTGGCCCGCTACGCGGTGGTGCCGTCGGTGGCCCGGGCACGGTTCCTGGTGCCGCTTGGCGCTCCCCGGGCCGGTGCGGCGTCGCTGCTGGCGTACAACGCGTTGCGTCCGCCGAAGGTGCGTGCGTTGCGGGCGGCGATCGGCGGGCTGGCCCGGTTCGGCGGCGCGGGCCTGGCGCCCTTTCCGACGCTCACCGTCTCGGTGCCGGCGGGCGTGCCTGCGGTCGACCTGCTGCTTACCGAGCGGCTCGCCGCCGATCTCGGCGGTACGCCGTTGCTGGCAGCCTTCGGTGTTCGTCCACCGGACCCGAACGGCAAGCCCACCCTGCAACTGTTCGACGCCGACGGTCGCCCGCGTGGCTACGCGAAGATCGGCTGGAACGACGCCACCCGGGCGCTTGTCACCGCCGAGGCGGCGGCGCTGCGGGACCTGCGCGCGGTGACCGGCGTGACCGACCACCCGACGCCGCCGGGGCTGCTCACCGAGACGGTGTGGGGCGACCACGTGGTCGCGGTGGTGGAGCCGTTGCCGCCCGACGTGCGCGGCGTACCTGTCGACGACCCGCCGCGGATCGCGGCCCTGCTCGCGGTGGCCCGCCGGGGCGCTCCGGCGGGGGCACCCCGACCGTTCGCCTCCTCGACGTTCCTCGACCGGCTGACCGCGCTTGCCGACCGGGCCGCCGTGGCCGAGCCGGCCGGCGCGCGGGCGGTCGCCGCAGTCGCCGCGCTGGCTCGCCGGCACCGTGACACCGCAGTGGAGTTCGGGCACTGGCACGGCGACTGGGTGCCGTGGAACCTGGGCCTGCACGCCGGCCGGCTGGTCGCGTGGGACTGGGAGCACAGCGCCCCGGACGTGCCGCTCGGTTTCGACCTGGCGCACGACGCGTTCCAGCGGTCACTGGTGCTGCGGGGGGAACCGGCCGCCGTGGCCGCTACCGCCGTTGACGAGCATCTGGACCGGCACGGTGAGCGGCTCGGCCTGAATCCGGGGCAGCGCCGGCTGGTGGCCGACGCGTACCTGGTGGAGATGTGGCTGCGGACGTGGCGGTTGGCCGACGCTGGCGCGGGCTGGAACGGCGCGCTGCATCCCGCACTGTTGGACGTCATCGAGAAACGACATACCTCCTGAACTGGGAAAACCGCTACGACGGGAATGTGTCGTAGAGTGACGACGAACTAGCAGGTCGTGATGGATGTCGATGGGTCCAGGACGGACGGTGCACCCGGACGCCCCGGGTGGAGATCGTCACCTCGGCCGGTCGCGCTATTCAACGGCCGGCGAACCTGTGATCTGCTTCTGGCTGGTCCAAACCTGAATTCCAAGCGAACTTGTGGGGAGTCGCGTGGACGCGAACAACGACGGCGGCGAGCCGCCGGTGCTGCTGCTTGTGGGATCCAGCGGCGGACACCTGGCGCAACTGCTCGCCCTTGCGCCCTGGTACGAACAGTGGCGACGCTGCTGGGTCACCTTCGACACCCCGGAGGCGGTGTCGCTGCTGGCCGGGGAGGACCTGGTGCCCGCGCACCATCCGACCACCCGCAACGTGCCGAACCTGCTGCGCAACGCGCTGCTGGCCTGGCGGGTGCTACGCCGTAGGCGGGTCGCCGCCGTGGTCACCACCGGCGCCGGGGTCGCGGTGCCGTTCGTGGTGCTGGCCCGCCTGCGGCGCATCCCGACGGTCTACATCGAGGTGTACGACCGGATCGACACGCCGACGCTGACGGCCCGGCTCTGCCGCCCGTTCCTGTCCGCGATGCTCGTGCAGTGGGACGAGCAGCGCCGGCAGTACCCGGAGGCCACAGTCGTCGGGACGCTGCTGTGAACGGGGAGACCGGCACCGCACCGCGCCCGTACGCGGCCGGCACCTCGGAGCCGGCCCGGCTGCCCCGCCAGCGCGACACCAGGCAGAGCGCGCAGATCCGACTGCTTGTC
Organism: Micromonospora sp. DT41; assembly: GCF_049841715.1. NCBI lineage: Bacteria > Bacillati > Actinomycetota > Actinomycetes > Micromonosporales > Micromonosporaceae > Micromonospora > Micromonospora sp. DT41. The sequence goes on along the minus strand of NZ_JBNCKU010000015.1, from coordinate 72,824 downwards.
GCGGTCGGCACCGACAAGCACCGCTTCGACCGGCTCGTCGACTGGCTGGCCCAGTGGCACGCGAAGGTCGACCGCCCGGTCGCACTGACCGTGCAGCACGGGCACACCGAGGCGCCGCAGCTGCCCGGAGCGGTGCCGTTCCTCGGCCACGACGACCTGCAACAGGCGATGGCCGACGCCGACCTGGTGGTCTGCCACGGCGGCCCGGCGACGATCCTGGAAGCCCGCCGGCACGGCCACCTGCCCATCGTGGTGCCCCGCGACCCTTTGCACGGTGAGCACGTCGACGACCACCAGCAGCTCTTCGCCCGCAGGCTCGGCGCGGCCGGCCTGGTGGCGCTCTGCGAGACCCGGGAGGCGCTGCACGACGCGCTCGACGCCGGGCACGCCGACCCGTCCCGCTACGCGGTGGCCGCCGACCCGGACGCGCACGAGGCGCGCCGGGCGGCGGTGTTCCGGGTGGGACAGATCGTGGAGGACCTGGTGGCCCGGTCGAACCGGCGCCGCCCCCGCTGGCGGACCTGGCCGCGTTCCGGCCGGGGTACGGAGGAGATTCGATGACCCGGCAGCCGACAGTGAGCGTCGTGGTGCCCACCCGGGACCGGCCCGAGCTGCTGCGCGCCGCGCTGGCGGCGATCCTCGCCCAGGAGTACGCGGGCGGTATCGAAGCGGTGGTCGTGTTCGACCAGTCCACGCCCGACGAGTCGCTGACCGAGCTGGCTGGGCTGACCGGTCCGGACCGTGCGGTGCGGGTGATCCGCAACGAGCGCACGCCGGGCCTCGCCGGCGCCCGCAACAGCGGCACCCTCGCCGCCGAAGGTGAGCTCGTCGCGTTCTGCGACGACGACGACGAGTGGCTGCCGGGCAAGTTGGCCGCCCAGGTCGACGCGTTGACCGCGGACCCGGCCGCCGAGTTCGTGTGCTGCGGCATCCGGGTCACCTACGACGGGCACACCGTCGACCGGGTGCTCGACAAGGACCGGATCACCCTTGACGACCTGCTGCGGGACCGGATGACGGAGCTGCACCCGTCGACCTTCCTGATCCGCGCGGCAGCGCTGCGCGACGGGTTCGGCCTTGTCGACGAGGAGATCCCGGGCAGCTACGCCGAGGACTACGAGTTCCTGTTGCGGGCCGCCCGCAGCGCGCCGCTGCTCAACCTGCGTACCCCGTCGGTGCTCGTGCGCTGGCACAAGCGCTCGTACTTCGCCCAGCGCTGGGACACGATCTCCGAGGCGTTGCAGTGGCTGCTGCAGCGCTACCCGGAGTTCGCCACCCAGCCGGCCGGGGAGGCCCGCGTCGCCGGGCAGATCGCGTTCGCCCGGGCCGCCTCCGGCGACCGCCGGGGCGCGCTGCGCTGGGCGCGGCGCACCCTGCGTCGCAACCCCCGCGAGCCGCGCGCCTACCTGGCGCTCGCGGTCGCCGGTCGGGTGGTACGGGCCGACGCGGTGCTGCGCACCCTGCACAAGCGCGGCCGGGGCATCTGACCCACAGTCAGCGGTGGCCCGGGCTCCCACCGGGTCACCGCCGACGGCTGTCCCGACGTGTGCCGCCGTCCGTAGGGCGGGACGCGGCGGGCAGCGCACCGGGCCGGTGGCCGGGCGTGACAGACTGACCGCTGTGTTGCGCTGGTTGACTGCAGGTGAATCGCACGGTCCCGCCCTCGTCGCGTTGATGGAGGGGGTGCCGGCCGGCATCGAGGTGAGCACCACCGAGATCGCCGGTGAGCTGGCCCGTCGGCGGCTCGGCTACGGCCGGGGCGCCCGGATGTCGTTCGAGCAGGACGAGGTCGAGGTGCTCGGCGGGCTGCGGCACGGCGTCACACTGGGCAGCCCGGTGGCGATCCGGGTGGGCAACTCCGAGTGGCCCAAGTGGCGCACCGTGATGGCCGCCGACCCGGTCGACCCCGACGAGCTGGCCCGGCAGGCCCGCAACGCCCCGCTGACCCGTCCCCGGCCCGGTCACGCCGACCTGGCCGGCATGCAGAAGTACGGCCACAGCGACGCCCGACCCATCCTGGAGCGAGCAAGTGCCCGGGAGACCGCCGCCCGGGTGGCCGTCGGCACTGTCGCCAAGGCGCTGATCCGGCAGGCACTCGGCGTCGAGATCGTCTCGCACGTCATCGAGCTGGGTCCGGTCGCCGCGAAGCCCGGGCTGCGCCCGAGCCCGCAGGACGCCGCCCGCATCGACGCCGACCCGCTGCGCTGCCTCGACCCGGAGGCCAGCGCCCTGATGGTCGCCGAGGTCGACGCCGCGAAGAAGGCCGCCGACACTCTCGGCGGTGTGGTCGAGGTGCTGGCGTACGGCGTGCCGCCGGGGCTGGGCAGTCACGTGCAGTGGGACCGCAAGCTCGACGCCCGGCTGGCCACCGCGCTCATGTCGATCCAGGCGATCAAGGGCGTGGAGATCGGCGACGGGTGGCAGCAGGCCCGCTCGCGCGGCTCCGAGGCACACGACGAGATCATCCCGTCGGCCACCGGTGTTCGCCGGGTCACCGACCGGGCCGGCGGTCTGGAGGGCGGCATCACCACCGGTGAACCGCTGCGGGTCCGCGCCGCCATGAAGCCGATCTCTTCGCTGAACCGCGCGCTGGCCACCGTGGACGTCACCACCGGTGAGCCGGCGACCGCCATCAACCAGCGTTCGGACGTCTGCGCGGTGCCGGCCGCGGCGGTCGTCGCCGAGGCGATGGTGGCCCTGGTGCTGGCCGAGGCCGCCACCGAGAAGTTCGGCGGTGACTCGGTCGCCGAGATCCGCCGCAACCTCGACAGCTACCTCGACGCGCTGGTCATCCGCTGATGGCGCCGGTCGTCGTGCTGGTCGGGGCGCCCGGCTGCGGCAAGACCACTGTCGGGCAGGCGCTCGCCGCCGTACTCGGTGTGGAGTTCCGGGACACCGACACCGACATCGAGCAGATGGCCGGCAAGCCCATCCCGGAGATCTTCATCGACGAGGGCGAGGAACACTTCCGTGCCCTGGAACGGGCCGCCGTCGCCGCCGCGTTGGCCGCGAGCCCAGGTGTGCTCGCCCTAGGTGGCGGCGCGGTGCTGGCCGAGGAGACCCGCGCCGCCCTGATCGGGCATCGGGTCGTGCACCTCTCGGTCGAGTTGCCCGACGCCGTGAAACGGGTCGGGCTCGGCGCGGGCCGACCACTGTTGGCGATCAACCCGCGCGCCACCCTCAAGCACCTGATGGACCAGCGCCGCCCGCTCTACGCCGAGGTGGCCACCGAGACGGTCGTCACCGACGGCCGTACCCCGGCGGAGATCGCTGCCGAGATCGCCGCGCTGCTGCCGCGCTGACCCGGTCAGCCGCCGGCGGGGCGCCGGGCGGGGCCGTTGTCGACGAGTCGGAAGGTGCTGCGCAGGGGTGCGTCGCCGACTTCTTCGAGGATGATGCCCCTGCTGGGGGAGTGTTGGAGGTACGCCGACCTGTTGCTGATGGCGTATGCGCCCTTGCCGCTGGCGGTGATCGTGAAGCGTTGCGCCGGGTTGTCGGGGTCGCAGACGGCTCCCTCGATTGTCAGCGGGCGCGCGTTGCCGGGGTTGTCGACCTGCCAGCAGGCTGGTTCGTCGTTGGCGGGGTGGCCGTCGGCCCGGCCGTATGCCTTGATGAGGTAGGTGTCGCCGCCGAGCGGGGTGGGGACGAACAGTTGGCGACCGCTGTCGTCGTCGACTTCCATGAGTTGTCCGTCGAGGGCGATGCCACCCTCGGGTGACTGCACCCGCACGATGGTGACCTCCCGCGTGCCGGACAGCACGCGGTCGGTCGAACCGGCCGGAGTACGCGGACTCGGCGTGACCGACGCCGGGCTGGACGACGGCGGGCTGGCCGACGCAGGGCTGGACGACGGCGGCACCGTCGCGGACGCGGTCGCCGAGGCGGGCGCGGCCGGCCCGCTGGAGGCGACAGGAGTCGCGGTCGGGTCGGACTGGCACGCCACCAGCGCACCGCCGCACACCACGAGCACCGCGCCGGTGGCCCACTTCACCTTGGACATGTCCCGCTCCTCACCTGCTGCCCCGCGGCTGGCCGCCGGGCAGTCCCCATGGACGCCACGTCGGCACTTCTCGCCGACGCGCCCCCAACACGCCTGCCCTCGCCCGCCGGTTTCACCGGGTTGGCAGGAATCTCGGACGGAAGCTGGGCCTGTTCAGGTCATGGCGGCAGCCGGGCCCGTCAGTCGCGGGCGGCGGCGTCGAGCGCGTCGGCCAGGGCCTTCGGCTCGCTGAGCATCGGCCAGTGCCCGGTGGGCACCTCGAACAGCCGACCCCCGGCCAAACCGGTGAAGAACGGGTGCCCCTGGTCGATCATGTCGCGGACCACTGTGAGCGGGAAGGTGCTGGCGACCAGGGCGGTCGGCACCGGACGGCCGCCGGTGCGACGGACCGGGTCGGTGGCGGTGCGCAGCGGCTGCGGGGTGGCGCGGGCGCGTAGCAGGGCCAACGTCGGGTCATCAAGCCCGGCCAGGTTGGTCGGGTCGGCCGCCGGATCCCAGGCCGGCGGCGGCAGCAGGTGCCCGGTGCCGATGAGAGCCCGCAGGCGCTGCTGCTCCTCCGGCGGCACCGTGTCGAACTGCGCCGTGCCGTCGGGCAGCGGCCCACTCTCCACGTAGACCACCCGGGCGATGCGGTCCGGGATGCGGTCCGCCGCCTGGGCGACCGGCATCCCGCCGCCGGAGTGGCCGACAAGCACCACGTCGCGCAGCGCCTCGACCTCGATCAGCCGGACGATGTCGGTGGTGTGCGTGTCCAGGGTGACGTCCGGCCCGGCGAGGTGGTCACGCTCGGCCAGCCCGGTCAGCGTCATCGGGTAGACCTCGTGCCCCTGCGCGCGCAGCGCCCCGGTCACGTCCCGCCACGCCCAGGCGCCCAGCCAGAACCCCGGCACCAGCACGAACGTCGCCATCTGTCGCTCCTTCACTCGGTCGTCGAGCCGACCCTACGGCCGAGCACCGACAGTCCTGTCCGGTTTCACGCAGTGGGCGCCGCCGTCTCCCGACGCCGCCGCGCCACGCGCTCGACTAGGCTGCCGGCGATGGACGACGTGACCCGGATCCCGGTCGGCGGCGAGCGGCCGTACGACGTGCTGGTCGGCCGCGACCTGCTGGACGCCCTGCCCGGCCTGCTGCCCGGCGCGACCCGGGCGGCGGTGCTGCACACGCCCCCGCTCAAGACCCTCGCCGACGCGCTCGGCGAACGGTTGCGCGCGGCCGGGATCGAGCCGCTGCCGATCGAGGTGCCCGACGCCGAGTCGGGCAAGCAGATCGACGTGGCCGCTGCCTGCTGGGACCGGCTGGGCGCGGCTGGCTTCACGCGTACCGACGCGGTGGTCGGGGTGGGTGGCGGCGCGGTGACCGACCTGGCCGGCTTCGTCGCGGCCTGCTGGCTGCGCGGTGTGCGCTGGGTGCCGGTGGCGACCTCGCTGCTGGGCATGGTGGACGCCGCAGTGGGCGGCAAGACCGGAATCAACACCGCCGCAGGCAAGAACCTGGTGGGCGCGTTCCACCCGCCGGTCGGGGTGTTGGCCGACCTGGCCACCCTGGACAGCCTTCCCGCCGTCGACCTGGCGGCCGGGCTGGCCGAGGTGGTCAAGTGCGGCTTCATCGCCGATCCGGTGATCCTCGACCTGGTCGAGCGCGACCCGGCCGCGGCCACCGACCCGCGCGGGCCGGTGGCCCGGGAGCTGATCGAGCGGGCCATCCGGGTCAAGGCCGACGTGGTCGCCGGCGACCTGCGCGAGTCCGGCCTGCGGGAGGTCCTCAACTACGGCCACACCCTCGCGCACGCGATTGAGCAGAACGAGGGCTACCGCTGGCGGCACGGCCATGCCGTCTCCGTCGGCCTGGTGTACGCCGCCGCGCTGGCCCGCCTCGCCGGCCGCCTGGACGCGCCGACCGCAGACCGACACCGCCGCACCCTTGTCGCGATCGGCCTGCCGGTGAGCTACCCGGCCGACGCCTGGCCACGACTGCTGGCCACGATGCGGGTGGACAAGAAGGCCCGGGGCAGCAAGCTGCGTTTCGTGGTGCTGGACGGGCTGGCCCGCCCCGCGATGCTTGAGGGGCCGGACGACGCGCTGCTCGAAGCGGCCTACCGCGAGGTATGCGCGTCGTGAAGGTCTACGTGTTGAACGGGCCGAACCTGGGCCGGCTGGGCACCCGGGAACCGGCGGTCTACGGCTCGACCAGCTACGCCGACCTGGTGGCGCTCTGCGAGGCGACCGGTCGGGAGTTGGGGCTGGACGTGACGGTCCGCCAGACCGACGCGGAGCACGAACTGTTGGGCTGGCTGCACGCCGCCGCCGACGAGAGCGCGGCGGTGGTGCTCAACCCGGCCGCCTGGTCGCACTACTCGTACGCGGTACGCGACGCCTGCGCGATGCTGCGCGGGCCGCTTGTCGAGGTGCACCTGTCAAACATCCACGCCCGCGAGGAGTTCCGGCACCACTCGGTGGTCTCCGCAGTGGCGACCGGGGTGATCTGCGGTCTCGGCATCGACGGCTACCGCCTCGCCCTGCACCACCTCGCCACCCGCACCTCCTGACGGCGGCAAGGGCGGGCCGCCGCAGCTTTCGCCTTCTCGGCTCACCCACTGTGACACCGCTCCCAGGCGCGGGCCGTCACCCTCGGTTGCCGCATCCCTGCCGCACGTCGGCGGCACCTTCCATGCTCGCGTCCTTTGCTCTGCTTCAACCACCGCAACACAAGCATTGAGCTGCGCATACCCGGTGCCGCTGTCGTCCGGCCCTGCCCTGCCGCTTTTACGGAGGGTGACTGTTGCGTGGGTTGAAGCAGAGCAAAGGGCCCGGGGAGGGTGGGGACGGCCACGACCCGCAAATGACGTTCCGTCACTGTCGTCGGAATGCCGGCCGCGCGGCGGGACGGGCGGCCGACCACGGCGGGTAACGCGTCACAGCGCAGCTTGTAGACTTGCCAGGTCTGTCCGCCAATTGATGATCAAGGCAGGAAATGGCCTCTACCAACGACCTCAAGAACGGCCTGGTACTCAACCTTGACGGCGAGCTCTGGTCCGTCGTCGAGTTCCAGCACGTCAAGCCCGGTAAGGGTGGTGCCTTCGTGCGCACCACGCTGAAGAACGTGCTGTCCGGGAAGGTGGTCGACAAGACCTTCAACGCGGGCACCAAGGTCGAGACCGCGACCGTGGACAAGCGCACGATGCAGTATCTGTACGCCGACGGCGAGGACTACGTCTTCATGGATCTGGAGACCTTCGACCAGATCACCGTTCCCGGCGGCACCGTCGGGGAGGCAGCCAACTACCTGCTGCCCGAGGCGGAGGCGACAGTCGCCACCCACGAGGGTGTGCCGCTCTACATCGAGCTGCCCACCAGCGTCGTGCTCGAGGTCACGTACACCGAGCCGGGTCTGCAGGGCGACCGGTCGACCGGCGGTAACAAGCCGGCGACCGTCGAGACCGGCGCCACAGTGCCGGTCCCGCTGTTCATCACCACCGGTGAGAAGATCAAGGTCGACACCCGCGACGGCCGTTACCTCGGCCGCGCCTGATGGCTGAGGGTCCCAAGCAGCAGATGCCGGCGCGCCGCAAGGCGCGCAAGCGGGCGCTGGATGTCCTCTACGAGGCCGACCTGCGGGACCGGCCGCCCGTGGAGGTGCTGGCCGGCTATCTCCAGCGCATCGAACAGCCCCGCCCGGAGCACCTGGGTTACGCGGTGGGCCTGATCGAGGGGGTCGCCGAACACCTCAACCGGATCGACGAGCTGATTGCCAGCTACGCCGAGGGCTGGACCCTGGACCGGATGCCGGTGGTAGACCGCAACCTGGCCCGGGTCGCCGTCTACGAGCTGCTCTACGTCGACGAGATCGACGACGCGGTGGCGATCAGCGAGGCTGTGGAGCTGGCCCGGCAGATGTCCACCGACGATTCGCCGCGCTTCCTCAACGGTCTGCTCGGCCGCATCGCCGAGTACGCCACCCGCTGAGGTCAGGCACCACCGAAAAGGCCCGTGCCGGATGGCACGGGCCTTTTCGGGTGGAGCGACAGCTCAGGAGGCGAAGAACGCCCGGGGGTCGGCGACCAGCACACCGTGCTCGGTGAGCCGCTCGATCAGCCCGGACGGCGAGGCGTCGTAGACGATCGCGAGCGCGCGCAGGTCGTCGGCGCGGATGGAGAGCACCCGACCGTTGTAGTCACCACGCTGCTGCTGGATGGCGCGGGCGTAGCGGGCGACGTAGGCCAGGTCCTCGGAGGCTTCGTCGTAGAGCCGCTCCAGGTCCAGGACGATCTTGCTGGTGGGCTCGTGACGGACACCACTGCCGTCGGGCAGCAGCTCCGAGACGGGGACACGGTAGAACTCGGCCAGCTCGGCCAGACGGGAAACCGTCACGGCGCGGTCGCCACGCTCGTACGAGCCGACCACCACGGCCTTCCACCGCCCGTTCGACTTCTCCTCCACACCCTGCAGGGACAGACCCTGCTGTTGGCGGATGGAGCGCAGGCGGGCGCCCAGAGATTTGGCGTATTCAGAGGGCATTCGGACACTCCCAGTGCTGCTCGGGGTTCTCCCGTCGATCGCTACGGAGCGTGACGGTACGGGGAATGGGACACGTGGTCAAGTGGTCGTGACCCTACCGTTGAGGGCCACCGGGGGAGTTATCCCCATTCGTCGGCCTGATCCGGTGGTCAGCAGCCGCCGTCCATCGGCCGGGTGACCACTGGTAACGTGGCGTGAAGCCCCGGTCCGGGTCTGTACGCGGTCCGACCGGAGTTGCCCGACATCCTTTAACGACCCGTCCCGTGAGGCGGGGAAGGAGGTCTGCCGTGGCGTACCCACCGGCTGCCCGCTCGTCACCACCACGACAACCCTCGGTGAAGGTCATCCTCGACAGCGCCGACGTGCAGCGCGTGGTCGACCGCATCGCCCACCAGATCCTGGAGAAGACCCAGGGCGCCGCCGACACCGTGCTGTTGGGGATTCCCACGCGCGGCACGCCACTCGCGCGACGGCTCGCGGCCCGCATCAGCACCTTCGAGGCCGTCGACATCCCGGTCGGTGTGCTCGACATCACGCTCTACCGCGACGACCTGCGCCGCCATGCCACCCGCGCGGTCGGCCCCACCCAGGTGCCCACCGGCGGCATCGACGGCAAGCGGGTCATCCTCGTCGACGACGTGCTGTTCTCCGGCCGCACGGTCCGGGCCGCGCTCGACGCGCTCAACGACGTGGGCCGGCCGGCGTCGGTGCAGCTCGCGGTCCTTGTCGACCGGGGCCACCGGGAGCTGCCGATCCGCGCCGACTACGTCGGCAAGAACATCCCGACCTCGCTCGCCGAGAGCGTGAAGGTCACGCTCGCCGAGACCGACGGTGTCGACGAGGTCAAGTTGTACGGAGGGGCAACCGCATGATCAAGCATCTGCTCTCCGGCGCGGACCTGGACGCCGACACCGCCACCGAGATCCTGGACACCGCCGCCGAGATGGCAACTGTCGCCGGCCGCGAGATCAAGAAGCTGCCCGCGCTGCGCGGCCGTACTGTCGTGAACCTCTTCTACGAGGACTCCACACGTACCCGGATCTCGTTCGAGGCGGCGGCGAAGCGGCTCAGCGCCGACGTGATCAACTTTTCCGCGAAGGGTTCCAGCGTCGCCAAGGGCGAGAGCCTGAAGGACACCGCGCTGACCCTTCAGGCGATGGGCGCCGACGCGGTGGTCGTGCGGCACCCCGCCTCGGGCGCCCCGCACCGCCTTGCGAACTGGGTGGACGGCTCGGTGGTGAACGCTGGCGACGGCACCCACGAGCACCCCACACAGGCGCTGCTCGACGCGTACACGATGCGGGCCCGGCTGGGTCGGCTCGCCGGCCTGTCGGTCGCCGTGGTCGGGGACGTGCTGCACTCCCGGGTCGCCCGCTCGAACGTCCTGCTGCTGTCCACCCTCGGTGCGAAGGTGACCCTCGTCGGCCCGCCGACGCTCATCCCGGTCGACATCGCCGGGGCCCTCGCACCCGGCACCGACGTCTCCTACGACCTCGACTCGGTGCTGCCCGACGTCGACGTGGTGATGATGCTGCGGGTGCAGCGGGAGCGGATGAAGGACTCCTACTTCCCGTCCGCCCGCGAGTACGCCCGCCGCTACGGGCTGGACGGGCCCCGCATGCGCCGGCTGCCGGAGCACGCCATCGTCATGCACCCGGGCCCGATGAACCGGGGGATGGAGATCACCCCCGAGGTGGCCGACTCACCCCGCTCCACGATCGTCGAACAGGTCACCAACGGGGTCTCCGTGCGGATGGCCGTCCTGTACCTGCTGCTCGGAGGGAACAACCGGTGACCGCGTACCTCATCACCAGCGTGAGCGTCGTCGGCGCCGCGCCGACGGACCTGCTGATCCGCGACGGCGTCGTCGCCGAGGTCGAAGCGGGATTGTCCGCGCCGGACGCGACGGTCATCGACGGCACCGGGCTTGTCGCCCTGCCCGGCCTTGTCGACCTGCACACCCACCTGCGCGAGCCGGGTCGGGAGGACGCCGAGACCGTCGAGTCCGGCTCCCGGGCTGCGGCGCTGGGCGGCTACACGGCGGTCTGCGCGATGGCCAACACCTCTCCGGTGGCCGACACCGCGGGCGTGGTCGAGCAGGTGTGGCGGCTCGGCCGCGAGGCCGGGCTGGTCGACGTGCAACCCGTCGGCGCGGTGACCGTCGGCCTGGCCGGCGAACGCCTCGCCGAGTTGGGCGCGATGGCCGACTCGGCGGCGCAGGTGCGGATCTTCTCCGACGACGGGCACTGCGTGGCCGACCCACTGCTGATGCGCCGGGCACTGGAGTACGTCAAGGCGTTCGACGGGGTCATCGCCCAGCACGCCGAGGAGCCCCGGCTCACCGAGGGCGCCCAGATGCACGAGGGTGAGGTCTCCACCCGGCTCGGGCTGATCGGCTGGCCGGCGGTCGCCGAGGAGGCGATCATCGCCCGGGATGTGCTGCTCGCCGAGCACGTGGGCAGCCGCCTGCACGTCTGCCACGTCTCCACCGCCGGCAGCGTCGAGGTGCTGCGTCAGGCGAAGGCCCGTGGGGTACGCGTCACCGCCGAGGTCACCCCGCACCACCTGCTGCTCACCGACGAGCGCGCGGAGAGCTACGACCCGGTCTTCAAGGTCAACCCGCCGCTGCGGACCGCTTCGGACATCGCCGCGCTGCGCGCCGCGCTCGCCGAAGGCGTCATCGACATCATCGCCACCGACCACGCCCCGCACGCCGTGGAGGACAAGGAGTGCGAGTGGGCGTACGCCCGGCCGGGAATGCTCGGTCTGGAGACGGCCCTGTCCATCGCGCTCGACGTGCTCGGCCCCGAGTGGGACCTGATCGCCGAGCGGATGTCCCGCACGCCGGCCCGGATCGCCGGGCTGACCGGGCACGGCGTCGACCCGGCACCCGGTGTGCCGGCCAACCTGACCCTCGTCGACCCGGCCGTCCGCCGCACCATCGAGCCGGCGGAGCTGGCCAGTCGCAGTCGCAACACCCCGTACGCCCGCATGACGCTGCCTGGTCGCATCGTGGCGACCTTCCTGCGTGGCGAGCCGACGGTTCTGGACGGAAAGGCTGTCAAGTGAGCAAGCGCAGGCCCGCGATTCTCGTACTCGAGGACGGGCGCATCTTCCACGGCGAGGCGTACGGCAGTGTCGGGGAGACCTTCGGCGAGGCCGTCTTCAACACCGGCATGACCGGCTACCAGGAGACCCTCACCGACCCGTCCTATCACCGGCAGGTCGTCGTGCAGACCGCGCCGCACATCGGCAACACCGGCGTCAACGGCGAGGATGACGAGTCCGACCGGATCTGGGTGGCCGGGTACGTGGTGCGCGACCCGGCCCGCATCGGTTCGAGCTGGCGGGCCACCGGCAGTCTGGAGGACCGGCTCGCCACCGAGGGTGTGGTGGGCATCAGCGGGGTGGACACCCGGGCGCTGACCCGGCACCTGCGTGAGCGGGGCGCCATGCGGGTGGGCATCTCCAGCATCGACACGGACCCGCAGAGCCTGCTGGCCCGGGTCCTCGCGTCGCCGCAGATGGTCGGCGCGGACCTCTCCGCCGAGGTGACCACCGCCAAGCCGTACGTCGTCGAGGCGATCGGCGAGCGGAGGTTCACCGTCGCGGCGCTGGACCTGGGCATCAAGCGCAACGTGCCGCGGCGGCTGGCCGAGCGTGGGGTGACCACCCACGTGCTGCCGGCCTCGTCGAGCATCGAGGACCTGCTCGCCACCGGCGCGGACGCGGTGTTCTTCTCGCCCGGCCCGGGTGACCCGGCGACCGCCGACGGACCGGTGGCGCTGGCCCGGGAGGTGCTGACCCGCCGCATCCCGCTGTTCGGCATCTGCTTCGGCAGCCAGATCCTCGGCCGGGCGTTGGGCTTCGGGACCTACAAGCTGGGCTACGGCCACCGTGGCATCAACCAGCCGGTGCTCGACCGGGTCACCGGCAAGGTGGAGGTGACAAGCCACAACCACGGTTTCGCGGTGCAGGTGCCGGGCGCCGGGCAGGGGGCGGTGGTCCCCGACCAGGTGATCCAGACCGAGTTCGGTGGTGTTCAGGTGTCGCACGTCTGCCTCAATGACAACGTGGTCGAGGGGCTGCGGGCCGTGGACGTACCCGCGTTCACCGTGCAGTACCACCCGGAGGCGGCGGCCGGTCCGCACGACGCGGACTATCTCTTCGACCGTTTCGCCGAGTTGATCGAGGGCGCTGGCGTCCTCGACCGGCAGACCGGCGAGGGCGCTGACGCGCTCGACCGGCAGCACAGTGAAGGCCCGAACCACAGCGAGGGGCGCAGCAATGCCTAAGCGGAGCGATCTCAAGCACATCCTGGTGATCGGCTCCGGGCCGATCGTCATCGGGCAGGCCTGCGAGTTCGACTACTCCGGCACCCAGGCGTGTCGGGTGCTGCGCAGTGAGGGGATCCGGGTCAGCCTGGTCAACTCCAACCCGGCGACGATCATGACTGACCCGGAGTTCGCCGACGCCACGTACGTCGAGCCGATCACCCCGGAGTTCGTGGAACTGGTCATCGCCAAGGAGCGCCCGGACGCGATCCTGGCGACCCTCGGTGGGCAGACCGCGCTGAACACGGCTGTCGCCCTGCACTCCAACGGCGTCCTGGAGAAGTACGGCGTCGAGTTGATCGGCGCGAACATCGACGCCATCAACCGGGGCGAGGACCGCCAGTTGTTCAAGGAGATCGTCGCGAAGGCCGGTGTCCGGCTCGGCGTCGACGACCCGGCCGCGCTGGTGCCCCGCTCCCGGGTCTGCCACTCGATGGAAGAGGTCGAGGAGACCGTCGCCGAGCTTGGGCTGCCGGTGGTGATCCGGCCGTCGTTCACAATGGGCGGTCTGGGCTCGGGCATGGCGCACACCCCGGAGGACCTGGCCCGCATCGCCGGTGACGGCTTGGCCGCCAGCCCGGTGCACGAGGTGCTCATCGAGGAGAGCGTGCTCGGCTGGAAGGAGTACGAGCTCGAACTGATGCGCGACCGGCACGACAACGTGGTGGTGGTCTGCTCGATCGAGAACATCGACCCGATGGGCGTGCACACCGGCGACAGCGTCACAGTGGCACCGGCCATGACGCTCACCGACCGGGAGTACCAGCGGCTGCGTGACCTGGGCATCGCGGTGCTGCGCGAGGTCGGTGTGGACACCGGTGGCTGCAACATCCAGTTCGCGGTCAACCCTGTCGACGGCCGCATCGTCGTGATCGAGATGAACCCGCGGGTGTCCCGGTCGTCGGCGCTGGCGTCCAAGGCGACGGGCTTCCCGATCGCCAAGATCGCCGCGAAGCTGGCCATCGGCTACACCCTCGACGAGATCCCCAACGACATCACGTTGAAGACTCCGGCGGCGTTCGAGCCGACCCTGGACTACGTGGTGGTGAAGATCCCCCGGTTCGCGTTCGAGAAGTTCCCCGGCGCGGACCCGGAGCTGACCACCACGATGAAGTCGGTGGGCGAGGCGATGAGCCTGGGCCGCAACTTCTCCGAGGCGCTCAACAAGGCGATGCGGTCGATGGAAACCAAATCATCTGGTTTCTGGACCACTCCGGACCCGGAGGGCGTCACCCTGGCCGACACCCTGGCCGCGTTGCGCATCCCGCACGACGGCCGGCTGTACACCGTCGAGCGCGCGCTGCGCCTCGGCGCGTCGATCGCCGAGGTCAGCGCCGCGTCCGGTGGCATCGACCCGTGGTTCCTGGACCAGATCGTCGCCCTTATCGAGCTGCGGGCGGAGATCGTGGACGCCCCGGTGCTCGACGCCGACCTGCTGCGCCGCGCCAAGCGGGCCGGCCTGTCCGACCGGCAGTTGGCCGCGCTGCGCCCGGAACTGGCCGCCGAGGACGGCGTCCGCACCCTGCGGCACCGCCTCGACGTACGCCCGGTCTACAAGACCGTGGACACCTGCGCTGCCGAGTTCGAGGCGACCACGCCGTACCACTACTCGACGTACGACTCGGAGACCGAGGTCGTGCCGTCGGACCGGCCGAAGGTGCTGATCCTGGGCTCCGGCCCGAACCGGATCGGGCAGGGCATCGAGTTCGACTACTCGTGCGTGCACGCCGTGCAGGCGCTGCGGTCGGCCGGCTACGAGACCGTCATGGTCAACTGCAACCCGGAGACCGTCTCCACCGACTACGACACCGCCGACCGGCTCTACTTCGAGCCGCTGACCTTCGAGGACGTCCTGGAGGTCTGGCACGCCGAGGACTCCTCGGGCCGGGCGGCCGGCGGGCCGGGCGTGGTCGGGGTGGTCGTGCAGCTCGGCGGGCAGACCCCGCTGGGGTTGGCGCAGCGACTCAAGAACGCCGGTGTGCCGGTGGTCGGCACTTCCCCGGAGTCGATCCACCTTGCCGAGGAGCGGGGCGCCTTCGGCCTCGTACTGGCCCGCGCGGGGCTGCGTGCGCCGGCGCACGGCATGGCCACGTCCTACGACGAGGCCAAGGGGATCGCCGACGAGATCGGCTACCCGGTGCTGGTCCGGCCGTCGTACGTGCTGGGCGGGCGTGGCATGGAGATCGTCTACGACGACCCGACGCTGCGCGACTACATCGGTCGGGCCACCGACATCTCCCCGGACCACCCGGTGCTGGTCGACCGTTTCCTCGACGACGCCATCGAGATCGACGTGGACGCGCTGTGCGACGCCGACGGTGAGGTCTACATCGGCGGCGTGATGGAGCACATCGAGGAGGCCGGCATCCATTCCGGCGACTCGTCGTGCGCGCTGCCGCCGATCACCCTCGCCGGGTCGCACCTGGCCGAGGTCCGCCGCTACACCGAGGCCATCGCCCGTGGCGTCGGCGTCCGGGGCCTGCTCAACGTGCAGTACGCGCTCAAGGACGACGTGCTCTACGTCCTGGAGGCCAACCCGCGCGCCTCGCGGACAGTTCCGTTCGTCTCGAAGGCGACGGCGGTGCCGCTGGCCAAGGCGGCGGCCCGCATCGCGCTCGGCGCGAGCATCGCCGAGCTGCGCGCCGAGGGAATGCTCCCGGCGACCGGCGACGGCGGCACGATGCCCGCCGACGCGCCGATCGCGGTCAAGGAGGCGGTGCTGCCGTTCAAGCGTTTCCGGACCCGCGCCGGCAAGGGGATCGACTCGCTGCTCGGGCCGGAGATGAAGTCCACCGGCGAGGTGATGGGCATCGACACCAACTTCGGGCACGCGTTCGCCAAGAGCCAGTCAGCCGCGTACGGCTCGCTGCCGACCGCCGGGAAGATCTTCGTCTCGGTCGCCAACCGGGACAAGCGCGGCATGATCTTCCCGATCAAGCGGCTCGCCGATCTGGGCTTCGAGATCGTGGCGACCGCCGGCACTGCCGAGGTGTTGCGCCGGCACGGCATCGCCTGCGAGCAGGTCCGTAAGCACTACCAGGCCGGTGAGGGCGACGACGCGGTGTCGCTGATCCTCGGTGGCCACGTGGCCCTGGTGATCAACACGCCTCAGGGCTCGGGTGCCAGCGCCCGTTCCGACGGCTACGAGATCCGCAGCGCCGCCGTCACCGGTGACATCCCCTGCATCACCACGGTCCCCGGCGCTGCCGCCGCGGTGATGGGCATCGAGGCGCGGATCCGCGGCGACATGCAGGTACGCCCCCTGCAGGACCTGCACGCCACCCTGCGGGCCGCCCAGTGACGCTGTTCGAGCGGGCGGTACGGCCCTGGCTGTTCCGGCTCGGCGGTGGCGACGCGGAGGCCGCGCACGAGTGGACGCTGCGGCGGCTGGCCGCGCTGTCCCGGCGGCCCGCCGCGCTCGCTGCCCTGCGCACCCGGTACGCGGTGAACGCGCCGCGCACGGTCTTCGGAGTCCGGTTCCCGAACCCGGTCGGGCTGGCCGCCGGCATGGACAAGGACGGCGCGGCGCTGGCGGCCTGGCCGGCGCTCGGCTTCGGCTTCGTCGAGGTGGGCACTGTCACCGCACATGCGCAGCCGGGTAATCCCCGGCCCCGCCTGTTCCGGTTGCCGGCCAGCGAGGCGGTGGTCAACCGGATGGGCTTCAACAACGCCGGTGCCGCCGCGTTGGCCGCCCGGCTGGCCGCGCTGCCGCGCCCGATCGGTGTGCCGTTGGGCATCTCGCTCGGCAAGTCCAAGGTGACGCCGCTCGACGAGGCTGTCGAGGACTACCTCACCTCGTACCGTGCGCTGCGCGGGCACGGCGACTACTTCGCCGTGAACGTCTCCTCGCCGAACACGCCGGGCCTGCGCTCGCTGCAGGACCGTACGCACCTGGACGCGCTGCTCGCCGCCCTGGTGGGGGAGAAGCCGGTGCTGGTCAAGATCGCCCCTGATCTGACCGAGGCGGCCATCGCCGAACTGCTGGAGGTCTGCCTGGCCCGGGGTGCGGCAGGGGTGATCGCCACCAACACCACGCTCGGCCGTGACGGGCTTGCCCCGACGGACGCGCAGCGCGGCGCGGAGACCGGCGGGCTCTCCGGCCGTCCACTGACCGGTCGGGCCCGGGAGGTGGTCGCCTTCGTCCACCGGGAGACCGGTGGCCGGCTGCCGATCATCGGGGTCGGCGGAGTGCTGGACCCGGACGACGCCGCTCGCATGTTCGACGCCGGAGCCGCCCTGGTGCAGCTCTACACAGGCTTCATCTACCGGGGCCCCGCCCTGGTCCGGGCCGTCGCCCGCGCGAAGGCCACCACGGGAGCACCTGACCCGGTCGCCGGCCGGTGACCGCAGGGGCGGTCGAGCCGACTGCGGCCTCCGTTTCCGGTGGCCTGGTCGTGCGTCGTGCCGCCCCGGCTCTGGTGTCGGTTGGCGTGGTCGTGCGCCCTGCCGCGCCGGCCGCTGACCTGTCCCCGCGTCCTTTGCTCTGCTTCAACCCACGCAACGGCCAACGTCCGGTATCCGGACACCGGGTGTTGCGTCGGGTGAAGCAGAGCAAAGGACGCGCACAAGTGGTCCGGCACCGCGCAGCGGCGCGTGCCGTCGGCGGCGATCGAGCCGTCCCGGCCTGGAAGGAACGCGCGTGACACCCGAGGAGATCCTGGCCGCCGACCGGGCGCACGTCTGGCACCCGTACACGGCGCTGCCATCGGCGCACCAGCCGTACGTGGTGAGCAGCGCCGAGGGAGTGCGGCTGCGGCTTGCCGACGGCCGGGAACTGGTGGACGGGATGTCGTCCTGGTGGGCGGCGATCCACGGCTATCGGCACCCGGTGCTGGACGCGGCGGTTACCGACCAGCTCGGCCGGATGAGCCACGTGATGTTCGGCGGCCTCACCCACGAGCCGGCGGTCCAGCTCGCCCGGACCCTTGTCGAGCTGGCCCCGGAGGGTCTGGAGCACGTGTTCCTGGCCGACTCCGGCTCGGTGAGCGTCGAGGTGGCGATGAAGATGTGCCTGCAGTACCAGCGGGCGGTCGGCAGGCCGCAGCGGCGCCGGCTCGCGACGTGGCGGGGCGGCTACCACGGTGACACCTTCCACCCGATGAGCGTCTGCGACCCGGAAGGTGGGATGCATCACCTCTGGGGCGACATGCTGCCCCGGCAGGTCTTCGCCCCGGTCCCGCCGGGCGGGTTCGCCGATCCGCCGGACGAGGCGTACGTGGCCGCGTTGGTCGACGCCGTCGAACGGCACGCCGACGAGCTGGCCGCCGTGATCGTGGAGCCGGTGGTGCAGGGCGCCGGCGGGATGCGCTTCCACCATCCCGGGTACCTGCGGGTGCTGCGCGAGGTGACACGCGCGCACGGGGTGCTGCTGATCTTCGACGAGATCGCCACCGGCTTCGGCCGTACGGGCACGATGTTCGCCGCCGAGCACGCCGGGGTGTCCCCGGACGTGATGTGTGTGGGCAAGGCGCTCACCGGCGGATACCTGACGCTTGCCGCGGCCCTGTGCACCCCGGAGATCGCCCGGGGTATCTCCGCCGCGGGTGTCCTGGCGCACGGGCCCACCTTCATGGGCAACCCGCTGGCCTGTGCCGTCGCCAACGCCTCCCTCGGGCTGCTGCGGGAGGGGGACTGGGCGGGACAGGTCGCCAGGGTCGGCGCGGGCCTGCGCGCAGGTCTGGAGCCGCTGCGGGGCATGCCGGGCGTGGCCGACGTACGGGTGCTCGGCGCGATCGGGGTGGTCCAGCTCGATCACGAGGTGGACCTCGGTGCGGCCACCGCGGCGGCCGTCGACCGGGGCGTGTGGCTGCGACCGTTCCGCGACCTGATCTACACGATGCCGCCGTACGTCACCGACGACGCCGACCTGGCCCGAATCGCGGCCGGGGTGGCGGCGGCGGTGGCGGCCGGCTGAGAGGGCCCGTCACCGGGCCGACGGTGTGATCCGGGCGGGGCCGCCGCCCGGACGAGGAGAGGAGAACACTCCGATGGAGACCTTCGGCACCCGGCTGCACCGGGCGATCACCGAGCGGGGGCCGCTCTGTGTGGGCATCGATCCGCATCCCGGTCTGCTGGCCCGTTGGGGCCTCGCCGACGACGTCGACGGTCTTGACCGGTTCACCCGGACAGTCGTTGACGCCCTCGGTGACCGGGTTGCGGTGGTGAAGCCTCAGTCGGCCTTTTTCGAGCGGTTCGGGTCCCGCGGTGTGGCGATCCTTGAGTCAACTATCCGACAGTTACGGGAAGCCGGTTCGCTCGTTTTGTTGGACGTCAAGCGTGGCGACATCGGCTCAACGGTCAGCGCGTACGCCTCCGCGTACCTCGATCCATCCAGCCCCTTGTATGTCGACGCCGTCACCGCGAGCCCCTACCTGGGAGTAGGTTCGCTGGCCCCGATGTTCGACCTCGCTTCCCAGCACGGTGGCGGCGTCTTCGTGCTCGCCCTCACCTCGAACCCCGAGGGCGCCGCCGTCCAGCGCGCCCGTACGGCCGACGGGCGCACCGTCGCGCAGACCGTGATTGACGAGATTTCCCAGCTCAACAGGGGTGCAGACCCCCTCGGAAGCTTCGGTCTGGTGGTCGGCGCGACCATCGGCGACACCGGTCACGACCTCTCCGGCGTGGGGGGTCCGCTGCTCGCGCCGGGGCTCGGAGCACAGGGTGCCGGGGCTGCGGACCTACGGACCGTGTTCGGTTCGAGCCTCTCTGCGGTGCTCCCGTCGTACTCCCGGGAGGTGCTTTCGGCAGGCCCCGACGGCACTGCCCTGCGGGCCGCCGCGGACCGGGTGCTGGCCGAGTGCCGGGCCGTTCTGGCTGCCCGGTGACTGACTGACGGCTCGGTCACTCTCCGATGATCATCGCGTGCCCACGTTGCCGAAAGTTCCGTTGACCGCTAGTTTTCCCCGCGCTGGGAACCACGGACCCCTTGGTTCACAGCGACACCACGTTTCACAGATGCGGCGGTGCGCCCCGCCCGCCGCGATAGGGACCTGAGGAGAACTGGTGCCGCTCCCGTCACTGACCCCCGAACAGCGCGCTGCCGCGCTCGAGAAGGCTGCGGAGATCCGCAAGGCCCGTGCCGAGCTGAAGGAACAGCTCAAGCAGGGCAAGACCACCCTCGGTGCCGTCCTCGAACGGGCCGAGAGCGACGACGTCGTCGGCAAGCTCAAGGTTTCGGCCGTCCTCCAGGCGATGCCGGGCATTGGCAAGATCCGGGCTACCCAGATCATGGAGAAGCTCAAGATCGCCGACAGCCGTCGCCTGCGCGGCCTCGGTGAGCAGCAGCGCAAGGCACTGCTTGGAGAGTTCGCCGCCAACTGAACCTGGCAGCGTGTAGAAACAAGCAGTGAGCACGGATGACGAGGCGCGCCCGGCGGCTCGGCTCACTGTCCTGGCTGGACCTTCGGGTTCCGGCAGGGAGAGTGTCGTCGAGCTCGTCCGGGCGCGTTCTCCGTCCGTGTGGATCCCGGTGCCGGCAACTAGCAGGCCGCGCCGGGAGCCCGAGATCGACGGGGAGGACCGGGTCTTCCTCGCCGCCGCGGAGTTCGAGCGCCGGGCGGCCGCAGGCGACCTGCTCGAGTGGTCCCGGATCGGCCCGTACCGCCGGGGCACCCCGTACCCCCCGCTGCGCGCCCGGCTCGACGCCGGGCAACCGGTCCTGCTTCCGCTGGACGTGGCAGGCGCCCAGCTGGTCCGGGCGAGACTGCCCGACGCCCGGCTGGTGCTGCTGAGCCCGCCGGGGCACCGGCCCGACGCCGCCGTGGCGGCGGCCTTCGGCCACGCCCTGACGCACGACCACACCGGGCGGGTGGCTGACGAGCTGGTAGGCTTGCTCGGTTCTTCTTATCCGGATCCGGCCTGGTCGCGCGTGCGTGGCTGACGGCCGGCCGCCGTTGAGACTCAGCACCGCGTCCGCGCGGCTCGAAAGACGCAGAGGTTAATTCGTGGGATCCATCGCCAACCCCGAAGGCATCACCAACCCGCCGATCGACGAGCTCCTCGAGAAGACGACGTCGAAGTACGCGCTTGTGATCTTCGCCGCCAAGCGGGCGCGTCAGGTAAACGCCTACTACAGCCAGCTCGGTGAGGGCCTCCTGGAGTACGTCGGCCCGCTCGTCGAGACCACCCCGCAGGAGAAGCCCCTCTCCATCGCCATGCGTGAGATCAACGCGGGCCTGCTCACCGCCGAGCCGACCGACCAGCCGTAAGCGTCGGCACGTCGATGTCCGCCGGGATCGTCCTCGGGGTCGGCGGTGGCATCGCCGCCTACAAGGCGTGTGAGCTCCTGCGGCTCTTCACCGAATCAGGTCATCGGGTCCGCGTCGTACCGACCGCGTCGGCGCTCCGGTTCGTCGGAGCGCCGACCTGGGCGGCGCTGTCCGGCCAGCCGGTAGCCGACGACGTCTGGTCCGACGTCCACGAGGTGCCGCACGTCCGGCTCGGCCAGCAGGCCGACCTGGTGGTGGTCGCACCGACAACAGCGGACCTGCTCGCCAAGGCCGCCCACGGGCTCGCCGACGACCTGTTGACCAACACGCTGCTGACCGCGCGCTGCCCTGTGCTGCTGGCCCCGGCCATGCACACGGAGATGTGGGAGCACCCGGCCACTGTTGCCAACGTCGCCACGCTGCGCTCCCGGGGCGTCCGG
Organism: Micromonospora sp. DT41; assembly: GCF_049841715.1. Classification (NCBI taxonomy): domain Bacteria; kingdom Bacillati; phylum Actinomycetota; class Actinomycetes; order Micromonosporales; family Micromonosporaceae; genus Micromonospora; species Micromonospora sp. DT41. Next base: position 51,329 of record NZ_JBNCKU010000015.1, on the reverse strand, counting down.
GTCATCGAGCCGGCCGTCGGGCGGCTCACCGGCGTCGACACCGGCAAGGGCCGGCTGCCCGATCCGGCCGAGATCTTCGCCGTCGCCCGCCGGATCCTGGCCCGTGGCGGCACCACCCCTGCCGACCTGACCGGTCGCCGGGTGGTGGTCACCGCGGGCGGCACCCGGGAACCTCTGGACCCGGTCCGTTTCCTCGGCAACCGCTCGTCGGGCAAGCAGGGCTACGCGTTCGCCCGCGCGGCGGTCGCCCGTGGCGCCCGGGTCACGCTGATCGCGGCGAACGTCTCCCTCGCCGACCCGGCCGGGGTCGACCTGGTCCGGGTGGGCTCCACCGCCGAGCTGCGGGAGGCCACACTGAAGGCCTCCGTCGAGGCCGACGCTGTCGTGATGGCGGCGGCTCCTGCCGATTTCCGGCCGGCGACGTACGCGACTGGCAAAATCAAGAAGTCGGACGACGGTGTCGCGCCCACCATCGAGCTCGTCACGAACCCGGACATCGCGGCGGAGCTCGGCCAGCGCAAGCGACCGGACCAGGTGCTTGTGGTGTTCGCCGCCGAGACCGGCGACGCGGAGGCCAACGCGCGGGCGAAACTCGCCCGCAAGCGGGCCGACCTCATCGTGGTCAACGAGGTCGGGCCCGACAAGGTCTTCGGCGCCGACACCAACACGGTGACGGTCATCGGAGCGGACGGCTCGGTGAGCCGCCTGCCGGAGCAGGTCAAGGAGGCTGTGGCCGACACCGTGTGGGATCTCGTCGTGGCGCGGCTGGCCGACCGCTCCTGACGGGTGGAACAGGACGCGACCGATCCCGACACAGGCCGCAGTGGTGACTAGACTGCCGCGGAATGACTTCACACGCTTAGGAGTGCCGTGACACGCCGCCTCTTCACGTCCGAATCGGTCACGGAAGGCCACCCGGACAAGATCGCCGACCAGATCAGCGACGGCATCCTCGACGCGCTGCTCACCGAGGATCCGCACAGCCGGGTTGCGGTGGAGACCATGATCACCACCGGCCAGGTGCACATCGCCGGTGAGGTCACCACCAAGGCGTACGCCGACATCCCGACGATCGTGCGCCGGACGATCCTCGACATCGGCTACGACTCGTCGAAGAAGGGCTTCGACGGGGCGTCCTGCGGCGTCAGCGTCTCCATCGGGGCGCAGTCCGAGGACATCGCGCAGGGCGTGGACAACGCCTTCGAGCTGCGTACCGGGGCGTCGGAGAGCGCGTTGGACGCGCAGGGCGCCGGCGACCAGGGCATGATGTTCGGCTTCGCCTGCTCGGAGACCCCCGAGCTGATGCCGCTGCCCATCGCCCTCGCCCACCGGCTGGCCCGTCGCCTCGCCGCGGTGCGCAAGGACGGCACGATCCCGTACCTGCGCCCGGACGGCAAGACCCAGGTGACAATCGAGTACGAGGGGCTGCGCCCGGTCCGGCTGAACACCGTCGTCGTGTCCAGCCAGCACGCCGCGGACATCTCGCTGGAGTCGCTGCTCACCCCCGACGTGCGCGACCACGTCATCGCCCCGGAGCTGGAGAGCCTCGGTCTGGACACCGACGGCTACCGGCTGCTGGTCAACCCGACCGGCCGGTTCGAGATCGGCGGCCCGATGGGTGACGCCGGCCTGACCGGTCGCAAGATCATCGTCGACACCTACGGCGGGTACGCCCGGCACGGCGGCGGTGCCTTCTCCGGCAAGGACCCGTCCAAGGTGGACCGCTCCGCGGCGTACGCGATGCGGTGGGTGGCCAAGAACGTGGTAGCCGCCGGCCTGGCCGAGCGGTGCGAGGCGCAGGTCGCCTACGCCATCGGCAAGGCCCACCCGGTGAGCCTGTTCATCGAGACGTTCGGCACCGAGACCGTGCCGGTGGCCTCGATCGAGAAGGCCGTCGGCGAGGTGTTCGACCTGCGTCCGGCCGCGATCATCCGCGACCTCAACCTGCTCCGCCCGATCTACCAGCAGACCGCCGCGTACGGCCACTTCGGCCGGGAGCTGCCGGATCTGACCTGGGAGAGCACCGACCGGGCCGCCGACCTCAAGTCGGCCGCGGGAGCCTGACCGCCACCAGGCGTAGCGACCGGCGACCCGCAGAGGGGTCGCCGGTCGCGCGCGTCTGCGTGGACGTCGGCCTGGCGCACCTGGACCGGCCGTTCGACTATCTGGTGCCGGCCGACCTGGACGAGGTGGCGGTGCCCGGCACCCGGGTGAAGGTGCGCTTCGCGGGGCAGCTCGTCGACGGGTGGCTGCTGGCCCGCGCCGACGACTCCGGGCACACCGGCCGGCTCGCCTACCTGGAGAAGGTGGTCTCGCCGGAGCCGGTGCTGTCGCCCGAGGTCGCCCGGCTGGCGCGGGCGGTCGCCGACCGGTACGCGGGCAACCTCGCCGACGTGCTCCGGCTCGCCGTCCCGCCCCGGCACGCCCGCGTGGAGAAGGAAGCCCGCGCCGACCAACCTCCGCCCCCCGCCGATCCTGCGACCCCACCGACTGTGGATCCGCGCGGGTGGCGTGACTATCCGACCGGGCCGGCGCTGCTGGCGGCGCTCACCGACGGTCGGGCGCCCCGTGCGGTCTGGTCGGCGCTGCCCGGCGAGGACTGGGCCGCCCGCTACGCCGACGCGGTGGCCGCCACCGTCGCCGGGGGGCGCGGCGCGGTGGTCGTGGTGGCCGACGCCCGTGACCTCGACCGGCTGGACGCCGCGCTGACAAGCGTGCTCGGCCCGGGCCGGCACGTCAGCCTCTCCGCCGCGCTCGGGCCGGCCCGGCGCTACCGGGCGTTCCTCGCCGCCCGGCTGGGGGAGGTGCCGGTGGTGATCGGCACCCGCGCGGCAATGTTCGCCCCGGTGGACCGCCTCGGCCTGGTCGCTGTCTGGGACGACGGCGACGACCTGCACTCCGAGCCCCGGGCACCCTATCCGCACACCCGCGACGTGCTGCTCACCCGGGCCCAGCTGGCCGAGGCCGGCGCGCTTGTCGGCGGGTACACCCGCACCGCCGAGGCGCAGCTGCTGCTGGAGACCGGGTGGGCGCGGGAGGTGGTCGCCGACCGGGCGACCGTACGAGCACGGGTGCCGGCGATCGCGCCGACAGGTGACGACCCCCAGTTGGCCCGTGACCCGGGTGCGGCCACCGCGCGGCTGCCCAGCCTGGCGTGGACGGCTGCCCGCGACGCCGTCCGGGCGGATCTGCCGGTGCTGGTGCAGGTGCCCCGACGCGGCTATCTGCCATCGATCTCCTGCGCGGACTGCCGGACCCCGGCCCGCTGTGCGCACTGTGCCGGCCCGCTGGCGCTACCGTCGGCCGGTGGCACCCCGGCGTGCCGCTGGTGCGCCCGGGTGGCCGCCGCGTACGCCTGCCCGCAGTGCGGTGGGCGGCGGCTGCGCGCGGCGGTGACCGGCGCCCGGCGTACGGCCGAGGAGTTGGGGCGGGCGTTTCCCGGCGTGCCGGTGCGCACCTCGGGCCGGGAGGAGGTGCTGACCGACGTGCCGGGTGGCGCGTCCCTGGTGGTGGCCACGCCCGGGGCCGAGCCGGTCGCCGAGGGCGGCTACGGCGCGGTGCTGCTGCTCGACTCGTGGGCCCTGTTGACCCGGGCGGACCTGCGCGCCGGTGAGGAGGCGTTGCGTCGCTGGATGGCGGCGGCGGCTCTGGCCCGCCCGGCCCCGGCGGGACGGGTGGTGGTGGTCGCCGACGGCGCGCTCGCTCCGGTCCAGGCGCTGCTGCGGTGGGATGCGGCCTGGTTCGCCGGCCGGGAGTTGGCCGAGCGCCGGGAGCTGGGCTTTCCGCCTGCGGTGCGGATGGCGAGCGTCACCGGCCCGGCCGAGGCGGTGGCCGACCTGCTCGCCGCGGCCCGGCTGCCGGGCGACGCCGAGGTGCTCGGTCCGGTGCCGGCCGACGAGGGCCGGGAGAGGATGCTGGTCCGGGTGCCCCGTGCCCGGGCCGCAGCGCTCGCCGAGGCGCTGCACTCGGCCGCCGGTACGCGCGCCGCGCGTAAGGCCGCCGACCCGGTCCGTCTCCAGGTCGACCCGCTGAGCCTCTTCTGACCTTTTCCGGTGCGCGCCGAGGGCGCCGGGCCTGGCCCGGGAGCGTGTCTTCGCACACTGCGTCCGGCAAAGTGGTGGCGTCACAGTGGTAGCATCGCCCGTCATGCCATGGCGTACGACGGCTCCAGGTCGCGACGGGGCGTCAGACGCGCCGAGCTGGATCCTCGCCCGATGGTGGGAACGCGTCGGTCGGACGCGATGTCGATGATGTCTTTGAGCCGGTGATCAGGGGTGGACCAGTCGTGACCGTTCGACAATCGATCGTCTTCAACGGCGACCTCGGCAGCGGCAAGAGCACGGTTTCGGTGGAGATCGCCAAGCGGCTCGGGATGCGCCGGGTCAGTGTGGGCGACCTCTATCGGGAGATGGCCCAGCAGCGGCAGATGACCGCCCTGCAACTCAACCTGCACGCCGAGCTCGACCAGGCCGTCGACGGCTACGTCGACCAGCTCCAGCGGGACATCGCCGCCTCCGGCGAACACCTGATCATGGATTCCCGGCTGGCGTGGCACTTCTTCACCGACGCGCTCAAGGTGCACATGATCACCGAGCCGGGGGAGGCCGCCCGTCGGGTGCTGGCCCGGCCGTCCGGCCCGGCGGAGAGCTACGCCTCGCTGGAGGAGGCCAAGGCCAAGCTCCGGGAGCGCAGCGAGAGTGAGCGCAGCCGGTTCATCGTCCGCTACGGGGTGGACAAGGCCCGCCTGCGCAACTACGACCTGATCTGTGACACGACCCGGGCGTCCGCCGCCGACGTGGTCGAGCACATCATCGCCGCGTACGAGGGCACGCTCGGTGCGGACGTGCTGCGGGATGCCCCGCCGCTGCTGCTGCTGGACCCGGCTCGGGTCTACCCGACCGAGGACATCGCCACCCTGCGCGACCTGTGGGACAGCGAGTTCGTCGGTGACGTGGCCGAGGCCGGTGACGAGGCGCTGGAGCCTTTGAAGATCGGCTTCACCGGTGAGTACTTCTTCGTCGTCGACGGGCACCGCCGCCTCAGCGCCGCCCTCCAGAACGGCTTCTCCCTCGTTCCGGCCCAGCTCGTCGCGGAGGTCGACGAGCCGGTCGTGGGTGGGATGAGCGCCGTGGACTACTTCGCCGCGCAGGTGCGTCCCGGCCTGGTCTACGACTGGGAGTCCGCACACAAGATCCAGTTGCCGCTGCCGGAGCCCGCGCTGCTTCGCGGCACCGCTGTCCTCGCCGGGGAGCCGGGCGTCAGCGCCTGACGTCAGCGGGCGGCCGGGCCGGCGCACGGACTGCGCACCGACCCGGCCACCAGAGGTGAGACGGTCGCCTCAGCCGAGGATCACGCCCGAGGCGCCGACACCGGCCATGCCGGAGAAGATGTCCTCGTAGTACATCCGCCAGGCGCAGACCCGACCCGTTGTCACGTAGCCGGTGCACGTCGTCGCGGTGTTGGTGTCGTCGATGGCGGTGTTGGTGCCTGTCGCCCAGACCTGGAGCGTGTTCGCCGCGTTGACGATCTCCACGGGGCCGCCGCTGTCACCCTGACCGACGGCGTTGGTGCGGGTGGTGCTCTCGGCCTGCACCTGGCCGCAGACAGTGCCGAAGTTGCGCACGTTGATGCACAGGTTCCGGGCCTTCACCTGGATCGAGCACCGGGTGCCGGAGTACGCGCCGGAGGTGCACACGAAGTTGCCGACCTGGCTGGCCTGCGCGCCGATGACCTGGTTGCTGAACTCGCTTACCACCCCGCCGGCGGCGTTCGTGCTGTTGTTGAAGACCCGGCCGCCCGAGCTGCCCGCGATGAGCAGGGTGTCGGTGCCGGTGTTGCGGGTTCCGACGACGCCGATCGTCTGCCCGGTCGGGTCGGCCGCCACGACGTTGAGGTTGGCGCAGTGCGCGGCGGAGAGCATCCGCGCCACCCCGCCCTGGAAGACCCCGAAGCCGGTCGAGCAGCCGCCTCCGGTGGCGGTGTTGCGCCAGGCGGCGCCACCCCACCACGGCGCCGTGTCGTCCCACCGGGTTGCGGGTGCGGCGGCGACCCCGGTCTGCACTGTCACCGGAACGCCGGCGAGGCTCGTGGCGCCGAGCAGCCCGTCCTGCGTACCGACGAGCAGGCCGGCGCCGTCGGCACGCGGCCCGACTGTGGTGATCCTGTCGCCGGCCGCGGCGCGCAGCCGGGCGGCGGCGGCGACGAGTTCCCGCTGGGAGTACGGGGCGGGCAGCACCCGGGTCGCGACGGTGGCCCGGGCGGTGGCCACCAGGTTTGCCGGCGGCTCACCCTTCCAGTAGACCTGGAGTTGCCGGGTGGTGGGGTCGGCCACGACACCGGCGAAGCCGGAGCTGGCGCTGCGCTGGGCCGCGTTGGTGATCCGCGCGGCGGCGGTGTTCATGCGCTGCTGCAGCCGGAGCAGCTCCGTCCAGGAGGCGAAGCCGCCGGGCACCGGCGTGCTGTCGACGAACGATCCGGTGGTGGTTGCCTTTCCACCGGGTGCTGCGGCGGCCGGTGCGGCGTTCATGCCCGTGACGAGCAGCGCGAGGCCGCACGCGGTGACGGCGATGCGACGCAGCGTCGCCGAGGACCGTCGGGCGGTCTGTTGTGGACGGATCATCAGGTACCCCTTCCCCAGGGTTGGTGGTGCGGGCCGAACCCGCACCGGGACGGTGGCACGTGACGCCGGATCAACGCGGTGGATCCTGGACGCGACTGGACACCGCCGGACACCGCTGGACGGGCAATGGTCTGATGTGGATCTGTCAGACATCGGCGCGTACCTATCTCACAGCCCGAGGTCGGAACTAGCCTGCCCGTGTCGGCATCCGGGGCGGCCGGGTGACCGCGACGGGGGGTGGGTTGCCGCATGTCCGACCAACGGGTGCCACCTGGCGCGCGTCAGGCGTCGCAGGGATCGCCCGGAGCGTTCGAGGTGGCCCGCGGCGGCGCCGAGGCGCAGACACTGCACGACCTGGCCGGGCTGCTGCGCCAGCTGCGCCGCCGGGAGGCCCGTCAGCAGGGCGAAACCCGGCTGACGTACCGCCAGTTGGCGGCTAAGACCGGTTGGTCGCGGGGGATCATCGGGGAGTACTTCGCCGGCAACATCCTGCCTCCGCCGGAGCGGTTCGACGCCCTCATCCGACTGCTCGGGGCGACGCCGCCCGAGCAGGGCGTGCTGGCCACCGCTCGGGACCGCGTCGAGGAGTTGCGGCGACGCCCGAACCGGGATCCGGTGCCTACGGGGCGGCCGGGGGCCGGTACGACGTCCACCCGGTTTCCCGTGCCCCGCCAACTGCCCCCGGCGCTGCCCGGATTCGTCGGACGTATCGCCCAGCTCGCCCAGCTCGATGCCGCGTCCGGGGCCTGCGGCGACGCCGGGATCGCTCCGGTCACTGTGATGACGCTGTCCGGCACGGCAGGGGTCGGCAAGACGACGCTAGCCGTGTACTGGGCGCACCGGGTGGCCGACCGCTTCCCGGACGGCCAGCTCTACGTCGACCTGCGCGGGTTCGACTCCACCGGTTCGGTGACGACCCCCGTCGAGGCGGTACGCGGCTTCCTCGAAGCCCTCGAAGTGCCACCCGAGCGGATCCCCACCCACCTGCCCGCGCAGGTGGGCCTCTACCGCAGCCTGCTCGCCGGCCGGCGGATGCTGGTGCTGCTCGACAACGCGCGAGACGCCGACCATGTCCGACCCCTGCTTGTCGGCAACCCGAGCTGCGTGGTCCTGGTCACCAGCCGCAACCGGCTCGCCGGCCTGGTCGCCGCCGAAGGCGCCCGGCCGATCGGCGTCGACCTGCTCAGCACCGCCGAGGCGTGGCAACTGCTGGCCCGCAGGCTCGGCACCGACCGGCTGGCCGTCGAGCCGAGTGCGGTGGACGAGATCATCGAGCGGTGTGCACGGCTGCCGCTGGCGCTGGCGGTGCTCGCCGCCCGGGGCGCGGCGAACCCGGCGTTCCCGCTGACCACCCTCGCCGCCGAGCTGCGCGAGGCGCCGCGCCCGCTGGACTCGCTCGACGGTGGGGACGCCGGCACCGACGTACAGGCCGTCTTCTCCTGGTCGTACCGGAGTCTGACACCCGCGGCGGCCCGCCTGTTCCGGTTGTTCGGCTGCCACCCGGGCCCGGAGCTGGGGGTTGCGGCAGCGGCCAGCCTGGCGGGCCTGCCCCGGGACCAGGTTCCTCGGCTGCTGGCCGAGCTGGCTCACGCGCACCTCGTCACCGAGCACGCCTCCGGCCGGTTCGGCGCGCACGACCTGCTCCGGGCGTACGCGGCCGAGCAGGCCGAACGCCTCGAACCGGCGCAGGAACGGCTGGCCGCGATCCGGCGCGGGCTCGACCACTACCTGCACACCGCCCACGCCGCCGCGCTGCTGCTGCAACCGGGCCGGGATCCGGTCGCCCTTGCCGCCGCCGCGCCGGGAGTGCTGCCCGAGGAGATCACCGACCACCCTCAGGCGCTGGCCTGGTTCACCGTCGAGTACCCGGTGCTCCTGGCGGCGGTCACCCACGCGCGGCGGGCCGGTTTCGACGGCCACGCCTGGCAGCTGGCCTGGACCCTTGTCGACTTCCTGCAACGACGGGGACGCTGGCCGGACCTGGCAGCCGCGCAGCGGACGGCCCTGGCCGGGGCGGTCCGGGCCGGTGACCGACACGGGCAGGCCAACGCGCACCGCGACCTCGCCCGGGTGCTGTCCCGGCTGGGTCAGGTGGACGAGGCGGCGAGAAACTACCGGCAGGCTCTGGTGATCTCCGAAGGGCTCGGTGACCACACCGGGCAGGCGCGTACCCACCGCGCGTTCGGCGCGATGCTCGACTGGCTCGGCCGGTACGCCGAGTCGCTGGACCACGGGCAGCGGGCCCTGGCGCTGTACCGGGCTGCCGGTCACCTGGCCGGCGAGGCCAGCGCCCGCAACGCGGTCGGCTGGGCGCATGCCCAACTCGGCCAGTACGGCCCGGCGCTCGCGCACTGCGAGCAGGCGCTGGCGCTGCTGCGCCGGACCGGTGACCGGCACGGCGAGGCGAACACCTGGGACAGCCTCGGCTTCATCCACGCCCGGCTGGACGACCACCACCAGGCGATCCGCTGCTACGGGCGGGCGCTCGCCCTGTACCGGCGGATCGGCGACCGCTACGACGAGGCGGACACCCTGTCCCGGTTGGGCGAGAGCCGACACCTGGCGGGGGACGTGGCCGGCGCCACCCGTACCTGGTGGCGTGCTGTCGGCATCTTCGACGATCTGGGCCACCCCGACGGCAAGCGGGTCCGCGACCTGCTGGCCCGGACCGCGCCCGAGCCTCGCCCGGGGTCGGGCCGGTGACGCTGGGCACACCGGTGGCTGCCGATCGAGGTACGCCGACCGGCGCGCGACCGCGCACTCCGTAGACTGGTACGGCACTGCACGTCCCACCCATGAAGGAGCCGTCCCGCGTGACCGTCCAGCCCATCCGTCTGTTCGGGGATCCGGTGCTGCGCACGCCGGCCGATCCGGTGGTCGATTTCGACGTCGAGCTGCGGAGGCTCATCGCCGACCTGACCGACACCATGCGTGAGCAGAGCGGCGCCGGCCTCGCCGCCCCGCAACTCGGTGTGGGTCTGCGGGTGTTCACCTTCGACGTCGACGACGTGCTCGGGCACCTTGTCAACCCGGTGCTCGAATTCCCCGACGAGGAGGAGCAGGACGGCCCCGAGGGCTGCCTGTCCATCCCCGGGCTCTACTTCGACACCAAGCGCCGCCAGAACGTCATCGCCAAGGGCTTCAACGGCTACGGCGACCCGTTGCAGATCGTCGGCACCGGGCTGATGGCCCGCTGCGTGCAGCACGAGACCGACCACCTCGACGGTGTGCTCTTCGTGGACCGGCTGGACGCCGCCGGTCGCAAGGAGGCGATGAAGGCGATCCGCCAGGCCGAGTGGTACGACGCCGCCGCCCCGCCGGTGGTCAAGGTCAACCCGCACGCCGCGGACAGCCCGTTCGGTCTGGGGCGTTGACCGGGATGCGCGTGATCTTCGCCGGTACGCCGGCCGTTGCCGTTCCCGCCCTGGCCGCCGTGGCGGCCTCCCAGCACGAGCTGGTGGCAGTGGTCACCAGGCCCGACGCGCCCGCCGGGCGGGGGCGCGGCCTGTCCCGCTCCCCGGTCGGCGCCTGGGCCGACGAGCACGGCGTCGAGGTGCTCACCCCGGCCCGCCCGCGCGACCCCGAGTTCCTCGACCGGTTGCGCGAGCTGGCACCGGACTGCGTGCCGGTGGTCGCCTACGGCGCGCTGGTGCCGCCGGCCGCGCTGGAAATCCCCACGCACGGCTGGATCAACCTGCACTTTTCGCTGCTGCCCGCCTGGCGTGGCGCCGCGCCCGTGCAGCACGCGGTGCTGCACGGCGACGAGCTGACCGGGGCCAGCGTCTTCCAGCTGGAGCAGGGCCTGGACACCGGGCCGGTCTTCGGCACCCTTACCGACGAGATCCGTCCCGCCGACACCTCCGGCGACCTGCTGGAGCGGCTCGCCGAGTCCGGCGCGGGCCTGCTGGTGGCGGTGCTCGATGCGATCGCCGACGGCACCGCGCGGGCCGAGCCGCAGCCCGCCGACGGTGTGTCGCTGGCGCCGAAGCTGACAGTGGAGGACGCCCGGGTGCGCTGGGCTGACCCGGCCTTCGCCGTGGACCGGCGGATCCGCGCCTGCACTCCGGCACCGGGGCCGTGGACGACCTTCCGGGACGAGCGGGTGAAACTCGGCCCCGTCGTGCCGGTGCCCGACGGCCCGGACCTGAAGCCGGGGGAGCTGCTCGTGGAGAAGTCCCGGGTGCTCGCCGGCACGGCCACCGTGCCGGTGCGCCTCGGTGAGGTTCGTGCCGCGGGCAAGCGGGCCATGCCGGCGACGGACTGGGCGCGCGGCGTCCGGGTCAGCGCTGGCGAGGCCCTCGCGTGACGGCCCCCGAGGGCACCCGCCCGAGCCGTGGAGGCCCGTCGGCCGGCCGCGGTGGGGACCGCCGGCCCGTCCGGCCCCCGCTGGACCGGCCACGGCGTGCGGCGTACGAGGCGGTGGCCGCCGTGCACCGCGACGACGCGTTCGCCAACCTGGTGCTGCCCATCATCCTGCGTGACGAAGGGCTGTTCGGTCGGGACGCGGCCTTCGCCACCGAGTTGACCTACGGCACCCTGCGACACGTTGGCACGTTGGACGCGATTCTCAGCGACGCGGCCGGCCGGGACGTGGAGCGCATCGACCCGCCGGCCCGCGACGCGCTGCGGATCGGCGCGTACCAACTGCTGCACACGCGGGTGCCCGCCCACGCGGCTGTCTCGTCGACAGTGGACCTGGTCCGCTCGGTCGCGCCGGGTGCCACCGGGTTCGCCAACGCGGTGCTGCGGGAGGTGTCCACGCTCGACTCCGACGGGTGGGTGGCCAAGTTGGCCCCGCCGATGGAGACCGACCCGGTCGGGCACCTGGCGCTGGCGTACAGCCACCCGCAGTGGATCGTGCGGGCGTTCTCCGAGGCGCTCGGCGGTGACCTGGGCGAGACGGCCCGGCTCCTGATCGAGGACAACGAGCGCCCGCCGGTGCACCTGTGCGCCCGCCCCGGCCTCATCGACCCGATCGAGCTGGCCGACCAGGTGGGCGGTGCGCCGGGCGCCTTCTCGCCGTACGCGATCTATCTGCCCGGAGGCGCGCCGGGTGACGTGTCGGCGGTGGCCGACGGCCGCGCCCATGTCCAGGACGAGGGCTCCCAACTCGTGGCCGCCGCGCTCGCCGACGCGCCGCTGGACGGCCCGGACGGGCGCTGGCTGGACCTGTGCGCCGGCCCGGGTGGAAAGGCCGGTCTGCTCGGCGCGCTGGCCGCGCAACGCGGCGCCCGGTTGACGGCGGTGGAGGTGGCCGAGCACCGGGCCCGGCTGGTGTCCCAGGCGACCCGGGGCCTGCCGGTGACGGTGCTTGCCACCGACGGCCGTGAGGTCGGCGCGGACCCGAAGCTGCCGGAGGAGCACTTCGACAGGGTGCTTGTGGACGCCCCGTGCACCGGCCTGGGGTCGCTGCGCCGCCGGCCGGAGTCGCGGTGGCGTCGTCAGCCGTCGGACCTGCCGCAGCTGACCCGGCTGCAACGGGAGCTGCTCGGCGCGGCGTTGCGGGCGGTCCGCCCCGGTGGGCTCGTCGCCTACGTCACCTGCTCGCCGCACACCGTGGAGACGCATGTGACGGTGACCGAGGCGGCGCGTCGCAGCGGCGTGTCGGTGGATTTCGTCGACGCCCGGCCGCTGCTGCCGGCGGGCATGCCCGGCCTGGGTGATGGCCCCACGGTGCAGCTCTGGCCGCACCGGCACGGCACCGACGCGATGTTCCTGGCCGTCCTGCGCCGAGGCTGAGTCCGCGCCAACGCGAAAGGAAGGGTCCCTTGTTAACGCTGCGCGTTAACAAGGGACCCTTCCTTTCAGCTCAGCTTGAAGCTCAGGTGACCGGGAGGCCCTTGGTGCCGGCGTTCTTCATCGAACGGGTCAGTGCCCGGTCGCTGATCCAGAGGAAGCACTGCACGCCCCGGTTGCCGTTCTTCCACTCCTGCTCGTACGGCTGGTAGAAGATCGTTCCGACGCGGAAGTCGAGCTGCGAGTTGTCCGGCACCTTCGCGTACTTGGCGGTCATCGACTGGCAGGCCCGGTGGGTCCGCTTGGCGGTGCGGTTGAACTCGGCGTAGCTGATGTCCGGGGCCTGCCAGATCCCGACGAACTCGGCGTGGTGCTTGGCGGTGCAGGAAACCGCCACCATCTCCTCGATCTTGTCCTTGACGAGCTTGGGGTTGAAGCAGCGGTACGCCAGCGGCGCCGCGCCGGTCAGTGACCCCCGGAGGCTGCCGGTGCGAAGGTCGACGGCGGTGTCGTCGATGCTGGCGATCTCCGCGACGTCGCAGCGGTACCAGCGCGCGCCGCCGGCCCAGGCGGGTTCGGACGGCAGGACGACGGTCAGGCCGAGGCGACCGCTGCGCCGGTCGGCGCCGACGGCTTTGCTGACCTCGGCCTCGCAGGCGTCCTGCGCGGCCCGCATGCCTGCCGAGCCGGGCGGCGGGGGCGTGCCGCGTTCGGCGGCCGGGCCGGTGAGCGTGCCCACGTGCATGGTCTCGATCCGGTGCGACTCGTCGCATCCCGTCGGGTTGTAGCCGCTGAGGAAGCCGACCTGCTGGGAGGCGTGGTGGCAGACGCCTGCCTCGGGTACGAACTGCTGCGCGGCGACCGGTGCCGGCCAGTCGTCGACGAGGTCGCGGTCGACTCCGGCGGGTGCGCCACAACCAGCGAGGCCCAGGGCCAACGCCGCGCCCCCGGCCACCGCCGCCAACCACCGTCGCATCTCCGACCTCCCGCCGCTGGTGGCCTCCGCCAGCCCTCAGCCGGCCGGTAGCGCCACGGCGCAGCAGCATACGGCACCGTGGCTCAGATCGCGGGTAGTCCCTCGGGGCCGGCGCCGCGCATGGAGCGGGTGAATTTGCGGTCGTCCGTCCACAGGAAACACCGGACGCCACGGTCACCCTCCTCCCACTCCCGCTGCGACGGTGGGTAGTAGATGGAACCGGCCCGGTACGGCAGGTCGCTGTTGTTCGGCACGGCGGCGTACGTGGCGATCAACTCCATGCAGCGCTGGTGCGCCCGCTCACCGGAGCGGGCGAACTCCGCCCAGGTCATGTTCTCTTCCTCGTAGACGCCGACGAACTCGGCGCGGTGCGGCTCGGTGCAGAGCACCGGTGCCATGTAGTTGAGGTTGTCGCCGATCAGCTTGGGGTCGAAGCAGCGGTGGAACAGGGGAGCGTCGCCGATCAGCGCGCCGCGCAGGCTGCCGACGCGGTTCACCGGACGGGTGTTGTCGATGCTGTCGGTCTCGGCGAGTTCGCAGCGGAACCAGCGCGCCCCGCCCGACCACGCGGGAGCCGAGGGCAGCGAGACCGACAGGGTGAGCCGCGCCGTGTGCCAGTCACCGCCGAGCATCTCCCGGGCCCGCTGGTCGCATTCGGCGCGGGCCGCCCGCAGTGCCGCCGAGCCGGGCCCCGGGCGGGCGGGGGCCAGCGCGGCGGGGCCGGTGAAGGTGCCGACGTGGATCGCCTCGGCGAGGTGGCTGCGCGCGCAGTCCACCGTCTCGTACGTGCTTGCCTGCACGATCGAGGTGACCCGGGGCAGGCAGGTGTCGCTGGCCGGGGTGAACGGGCGCGGAGCGCTCAGCGCGGGCCAGTCGTCGGTGAGGTCACCGTCCGCGCCGCGCGCCTGCCCGCAGCCGGCCAGCAGCATCGCGGTGACGCCGGCCAGCGCCAGCGCTGGAAGCCACCGTCGCATCGTCCGCCCTCCCGGAGCTGGCGGCCGGTCCCCGCGTCCCGCGGCGAGTCCCCGGCGGGCGTGCAGCCTATGGCACCGTCCCCGTTGGAGTGTCGTCGCGTTTCCGTCGATCGGCCAGCCACTGATGTCTGTTCGTCCGGATTTGATGGTCCGGGTCAGCCAGTTCTGCACTGTTGGTCACTGCCAGGTCACAACGCGCTCCAGGTGGTGCCGCGATGCGGGCAACGGATGGCCGCGTTCGTACACTGGCCCCGTGACCGTACCGCCGCCGATCGTCGCGCCGAGCATCCTGGCCGCCGATTTCGCCCGCCTCGCCGAAGAAGTCCGCGCCGTCGAGGACGCCGCGGACTGGTTGCACGTGGACGTGATGGACAACCATTTCGTGCCGAACCTGACCATCGGGCTGCCCGTGGTGCAGAGCCTGCGTGCCGCCACCACGATGCCGTTCGACGTGCACCTGATGATCGAGGACCCGCGTCGGTGGGCCCCCGGCTACGCCGACGCCGGCGCCTACAACGTCACGTTCCACGCCGAGGCGGCCGACGACCCGGTGGCGCTCGCCAAGGACCTGCGGGCCGCCGGCGCCAAGGCCGGGCTCGCCATCGACCGGGACACGCCGATCGAGCCGTACCTCGACCTGCTGCCCAGCTTCGACACCCTGCTGATCATGACGATCAAGGCTGGCTTCGGCGGGCAGCGGTTCATCCCGCAGATGCTGGACAAGGTCCGCGCCGTACGCCGGCACGTCGACGCCGGGCACCTGGAGCTGCGCATCGAGGTGGACGGCGGGATCGCCGCCGACACCATCGAGCAGGCCGCGGCCGCCGGCGCCGACGCGTTCGTGGCCGGCACCGCCGTCTACGGAGCCGCCGACCCGGCGGAGGCGGTCCGGCACCTGCGGGCGTTGGCGGAGCGCGCGGCCCCCGGCGCCTGAGGTGGAGCCCGACGGCGACCGTAAGGACGTCATCCTCGTCGTCGACGACGACGAGGACATCGCTCGGTTCGTCGAGTTCAACCTGCGCGTGCACGGCTTCGAGGTGATCCTCGCCAGCGACGGCCAGGAGGCTCTGGACGTCATCGAGCGGGAGCGACCCGACCTGGCGGTGGTCGACCTCATGATGCCCCGGATCGACGGTCTGGAGCTGACCCGGCGGCTGCGCGCCGACCCGATGACCTCCGCCCTGCCGGTGATCATGTTGACGGCCAAGGGGATGACCGTGGACAAGGTCCACGGGCTCAGCGCGGGGGCCGACGACTACCTCGTCAAGCCCTTCGACACCGCCGAGCTCGTGGCCCGGGTCTCCTCGACGCTGCGCCGCAACAAGGAGTTCCGCGAGGTCTCCCCGTTGACCGGGCTGCCCGGCAACAGCAGGATCCGCCGGGAGATCAGCGACCGGGTCCGGCAGGGGGTGGACTACGCGGTCGGCTACGTCGACATCGACCGGTTCAAGAGCGTCAACGACAGGTACGGCTTCGTCCGCGGCGACGACTTCATCTCCACGCTGGCTCGCAGCCTGCACCGAGCGGTGGTGGCGGTCGGGTTGCCGCCGGCCTTCCTCGGCCACGTCGGCGGCGACGACTTCGTCATCGTCTGCACCCCGGGCCAGGTGCGCCCGCTGACCTCCCGGGCGGTTGTCGACTTCGAGAACTCCGCCGACACGCTCTACGACCCCACCGACCGCGAGCGCGGTTTCGTCGAGCTGAAGGACCGCCGGGGCACCATCCGCAGGGCAGCCCTGGTCACCCTCTCCATCGGCGTCTCTCTCTCCGACGCCGGCAAGCGATTCACCGACCCCCTTGAGGCCATCGCTGTGGCCTCGGAGATGAAGACGGTCGCCAAGAGCCAACCCGGGTCGTACGTCGCTGTCGACCGCCGCCGTGGCGTCCCGTGAGCGTGACGAGGCTGTGAAGTAGCTCGCCTGGAGGAAGACGGAACCCCGTCGGCGTGTAAGACTTCGGAGTACCCACCACGCGCTGGCGGGACTCGGTGAAATTCCGAACCGGCGGTGATCCACGGTCCAGACCGTGGTCAGCCCGCGACCCGGACGGCTCTGCCGCCCGGTGGACCTGGTGAAACTCCGGGGCCGACGGTTGGGGGCGGCTCGTCTGCCCCCAGACAGTCCGGATGGGAGACAGCGCGCGGGACGGACGGGTCCGAGCCGGCCGCTGGCTTCAGCGTGCCGTGCCGACCTCCCGGGGGCGGCTGTGCCGTTCCCGGAATCCGCCGCCGCCTGCCCGCGGCCCCATGCCGCCTCCCGACCCGCCGCGCGCACTGGCGAGCGAGAGGGCAGGGCAGGACGATGGCCAGCGTCTCCGTCGATGAGGCGATGCGGCGTGCGATCGAACTGGCGGCGCGCGGTCTGGGCACCACAAGCCCCAACCCCGTGGTCGGCTGTGTGCTGCTCGACGCGGACGGCGAGGTCGTCGGGGAGGGCTTCCACGCCTACGCCGGCGGGCCGCACGCCGAGATCGTCGCGCTGGCCCAGGCCGGGCGGCGGGCCAAGGGCGGCACCGCTGTCGTCACACTGGAACCCTGCGACCACACCGGCCGCACCGGCCCCTGTAGCTCCGCGCTCGTCCAGGCCGGGGTGGCCCGGGTGGTGATCGCCGTACCCGACCCGAACCCGGTGGCCTCCGGTGGCGCCGCCACGTTGCGCTCCGCCGGGGTCCGTGTCGATCTGGGGGTACGCCGCGACGAGGCCGAGGCCGGAAACGTCGCCTGGCTGACCTCGATGCGCCGGGGCTGGCCGTACGTCATCTGGAAGTACGCCGCGACGGTGGACGGGCGGTCCGCGGCGGCCGACGGCACCAGCATGTGGATCACCTCGGAGGCGGCCCGGATGGACGTGCACGCGTTGCGCGGCACTGTCGACGCCGTCGTCGCCGGGGTCGGCACCGTGCTCGCCGACGATCCCCGGCTGACCGCCCGCAACCTGCGCGACGGCAGCCTGGCCATCCGGCAGCCGCTGCGGGTGGTGGTGGACAGCTCGGGGCGTACCCCCTCCGACGCCCAGGTCCGCGACGGCGCCGCACGGACGTGGATCGCGACCGCCGCCGAGGTGGGCACCGGCCCGGACGGCCGGGTCGACCTGCCGGCGCTGCTCGCGGAGCTGCACCAGCGCGGGGTCCGCGCGGTCCTGCTGGAGGGCGGCCCCCGGCTGGCCGGCGCGTTCCTGGCCGCCGGCCTGGTCGACAAGATCGTCGGGTACGTCGCGCCCCGGCTGCTCGGCGCCGGCCCGACCGCCCTTGTCGACGCGGGAGTGACGACCATCGCTGAGGCAATCGATCTGGAGTTCGTCGACGTTACGCAGATCGGTCCGGATCTCCGGATCACCGCTTTGCCCCGGAAGAGGGAGGGCTGACATGTTCACCGGCATTGTCGAGGAGCTGGGCGAAATCGTCGGAGTGACGCCGACTGCTGACGATTCGGCGCTCGTCGCCGTACGTGGCCCGCTCGTCACGTCCGACGCCCGGCACGGCGACTCCATCGCCGTCAACGGTGTCTGCCTGACAGTCGTCGAGGCGGCCGACGGCGTCTTCACCGCCGACGTGATGGGCGAGACGCTCCGCCGCTCCGCGCTTGGCGCGCTGCGCGCCGGTGACCCCGTCAACCTGGAGAGGGCCGCCGCGCTGGGCAGCCGCCTCGGCGGGCACCTGGTGCAGGGCCACGTCGACGGTGTCGGCGAGCTGATCTCCCGGGAGCCGGCCGAGCAGTGGGAGACGGTCCGGTTCCGGCTGCCCGCCGCCCTGGCCCGTTACGTGGTGGAGAAGGGCTCGATCACCATCGACGGCGTCTCGCTGACCGTTGCCGAGGTGGGCGCGGACGAGTTCGCCGTCGGGCTGATCCCGACCACCCTGAAGCTCACCACCCTCGGCGCCAAGGGCGTCGGCGACCCGGTGAACCTGGAGGTCGACGTGGTGGCCAAGTACGTCGAGCGGCTGCTCGGCGCCCGGCTCACCGACACCGCCGCCGGGCTGACCGGCAGCACGGGCGAGGTGGCCTGATGGGCCCGCTCGGTTGGCTGCTCGACGCCCAGGTGCAGGTGGCCGGCTCGCCGGTGCTGGTCCGGGAGATCGTCGGCAACGGCTTCGGACTGCTGTCGGCGCTGCTCGGGCTCCGCCGGGTGGTCTGGGCCTGGCCGGTCGGCATGATCGGCAACGCGCTGCTGCTCACCGTCTTCCTCGGCGGGGTGTTCGCCACCCCGCAGGCCCACGACCTGTACGGGCAGGCCGGCCGGCAGGTGTTCTTCTTCTCGGTGAGCGTCTACGGGTGGTGGCGCTGGCGGCGCAACCGCCGTACCGACGCAGGGCAGGCCGCTGTGGTGCCGCGCTGGGCCACCGGCCGGGAGCGCCTGGCGATGCTGCTGGCCGCCGTGGTGGGCACCGCGCTCGCGTACCCGGTGCTCGCCGCCCTGGGCTCGTGGGGCCCGCTGCCGGACGCCTGGATTCTCACCGGCAGCCTGCTGGCCACCTACGGCATGGCTCGCGGCTGGGTGGAGTTCTGGCTGGTCTGGATCGCTGTCGATGCGGTGGGCGTGCCGCTGCTGCTGCGTGGCGGTTTCTACCCGTCGGCTGCCATGTACCTGGTCTACGGCGCCTTCTGCGCCTGGGGTTTCGTCGCCTGGTGGCGCACGTCGCGCGTGACCCGGCCGAGAACCGTACTCCCGCCCACCTACACGGAGGCCGTCGCATGAGCGAGCGCAGCGAGCGAATCAGCAGCTTCGGCAGCATCGAGCAGGCGATCGCCGAGATCGCCGCCGGGCGGCCGGTCGTCGTGGTCGACGACGCCGACCGGGAGAACGAGGGCGACCTCATCTTCGCGGCCGAGTTGGCGACGCCGGAGCTGCTGGCGTTCATGGTGCGCTACACCTCCGGGTACGTCTGCGTGCCGCTGACCGAGAGCGAAGCCGACCGGCTCGACCTGCCGCCGATGCACCACACCAACCAGGACCGGCGGGGTACCGCGTACACGGTGACGGTTGACGCCCGGGAGGGTGTCAGCACCGGCATCTCGGCTGCCGACCGCGCGCACACCATCCGGCTCCTGGCCGGCGCGACCACCGACCCGACCGATCTGGCCCGACCGGGGCACGTGGTGCCGCTGCGGGCCCGCGAGGGTGGGGTGCTGCGCCGGCCGGGGCACACCGAGGCGGCGGTGGACCTGACCCGGCTGGCCGGACTGCGTCCCGCGGGCGTGCTCTGCGAGCTGGTTAACGACGACGGCACCATGATGCGCCTGCCGGACCTGGAGAAGTTCTGCGCCGAGCACGGGCTCACCCTCGTCACCATCGCCGACCTGGTCGCCTACCGGCGACGTACCGAAAAGCAGGTCGAGCTGGTCGCGGACGCCCGGATGCCGACGCGGCACGGGGTTTTCCGGGCGCTCGGCTACCGCGCCGAGCACGACTCGGCCGAGCACATCGCGATGGTGCTGGGTGACCTCGGCGACGGCCAGGACGTGCTGGTCCGGGTCCACTCCGAGTGCCTGACCGGGGACGTGTTCGGCTCGCTGCGCTGTGACTGCGGCCCGCAGTTGGACGCCGCGCTGGCCCGGGTCGGGCGTGAGGGCCGGGGCGTGGTGCTCTACGTGCGCGGGCACGAGGGGCGCGGCATCGGGCTGCTGCACAAGTTGCAGGCGTACCAGTTGCAGGACCAGGGTCGGGACACTGTGGACGCGAACCTCGACCTGGGTCTGCCTGCTGACGCCCGCGACTATGGCACCGGCGCGCAGATCCTCTACGACCTGGGCGTGCGGTCGATGCGGTTGTTGACGAACAACCCGGCCAAGCGGGCGGGTCTGGAGGGCTACGGGCTGACCATCACCGGCCGGGAGGGGCTGCCGGTCGGCGCGCATCCGGAGAACCTGCGCTACCTGCGCACCAAGCGGGACCGGATGGGTCACCTGCTGGAGGAGTTGGACGAGATGTCCGAGGCGCCGTTGGGGCGTCCGGTCGTCGACGACGAGATCGGAGCATGACGATGGCGGGTTTCGGTGAGCCGGGAGTCGACGCGGTGGACGCCGCGGGGCTGACCGTCGGGGTGGTGGCCGCCCGGTGGCACGGCGAGCTGACCGACCACATGCTGGAGCGCGCGGTCGCGGCGGCGGAGGCGTGCGGAGCGCGGTCCGTGGTGGCCCGCGTCGCCGGCTCCGTCGAGCTGCCGGTGGTCGCGCAGGCTCTGGCGCGCCGCTGTGACGTGGTGGTCGCCCTCGGCGTGGTGGTGCGCGGCGCCACCGCCCACTTCGACTACGTGTGCCGGTCGGTCACCGACGGTCTGACCCGGGTGGCGCTCGACGAGGGCAAGCCGGTGGCGCACGGTGTGTTGACAGTGGAGACCATCGAGCAGGCCCGGGACCGGGCCGGGCTGCCCGGCTCGGCGGAGGACAAGGGCTGGTCGGCGACCGTGGCGGCCCTCGACGCGGCGCTGGCCGTGCGGAGCGTGGCCACTGGCAACGTCCAGCGGGTCGGCTTCGGCGGCTGACCCTGGGCCGTCACAGGCGGCCGGCTTCGATGATCCGGCGCAGGAACTGCCTGGTACGCGGCTGGGTCGGCTCGCCGAGCACCTGCTCCGGCGGGCCGCTCTCCACGACCCGTCCCGCGTCGAGGAAGCAGACCTCGTCGGCGACCTCCCGGGCGAAGCCCATCTCGTGGGTGGCCAGCACCATTGTCATCCCGTCGGCCTTCAGGTCCCGGATCATCGACAGGACCTCACCGACGAGTTCCGGGTCCAACGCCGAGGTCACCTCGTCGAGCAGCATCAGTCGGGGCGAGTTGGCCAGCGCCCGCACGATCGCCACCCGCTGCTGCTGCCCGCCGGAGAGCCGGTCCGGGTAGGCGTGCGCCTTGTCGCCCAGCCCCACCCGGTCGAGCAGATCCCGGGCCTGGGCCTCCGCGTCGGCCCGTTCCCGCCGATGCACCCGCCGGGGCGCGAGGGTGATGTTCTCCAGCACGCTCAGGTGCGGAAACAGGTTGTACGCCTGGAACACCATGCCGATGCGCCGCCGGACCTGGTCGGGGTCCACCCGGGGATCGGAGATGTCCTCCCCGTCCAGCTCGATGGTGCCGTCGTCGAGGTCCTCCAGCAGGTTCACACACCGCAGCAGTGTCGACTTACCCGAACCGGATGCGCCGATCAATGCCACCACCCGGTGCTCGGCGACGCTCAGGTCCAGCCGGTCCAGGACGACGTGGCCGCCGAACTCCTTGCGCAGTCCGCGGCAGCGCAGCAGCTCCACGGTCAGCCTCCCGACTGTCGACGGGCCGAGCGCAGCGTCACCCAGTCGGTGACCGCGATCAGCGGGATCGCCAGCAGCACGAAGAGCACCCCGGCCACGACGTACGGCGTGTAGTTGAACGACTGGGCGGTGGCGATCTGGGCGGCGCGTACCGCGTCGATCGGCCCGGCGAGCGACACCAGACCGACGTCCTTCTGGAGGGCCACCACGTCGTTGAGCAGCGGTGGGGCCACCCGGCGGACGGCCTGCGGCAGGACGACGTGCCGCATCGTCTGCCGGTAGGTGAGACCCAGCGAGCGGGCCGCGGCGAGCTGGCTGGGGTGCACCGACTCGATGCCGGCCCGGAACACCTCGGCCAGGTAGCCGCCGTAGGTGAGGACCAGCGCGAGCCCGCCGAGCACCAGCACCGGTGGCATGCCCTGCAGGCGCAACCCGGGCACGCCGAGGGTGAGCAGGTACAGCACGATGATCAACGGCAGACCACGGAAGGTGTACGTGTAACCGGCGGCCAGCGCCCGTACCGGGAAGAAGATCGGCCCGCGTAGCGTCCGCAGCACGGCGATCGCCAGCCCGAGCAGCAGGGCGCCCGCCGCGCAGCAGACAAGCAGCCGGACGTTGAGCCAGAGTCCGGTCAGCACGGCCGGCAGCGCGTCCCGGGCGATCTCCGGGTCCAGGAACGACTGCCGCACCCTGTCCCAGCCCGGCGCGCCGGTCACCGCCACCACCAGCAGCGTGCCGAGCGCCGCCGTGGAGGAGGCAGCGACCAGCACGCTGTACACGGTCTGCCGGCGGCGGTACGCCGAGCGCCGCAGCTGCGCCTCGGACGGGGTGTGCTCCAGCAGGGTCACCGGAGCTCGGTCGCTCCCGCCACCTGCGCGAGCCACTTGCGCTCCAACTCGCCGAGCGTGCCCGCCTCGCTGAGCTGCCCGACAGCGGTGCTCACGCAGGACGTCAGCGGGGAGTTCTTGTCCAGCAGCAGTCCGAACGCCTCGGGCACCCCGACCTGCGGCACCTGCCCGATGACCATCGCGTCGGTGATCTCCGCGCCGGTGATGTAGAAGGCGGTCGGCAGGTCCACCACGAGACCGTCGATCTGCCCGTTCTGGAGGGCCTTCTTGGCGTCGTCGTTGCTGTTGTAGACCTGCGGTTTGGTCGTCGGCTTGACCACGTCGGTGATCGCCTGGTAGCTGGTGGTGCCGACCTGGGCGCCGAGGCGGGCGTCGCGGAGGTCGGCAAGCGACGTCTTGCCGGCGATCTTCGAGGACTTCAACGCGATGACTGTCTGCCGCACCAGGTAGTACGGCGCGGAGAAGTCGACAGCCTGCTTGCGCTCCTCGGTGATGGAGAACTGGTTGATGTCGAAGTCGAAGCTCTTCGGGCCGGGTGCGATAGCCGTGTCGAACTTGACCCGGGTCCAGGTGACGTCGGCGCGGGAGTAGCCCAGCTTCTCGGCCACCGCGTACGCGACGGCGGCCTCGAAGCCCTCACCGTTGTCCGGCTTGTCCTGCCGGAACCACGGCTCGTAGGCGGGCTGGTCGGTGGCGATGGTGAGTTTGCCCGGCGTCCGCGTGGGCAGGCTGTCCTTGGTGCAGGACCCCGCGGCGGTGACGGTGGGGGTGGGTTCCTCGTCCTGGGGAGCGCATCCGGCGGTGGCGGCGACGACGAAGCCGGCGAGGGTGAGCGCGAGGAGACGTGAGCGGCTGGCCATGGCGGTCAGCGTAGAGGCATCGACAGGCCTGCTTGAAGATCTTCCCACCATCCTGATGGGGAATTGTTCCCGGCGTCGCCCTCCGGGCGTCCGGGAGGTGGACCATTCGGACCCGGGGGCGGTACCCGGCTGGGGCGGCTGGAAGAATCGCCTTCCGTGAAGACGTTCGAGGAGTTGTTCGCCGAGCTGCAGGCCAAGGCCGCTGCCGGCACCCCGGGCTCGGGCACCGTCGCCGCCCTCGACAAGGGTGTGCATTTCATCGGCAAGAAGGTCGTCGAGGAGGCGGCCGAGTCGTGGATGGCCGCCGAGCACGAGGGGCCGGAGCGTACCGCCGAGGAGATCTCCCAGCTGCTCTACCAGGTCCAGGTGCTGATGCTCGCCACCGGTCTCGACCTCAAGGACGTCTACCGACATCTGTGAGTGCGCCCCGTCGTTGATCACATCCGATCTGAAGGAGCACTCCGTCATGCTGCGTGTCGCCATTCCCAACAAGGGCACCCTGGCCGAGCCGGCCGCCCAGATGCTGCGTGAGGCGGGCTACCGCCAGCGCACCGACCCCAAGGACCTCGTCTGCCGCGACGAGGCCAACGACGTCGAATTCTTCTACCTGCGTCCCAAGGACATCGCGACCTACGTCGGCTCCGGTGACCTCGACCTCGGCATCACCGGCCGGGACCTGCTCATCGACTCGGCCGCACCGGCCGAGGAGGTCGTCGACCTCGCGTTCGGCCGGGCCACCTTCCGCTTCGCCGCCCGCCCCGACGACATCGCCTCCGTACAGGACCTCGGCGGGCACCGGGTCGCCACCGCGTACCCGGGGCTCGTCGAGCGGCACCTCAGCGAGCTTGGCGTCAAGGCCGACGTGATCCGCCTCGACGGCGCTGTCGAGAACGCCGTCCGACTCGGCGTCGCCGACGTCGTCGCCGACGTGGTGGAGACCGGCGCCACACTGCGTCAGGCCGGCCTTGTGGTGTTCGGCGAGCCGCTGCTGCGCTCGTCGGCCGTGCTGGTCCGCCGGGCCGGCGCGCCGTCGCACGCACAGGCCGAGCAGCTGCTGCGCCGCCTGCACGGCGTCCTGGTGGCCCGCCGCTACGTGATGCTCGCCTACGACGTACCGGCCGGTCTGCTGGACCGCGCCAGCGGGCTGACCCCCGGTATCGAGTCGCCCACCGTGTCGCCGCTGCACCGCGAGGGCTGGGTGGCCGTGCAGGCAATGGTGCTCCGCGACGACGTCCACCGGATCATGGACGAGCTGTACGACCTGGGCGCCCGCGCCATCCTCGTCACCAACATCCACGCCTGCCGCCTCTGACCCGTCGCCGGCTGGTTCGCCGTCGGCGGGACGAATCACACGATCCAGGATGCAGTGGCCTCCGGGTGCCGCCGAGCCCACTGCATCCTGGATCGAGCACGATCACCGCTGCGCCTGCGGCGTGCGGGTCCCGACGCGGATGGCTCGACGGCGGCTGTGTCGACGCTCGGCGGGTGGTGCGCTTCTCCCGCTGAGGTGGATGGCAGACTGGTGGGGTGAGTGAAACAGAGCTGGTCCGCCTGAAGCCCCGCCGCATCCGGGTGGTCTGCTGGTCTGCGGCGGTCGCCCTGGTGGTGGTGTTCGGGGCGGTTGCCACATCGCTGAGCGGCCCGACGGGCAACGGCTACGGCACCTTCCAGCGCGGCGACCAGCTCGCCATGGTCGGCCTGGGCGTGTTCGGCGCGCTGGGCTTCCTGCTCTTCACCCGCCCACGGGTGGAGGCCGACGCGCACGGCGTGCGGGTGCGCAACGTCATCAGCTCGTACCAGCTGCCCTGGGAGGTCATCCGGGGTGTGCGCTTCGACCGGGGTGCGCCCTGGGCCAGCCTGGAGCTGCACGACGACGACCTGCTGCCGCTCATCGCCCTTCAGGCCGCCGACAAGGAGTCGGCAGTCGAGGGCGTCCGCGCCCTGCGCCGGCTGCACGAGGCACACCAGTCCCGCCTCGCCGAGCGCGCCGACCGCTAGTCGGGCGTGCCCGGTTTGGGGGTGACCAGGGCGGCGGTGTAGTCTTGTCAAGTCGACCAGGCTGTCTCCGCATGCGAGCAGACAGCCACGAAAGCGGAGCGCCTGCTCCCACCCGAGTCGCCGCCACGGTGGCCGGGTCCGGTCCCCGATTCCGGGCATGTCCCGGCGTCGGATGCGCGATCCTGTGATCGTGCCGACCGGTCGAGCGGGCCCTGGCATCTGCCGGGGCCTTCTGCTTTCCAGGATGACCCCCACCCGGGGGCCGCAGGGGTCGGCAACTGAGCAGAAACGACTCGAGGAGGCCCCATCAGCGTCGAACCACGCGTGAACGAGCAGATCCGGGCACGTGAGGTCCGACTGGTCGGCCCCGAGGGTGAGCAGGTGGGCATCGTCCCGCTGGAGCGCGCCCTTCAGCTGGCCGCGGACGTCGATCTGGACCTGGTCGAGGTTGCGCCGATGGCGCGCCCGCCGGTGTGCAAGCTCATGGACTTCGGCAAGTTCAAGTACGAGAGCGCACTCAAGGCGCGCGAAGCGCGGCGTAACCAGCAGCAGACCGTCATCAAGGAAATGAAGCTTCGGCCGAAGATCGACCCGCACGACTACGAGACCAAGAAGGGTCACGTGGTGCGATTCCTCAAGGCGGGCGACAAGGTCAAGGTGACGATCATGTTCCGCGGTCGCGAGCAGAGCCGCCCTGAGCTGGGTTACCGGCTCCTGCGTCGGCTCGAATCGGAGATCACGGAACTGGGATACGTCGAGGCCGCCCCCAAGCAGGACGGCCGAAACATGATCATGGTTCTCGCTCCGCACCGGGCCGTCAAGGCCTCCGCGGTCGCCGCTACGGCGTCCCGTGGTGCACCTCGGGAGCGGGCAGGGGACGAGTCTGCCCCGGCAGCCGACGAGACCGCAGCGGCGGGCGAGACCGCAGCAGCCGTTGACAGCGGCACCGCCGCTGACACCAGCGGCCAGTAACAGGGGAGAAGACGTTCCACATGCCGAAGATGAAGAGCCACACGGGTATGGGTAAGCGGGTCAAGGTCACCGGCAAGGGCAAGATCGTTGCCCAGCAGGCCGGCCTTCGCCACAACCTGGAGAAGAAGCCCTCCACCCAGACCCGCCGGCTGACCGGCACGGTCGTGCTGGCCAAGGCCGACGTCAAGCGCATCAAGAAGCTGCTCGGCCGCTGACGCGCGCCACCTTTACGTAATAAGGAGTTGAGATGGCACGCGTCAAGCGGGCTGTGAACGCCCAGAAGAAGCGTCGTACCCTGCTGGAGACCGCGAGCGGTTACCGCGGTCAGCGCTCCCGGCTGTACCGCAAGGCCAAGGAGCAGGTGCTGCACTCGATGCAGTACGCCTACCGGGACCGTCGTGACCGCAAGGGCGACTTCCGGCAGCTGTGGATCCAGCGGATCAACGCGGGTGCCCGTGCGAACGGGATGACCTATAACCGCCTGATCCAGGGCCTGCGTCTGGCCGGCATCGAGGTCGACCGCAAGATCCTGGCCGACATGGCTGTCAACGACGCCGCTTCCTTCGCGGCGATCGTCGAGCTGGCCCGGGCCGCGGTCACGGCCGAAGGCACCGGCGGCGCGGCGGCTCAGGCCGCCTGATCCCCACGCACCAGAGCGAGGCGTCTCCCGTGTCGGCACCGCCGTCCGGGGGGCGCCTCAATCGTGCCGGAGGAACCCACACCATGGCCTTCACCCCGCGTACCCCAAGGGTTGTCGCCGCCCGCCGGTTGCAGCGCCGCCGGGACCGCGACGCCGCCGGCCGGTTCCTGGCCGAAGGGCCGCAGGCGGTCCGTGAGGCCCTCGCGCGGCCGGGGGTGGTCACCGAGTTGTTCGGTACGCCCGCAGCCCTCGACCGGTACCCGGAGCTGGCTGCCACGGCGGCCCGTGCCGACGTGCCCGTCTCCGAGGTGACCGACGACGCGCTCGCCGCGCTTGCCGAGACCGTCGCCCCGCAGGGGCTGGTCGCCGTCTGCCGGCACCTGGACGTGTCGTTGGAGCAGGCCCTCGCCAGCGCGCCGCGCCTGGTGGCGGTGCTCGCCGAGATCCGCGACCCGGGCAACGCCGGCACCGTGCTGCGCACCGCCGACGCCGCCGGGGCTGGCGCGGTGATCTTCGCGGGCGACGCCGTCGACCCGTACAACGGCAAGTGCGTGCGGGCGTCCGCCGGCAGCCTCTTCCACGTCGACGTGGTCCGCGCGCCCGATTCGGTCGCCGTTGTCGACGCGCTGCGCGCCGCCGGGCTGTCGATCTTCGCCACCACGGGGTACGGCGACAGCGACCTGGACGACCTTACCGACTACGGGCGGCTCGTCGGGCCCACCGCCTGGCTGTTCGGCTCGGAGGCGCACGGCCTGCCCGAGGAGTTGACCGCCGCCGCCGACGCCCGCGTGCGGGTGCCGTTGTACGGGCGCGCCGAGAGCCTCAACCTGGCTGCCGCCGCGGCGGTCTGCCTGTACGCTTCAGCGAGAGCACAGCGCTGACCGGTGACTGGTCGCGCGAGATCACAGGGGAGAGCCTCACTCGATGAACGCGCAACGGCGTTCGTTTAGCCAGCCCGCCGGTGTCGGCGGGCGGCGGGCCTGACCTGCTCCCTGCGTAACTCCTACCGGCGGGCTGCGGCACAGCCGCGCGTCCGTAGACTCGCCTAGCCGCCCCGGTGAGGGCTGGCGCCGCCGTGAGGGAGTGCCCGTACGCCATGAGCTACCGCAACGATCCGTACGACCCGAAGCAGGTCGCCCTGCTCGACCCGACCGCCCTGGCCGAGGCCGTCGACGACGCCGCGAAGGCGTTCGCGGCCGCCGCCGACCCGGACGCGTTGACCGCGCTGCGCCCCGCGCACCTCGGCGACCGGTCCCCGGTGTCCCTCGCGCGCCGGGAGATCGGCGCGCTGCCGCCGGCTGCGAAGTCCGACGCCGGTAAGCGGGTGAACGAGGCCCGCCGCGCCATCGAGGCCGCCTACGCCGAGCGTGCCGAGGTGGTGGAGCGCGAGCAGGCCGAGCGGGTGCTGGTCGAGGAACGGGTGGACGTCACCCTGCCGTACGACCGGCGTCCGCGTGGTGCCCGGCACCCGCTGAGCACACTGATGGAGTCGATAAGTGATCTGTTCGTCGGGATGGGCTACGAGGTGGCCGAGGGTCCCGAGGTCGACCTGGAGTGGGTCAACTTCGACGCGTTGAACATCCCCGCCGACCACCCGTCGCGTGGGCTGATGGACACCTTCCACATCGCACCGCAGGGCTCGGGCCTTGTTCTACGGACGCACACGTCGACGGTGCAGACCCGCACGATGCTCAGCCGCAAGCCGCCGATCTACGTGATCGTGCCCGGCCGCGTCTACCGCACCGACGAGATCGACGCCACCCACAGCCCGGTGTTCCACCAGGCTGAGGGCCTGGTGGTCGACAAGGGCATCACGATGGCGCATCTGCGGGGCACGCTGGACCACTTCGCTCGCGCCATGTTCGGCCCGGAGGCCAAGACCCGGTGGCGGCCGCACTACTTCCCGTTCACCGAGCCGTCGGCGGAGTTCGACGTGTGGTTCCCCGAGCACCGCGACGGCCCGCAGTGGGTCGAGTGGGGCGGCTGCGGCATGGTCAACCCGCGGGTGCTGCGCGCCTGCGGCGTCGACCCGGAGGTCTACTCCGGGTTCGCCTTCGGCATGGGCATCGACCGGACCCTGATGATCCGGCACGGGGTCAGCGACATCCGCCACCTCTTCGAGGGCGACGTGCGGTTCAGCCGGGCGTTCGGGACCGGAGCGTAGGGCGATGCGGGTACGAGACACGGGAACGGTGGTCTGAAGTCATGCGAGTTTCTGTCAGCTGGCTGCGGGAGTACGTCGACCTGCCCGCCGACCTGCCGACCGGCGATCTGGAGCAGGCCCTTGTCGACCTGGGCATCGAGGTCGAGTCCGTCGTGGACCTGCGCGAGTCGGTCACCGGTCAGC
Source organism: Micromonospora sp. DT41 (assembly GCF_049841715.1). Lineage (NCBI taxonomy): Bacteria > Bacillati > Actinomycetota > Actinomycetes > Micromonosporales > Micromonosporaceae > Micromonospora > Micromonospora sp. DT41. Next base: position 22,125 of record NZ_JBNCKU010000015.1, on the reverse strand, counting down.
TCGTCGTCGGTGAGGTCCGCGAGATCGAGGAGCTCACCGGCTTCAAGAAGCCGATCCGGTTCTGCCGCGTCGACGTGGGTCACGCCAACGGCACCGGTGAGCCGCAGGAGATCGTCTGCGGGGCGCGCAACTTCGCCCCCGGTGACCGGGTGGTGGTGATCCTGCCCGGCGGTGTGCTGCCCGGCGGGTTCGCCATCGGCGCGCGCAAGACGTACGGGCACAACTCGGCGGGCATGATCTGCTCGGCGAAGGAGCTGGGCCTGGGCGACGATCACTCCGGCATCATCGTGCTGCCGCCGGACGTGGCCGCCAAGCCGGGCGACGACGCGCGGCCCGTCGTGGGCCTCGACGACGTGGTGTTCGACCTGGAGATCACCCCGGACCGGGGGTACGCGCTGAGCCTGCGCGGCCTGGCCCGGGAGTTGTCGCACGCGTTCGACGTGCCGCTGCGCGATCCGGCCCTGGTGCCGGCCCCGGGTGGCACGGAGGAGCCGGCGTACCCGGTGGAGGTGCGCGACCCGGTCGGCTGCGACCGGTTCACCGCCCGCCTGGTCCGCGGTGTCGACCCGACCGCGCCCACCCCGTCGTGGATGCAGCAGCGGCTCGTCACCGCAGGCATCCGCAGCATCTCCCTGCCTGTCGACATCACCAACTACGTGATGCTGGAGCTGGGCCAGCCGATGCACGCCTTCGACGCCGACCGGATCGCCGGCGCGCTCGTGGTCCGCCGCGCCGTGCCGGGGGAGAAGCTGACCACCCTCGACGGCGTCGACCGGGTGCTCGCCGCCGACGACATGGTGATCTGCGACGCCGGGCTGCCCAGCGCCGTGGCGGGCGAGGGCGCTGGCACGCCGATCTCTCTCGCGGCGGTGATGGGTGGGGAGACAAGCGAGGTCGTCGCCGGCACCACCACAGTGCTCTTCGAGGCGGCGCACTGGGACCCGGCGATGGTCGGGCGGACCGCCCGCAGGCACAAGCTGTTCAGCGAGGCCGCGAAGCGCTGGGAGCGGGGCGTCGACCCGGCCGTGGCGCTTGTCGCGCTGGAGCGGGCCGTGCGCCTGCTCACCGAGCACGGCGGCGGCACACCGAGCGTGGAGATCCTGGACATCGACCACGTCCGTCCGCGTACCCCGATCAGCCTGCCGGCGGATCTGCCCACCCGGCGGATCGGCGTCGAGTACCCGCCGGCGCGGGTGGTGGCCCTCCTGGAGCGGGTCGGTTGCACTGTCGCGCAGGGCGCGGACCGGTTGGCCGAGGACCCGGGAGCGGTCGGCACGGCCAGCGGGGCGGGCGTGGCGCTCAGCGTCACCCCGCCGTCGTGGCGGCCTGATCTCACCGACCCGGCCGACCTGGTCGAGGAGGTCGTCCGCCTCGACGGGTACGACAAGGTGCCGTCGGTGCTGCCCACCGCGCCGCCCGGGCGCGGCCTGACCCCGGCCCAGCGTCGGCGTCGGGCGGTCGCCGGGTCGCTTGCGGCTCGGGGGTACGTCGAGGTGCTCGCGCACCCGTTCGTGTCGCCGCAACTGGCGGACCTGCTCGGCCTGCCGGCCGACGACCCGCGCCGACCTGCGGTGCGGCTGGCCAACCCGCTGTCGGAGGAGGAGCCGCTGCTGCGCACCACGCTGCTCGGCCCGCTGCTCGGCATCCTCAAGCGCAACATCGGTCGGGGTCACCGCGACCTGGCGCTCTACGAGATCGGTGCGGTCTTCCACCCGCGCCGGGACGCCGGCAGCCCGCCGGAGATGGGCGTGGACCGGCGTCCCACCGACGCCGAGTTCGCCGCCGCCGACGCGGTGGTGCCGGCGCAGCCCGTGCACGCCGCAGTGGTGCTCGCCGGTGAGGTGGACCCGGCCGGATGGTGGGGTCCGGGCCGGCCGGCCGGCTGGGCGGACGCCATCGAGGCGGCCCGGGACACGCTGGCCGCCGCCGGTATCCCCGACGAGTGGGTCGAGGTGCGTGCCGCCGAATACGCCCCGTGGCACCCCGGCCGCTGCGCCGAGCTGCGGGTCGACGGTGTGGTCGTCGGGCACGCCGGTGAGCTGCACCCGACGGTGGTGGCGGCGTTGGAGCTGCCCCGGCGTACCTGCGCCATGGAGTTGAGCCTTGACGCGTTGCCGGTGGCGCCGGTGACGCCCGCCCCGGCGGTCTCCGGCTTCCCGCCGGCGCTCATCGACGTGGCACTGGTTGTGGACGAGTCGGTGCCGGCGGAGCAGGTGCGCCGGGCGCTGGAGGCCGGCGCGGGGGAGCTGCTGGAGGACGTGCGGCTCTTCGACGTGTACTCCGGCGCGCAGCTCGGCGAGGGTCGCCGGTCGCTTGCGTACAAGCTCACGTTCCGCGCACCGGACCGGACGCTGACGGTCGAGGAAGCGGTGGCAGCCCGCGACGCGGCGGTAGCCGTAGCGGCGGAACGCCTAGGAGCAACCCTCCGCGGAGCCTAGCGAAGCTGACAGGCACCTTTCCGGCTATGCGGAAGGGTGCCTGTCAATCGTCGCTGGATTCCAGGTTGCCAAGCCTGCGCAGGCTCGGCAGATCGCGGACGGTGATCCGGCGATAGTCGGTCTCGACCAATCCGTCCGTCCGTAGCTCCCGCAGCGCTTTCTGAATGGACGTCTCGGAGGCGCCGCAGATAGTGGCCAGGTCGGGCTGTGTGAGACGAACGTCGATGATGATGCCGTCCAAGCCTTGCCGACCGTGGGTGCGGCAGAGTTCGGCGACCACTCGGGCGACACGCAGTTTCACCGGGTACGAGGTGAAGTCGATCCGGCGCCGATTGGACCAGCGCAGCCTGTCGGACACCATCGCGGCGAGTTCGAGGGCAGCATCGGGATGTTCCTTGAGGAATCGCTTGAACCGGTCTGGCTGGATCACGCTGTACTTCGCCGGTCCGCAGGTCGTGACGGTGGCCGAGCGGGGCTCGTCGTTCAGTGCCGACATCTCACCGACGAGATCACCTCCAACCCGGAGCGACAGCAAGGCGGACCGACCGTCTGGCAAGGTAGCCGTGATCTTGGTTAGGCCCTCTTCGAGGAGCACCAGGTGCGATTCTCTTAAACCCTCGTGGATCACGATCTGACCGGCCGGAACTTGACGACGGACGCCCAGCCCCAGCAGCGTCGCCCGAACTGGCGGAGCGAGCCGTTGAAGGAACGTGCCGTAGGGCCACTCGCCGCCGGACATCTCGTGTGGTTGTCGCATCTGCAGCCTCCTTATCCATGGACGGCCGCCGAAGCGTAGCCGCTCCTGTGCGTAGCGCGATGCCCCAGTTCTGGCGGCCGCCTCAAGCAAGAGCCGAACGGCTATCAGTGCCAGCACCGTCATCGGCGACCATTCCAGGGTGAGCAGCAGTTCCACCAGATTCGCCCTCATACGACAAGGACATCGTGCGAAGGTGTGGCGGACTCCCCAGCCGGACGGGATGACTGATTTTCGACTTCGGCCGTGATGCCGTACTTCTACGGGATCCCGACCGGCCCTCACCGGTTCGATGGTTCCTGCGGTGCTTGCCCGCTGGGTGAGCCGAGTGGAGAGGGCGGGAGCTTGATGCAACATCCCGAGCGGCGATTGTTGATATCTGTGGATATGGAGAGGTACAGCCGACGGAGCAACCTCCAGCAGTATGAGGCGCAGCGGCATTTCCGAGAGTTGCTGCACGAGGCTGCTGGTGCTGTGGGCTTGGATCGCGTGGCCTGGACAACTCAGCAGGCGGGCGACGGTGAACTTGCAGTCGTGCCGCGCGAGGTGTCCGAGTCCCGGGTCATCGGTCGGTTCGTACCGGAGCTGAACCGGCGGCTGAGAACCCACAACAGCAGCCGCCTGCCGACCGCCCGGATCCGGCTCAGGGTGGCGGTACACCAGGGTTTGGTTCACCTGGATGGTGCGAACGGCTTCCCTGGCAACGCCGTCGTTTTCGTCTGCAGGCTGTGCGAGGCCGAGCCCGTCAAGAAGGCATTGGCCACCTTTCCGGACGCAGGCGTGGCGCTTGTCGTCTCGACCGAGATCTTTCGTGACGTGGTCACGGAGTATCCGGAGGAGATGCGACCCGAGCGTTTCGTGCGGATCGAGGTGGCACACCCCGACAAGGATTTTCGTGAGTACGCCTGGCTATGTGTGGTGGACGAGGATCTCACTGCCGTCACGGTCCCGGGCGTCTCTCCGGCCTCCGGTGAAAGTGCTGGCCAGGCAGCGAAAAAGCTGGTGGACGGCACGGAGGGGAAGCCGGCGAACAGCGCGACGGAGCACAGTGGAATTCGTACCGGCGATGTCCGCGTCAAGGGGCAGAGTGCGATCGGCCCGGGTGCGACGGCGATCGGCTCAATCGGTCGCGATGCGAACTCCGGCAAGAGGAGAGGCAATCGCCGATGAGCGGTCGATACGCACCTGTCGCTGCCGGCAGGGAGCGGGACCTGGACAACCTCTGGCACGACGTGTTGGAGGAGTCCTCTGGCGATGACCCCCTCGACGAAGCCGATGGGGGTGTGGTTCGCGGACCCCAGGACGGATCACCAACAGCTGCGGAGTCCGCCGACGGCGAGGGTGAGCCCGGCTCGGCGACGGCACCAGCCGTGGAGCCACCGGAGGAGGATGAGCCGGACGACCTCATAGACCCTGGGGACGTGCTGCGCAGGCTGGCTGGCTTGCTGGGCGGTTCAACGATCGACGTTGGCGATGTTCGGGTTCAGGGACAGAACGCCACCGGTCCTGGCGCTGTCGCCATCGGAACGGTCAATGTCACCGCCGGACGATCCAACGGGGCCGGCCGCGTCTGGTTCGAGACCCTAGTCGAGGCCAGTGTCCGTGAGACTGCGAGCGGATACGCGTACGCACCGAGCGACCAGCGGCTCGACCACCATCTCCAGCATCGTCACCTCGTCTGCCTCTCCGGCCTGGTCGGGAGCGGTCGGTTCACTTCGGCCACCCTGGCTGTGGCTCGGAGACACGGCTTCGAGCGGGTCCGTGTGCTTGGTGTCGACCAGTTGGCCGATCTGCTCAGGGCGGAGGCACCGTTGCCCGCTGGGTACGGCTACGTGCTTCGGCTGAGTGAGGCGGCTCTCCTCAAGGTCGACGGGTTCACACTCGTGGCGCTGGCTGCCAGGGCCGAGAGCTCCGCCACGACGCTGATTCTGGTCGGGGACTTCTCCCGGCGGAACCACGACCTTGTCGGTCATATCGTTGAACACCGCTCGGCCCCGGCGGCCGAGGTGTTTCGGGCGCAGCTTCGCAATCAGATCAGAGGACAGTGTGTCGGCTGGTGCACAGGCACATGCGTCGGCCGTTGCGTGGAGCGATACGTAGATGAGGACTGCGTCCAGAGTTCACTGCTGTCGGCCTACCTAGCCAGCGAACCTCGCCCCGGCGAAATCCTCGCGGTCGTCGCGACGATTGCCCGGACGGTTCCCAAGGGCGACGCACTGGCCGAGCGGCTCGAGCAGTTTCTGCCGCTTCAACTACGGGAGCGAGCGGTCGAGATCCTCGACGTGCAACGCGGCGGCGAGGATCTCGACGCGTTTCTTCACGATGAGGTGCGGGCCTTTCGTCTCTCGTGCGCCGTTCTTGCCGGGCAGCCTGTGACCGAGATACAGCAGGCAGCTCAGCGTCTGGCCCGATCCGACTTCCAGCAACCCGCATTGGGCAGCACTCCTTTTCGGGGGTCGGCGCTCGACGCACTGTTAGGGCCGACGCTGGGCCAAGCCGTCACACGGCTGAACGACGCGCGGTTGCCGGGTGGATGCCGAATCGACTTCGCTGCCGGCGCCGAACCACTCCGGTCGGCCTTGCTGGACGTCGCGTGGACAGAATGGTGGTCCCCCAAGCACCTGTTGAACTGGTTGGCAGACCTGATCCGCGGGGACGTTCCGGCGGTCCGACAGGCCGCAGCCGGCGCCATCGGTTGGTCGGCGACACGCGACGTGCAGTCAGCCCTCGACACCGTGGGGGAACTGGCCCGGGAACGGCGGGCAGGGGTTCGGCAGGCCGCGGCGATCGTACTCGTCGCCATGGCGATGCAGCCCGCGTTGCGCACTCGGGTTCGCACCGAACTCGGTCAGTGGGCAGCCGGTTCGGCAGCTCACCTGCGGGACACCGTTGCGCGTGCGTACAGTCTCGGACTGGCCCGGCTCTGGCCAGAGTCGGCGTTGGTCCAGTTGCGCCAGGTGGCGCAGGCCCGAATGCAGCGGCGGAACAACTCCGTCGTCCGAGGGCTGGTCGAGGTGTACCGCAACGGTCACGCGGCGAGCGTTGTGCCGACGCTTGTGGACTGGACGGTGTCCGTCGATCCTGAGGTGCAACTCCACGCCGCACGCACGCTGCGGGTGCTCGCGGACCGCTGGGCAGAACCGCCACGAGAGCACTGGCCGGAATTGCTGCACCTGGTGGACCAGCAAACGATCGATCTGGCAGACCTGTCCATCCTCTGGGCCACCGCCCTCAGCCTGCCGAAGACGGCGTACCGATCGTGGCGGACTCTCGGCTTTTGGCTGGACCGGGCGGACCAGCAGGCAGCCGTCGCCGGCCATTGCCTTCAACTCGTGAGTCACGTGATCGCTGGACATCCTTCCCTGTGTCATCGCCTCGACCATCAACTCCGCCATGTGTGGCGTCCCGTAATGCCCCACAACGACCTGCTAGATGACGTACGACGACTGATCGATGAGGAGACGCGATGACCACGGATCCCGCCGGTGGTCCCGGCACGAGGCCATCCCTACCTAGACAGCTACAACGCCGTCGGTGGTGGCATGCCATCTTCCCGCCGACCGAACTCCCGTTGCCCCCCGCCCCGCCACCGAGGGTTGTACCCGCCACAGTGACATTCCGCCAGGACGCCCCGGTGCCGATCCTGGTGCCGGCGAAGGGGGATGCGTTCGACTTCCGCCTGCACGTCGTCTACAACTGGACGGCGCAGAACATGATCTACGAAGAGCTTCGGCTCCGCGCCGAACGCTACCTGGGCTGGGCTGCCGGGATTGTTCGGGAGCGGGCGGTGGATCTGGCACGCGAACACGAACCGCATCGCTCGCACGACCTTGAGCGTGCCTTGAACAGTCGTCTCAGTGGCCAACGCTGGCCGCGGGAGGGTGCCCCGCCGCACTTCGGCGTGCTTATCCGCGTCAGCCCGGACGAGCGGGTCCGGGAGCGGCTCCGGCCGTACTGGGAGGAGCGCATCAGGCTTGAGTGTGATCACGAGTTGCAGAAGATCAAGGCGACGCAGGCGGATGAACTGACTCGACGCTGGTGCGGGGTGCTGCAGAGCCTTGAGGACGATCCGGCCACATCGCATGCCGCACGGTTGACCGGCGAGCAGTTCGCTGAGGTGTTCCGTCGGTACGTGGAGGAACGCCGGGAAACCGTTCCCGATCTCGTGAAGCTCCTACGCGAGGCGGTCAGGGGGCACGGTGATCTCGGTATGGGGCCGAGCGAATACACGGAGGCGTGGGATGCGGCCCTGAGGACGTATGAGCGGCAGCACGGACTGTCCGAGCGGGTGAACTGATTCTTGGCGTCCTCTGACGGACAATCGAGGCAGAGGACGCCCCACCCGTCCGCGAGAGGAATCCACCCCTCATCACCATGCATGGGGCTGTATTAAGTTGCAGGTGACCTGCGCCGCTGCTAGCCTTCGCTGCATAGTCATGCGGAGGTGGGTATGGGGATTCGAGTCGCGGTCGCCGGGGCGAGCGGTTACGCCGGAGGTGAGCTGCTGCGCCTGATCGCCGGGCATCCGGAGTTCGATCTTGTCGCCGCCACCGCCCACAGCCAGGCCGGGCACCGCGTCGACGTGGCGCACCCGCAGCTCACCGGGCTCGACCTGGTGTTCGGCGCGACCGACCCGGCGATCCTGGCCGACGCGGACCTGGTCTTCCTGGCCCTGCCCCACGGCGAGTCGGCGACCCTCGCGGCCCAGCTCCCGCCCGAGGTACGCGTCGTCGACCTGGGCGCGGACCACCGGCTCGCCGACCCGTACGCCTGGGCGCAGTACTACGGCGGCACGCACGCCGGCCGGTGGACCTACGGCCTGCCCGAGCTGCCCGGCCAGCGGGAGCTGATCGCCTCTTCCACCCGGGTCGCCAACACCGGCTGCTACGCCGCCGCGATCACTCTGGCGCTCGCACCGCTGATCGCCGACGGCGCGGCCGACCCGGCCGACGTGGTGGTCGTCGCAGCCTCCGGCACGTCCGGGGCGGGCCGGGCGGCGAAGCCGCACCTGCTGGCCAGCGAGGTGCTGGGCGACCTGTCGCCGTACCGGGTGGGCACCCACCAGCACGTGCCGGAGATCAAGCAGGCCACCGGGGCGACGAGCCTGTCGTTCACGCCCGTTCTGGCGCCGATGCCGCGCGGCATCCTGGCCACTGTCACCGCCGTGCCGGCGCGCGGTGTCGACCCGCAGCAGGTGCTGGCTCAGGCGTACGCCGACGCGCCGTTCGTGCAGGTGCTCCCGGAGGGCAGATGGCCGCACACCGGCGCCACGCTGGGGTCGAACTCCTGCCACCTGCAAGCCACAGTGGACGTCGACTCCGGTCGACTGATCGTGCTCAGCGCCCTGGACAACCTGGGCAAGGGCGCCGCCGGCCAGGCCGTGCAGAACGCCAACCTGATGCTCGGCCTGCCGGAGACGATGGGCCTGTCGATCTGGGGGGTCAGCCCGTGAGCGCGAGGAGGGCAGCGCAGCGGAGCCCCGCGGTCGCGAACGAAAGGCAGGCATCGTGAGTGTCACCACCCCTCGTGGGTTTCGGGCGGCCGGGGTGGCCGCCGGTCTGAAGGCCAGCGGCGGCGCGGACGTCGCGCTGGTGGTCAACGACGGTCCGGACGCCGGTGTGGCTGGCGTCTTCACCACCAACCGGGTGAAGGCCGCGCCGGTGCTCTGGACGCAGCAGGTCGTGCAGGGTGGTGTGGTCCGCGCGGTGGTGCTCAACTCCGGTGGGGCCAACGCCTGCACCGGCCCGGCCGGTTTCCAGGACACGCACGCCACCGCCGAGCACACCGCCGCCGCGTTGACCTCGGTGAGCCCGCGGTTGATTCTCGGGGCCGGTGAGGTGGCGGTCTGCTCGACCGGCCTGATCGGTGAGCGGCTGCCGATGCCGAAGCTGCTGCCGGGCGTCCGCTCGGCGATCCGTGGGCTGTCCCGTGACGGCGGGGTGGCCGCCGCCGAGGCGATCATGACTACGGACACGCGGGCGAAGACGACTGTGGCCCAGGGCAGCGGCTGGACGGTCGGCGGGATGGCGAAGGGCGCGGGGATGCTCGCGCCGGGCATGGCCACCATGTTGTGTGTGCTGACCACCGATGCGGTGGCGGGGTCTGCCGTGCTGGACGAGGCGTTGCGTGCGGCCACCCGGGTCAGCTTCGACCGGGTCGACTCCGATGGCTGCATGTCGACGAACGACACCGTGCTGCTGCTGTCCAGCGGCGCGAGTGGCATCGAGCCGACTCCTGCCGAGTTGGCCGCAGCCGTCACCGCGGCCTGTCACGACCTGGCCCAGCAACTGGTCGCCGACGCCGAGGGCGCCACCAAGCAGATCGCCATCGACGTTGTCGGCGCGGCCGACGAGGACGACGCGGTCGAGGTGGGCCGGTCGGTGGCGCGCAACAACCTGGTCAAGACCGCGCTGTTCGGCAACGACCCGAACTGGGGCCGGATCCTCGCCGCGGTCGGCACCACCGCTGCCGCGTTCGAGCCGGACGAGGTGGACGTGGCCGTCAACGGGGTGTGGGTGTGCCGGGGCGGTGCTGCCGCCGAGGACCGGTCGAAGGTCGACCTGACCGGTCGGGACGTGACCATCCGGATCGACCTGCACGCCGGTGCGGCGGAGGCGACGATCTGGACCAACGACCTGTCCCACGCGTACGTACACGAGAATTCGGCCTACTCCACGTGAGCGCGAGGAACGCAGCGCAGCGGAGTCCCGCAGTCGCGATCGAAAGGCTGGTCCGGTGAGCGCGAGGAACGCAGCGCAGCGGAGTCCCGCAGTCGCGATCGAAAGGCTGGTCCGGTGAGCCTCAGCACCGATCTCACCCGTGCCCAGGTCAAGGCGGAGACGCTTATCGAGGCGTTGCCGTGGTTGGCGCGTTTCTCCGGCTCCACAGTTGTCATCAAGTACGGCGGCAACGCCATGACCGACCCCGCGTTGCAGCAGGCGTTCGCCGCCGACATGGTGTTTCTGCGCTACGCCGGTCTCAAGCCGGTGGTGGTGCACGGCGGTGGTCCGCAGATTTCCGCCATGCTGGGCCGGTTGGGCATCGCCAGCGAGTTCCGTGGCGGCCTGCGGGTGACCACTGCCGAGGCGATGGACGTGGTCCGGATGGTGCTTGTCGGGCAGGTCGGTCGCGAGCTGGTCGGGCTGATCAACTCGCATGGCCCGTTCGCTGTGGGTCTCTCCGGTGAGGACGCCCGCCTGTTCACGGCGGTGCGCCGCCCGGCGTACGTGGATGGGCTGCCTGTCGACGTGGGTCAGGTCGGGGACGTCGAGTCGGTCGACGTGTCGGCGGTGACCGACCTCATCGAGGCGGGCCGGATTCCGGTGATCTCCACGGTGGCGCCGGACGTCGACGGGGTGCTGCACAACCTCAACGCGGATACCGCCGCCGCCGCGCTCGCGATCGCGTTGCAGGCCCGCAAGCTTGTCGTGCTCACCGACGTGGCGGGCCTGTACGCCGACTGGCCGGACACCAGCAGCCTGATCTCGGAGATCGTCGCGGACGACCTGGCGAAGCTGCTGCCCAGCCTGGAGTCGGGGATGGTGCCGAAGATGGAGGCGTGTCTGCGGGCGGTGCGTGGGGGAGTGCCCGCGGCGCACGTCGTGGACGGCCGGGTGGCGCACTCCACGCTGCTGGAGGTCTTCACCTCGGAAGGGTTCGGAACGATGGTGGTGCCGGGAGACGGGACGGACGGGGCATGAGCAGCCTGGCGCAACGCTGGACGCAGTCGATGATGGACAACTACGGCACGCCGCCGCTGGCGCTGGTGTCCGGCTCGGGTGCCGTGGTGGTCGACGACGCCGGCCGGGAATATCTGGATCTGGTCGGCGGGATCGCGGTGAACGCGCTCGGGCACGCCCACCCGGCGGTGGTGGCCGCCGTGTCGAAGCAGGTCGCCACCCTCGGGCACGTCTCCAACCTCTTCATCGCCGAGCCGCCTGTCGCTCTCGCGGAGCTGCTGCTGGCGCTCGCCGGTCGACCGGGCCGGGTGTTCTTCGCCAATTCGGGCGCGGAGGCGAACGAGGCCGCGTTCAAACTCTCCCGGCGTACCGGGCGCAGTCACGTGGTGGCCACCAACGGTGGCTTCCACGGTCGCACCATGGGCGCCCTCGCGTTGACCGGGCAGCCGGCCAAGGCCGATCCGTTCCGGCCGCTGCCCGGCGACGTGACCCACGTCGACTACGGCGACGTGGCGGCTCTCGAAGCGGCGGTCACCGACGCCACCGCGATGGTGATCCTGGAGCCGATCCAGGGCGAGAACGGTGTGGTGGTTCCGCCTGCCGGCTATCTCACCGCGGCCCGGCGGATCACCGACCGGCACGGTGCGCTGCTGGTGCTCGACGAGGTGCAGACCGGCATCGGGCGTACCGGTCACTGGTTCGCCCACCAGGCCGAGGGCGTGGAGCCGGACGTGATCACCCTGGCCAAGGGGCTCGGTGGCGGGCTGCCGCTCGGCGCCACGCTCGCTTTCGGCCGGGCCGCCGACCTGCTGACCCCCGGCTCGCACGGTACGACCTTCGGTGGCAACCCGGTCAGCTGCGCCGCCGCGCTCGCCGTGGTGTCGACGATCGCCCACGAAGGGCTGCTCGACCACGTCAAGCGGGTGGGGGAGCGGCTGCGTCGGGGGATCGAGGCGCTGGGGCATCCGCTGGTCGGCGACGTACGCGGGGCTGGGTTGCTGCTCGGTGTGGTGCTCACCGCGCCGGTGGCGGCGGCGCTCGCCGCGTCACTGCGGGAGGCCGGTTTCCTGGCCAACCCGGTGCAGCTGGGCGTGCTGCGGCTCGTACCGCCGCTGATCCTCACCGCTGACCAGGCCGACGCCTTCGTGGCTGCCCTGCCCGCCGCCCTGGCCGCGGCGACGCCGACCGGCGCGGACCCGGCTCGACCGGGGTCCGAGACGTCGGGGATTCCGGCGCCGTTGACCTCACCCACCATCACCAGTACGGGGACGACCGCATGATCCGGCACTTCCTGCGTGACGACGACCTTTCGCCCGCCGAGCAGTCCACGGTTCTGGACCTGGCGGCGCGGATGAAGGCCGACCGGTTCGGCCACCGGCCGCTTGCCGGCCCGCGGTCGGTGGCGGTGCTCTTCGACAAGCAGAGCCTGCGGACGCGGTTCTCGTTCGACGTCGGCATCGCCGAGTTGGGCGGGCATCCGCTCGTCGTGGACACCCAGGTCACCCACTTCGGCCGGGGCGAGACCCTCATCGACGCCGGGCGGGTGTTGTCCCGCTACGTCGTCGCGATCGTGCTGCGTACCCACGGCGACGACCGGATCGCCGAGGTCGCGGCGGGGGCGAGCGTGCCGGTGGTGAACGCGCTCACCGACGGTTTCCACCCCTGCCAGTTGCTTGCCGACCTGCTCACCATCCGCGAGCGGTGTGGTGGCACGGCCGGCCGCATCCTGACCTACGTGGGGGACGGCGCGAACAACATGGCGCAGTCGTATCTGCTGGCCGGTGCGATGGCCGGGATGCACGTGCGGATCGCCGGGCCGGAGGGTTTCGTTCCGGATCCGGACGTCGTGGCGCGGGCGGCGGAGATCGCCGCCGGCACCGGCGGGTCGGTGCGGGTCCTGACCGACCCGGTCCAGGCGGTACGCGACGCCGACGTGGTGGCCACTGATACGTGGACGTCGATGGGGCAGGAGGCCGACGGGTTGGACCGGATCACTCCGTTCCTGCCGTACCAGGTGAACAAGGAACTACTCGGCCAGGCCGCGCCGGACGCCGTCGTGCTGCACTGCCTGCCCGCGCACCGCGGCGAGGAGATCACCGACGAGGTGCTCGACGGGCCGCAGAGCGCGGTCTTCGACCAGGCGGAGAACCGGCTGCACGCCCAGAAGGCGCTCCTGACGTTCCTCCTGAACGCGAACGCCAACGCCGCCGACACGGCCGGCGCGAACGACGACGCCGTCAGTAGCACGGCCGGGGTGGCGCGGTGACCGCCCCGCTGACCCGCGCTGCCCGGCACGCCCGCATCGTGGAGCTGATCCGCGACCGGGCGGTCCGTTCGCAGACCGAGCTGGCCGACCTGCTCGCAGCCGACGGGGTCGGTGTCACCCAGGCCACCCTCTCGCGGGACCTGGAGGAGTTGGGCGCGGTAAAGGTGCGCGGCGGCGACGGCCCGGCCGTCTACCTGATCCCCGAGGACGGCCACCGGCCGCTGCGTGACGCCGAGGCCGCGCCGGCCCGGCTGGTGCGGCTGCTGCGCGAACTGCTCAACGGCGTCGACTCCAGCGGCAACATCGCCGTGCTGCGCACCCCGCCGGGGGCAGCCCAGTACCTGGCCAGCGCGTTGGACCGGGCGGGTCTGCCCGAGATCGTCGGCACCATCGCCGGCGACGACACCATCCTCGTCGTGGCCCGCGAGGCCGTCGGCGGGGCCGCGCTCGGTGAGAAGCTCACCGGTTGGGCCCGCCGGGAAGACACCGTTGAAGGGAACACAGCATGACCGAGCGGGTCGTCCTCGCGTACTCCGGAGGGTTGGACACCTCCGTGGCCATTCCCTACCTGGCCGAGCAGACCGGCGCCGAGGTGATCGCTGTGGCGGTCGACGTCGGGCAGGGCGGCGAGGACCTCGACGCGATCCGGCAGCGGGCGCTCGACTGCGGCGCCGCCGAGGCCGAGGTGGTCGACGCGCGCGACGAGTTCGCCGCCGAATACTGCGTGCCGGCGATCCGGGCGAATGCCCTCTACATGGACCGTTACCCGCTGGTCTCGGCGCTGTCCCGGCCGCTGATCGTCAAGCACCTGGTGGCGGCGGCGCGCCAGCACGGCGGCACCATCGTCTCGCACGGCTGCACCGGCAAGGGCAACGACCAGGTCCGGTTCGAGGTGGGCCTGAACGCGCTCGCCCCCGACCTGAAGATCATCGCCCCGGCCCGGGACTTCGCGTGGACGCGCGACAAGGCCATCGCGTTCGCCGAGGAGAAGGGCCTGCCGATCGACGTGTCGGCCAAGTCCCCGTACTCGATCGACCAGAACCTGTGGGGCCGCGCCGTGGAGACGGGCTTCCTGGAGGACATCTGGAACGCCCCGATCGAGGACCTCTACTCGTACACCGAGGACCCGGCGCAGAGCCGCGACCCGGACGAGGTCGTGATCACCTTCGACGGTGGCGTGCCGGTGGCGCTCGACGGCGAGACCGTCACCCCGTACCAGGCGATCCGGGAGCTGAACCGCCGCGCTGGCGCGCACGGCGTGGGCCGCCTCGACATGGTCGAGGACCGCCTCGTCGGCATCAAGAGCCGCGAGGTGTACGAGGCGCCGGGCGCCATCGCGTTGATCACCGCCCACCAGGAGTTGGAGGCGGTGACAGTGGAGCGGGACCTGGCCCGGTTCAAGAAGGGCGTCGACCAGCGGTGGGGTGAGCTGGTCTACGACGGCCTGTGGTTCTCGCCGCTGAAGGAATCGCTTGACGCGTTCATCGACGACGCGCAGCGGCACGTGAGCGGCGAGGTGCGCATGACGCTGCACGGCGGTCGTGCCACAGTCACCGGCCGGCGCTCCGAGGCGAGCCTGTACGACTTCGGGCTGGCCACGTACGACACCGGGGACACGTTCGACCAGTCCCTGGCGAAGGGTTTCGTGCAGCTTTGGGGGCTGCCGAGTGGAATGGCCGCGGCGCGTGACGCCCGGCTGGGCGGGTGACGAGCATGGGGACCACAATGGGCGGGGTGGACGACAAGAGCTTGACCGAGAACAGCGCGGCCACCAATCGGACAAGCCTGTGGGGTGGCCGGTTCGCCGGTGGCCCCGCCGAGGCGCTCGCCCGCCTGTCGGTGAGCGTGCAGTTCGACTGGCGGCTGGCCCCGTACGACATCGCCGGTTCCCGGGCGCACGCCCGGGTGCTTGCCGGCGCCGGCCTCCTCGACCCGGAGGAACTGGGCCGGATCCTGGCGGCCCTGGACGACCTGGAGGCGGCGTGCGCCTCGGGGGCGTTCCGTCCCACCGTCGACGACGAGGACGTGCACACCGCGCTGGAGCGGGGCCTGTTGGAGCGGCTCGGCAGCCTCGGCGGCAAGCTGCGCGCGGGCCGGTCCCGCAACGACCAGGTGGCCACGGACCTGCGGCTCTACCTGCGCGATCACGCCCGGGGCGTGGCGAGCCGGCTCGTCGAGCTGGCCGAGGCGCTCATCGAGCAGGCCGAGCGGCACATCGACACCGCCGCCCCGGGCATGACCCACCTGCAGCACGCCCAGCCGGTCACGTTCGGGCACTGGCTGCTGGCGCACGTGCAGCCGCTGCTGCGCGACCTGGAGCGGTTGCACGACTGGGACCACCGGGCGGCGATCAGCCCGCTCGGCGCTGGCGCGCTTGCCGGCTCCGGCCTTCCGCTGGACCCGGTGGCGGTGGCCAAAGAGCTGGGGTTCCGCACGTCGTTCGCCAACTCGATGGACGCGGTGGCCGACCGGGACTTCGTCGCCGAGTTCCTCTTCACCACCGCGATGATCGGGGTGCACCTGTCCCGCCTCGGTGAGGAGGTGGTGCTCTGGACCTCGCACGAGTTCGGGTGGGTGGAGCTGGACGACGCCTTCGCGACCGGTTCGTCGATCATGCCGCAGAAGAAGAACGCGGACATCGCCGAGCTGGCCCGGGGCAAGTCCGGTCGGCTCGTCGGTGGCCTGATGACGGTGCTGACGATGCTCAAGGGCCTGCCGATGACCTACGACCGGGACATGCAGGAGGACAAGGAGCCGGCCTTCGACGCGGTCGACACCTTGGAACTGCTGCTGCCGGCCCTGGCGGGAATGATCTCGACGATGACGGTCCGGGTGGACCGCCTCGTCGCCGCCGCGCCGGTCGGGTTCTCGCTCGCCACGGAGGTCGCCGACTGGCTGGTGCGGCGCAACGTGCCGTTCCGCGACGCGCACGAGATCACCGGCCGTCTGGTGGCGCTCTGCGCGGCCCGCGAATGCGAGCTGGAGGAGGTCTCCGACGCCGACCTGGCCGCCGTCAGCGAGCACCTCGATCCGTCGGTGCGCGACGTGCTGTCGGTCCGCTCGGCGCTCGCGGCCCGGACCACCCCCGGCTCGACCGGCCCCGGCCCGGTCGCCGACCAGCTCGCCGCCGCGGCGGACCGGGTGGCCGGCTGGCGGGACTGGGCCACCGAGCGGGTCGTCCCCCGCTGACCTCGCCGTGGCGCCGGAGCTCCCCGCTTCCGGCGCCGCGGCCGGCTCAGGCCGTCGGGCGCTCGCGCTTCGGGAGCTTCGCCACCACCATGTCGTACGACGAGTCGACGGCCTCGGTCAGCTCGTCGGCGTCGATTCCGCCGTCGAGTTGCAGCGTGTTCCACCCGGACCGGCCGATGTACGCCATCGGACGGGCGTCGTCGGGGTGACGGTGCAGCCACTCATCGGCGATCTCGCGTGTCGCGCCGCACTTCAGACCGACAGTCGGCTGGCCGTCGCCGTTGCCGAGGAACGCGAAGATCCGGCTGCCGACCTTCACCACCTCGTCGTTCTCCCACTGCCGGTCCAGCCACGCTCCCGGCTTGGCCAGGCAGTACGCCAGCATCTCCGCGCGGTCCATGAAGCTCCTCCGGAATCGTCGTGCGCACAGTGTGCCCGCCCGAGCATCACCCGCGTGCCGCCCTCGCTGGCCGGCGTGCCGGTCAGCCCTCGTGTCGCGGTGCGGGATCGGTGGTCTGCACGGCTGACCGGGCGGCGACCCGCTCGTAGCGCTGCCGGGCGGCCTGCGCGCTGCCCAGCCCCAGCCCGTACGCGATGGACTGCCAGGTGAGCCCCCGGTCGCGGGCCAGGGTCAGCAGCCCCGCCTCCAGGGCGTCGAGTTCGGCGCGTACGTGCGGCAGCAGCGTCAGCGCGGCGGTGAGGTCGGCCGTGTCGACCGGTTCCTCCGTCGGCTCCCGCTCGGCCCCGCCCACGGCCAGCGCGGTGACCAGTGCCACCGCCTCCCACGGGTCCAGCACGGACGGGTGTGCCCAGCGCTGCCGCCGGTCGGCGGTGCCGGCGTGCCGCTCGCTGATGCGGTACAGCGCCTCGTAGGTGCGGTGAGCGCGGGCTCGGGCGGGGTCGGGCGCGGTGAACGGGTCGTCGGTGGTTGTCATACCTCGAGCACACCTCATCAACGTCAGATTGTCAACAGATCGTTGAAGATGCCGGATGTGTCGATCCCGATTCCTGACGTTCATGCACGGTTGGAAGCTAAGTTGCGGGCTGATGCTCGGGGCAGGTGCCGCGCCGAGAGCTCTAACGCCCGGTATAGGCTGTCGCTCTGTTCTGCAACATCCCACTCAATCGGGAGGTATAGCGGTGAGCGACCGGGTCATCGACAACCCGATCATCAACTCACCGTACGGGCGTCCGAACCGCCACTTCGCCTTCGATCACGACGGCATCACCGACCGGATTGAGGAGCAGAGGCGCCCGTCGAGCTTCTTCATCCCGGTGCCCCGGCCCCGCAAGCGGGGACAGCAGCTCGAGTTGCAGGTCTTCACCGAAGACGACATCAAGCCCAACAAGCAAGTCAACGACGTCCGTGAACGTGTGGACGCCTGGCGGGAGGCCGGCTGGCCCAACGTCACGCCGGTGACCCGGCGCCTGCTCGAATACTGGAGTGATCTGGAGCGGGACAACAAGGTCCTGTTCTGTCAGCTTGAGGCAGTCGAGACGGCGATCTTCCTGGCCGAGGGCGCGACCAAGTGGCACGGAAGCTGGATCAACAACGACCTGAACGCGCACAACGCCGAGTACAACAACGGGATGCCGCGCGTCGCGTTGAAGATGGCGACAGGTACCGGCAAGACGGTTGTGATGGCGATGCTGATCGCTTGGCAAACCATCAACAAGGTCCATGCGCCGTATGACAAGACGTTCGCCAAGCGGTTCCTGGTGGTTACGCCTGGCCTCACCATCCGCGACCGGTTACGGGTGTTGCTCCCTGAGGACGCCGGCAACTATTACCGCGAGCGGGACCTGGTGCCGGTCGAGTTCGCCGACGATCTCGGTCAGGCGAAGATCGTCATCACCAACTTTCACGCCTTTCAGCTCCGCGAGACCCGGTTCGGTCGCAACGCGACCGGGAACACGAAGCTTCTGGTCGCGCCTGGTCGACCTGACCCCTTCCGGGAGACACCCGCGCAGATGGTCAGCCGGGTGCTGCGCGAACTCGGCGGGTCCTCGGAGATCGTCGTCTTCAACGATGAGGCGCATCACTGCTACCGAGGACGGACCGGCGACCCGGAGCCGGACGCCGACACCGTCGAAAACCTGCGGGGCGAGGACCGTAAGGAAGCCGCCGACCGGGCCGAGGAGGCTCGGGTCTGGTTCAGCGGGTTGGAAGCAATCCGGGCCAAGATCGGCATTAAAAAGGTGTACGACCTCTCCGCGACGCCGTTTTTCCTGTCCGGCTCCGGCTACCGCGAAGGCACGCTCTTCCCCTGGGTGGTCAGCGACTTCTCCCTGATCGATGCCATCGAGGCCGGCATCGTCAAGATTCCCCGGGTGCCGGTGGACGACGACCGGGTCGCCAACCGGGTGACGTACCTGGATCTGTGGCAGGAGGTGCGGGACGCCCTGCCCAAGGGCGGACGTAGGTCCAACCAAGGCTTCACTGCAATGGATCTGCCAGGCACGTTGACAGCCGCCCTGCATAGCCTCTATGGCTCCTACGTGACGGCCTTCGAGGCATGGGAGAAGTCGGCGGCAGCAGCGTACGGGCAACCGCCGCCCGTGTTCATCGTCGTCTGCAGTAACACGACGATCTCGAAGGCAGTCTACGAGTGGATCGGCGGTTACGACCGTGAACAGGGTGGCGCCCTGCTGCCGACGGCCGGACAGCTCTCCCTGTTCAGCAATGTGGCCGAGGGGCAGTGGCTGAATCGACCGAAAACGATCCTCGTCGACGCCGCGGAGTTCGAGTCCGGCAGCCTGTCACCGGAGTTCCGGCGCGCGGCGACCCGTGAGATCGCCGAGTTCAAGCAGGAGTACGCCGAGCGGTTCCCCGGTCGGACCGCCGACGACATCGGCGATGCGGAGCTGATGCGAGAGGTGATGAACACTGTCGGGAAACCCGGAAAGCTCGGTGAACCCGTGCGGTGCGTCGTCAGCGTCTCCATGCTGACGGAGGGATGGGACGCCAACACGGTTACCCACATCCTGGGAGTGCGAGCCTTCGGCACTCAGCTGCTGTGCGAACAGGTGGTCGGCCGGGGCCTGCGGCGACGCTCGTACGTTGCCGACGAGAATGGCATGTTCACCCCCGAATACGCGGATGTCTACGGGGTTCCTTTCCAGTTCATCCCCACCGTGGCTGTGAGCCGCGAACTGCCGATGAAGCCGGTTCGCAACGTGCGGGCCGAGCCGGATCGGGACGCGCGCAAGCTGGAGATGAGCTTCCCCAGGGTGGTCGGTTACCACCTGGAAGTGCCGGACGAACGGCTGGTGCCCGTTTTCTCGGACCCGGGTCTGCGAATGACCCTGTCCCGGGCCGACCTGCCGACAAAGACCACGGTGGCGGGGCAGATTGGCGAGGAGGACGTCCACGACCTCGAAAGGCTGAAGAGCCACCGAGGACAGTTTGTGGCATATCGGCTGGCCAGCGAGGTCCTCAAGCGAAAGCTGCGCACCGAGGAGGGCGATCTGCGGCCGTGGTACTTCCCGCAGGTGCTGGAGATTGCTAACGAGTGGCTGCGGCGCTGTGTCGACCTCCGTGACGACCAGGCGATTGGTCTCATCCTGCTGCGCGAGGCCGAGGCGGTGGAGAAGATCTGGCAGTCGATCACGTGGCAGGGCGGCCGGCGGGAGCGCTGGGTGCTGCCGGTGCTGCGGACGACCGATCCGATCGGCACTACCTCCAGTGTGGACTTCCGAACGACCCGCGAGGTCTGGCCAACAGACCCGAGACGGTGCCAGGTCAATCTCGTGACGCTGGACGGCAAGGACGGCAACGCCTGGGAGCGGGCGGTGGCACAGGCGATCGAGTCGTTACCCGAAGACCAGGTTGCCGCGTACGTCCGCAACGATCATCTCGATTTCTTCATCCCATACGAGCATGCCGGCCGGAGCCGGCGATTCTACCCGGACTTCCTGGTGAAGCTGGCCGATGCCGGCGATGGGATACCCCGCACTCTGATCGTCGAGGTCTCCGGAGGCCGCAAGTCGCAGGCCGAGGCCGCGCAGAAGGCGTGGGCCGCACGCAAGCTCTGGGTGCCGGCGGTCAACAACAGCGGCACCTTCGGGCGCTGGAGCTTCTGCGAGCTTCGTGACCCGACCACCGCCAAACGGGATCTCCGGCCCGCGATCGAAGCACTCTTCAACCTGCAAGGCGCGTCGGCGCTCACGGATGTCGTATCCGCCGAGGAGGAGTTGGTCTGATGCCCCCGAGAAGTCGTAAGCCTGTCGCCAGCGTCCCCGTGCAGGCGATCGCGCACCCGACCGACCGGCGAGTGCACCTGCCGACAGCGGACGGTCAGGAGTTCCTCTCGCCCGATGCCGCCCGGATCGAGCAGGTCGTCAAGGAGCGCGACCCGAGTCTGGACCCTCAGCTCGTCTGGATCGGCAAGGAGGAGCAGGACGCCGAAGACCTGGTAGTCGAGGCCCCGCCGATCTACATCCAGGAGAAGATCGCCCCGCGCACCCTCATCGAGGAGGTACGGAGAGCCAGCGAAAAGTCCCGCCCTCGCGAGAACGAACAACTCGGCCTCTTTGCGGACGACTACGCAAACTTCGACGGCTTGGACGACTGGCAGTCGGTCGAGTACTACCAGCACGAGGCCAACTGGTCGAACCGGATGATCCTCGGCGACTCGCTGCGGGTCATGGCGTCGCTGGCGGAGAAGGAACGGCTGCGCGGCAAGGTCCAGATGATCTACATCGACCCTCCGTACGGCATCAAGTTCGGCTCCAACTGGCAGATGTCGGCGCGCAAGCGAGACGTCAAGGACGGCAACCTCGCCGACGTGACCCGCGAGGTCGAGCAGATCAAGGCATTCCGGGACACCTGGGAGTTGGGGATCAACTCCTACCTGGCGTACCTGCGCGACCGGCTGCTGATCGCCCGCGACCTGCTCACCGAGTCCGGCAGCATTTTCGTTCAGATCGGCGACGAGAACGTCCACCTGGTCCGCTGTCTCCTCGACGAGGTCTTCGGACCGGACACCTTTGTCTCGCTGATTACTTACAAGAAGACGACTAGCTCTACAGGTGACTATTTAGGTGGAGTAAACGACTACATCCTCTGGTACTGTTTGGACCGAAATAGAGTCAAGTACCGACAGTTGTACAAAACTCGCGAATACGGAGGTCAAGGCTCGGGTCAGTACAATTGGATAGAAGAACCCGACGGTGTCCGAACTCCGGCAGACCAGGATGCTCGCCTCGGAAAACGAGCTGGGCGCCTTTTCAGGCGTGATCAGCTCACGAGCCAGAGCGCCGGACGGGCCAAGGGGGAGGGGGCGTCATCATGGTTCGAAGTGCGAATAGAAGGACGCACTTTCACCCCTGGAATGCAGGCAAGGTGGAAGACCAACGATGAAGGTATGGCGCGGCTCAAAATTGCCGATCGTCTCATGCCCGTCGGCAACACACTGACCTACATCCGGTACTTTGACGATTTTGCAGCCTTTCCATTTAGTAACCTATGGGACGACACCGTCACGTCTGGTTTCGGAGATCCCAAAGTCTACGTCGTTCAGACCAATACCAAGGTGGTAGAGCGGTGCATGTTGATGTGCACGGACCCGGGGGACCTGGTATTGGATCCAACCTGTGGCTCGGGGACCAGCGCCTACGTGGCCGAGCAGTGGGGGCGGCGGTGGATCACCATCGACACCTCCCGGGTCGCGATCACGCTCGCGCGGCAGCGGTTGATCGGCGCGAAGTATCCCGCCTACCTGCTACAGAGGTTGAAAGGCTGACGGTCGTCGGCGTGTCTGCGTGATCTGCGTCGATGGTTTCGGTAGGCCGGAGGTA
>NZ_JBNCKU010000014.1:0-151575 GCF_049841715.1 Micromonospora sp. DT41 | reverse complement strand
GACAACGACACTGGGGCCAACCCACCACCCGAGCAGCCTGACCCCAACACCGTCAACGTTCGTGGTCACGGCACTAGGGACATTCACCGCCAGCGCCCGACGCGAGCCTGCGGATGAGTGGCGCTCGGCTCTGGCGCGGTCGGCGACATCTTGGGACGCTAGCGATCGTGTATGACTACGACCTGTTGGTGCTGGGTTCCGGACCCAGCGGTCAGAAGGCCGCGATCGCCGCCGCCAAGCTCGGCAGGCGGGTCGGCATCGTGGACCGCCGCGACATGATCGGTGGGGTGTGCATCAACACCGGCACCGTGCCGTCCAAGACACTGCGCGAGGCCGTGCTCTATCTGACCGGCCTGAGCCAGCGGGATCTCTACGGCAGCAGCTACCGGGTCAAGGAGGAGATCACGGTAAGCGACCTGGCCGCCCGGACCCAGCACGTGATCACCAGGCAGACCGACGTCATCCGCAACCAGCTCGCCCGCAACCGCGTCGCGATGATCACCGGGACGGGGCGTTTCGCGGACGCCCACTCCATCTGGGTGGACGCCGGGTCGGGCCGCGAGTCCAAGGTGACCTTCGACAAGGCCATCATCGCGGCGGGCACCCGCCCGGCCCGTCCGGACAGCGTCGACTTCGACGACCGCACCATCGTGGACTCCGATGGCGTCATCAACCTCCAGGCCGTACCCCGCAGCATGGTGGTGGTCGGCGCCGGCGTGATCGGCATGGAGTACGCGTCGATGTTCGCCGCGCTCGGCACGAAGGTGACAGTCGTGGAGCGCCGCGACCGGATGCTCGACTTCTGCGACGAGGAGGTCGTCGAGTCGCTCAAGTACCACCTGCGGGACCTGTCCGTGGCGTTCCGCTTCGGCGAGGAGGTCGCCGCGGTCGAGAAGCACCAGACCGCCGCGCTGTGCATCCTCAAGAGCGGCAAGAAGATCGTCGCCGACACTGTGATGTACTCGGCAGGCCGGCAGGGGCAGACCGACGACCTGGCCCTGGAGGCGGCCGGGCTGGAGGCGGACCGACGCGGCCGGATCACCGTCGACGCCAACTACCGCACCTCTGTCGACAACATCTACGCGGTCGGCGACGTGATCGGCTTCCCGGCGCTGGCGTCCACCTCGATGGAGCAGGGCCGGCTGGCCGCGCAGCACGCCTGCGGCGAGCCGATCCGTGAGATGCACGGCCTGCAACCCATCGGCATCTACACCATCCCGGAGATCAGCTTCGTCGGGCAGACCGAGGCACAGCTCACCGACTCCTCGACGCCGTTCGAGGTGGGCATCGCCCGCTACCGCGAGCTGGCCCGGGGCCAGATCGTCGGTGACTCGTACGGGATGTTGAAGCTGCTCGTCTGCCCCGACGACGGGCGGCTGCTCGGGGTGCACGTGTTCGGCACCGCCGCCACCGAGATCGTCCACATCGGGCAGGCCGTGATCGGGTGCGGTGGCACTATCGACTACCTGGTGGACGCGGTGTTCAACTATCCCACGCTGGCCGAGGCGTACAAGGTGGCCGCTCTGGACGCGTCCAACAAGATTCGCAACATCACTCGCATCGACGGGTAGTCTCCGCCGGTCAGCCGGTCTGCGGGCCATCCCCGATCACCCGTTGGCGGGATGCCCCGGCGTCCGTCTCCAGTGCCAGAATTTCCCCATGCGACACGCCGTCGTCGGGCGGGACGAGGTGTTCGACCGGGCCTGGCAGCAGCTGGGCCGCCCCGGGCCGGTGCTGGTGGAGGGGCCAGCCGGCATCGGCAAGTCCGAACTCTGGCGGGCGCTCGTCACGCGGGCCACGCAGGCGGGTTGGCTGGTGCTGAGCTGCGCGCCCACCGAGGCCGAGGCAGAGCTGCCGTACGCCGCCCTGGCCGACCTGCTGCGCCCGCTCGCCGACCGGGTCGCCGCGCTGCCCGAGCCGCAGCGGACGGCCGCCGAGGTGGTGCTCCTGTCCGGCGACGTCCGGGAGGCCGTCGACGTCCGCGTGGTCGGGGCGGCGACCCGCTCCCTGCTGGAGGCCGCCACACTGGACGCCCATCCGGCGACGCTGGTGGCGGTGGACGACGCGCCGTGGCTGGACCGGCCGAGCGAACGCGCGTTGCGGTACGCGCTGCGGCGCGTGGCGGGCCTGAGCGTGTTGGTGAGTCGCCGACGCGGCCGGGGCGATCCCGAGGACGTGCCGCTCGGGCTCGACGAGGGCCGCGACGGCAGCCGGCTCGAACGGGTGGAGCTGCCGCCGCTCGACGTCGGCGCGCTGCACCACGTCCTGCGCGACCAGTTGGGCGTCACGCTCTCCCGACCCATGCTGGTGAGGGTGGCGCGGGAGGCCGGCGGCAATCCGCTGCTGACCATCGAGGTCGTACGCGCCATGCAACGCCTGCCGCGCCAACCCTCGCCCGGCGACGACCTGCCGGTGGCCGCGTCCATGCATCACCTGCTCGCGGACGTCGTCGCCGGGTTGTCCCCCGTCAGTCGTGACGCGGT
Organism: Micromonospora sp. DT41; assembly: GCF_049841715.1. NCBI lineage: Bacteria > Bacillati > Actinomycetota > Actinomycetes > Micromonosporales > Micromonosporaceae > Micromonospora > Micromonospora sp. DT41. The sequence continues at coordinate 149,092 of NZ_JBNCKU010000014.1, read as the reverse complement.
ACGGCTCGCCGCGCTGCTTACCGTGCCCACGCTTGTCGACCTGACGACGGCGGGGGTGCCCGCCGCCGCACTGGACGCCCCCGAGGAGGCCGGGCTGGTCGTCGTGACACCGACGGGCGTGCGGTTCACCCACCCGGTGCACGCCGCCGCCGTACGCGCCGGCATCCCGCCGGGCGTCCGCCGCCGGCTGCACCACAGGCTCGCCGACGTGGTGGCCGACCCGGACGAGCGGGCCCGGCACCTGGCGCTGTGCACGACGGAACCGGACCCGGCGGTCGCGGACACCCTCGCCGCCGCTGCCGACCGGTGGCACAGCCGGGGCGCGCCCGACCTCGCCGCCGACCTGCACGACCGCGCCGGCCAGCTCACTCCCGTCGACGATCGGGTGCGGCAGGGCCAGCGGCGGCTCGCCGCGGCCCGCTGCCGGCTCGACAGCGGTGACCTGCCGGCGGCCCGGCAGGCGGCCGAGGCGGTGGCCGCCGACTTCTCCGGTGACCTCCGCGCCGAGTCACTGCTGCTGCGTGCCATCGTCGCCTGGTCCACCGGCGAGGCCGGACAGGCGGCGGTGGAGTTCGGCACGCGGGCACTGGCGGCGGCCCGGCCCGGTTCCGCAGTGGCCGGCCGCATTCACGCACACCTGGCCGTCTTCAACGACCGCACCGAGCCGGCACGGGCGCACGCCGAGGCCGCCGCCGCGCTGTTGGACGGCCGCGACGACGAACACGACCTGCTCGCCGCCGCGCTGGTCCTGCTCTTCTTCCAGGAGGTACGCCTCGGCCGGACGCCGCGCACCGACCTGCTGGAGCGGGCCCTCGCCCTGGAGGGCGACAAACCGTCCTGGCTGGCGAGCACCGTGCCGGCGATCTGGTGGAAGTCGATTGACGACGCGGAGCGTGCCCGCAGTCGGCTGCACCGGATGCTCGGCCGGGCCGAGGCCCGCGGCGACGAGCCCCTGCAACACGAGTTGCTGTCGCACCTGGGTGAGGCCGAATTGCTGGCCGGGCGGTGGGACGAGGCCGAACGGCACATCGCCGCCGCGCGGGATCTCGGTGACCAGCTCGGCAGTGGTCTGGTCGCCGAGACCTGGCTGGGCGCCCTGCTCGACGCTCACCGGGGCCGGCTGACCGAGGCGGCCCGGGTGGCCGAGTCCGGCCTGCGGCTCGCCGAGGAACTGGACGACGACTGGTGCCGGCGCATCCACCAGCAGTTGGCCGGGTTCGTGGCCCTGTCGGCGGGACGGATGGCGGAGGCAGCCGCCGCGTACACCGCGCTGGCAGCCACCATCGACGCGCAGGGCCTGGTGGAGCCGCTCGCGATGCGCTTCGAGCCGGACTGGATCGAGGCGTGTGTCGGTGCCGGCGAACTCGACAGGGCCGCAGCGGTGCTGCACCGGCTGGACGCCCGGCACCGCCGGCTGCCGAGGCCCTGGACGATCCTGGGCACCGCACGGGCCCGCGTACTGCTGGACAGCGCCACCGGCCGCGATCCCGGCCCGGCGCTCGAGGAGTTGACGGCCGCGCGGAACTCCGTACCCCCGGATGTTCTTCCGCTGGATCGTGCCCGCTGCCTGTTCGTGGCCGGGATGGCGCTGCGGCGGTCGCGCCGCAAGCTGCCGGCGCGGCAGGCACTGGAGGCGGCGGTGGCGGAGTTCAGCGCGATCGGCGCTGCGGCGTTCGCCGAGCGGGCCCGCGCGGAGTTGGTTCGCGTCGGCGGTCGCGCGCCGACACCTCGGCACCTCACCCCCACCGAGGATCGGGTGGCCCGCCTGGCGGCGCGGGGCCGGACCAACCGCGCCATAGCCGACGAGTTGTTCGTCAGCCCGAAGACCGTCGAGGCCAATCTGGCCCGGGTGTACCGCAAGCTCGGCATCTCCACCCGCGCCGAGCTGGGTGCGGCGATGACCAGGGCCGACGCGCAACCATAGGGAAACGCCCGATTCCTCGCCGGCCGCTGCGGCCTAGCGTCAGCTCATGGCCAATCACCTGTTCGTCCTGGAGCAGTACGACAGCTCCTCCGAGGCGGGCACGGCCGCACCGCAGATCACCACACCGGGCTGTCGGCTGGTCGCCGCCATCCGGTTGCCCACCGACAACGTCGTGATCGCACTGGTCGAGGGCCCCGACGCGGAGGTGGTGGCCGCGGCCGCCGCCGACGGCGCGTGGCGGGTCGACCGGCTGATTCCGGCCCGGTGGATCCGTCCACCTCAGCTCAGCTCCACCAACCCGGACCTCCCACGACAGGTGAAGGAAGCATGACCGTGCGCCGACTGATCGCACCTCTGTGGTGCTCGCTGCTGCTGATTCCGCTGGTCGCCTGCGGCCCCGACGACTCCGGCGACGCCGATCCCGCCGCCGGGGCCGGCGTCGAGGTCGACGGTGACGCCGACCTGCCCAACGTGTCCCGGCCCGCGTGCCCGTTCAGCGCGGCCCAGGTCTCCGACCTCGTCGGACAACCGATGGAGGACCAGGGCAACTGCCTGTTCGGCGACGGCAAGGGCGTCGCCTCGCTCACCATCACCACCGCCTCGCCGCTCGCCGGTGAGAGCACCTACGACTACCAGCGCAAGAACGCCACCCAGGTCTACCGGGAGGTGAAGGACGTCGACAAGGGCCGCAAGGCGTACCTCGCGGTGAAGGACATCGAAGGTGAGGCCGTCGTGGTCAGCGACAAGGGCACCTACACCGTGATCATGAGCAGCTTCCAGGCGATCAGTGCCAGCCCTGGCGGGTACGAGCCGGCGCTGCGCAAGGTGCTCGACGCCCTCCCGCTGTGATGCACAGCCACGACCGGCCGACCTCGCGACAGGAAGTGGAGCCACGATGACTCACCTCGGACCCGGCACGCGGCTGCGTGTCCAACTCCTGGCCGCCGTGGCCGCCGTGTCGACGCTCACCGCGCTCGGCGGCTGCGGGATGCTCGGTGGCACTGACGACGGTGGTAACCCGGCGGCCGGCGCGGAACAGAGCGTGGCGGCCACGCCCGAGGGCGACCCGGTCGTCGCAGCGTCGCCGGAAGCGCCTCCGTCCGCCACCAAGATCGACGCCTGCGCACTGGTCACCAAGGGGGAGGCGGAGAAGCTGGCGGGCACTCCCCTTCAGGACCCGCTGGAGAAGCCGGAGGATCGGGACACCTGCACCTACACCGGGGCGCCGAGCGGCCCGACCGCGCAGGTCGAGGTGTACGTCGGTGACGGTGCGAAGAAGTTCCTCGACATCGACCGCGAACTCGGGCACAAGTTCACTGCGATAAGCGGTGCGGGCGATGAGGCGTACGCCGAGGACGGCACGGTCTTCGTCAGCAAGGGCGGGGTGTGGGCCTGCATCCGGCTGGTCCGCAGCGAGGACCCGGCGACGTACCGCACGGCCCTGGAGACCGCGGCGCGCACGGCCGCCGGCCGCCTTTGAACGGCGAGGGAGGCGTTGTGGTGGCACCGGGGTCGCGGCGTCGCCGGGCGGTGGCCGTGCTGCTCACCGTGACCTTGGTGCCTCTCGCAGCCTGCCAGCGGGGTGACGCCGGCCCGAAACCACCCCGCCCGCCGGCCGACGTCGCCGCTGAGGACCAGCGGTACGGGGTGGCGCCCGCGCCCGACCCGAAGGTGACCTACCAGCCGGACGTGGTGTTCGTGGGCGGCGGTGGCGGGTCGGTGCGCGGGCTCTCCGAGGACGCTTTGACCTGGCGCATCGACCCCGGTGCCAGTGGCGCCGACAAGCTCGCCCGGGGGACGGTCATGTTCCTTACCGGGCGGGCGGTGGGCCGGGTGCTCGACGTGCGCCGCGACGCCGACGACCTGGCGGTGACCCTCGGGCCGGTGAACATCACCGACGTGATCCGGGACGGGACCTTCGCCAGTGACGGCCCGGTTTCCCTGGAAAAACCGGTACGGCACGACGCCGGCACGCCCTTCTGGGCCGAGTACGACGCAGCGGGTGGCGGGTCGGGTGGCGGAACGGCTGTGCCCGCGGCGGCGACGCCGTCCTCCTCGACGTTTCGGGTGCGACCGGTCGGCAGTGGTGTCCGCGTGTCCCCTGCGGGCCTCTCCGACGCTCGGCGGATCGGCGGATTCGACGTCACCTCGATCTGTTGCGTGAACGCGGTGGGCGCGCGGTTCAGCTATGACGGCGGCGGGATCCGCATCGTGGGCTTGGCGACATTGCTGATGAAGAGCCCGACGGCCCAGTTCTACCTCGACATTCGCGGCGCCACGATCCGGAGGGCGGAGCTACGGGTCAGCGGGATGGTCGGGCTGCGGATCGAGATCAAGGGGGCAACCGACAGAGGTCAGAACATCAACAAGCGCATCCCGATCCCGCTGGATTTCAGCGTCCCGGTGGGCGAGATCCTCGGGGTGCCGTTCTCCGTCACCGCCAACCAGGTCATCGGGATACAGACGGCCTTCAGCGCCAAGGACGGCAACATCAAAGCGGCCGGCGAGTGGTCGCTGGGGGGCTCCGTCGGTTTCGGTTACGCCGACGGCGCGTTCGGTGTCACGAAGCCCTGGAACCTCACCGTCCAGAACAGCATCACCGACTCGATCAGTGGACCGTCGGTCGGCGTGAACGGAATCATCATCTACTACCAGGCGGCGTTCCGGGCCGGCCTGGGTATGTTCGGTCTCACGGCCGGGTTGTACGCGATCGTCACCGCCTCTGCGGGGCTGACAGTCGGTTCCGCTCTGGGAGCGCCACTCGCGCTGTGCCGCAGCACCCAACTCGGCCTGACCCTGGACTACGGCGTCGGCTACACACTCCCCGGCGGCCTGGCGAAGGTGATCAACAAGTTCCTGGACCTGTTCAACGCGGGGCCGATCGCGGCAAGTGCCGGCATCGGACAGGTCGACAATGTATTCAACAAGCTAGACGTCCAGCCCGACAGAAAGATCTGCAAAGGCTGACCGCTCCCCGCTCCCCGGCTCCCCGCCCAACCAGCCCAACCAGCCCAACCAGCCCAACCAGCCCAACCAGCCCAACCAGCCCCGGCGATCATGAGGTTTGCGTCGTCCCTCCTGGCGTGTCGGGACGCAAAGCTCATGATCACCGGGGCGGGGTGGTGCGGCCGGTGCGGAGGACGACCCTCCGCACCGGCCGGTGTCACGTCAGCGTCACGCGCAGGTAGCGCTCAGGTTGCCGGCGGTGCCGGTGCCCTGGAAGCCGAACTCGATGGTCTGCCCAGCGCCGACCTGACTGTTGTAGTCGACGTTCGTGAAGCGGACCGTGCCGCTGTTACCACTGCGGTTGGCGCTCCAGGCGTTGGTGACCGCGGCGCCCGACGGCAACGTGATCGTCGTCGCCCAGGTGTTGAGTGCCGAGGATCCCGCAGTCACCCGCACGTTGGCCACGAAACCGCCCTGCCACTGGTTCACCGACACCGTCGCGGTACAGGAACCGGTCGGCGGCGGGGTCGTCGGCGGCGGAGTGGTGGGCGGCGGGGTCGTGGGCGGCGGCGTCGTCGGCGGCGGAGTGGTCGGCGGCGGGGTCGTGGGCGGCGGGGTGGTGCCACCGGCGTTCAACGCGGAAAGCACCGCGTCGTACGCCGCCTTCTTCGCACCACCACTTGTGAACAGCAGCGGGCTCTGCTCGGAGCGCCACGAGTCACTGTCGCGGATACCCCACACCGTGATCCCGTTGCAGCGGGGCACGGCCAGGCAGTCCTCGACCACTGCCCGGTAGGTGTTCGCCGGAGCGTTCTGGATGTCCAGCTCGGTGATCTGCACGTCCACGCCGAGCGCCGCGAAACTCGACAACGTGGTGCGGTAGTTGCTCACGTAGGGCGAGTCGTTGTTGAAGTGCGACTGGAAGCCCACGCAGTCGATCGGCACACCACGGGACTTGAAGTCGCGCACCATGTTGTAGACGGCCTGGGTCTTGGCCCAGGTCCAGTTGTCGGTGTTGTAGTCGTTGTAGCAGAGCTTGGCGCCCGGGTCGGCGGCGCGGGCGGCCCGGAACGCGGCCTCGATCCAGTCGTTGCCGGTGCGCTGGAGGTTGGAGTCGCGGCGGGCACCTGAGTTGCCGTCGTCGAAGGCCTCGTTCACGACGTCCCAGGCCACCACCTTGCCCCGGTAGTACGTCGCCACCTGGGTGACGTGGTTGAGCATCGCCTGCCGCAACGCGCTGCCGCTGAGGCTCTGCATCCAGCCCGGCTGCTGCTGGTGCCAGGCCAGGGTGTGTCCACGTACGCTCATGCCCTGGCTGCGGGCGTGGTTGACGATGCGGTCGGCGTTCGTGAAGTTGAACTGGCCCTGCTGCGGCTCGGTGGCGTCGATCTTCATCTCGTTCTCGGGCGTCACCGAGTTGAACTCACGATTGAGGATCGTCGTGTACGCGCCGTCGGAGAGCCTGTTGGCGGCCACCGCCGTGCCGAAGTAGCGGCTCTTCTCGGCGGCGGACGCACCCAACGTGGTGCCCGCGCTCGCCGTGCCGGGCAGGATCATCGCCATGCTGGCGGCGAGGGCGCCCGCGCCGGTAAGCGCGAGGGCGGCCTTCGTCGCCGCCCTCCATTTCGGTTTTCTCATCGTGCCACTCCGTTTCTGAACTGGTGGTGTGGGAGAGGTGGGTCAGGAGACCGAACAGGTCGCCCCGTTGAGGGCGAAGGAGGAGGGCTTGCCGGTGCCGCCGTTGTGGGTGGCCTGGAAGCCGATCTCGACCGACGTGTTCGGCGCGATGGTGGCGTTGTAGGAGACGTTGCGGGCGGTCACCGCTCCGCTGGTCGGGGCGTACTGCGCGTTCCAACCGTTGGTGATGCTCTGGCCGGCGGGCAGCGTGAAGGTCAACGCCCATCCGTTCACCGCTGCGGTCCCGGTGTTGGTGATGGTGACGCTTGCGGTGAGACCGTTGTTCCAGGCGTTGACCGTGTAACCCACCCGGCAGGCGCCTTCAGATGGCGGCGGCGTGGTCGGGGGCGGCGTCGTCGGCGGAGGGGTCGTCGGTGGAGGCGTCGTCGGTGGAGGCGTCGTCGGTGGCGGGGTGGTCGGCGGCGGCGTGGTGGTTCCGTCCAGGCCGAAGAAGCGGATCACCTGGGCGGCGTCGACAGGCAGGTTGTGCGAGACGCCCTGCATGCTTATCGCCTCGACCGGCGCCATCGGCCCGCTGCTGCCGTACCGGGTCCTTGTGTAACCGGACTGCGGTGAGTCGGTGTACGTCGGGGTCTGGCTCAGCCCGTGCACGTTCGTCCACTGCTTGACCTGCTCACCGAAGTTCGGGTAGCGCAGCGTCTCGTCGTTGGTGCCGTGCCAGATCTGCATCCGTGGTCGCTGCCCGGTGTAGCCGGGGTACGCCCCACGGACCAGGTCCCCCCACTGCTGCGGGGTCCTGATGAGCTGGCCGTTGGCGCACTCGCTGTTCCACTCCGAGCTGCCGCCGGTGGCGAAGCAGCCGAAGGGCACACCGGCGAAGGACGCGCCCGCCGCGAACACGTCGGGGTAGTCACCGAGCATGACGTTGGTCATCATCGCGCCCGACGACGTGCCGGTGACGAAGATCCGGGCCGGGTCGGCGGTGTACCGCTGCCGCACGTAGTCGACCATCGACATGAGCCCGACCGGGTCGCTGCCGCCGCCTCGACGCAGCGCCTGCGGCGAGGCCACGTCCCAGCACTTGCTGCTGCGGGTCGCGGACGGGTAGATCACGATGAACCCGTACCTGTCGGCGAGGGACGCGTACTGGGTGCCGGAGTGGAACGCCGGGCCTGTTCCCGTGCAGTAGTGCAAGGCCAGCAGGACCGCCGGTCGGGACGCCACCCGGTCCGGGACGTACAGGTGCATCTGGAGGTTTGTGGGGTTGGTGCCGAAGCCGGTCACCTGGGTGAGCGTCGCCGCGGACGCGGGGGCGGCGAACGTCAGAGCGGCTGCGGCCAGTGTCACGACCGCCATGACGACGCCGAGCATCCTTGTCTTCAGTGTCATCGTTCGCGATTCCTCGGGAATTGACGCATGGAAGGGGGGTTAGTCGAGGACTGCCCTTCGCCCGACCATGACCGCGGCTCGCGTGACCAAGTCAGCTTCAATCGAGCGCACTCGATTGTCAAGGATTCCGGAAACCTTTCGGTGCAACGGATTGCGGGCGACCTGGGCACGAAGGCGGCGTCGCCGCATTGGTCGCCGTCGACAGGCGACGGGCTATTATCGGGACGTTCCCGATAAGCACATCGCGCTCCTCCCCCGCCCCTCGCGCCACCCCCTGCGGCGTCCACAGCCGACCCGTGGGCCCGAAGGAGATCGAGTGAAGATCGTCGACGCCCGGGTCATCGTGACCTGTCCGGGCCGAAACTTCGTCACCCTCAAGATCGTCACGGATGAGGGCGTCACCGGCGTCGGAGACGCCACCCTCAACGGCCGAGAGCTGGCCGTCGCGTCGTACCTGCGCGACCACGTGGCACCGCTGCTGATCGGCCGGGACCCAGCGCGGATCGAGGACACCTGGCAGTACCTGTACCAGGGCGCGTACTGGCGGCGCGGACCCGTCACCATGAGCGCGATCGCGGCGGTGGACACCGCTCTGTGGGACATCAAGGGCAAGGTCGCCGGCCTACCGGTCTACCAGCTGCTGGGTGGCCGGTCCCGCGAGGGCGTCACCGTGTACGGCCACGCCAACGGCGAGTCCGTCGAGGAGGTGCTGGTGGAGGTCGCCCGCTACCTCGACCTCGGCTACCGGGCGGTCCGGGTCCAGTGCGGCGTGCCGGGCCTGCCCAAGACGTACGGGGTAAGCGCCGACAAGCTCTTCTACGAGCCGGCCGACGCGGCGCTGCCCAGCGAGGCGACCTGGTCCACGGCCCGCTACCTGGCGCACGTGCCGACGGTGTTCGCCCGTGTCCGCGACGAGTTCGGCCCCACCCTGCGGCTGCTGCACGACGTGCACCACCGGCTCACCCCCATCGAGGCGGCACGACTCGGCCGCAGCCTGGAGCCGTACGCGCTGACCTGGATGGAGGACCCGGTCCCCGCCGACCTCCAGGAGGGCTTCCGGCTGATCCGGCAGCACACCACCACGCCGATCGCCGTGGGCGAGGTCTTCAACAGCATCCACGACGCCGCCCAGCTCATCCGGGAACAGCTCATCGACTACGTCCGGGCCACAGTCGTGCACGCCGGCGGGATCACCCACCTGCGCCGCATCTTCGACCTGGCGGCGCTGCACCACGTACGCAGCGGCTCGCACGGGGCCACCGACCTCTCGCCGGTCTGCATGGCCGCCGCGCTCCAGCTCGACATCTCGATCCCCAACTTCGGCCTTCAGGAATACATGCGGCACACGGCCGAGACCGACGAGGTGTTCCCCCACGGCTACCACTACGCCGACGGCTACCTGCACCCCGCCGAGACCCCCGGCCTCGGGGTGGACATCGACGAGGAGGCGGCGGCCCGGTACCCGTACGCTCCGGCGTACCTGCCGGTGAACCGGCTGGAGGACGGCACGGTGCACCCCTGGTGAGCGCGGCCGGCGCCGGTCAGTAGATGCGCCGGCCGTGCGCGTCCGGCACCCCGGACTTGCGCAGGAAGTACGTGTTGATCTGATCGCGCCACTCGATTGCCGAGCGCACCTGCTCGTCGAGTCGCTCGGCCACCCGCACGTACACGGCCGGGTCGATCATCCCGTTCAGCGTCTGCCAGCGCCGCCGCATCGCCTCCACCTCCTCCACCCCAGCGAAGTGGGTATCGTAGATGTGCTGGATGACCGTGGACCCGCTGTGCAGCACGTGGGTGTACGGCACGTGGTGGAAGAACAACAGCAGCTCGTCCGGGCAGCGCTCGGGTGACTCGTACACGTCCGCCCAGTACGGCGGGTACTGGCCGGCGAAGCCGGTGCCGGACGCGCGGCTGCGGTTCACACCGACGCCGTCGCGGTCGGCGAAGTGGTAGGTGCCCCACCGCGAATACTCGTACCCGTCGACGTCGGGGCCGTAGTGGTCACCCGGGTGGACCATGAAGCCGATGCCCAACGGGGCGGTGTACCGCTCGTAGGTGCGCCAGGAGTCGTCCATGACCTCGTGCAGGGTCCGCCGCACCAGCTCCGGGTCGGCGGTCGCCGACGGCGGGAAGGTAAGCGTCATCCACTCGTCCAGGACGGCCCCGGGGTCCAGCCGGGGATCCCAGGCGAGGCGACCGAACGTGTACAGGTTGGCCTGCGCCAACGGATGCCCGGTCCAGAACGGGTCGTCGCCGGTGTTGGCCACGGCGACCAGCCCGCCGCCCTCCCCCCGCTCGCCGGTGGCCACGTCGGCGATCGTCCGCCCGCCGGGACCCCACGGCGCGAACCGCAGCACCTCGCTCCACCACGGGCCGAGGTGACAGATGTGCCGCTGCTGGCCCGTGTACTCCTGGGTGACCTGGAACTCCACGGCGACCCGCGTGGCGGGCAGCGCGGCGAGCACCGGTGACACGGGCTCGCGCACCTGGAAGTCCACCGGGCCGAACTTCACCTGGAGGACGACGTTGGCGCGGAACCGCCCGTCGAGCGGCGTGAAGTGGTCGTAGGCGGCGCGCGCCCGGTCGGTCGACCGGTCCCGCCAGTCCTGGTGGTGGTCGTAGACGAAAGCCCGCCAGTGCACCACTCCCCCGTGCGGGGCGAGGGCCTCGGCGAGCAGGTTCGCCCCGTCGGCGTGGTCACGGCCGTAGGTGAACGGGCCGGGTTGCCCCTCGGAGTCCGCCTTCACCACGTAGCCGCCGAAATCCGGGATGCGCTCGTACACCGCCCGGGTCGTGGCGGCCCACCACGCGCGCACCGCCTCGTCGGCCGGGTCCGCGCTGCTCAGACCGCCAAGGGCCACCGGCGCGGCGAAGGTGACCGACAGGTGCACCCGGATGCCGTACGGACGCAGGACGTCGGCGATCTCGGCGACGTCGCCGAGCCGGTCGGTGAGCAGCCGCGCCTCGGCCCGCGCCACGTTGACGTTGTTCACCGATATCGCGTTGATCCCGCTGGCGGCCAGCAGCCGCCCGTACGCCCGAAGTCGGGCCAGGTCGCCACGCGGACGGCCGTCGCGCCAGAAGATCGAGCCGCCCGCGTACCCTCGTTCGACCTGGCCCATCACCGGATGCACCGCCACGTTGTCCCAGTGGTTGAGCATCCGGCGGCGCAGTGCGGGCCGGTGCAGCTCCGGCGGACGGGCCGGATCGAACGCCGCCGCGCAGAGCCGGACCACGTGGAACAGCCCGTACAGCAGGCCGGCGGGAGCGTCGGCCAGCACGACAGTCACGTCGCCGGCCCGCGCCAGCAGGAACCCCTCGTCGCCGAGCGTCCGGCCGTCCTCGACAAGCGCCGCCTCGCCCGCCGCCCGCGCCGCCTGCGCCGTCGAACTCGGCAGCGCGTCCGCCCGGCGCAGCGTCAGCACCAGATCGACGTCGACGTCCCAGGACGGCGAATGCCACATCCGCCCGCCGTAGCGCGCGCAGGCGCGGGCCACCTCGTCGAGGACGGTGTCGACGAGCAGCCCGTCGCCGTGCACGAGCACGCGTCGCGCGCCCAGCGACCGGAACGCCTCCGGTGGCAGCCAGGCGGCGTGCACCCGTGGTTCCTCGACGTCAAACGGATCCGCCACGAACATCGGCCCCTCCACGTCCACGAACTCCGGCGTGCTCACTTGGTGAACTCCTCACGGATCATCCGGACCATGGGGTCGCCGACGCGCAGCAGCGCCAGGGCCGCGATCGAGCCCAGCATCGCGAGGACCACCTCGGAGAAGACCGCGGTGATCCCGGCCGCCGCGGCCAGCAGCAGGGCGTTGCCGACGGCAACCCCGGGGGTACGCACGAGGAAGTGCACGGCCAACCGGAGAACGTCGCGGGTACGGAAGTCGAAAAGCGAGGCGATCACCAGGGCGTTCGCCGCGCAGAGCGTCACCGCCGCACCGATCAGGACCAGCGGCACCGTCCACCAGGTGGCGAGGCCTACCGCGTCCCGGTAGGAGAGGTTCACGGCGAGCACTGTCAGCCACAGCAGCGTCGGCACCCAGACGCGTAGCACGGCACGCAGGTTGGCCCGGTAGCCGCGCCAGAACAGCGCCGCGGGTCGCAGGTCGGTCAGGTCGCAGCGCTGGTGGCGGACTGCGTACAGGGCTGCCGAGAGGGCGGGACCGACAGGCACCAGCAGGGCCGCCACCAGCGGCAGGTTGCTGGGGTCGCGGCCCAGCAGCACCAACGGCAGCAGGCCGGGCAGTGTGGTGAGCAGGAACAGCAGCTCGACGACGAGCAGGATGTAGACGCGGGAGGTGATCCGCGACAGCGGCCCGTCGCCGAACTGTCGCAGGGCTTGTGCGCTGCTCACCGCTGCTCCTTCCGGTCGGTCGCGACAGGGTGCCCGAGCAGACGGTCGACGTTCCACCACTGTGGGGTTTCGTCCTCGACCGCGCTGAGTTCGAGGAGGGTGACCTCGTGTCGGCCGAGGGTGAACTCCACCTCGACCCGGCCGGCGGCGACCGGCAGCGCGCGGTGCGTACGCGCCGGCTCGGCCGCCTCCCGCAGGGCGTCGAGCTGCCGCGGGGACGGCGAGCGGGGGCAACCCATCTCGGTCCACGCCGCCCATGCGTTGCCGGCCTCCTCGCCTACCGACGAGCGGAGCAGGAACGCCGACGTCGTTCCGGGCGGGCCGAGCGGGACGGACAGTGCCAGCGGGTGCCGGTCGGGTGCCGGTGACCGGCCTGTGACGTCCACGGGCGCCCACGCCAGCACGGCGATCCGGCCGTCGCGGTGCCGGGTGACCAGGTGGTCGTCGCCGCGGGCGAGCACGTCGCCGCCGAGGCGGGCCATGAACGCGTACAGGTGGTAGGCGGGTTTCTTGATCTGGCGGTGGGTGAGCAGGCCGAACCCGCCGTGTAACAGCGCGGTCGGCACCCCCACCTCCTCGAACGTGTCGCTGAACGTCCAGTACGAGAACGAGTCGACAAGGTCGCCGCCGGTGGCGAGCACGGGTGCCAGGTACGCGGCGTGGAAAGCGGTGTCGTGGATCGGGTTGTCCGGTCGGTAGGACGAGTTGAACTCGGTGATGTGCACCGGCAGGTCCGCCAACGGGGTGCCGGCAAGGTGCTGGCGCGGCGCGGCGAACTGGGTCAGCAGGTCGGCTGCCGGGGCGAGGGTCTGGTGGGTGCCGAACGGCACGTGCTGGGCCGGCCCCGAGGTGTACGCGTGCCGGCTGACGAAGTCGACGGGCACCTGCCTGTCGGTGACGAACTCGGCGAACGACGCCAACCAGTCGTCAGCACCCGGGGAGATCGCCGGGCCGCCGACCTGCAGCGACGCGTCGACGTCCTTGACGGCGTGCGCGCTGGCCTCGTACAGGCGGTGGTAGGCGTCGCGGTCCGCGCCCTGCCAGAACGGCTCCAGGTTCGGCTCGTTCCACACCTCGATGGGCCAGCCGCGCACCTCGTTGAGGCCGTACCTGTCGACCAGGTGTGCCACTGTGGCGCGGACCAGGTCGGCCCACTCGGACAGGGACGCGGGTGGTGTGACGTTGCCCTTCCACCAGAACACCGTCTGGTCGCCGGAGGCGAGGCCCGACGGCATGAAACCCAGTTCGACGAACGGCCGGATGCCCAGGTCGAGGTACGCGTCGACGACCTGGTCGACGTACGTGAAGCAGTGGTGCACGCGACGCTTGCCGTCGTGCTCGTACGGGCGGTGCACGCCGACGCCGTCGCTGAGCAGACCGTGCCCACGGATGTGCCGGAACCCGATGTCGGCCTGGACGAGGGCCAGCGAGTCCTGGTAGTCGCGACGCAGGGCCAGCTCGAAACGGCCGGTGCCGACGCAGCGTCGCCAGGCGTCCGTGAGCCGGCCGGTGGGCTGGTCGGGAACGGTGATGCGCATCGCTGTCCTCGGATCGTCCTGCCGGACGGGTGACGCGCACCGCGCCGGCAGTGGTCGCCGGGATGCCCGGTCGGGCCGCGATCAGCAGCCCGACCGGACTCCCCGTTGGTCAGCCGTTGTTCTTCTGGAACCGCTCGTACGCCTTGTTGACCGTGTCGATGTACTGGTCGGCGTTCTTGGCCTTCAGTTCGGCCACGTACGCGTCCCACTCGCTCAGCGGCCGCTGGCCCAGGGCGAACTTCAGCGTGTTCTGCGAGACGAAGTCCTTCAGCGGCGTCTCCCAGAGCGACACCTGCTCGCGCTCCTCGTCGGTCAACGGGGCGGGCGGTGCCACCTCCCTCGGGGTGCGGGCGTCCATCACCTTCTGGAACTCCAACTCCTCCGGGGAGAAGAACCCGCGGACCAGGTCGGGGCTGCCGCCGTAGGCGAAGACGCCGTTCTGGAAGCCGAAGTCCTTCTGCAGGTGCTTGGGCGCCTTCGGGTTGAGGCCGAGGAAGTCGACGCCGGGGTCGAGGGTGCGCTTCCCGGACGCGTCCTTGGTGAAGGTGGTGCCCTCGATGCCCCAGCGGGCGAACTCGAGGCCGGCGTCCGAGTACCACAGCCAGTCGATGAACTGCATCATTGCCACGAAGTTCTTGCTCTCCCGGGCCTTCGTGGAGATCATGATCCCGTTCTCCAGGCGGGAGAAGGGGTTGATCTCACCGGCCGGGCCGACCGGCAGTGGAATCTTGGCCATCTTCGCGTTCGGCAGCGTCTTGGCCAGGTCGGGCCGGTGGTTGTTGACAAGGGTCTGCGCGTTGCCGGTGACCACGAACGACTTCCCGTTGGCGAGCTTCTGCCGCGCCTGGTCGTCGGTCTGGGTGAAGCTCTCCGGGTCGAGCAGACCCTCGTCGACGAGCTTGTGCAGGTACGTGAGCATCTGCTTGTACTGCTCGGACCCACCCGTGTAGATGAACTTCTTCGCCGCCGGATCCCAGGTGGCGTGCTGGTAGTCCCAACCGGCCCGCGTGCCGAAGGACGCGCTGAGAATGTTCAGCAGGGCGCCGGTCGGTGTGGGCTTACTGAACAGGTCGGAGTACGGGTAGACGTTCGGGTACTTCGCCTTCATCGCCTTGAGCACCGAGTACAGGTCGTCCCAGGTCTTCGGGACGGGGAGGTTCAGCTCCTGCATGATGTCGGTGCGCACCAGCACCGTGTAGTCCTGCGTGGGCTTCTCGTGCAGGCCGGGCAGCAGGTAGAACTTGCCGTCGGACTGCCGCAGGTTGTCGATCTCCGGCTTCAGGTTCCACTTGGCGATCTTGTCCTTGAGGTTGGGCATCAGGTCCAGGTAGTCGCTCACCGGAAGGATCGCCCCGGAGGACACGAACGCGTCCTCCTGCGGGTGGTACGTCTTGGGAATGATCAGTGGCGCGTCCCCGGCGCCGATGAGGAGGCTGCGCTTCTGCTCGTAGTCGCTGAGCGGTACGGCGACCGGGTCGATCTTGACGTTGGTCCGCTTGGTGAGCTCGGACCAGAACAGCCAGTCTTCCTTGAGCGGATAGAACGTGTGGTTGTTGTAGAGGGTCGAGAAGGAGAGCGCCTCGGTGGCCTTGAACTGGTCGCCGACACCGTAGTTCGCCATCGCGCCGGCACGGTTCTCCGAGAGGTCCGTCGACTCGCCGGGGTCCTCGGAGCAGGCGGTGGTCAGGCTGAGCGCGAGCAGACCCGCGGTGGCCAACGCCACGCGGCGCCACGTCT
The DNA here is from genome assembly GCF_049841715.1 of Micromonospora sp. DT41. Classification (NCBI taxonomy): domain Bacteria; kingdom Bacillati; phylum Actinomycetota; class Actinomycetes; order Micromonosporales; family Micromonosporaceae; genus Micromonospora; species Micromonospora sp. DT41. Next base: position 133,563 of record NZ_JBNCKU010000014.1, on the reverse strand, counting down.
GGTGGAGCATGGCTGGTCCTTTCGGTGGTGGGGTGGGGGGTTCGGCGGCTCAGCCCTTGACCGCGCCGAGCATCACGCCGCGGACGAAGTACCGCTGAACGAAGGGGTAGACCGCCAGGATGGGCAGGGTGGTGAGCACGATCGTCACGGCTTGGAAGGTCGCCGCCGCCTGGACCTTGTCGGCGTCGGCGGCGGCCGACTCGGCGCTGGTGGCGCCCGCGATGAGGTTGCGCAGGTAGACGGTGACCGGGAGCAGGTCCTGCCGGTCGAAGTAGAGGAACGCGCTGAACCACGAGTTCCAGAAGGAGACCGCGTAGAAGAGCACCATCGTCGCGATGATCGCCTTCGACAGCGGCAGCACGATGCGCAGCAGGATGCCGTACGTGTTGAGCCCGTCGACCGCCGCGGCCTCCTCCAACTCGGTCGGCAGGCTTTCGAAGAACGCCTTCATGACCAGCAGGTTGAACACGCTGATGGCGTTGGGGATCACCACGGCCCAGATGGTGTTCTTCATGCCGAGGCTGGTGACCAGCACGTAGTTGGGGATCAGGCCGCCGGAGAAGAACATCGTGAACAGCGCGATGCCGACGAGGAGGCCACGCCCCTTGAGCTGCGGCTTCGACAGCACGTACGCGTAGCAGGTGGTCAGGACGATCGAGATGATCGTGGCGACCACCGTGTACACGACGGTGTTGCGGTAGTTCGTCCAGAACATCGCATCCGACATGACAAGCTTGTACGCGGTCACGTCGAACCCGCGCGGGACCAGGGTCACCTTCCCCGCGATGATGTACGCCTCGTCGCTGAGCGAACGGGCCACGATGGTGAGGAACGGATACAGCGTCACGATCACCACGCCGGTCAGGACCACCGCGTTGACGATCCGGAAGATCCGGTAGCCACGGCTGTCCACCGGCCCGCGCGTCGTCGGGGCGTCCGCCTTCCGGCCGAGGATCACCACAGGCTCGTCCCGACCGTGCGGCGGGAGATGAGGTTCGCCGACAGGACCAGGACCAGCCCGATCACCGCCTCGAAGAGACCGATCGCTGCCGCGTAGCTGAAGTTGCTGGACTGGAAACCCATCCGGAACAGGTACGTGGAGATCACGTCCGCGGTCGGGTACGTCAACGGGTTGTACAGCAGCAGGATCTTCTCGAACCCGACGGCCATGAAGCTGCCGATGTTGAGGATCAGCAGCGTCACCATCGTCGGCCGGATCCCGGGCAGCGTCACGTGCCAGGTCTGCCGCAGCCGGTTGGCGCCGTCGATCCGGGCCGCCTCGTAGAGGTCCTCGTCGATCGTGGTGAGCGCCGCGAGGTAGAGGATGGTGCCCCAGCCGACGGTCTGCCAGACCTCGGAGGAGACGTAGATGGTGCGGAACCATTCGGGCTGTTGCAGGAACGCCACCGGGTCGCCGCCGACGAGCCGGACGAGTTGGTTGGCGGTGCCGTCGACCGAGGTCAACTGCATGACCATCGCCGCCACGATCACTATCGACAGGAAGTGCGGAAGGTAGGACACCGACTGGACGAACCGCTTGAACCGGCGGGCACGCACCTCGTTGAGCAGCAGCGCCAGGATGATCGGCAGCGGGAAGCAGAACAGCAGGGTCAACGTCCCGAGCACGAGCGTGTTGGTGAACACCTCCCAGAACGTCGGGTCGGTGAAGAACATCCGGAAGTACCGCAGCCCGACCCAGTACTCGCCGAAGATGCTGCCGCCCGGCTTGAACCGGCGGAACGCGATGACGTTCCCGATCATCGGCAGATAGCGGAAGATCAGGAAGAACAGCAGCGGGAGCACGGCGAGCGAGTAGAGCTGCCAGTCCCGGCGCAGCGCCTGCCGCCAGGTCCGACGGTGTCGCCGCGCGGGCGGGGCAGGTGCGACAGCCGCCGCCGGAGCGGGGGGCGGCGCCGGCGGCGGCCGCAGCGTCTCGGATGTCATGAGCGGCCTCCTATGCGGAGTGCGGAACGGCCAGGAGGTGCTCGATCCGCGCCGACGTGAGCAGTTCCCGGTCGTGGCCCACCTGGCGTTCGGCGCCGGTCAGCCGCAGCGCGAGGGCGGCCACCGTTTCGCCGCTGGACCGGCCGAGCCGCAGCTCGACGGCGCCGGGTTCGACGATGCGCCGCCCGGACCGCCCGGTGAACGACGTGACGTCGGCGGGTACGTCGAACGTCACGTCGGCAGCCCCGCCCGGCCCCAGCGGCACCCGGGCGTAGCCGACGAGCCGTGTCACCGGTCGGGTGGTCTGCGCCACCGGGTCGTGCAGGTAGAGCTGCACGACATCGACGCCGGCTCGGGAGCCGGTGTTGCGGACCGTGACGCGTACCCGCGCCTCGCCGTCGACAGGCCAGGTGACCGGGTTGGTGGGATCGGAGTACGCCTCGCCGGCCTGACCGACGACCGAGGCGTCGGACCAGTCGAAGGTCGTGTAGCTCAGCCCGTGGCCGAACGGGTAGGCGGCCGTCGGGTCGATCGAGGACACCTGGTTGGCGTGCCCCAGCGGTGGCGCCAGGTAGGTGCCCGGCAGGCCGCCCGCGTCGCGGGGCACGCTGACCGGCAGCCGCCCGGACGGGTTCACCACGCCGGTGAGCACCTCGGCGAGCGCCTGCCCGCCCCGCTGGCCGAGGAAGAACGCCTGCACCACTGCCGCCGCCGCGTCGAACTCCGGGCCGAGCGCGTACGGCCGGCCGGTCATCAGCACCAGCACGACAGGTGTGCCGGTGGCAAGCACGGCGCGGACCAGGTCTGTCTGCACTCCGGGCAGTGTCAGGTCGACGGCGTCGCAGCCCTCACCGGAGGTGCCCCGGCCGAACATTCCCGCCCGGTCGCCGACGGCGAGCACGCACACGTCGGCGGCCGTGGCCTCGGCGACCGCGGCGGCGATGCCCGAGGTGTCCTCGCCGGTGATGGCGCAGCCGGGCTCGTAGCTGAGCTGCGGGACGTGCCGGGCCAACTCGTCGCGGAGCGTGGGGATGTCGACGCCCATCTCGAACTCGCTGTGCTTGACGCCCACGTGGTTGGGGAAGGTGTAGCAGCCGAGCATTGCCATCGGATCGTCGGCGACCGGGCCCACGAGCGCGACCCGACGACCGGCCGGCAGCGGCAGCACACCGGTGTTGCGCAGCAGCACCACTGACTCCCGGGCCAGGCGTACCGCGACGTCCTGGCTGGCCTCGTCGTCGAGGCGCAGGCCCGCCACGTCGTCGGGCAGATCCTGCCAGCCGTCGTCGATCAGGCCGAGCTCGATCTTCTGGATCAGCACACGTCGCAGCGCCCGGTCGATGAGCGCCTCGTCGACCTCGCCGGCGCGGACCGCCGCCAACAGCGGGTCGCCGAAGGTGTCCACTGTGGGCAGCTCGACATCGATTCCGGCGCGCAGGGCGAGCCCGGCGGCGTCGGCGGAGCGTTCGGCCACCCCGTGCAGGGTCTGCAGGAACCGGATGGCGAAGTAGTCGGCGACAACGGTGCCGGTGAAGCCCCACTCGTCGCGCAGGAGCCCGGTCAACAGTTCCTCGTCGGCGGCGACGGGCAGGCCGTCGATCTCGGCGTACGAGTGCATCACGGAGCGGGCACCGCCGAGCCGTAGCGCCATCTCGAACGGCGGCAGGATCACGTCTGCCAACTCCCGGCGGCCCATCGGCACCGGCGCGAGGTTGCGCCCGCCCCGGGAGGCCGAATATCCGGCAAAGTGCTTGAGGGTGGCCACGATGCCTGTGCTCTCCAGCCCTCGCACGTACGCCGCGCCGGTAGTCCCCACCAGGTACGGGTCCTCGCCGATCGTCTCCTCGGTACGTCCCCAGCGGTAGTCGCGGGTGACGTCGAGGACCGGTGCGAGCCCCTGGTGTACGCCGGCGGCGCGCATCGACCGGCCGATCTGGGCGGCCATCTCCTCGACAAGCTCCGGGTCGAAGGCGGCGCCCCAGCTCAGCGGGGTCGGGTAGACGGTGGCCCGCCAGGCGGCGAAACCGGTGAGGCACTCCTCGTGCACCTGCGCCGGGATGCCGAACCGGCTGGCCGCCACGATCTGCGCCTGGGACGCGGCAAGCGATCGCGCGCCGCGTACCGGGTCGACGGGTGCGGTGCCGAACGGTCGGGTGAGCTGACCCAGCCCGTACCGGATGACGGTGCTCCACGGCGGCAGCTCGTTGAGCATGTCGGCCTGGTGGGGAGCGACGCCCTCGCCGGACGCGTCGGCGCCCACCCACACCCCGACGAGCTGGGCGAGCTTTTCCTCAAGCGTCATCTGCGGCAGCAGCGCCTCGGCCCGTTCGGCTGGCGACAGCCGTGCGTCGCGCCAGGGCGTGACGTCGCGGGACGCCGCCGGTGCGCCGTCGACGGGCACGTTACTTCTCATGCCGAGACCCCTTAGCTCCGGCCACGTCCCGCACCCCCGTGGGACGGTTCCGTGGCGGGCGACCACGAGCCGAAACTTTCCGGAAACCCGCGTAACCTTTTCGGCAACCTAAGTGCACCGTCTGAGCGTGTCAAGACCTTCGATGCGTCGATGGCCGACTCGGCCATCCAGCCGGTGACACCGAACCTCCGCGATCCGCTGCCGACCGACACACCGGAACAAGGCATCGAACATACCGAATGGCGTGCGCCAGGCCGTCCGATCAGTCGTGTTATGGTCGTCCGAAATTTTCGGATGCTGTATGGGGCTGCGATGACAGAGCACCGCCCGCTCGGCCCACAGGCCTCCACCATCGCGACGATCGCCAACGACGTCGGCGTGTCAGTCGCGACGGTGTCCAAGGTCCTCAACGGGCGCGAAGATGTCGCGCCCGCCACCAGAGCCCGGGTCGAGGCGAGCCTCGACCGCCACCAGTACCAGCGCCGCAACCGACGGCCGTCGACCGGCCAACGCCGGATCGACCTGGTGTTCCACGAGTTCGACACCGGTTGGGCACTGGAGATCCTGCGCGGGGCCGAGGCGGTGACCGCCGCCGCCGGAATCGGCCTCGCCGTGTCCCAGCTCGACGGTGCGCACCGACCGCCGTCGCGATGGATGGACGCGCTGCTCGCCGACCGTCCGCTCGGCGTACTGCTGGTGCTCTGCCACCTGACCGACAGCCAGCAGCAGCACCTGCGGCGGCAGGGCATCCCGTTCGTCGTCGTCGACACCGACAGCGCCACCTCCGCCTCGGTGCCCACCGTCGGCTCCAACAACTTCAACGGCGGTCTGCTGGCCGCCCGGCACCTGCTGGAGCTGGGCCATCGGCGGATCGCCGTCATCTCCGGGCCACCCGACATGCTGTGCAGCCGGGCCCGCGCCGCCGGTTTCCACTCCGCCCACGAGGAGGCCGGGGTCACCGTCGACCGCGAGCTGGTCTGCTACGGAAGCTTCTCCGCGCATGCCGGGCACGCCCACGGCCTGCGACTGCTGAGTCGGCCGGACCGGCCCACGGCGATCTTCGCCGGCTCGGACATCCAGGCCATGGGGGTGCTGCGGGCCGCCCGCAAGTGCGGCCTGCGAGTGCCCGAGGATCTCTCGGTCATCGGGTACGACAACCTGCCGGTCTCGGCCTGGACGGACCCCGCCCTGACCACGATCAACCAGCCGCTGGGCGACATGGCCGGCATCGCCACCCAGATGCTGCTCGACCTGGCCAAGGGCAACGAGCCGGCGACCAGCCGGATCGACCTGGTGACCGAGCTGATCGTGCGGGAGAGCACCGCCCCGCCGGCCCACCCGCGCTGACCCCACGCCGCCGCGACAACCGCCCCGATCCGCGCCCCCGGACCCACGAGGAGCCATGACCGACTTCACCTCCGCGCTCGACGAACTCCGGCGCTACGCGCCCACCGTCGTCGAGCCCGACGACTTCGACGGGTTCTGGCGCGACACCCTCACCGAGGCCGCCGCCCGACCGGCGCTCGTGGACGTCCGACCGGAGCCCACCGACCTGCGACTGCTCGACTCGTGGGACGTCACGTACGCGGGCTTCGCAGGCGACCCGGTGCGGGCCTGGTACACGCGCCCGGCGGGCGTGCTGGACCCGCTGCCCACGGTTGTCGAGTACGCCGGCTACGGGCGCGGCCGGGGCCTACCGCACGAGCGGCTGACCTGGCCGGTCGCCGGGTACGCCCACCTGCTGATGGACAACCGGGGGCAGGCCGGGCAGTACGGCGCCGGCGACACCACCGACCCGCACGGCGCGCCCGGCGGCCCGTGGCCCGCCACCTGGGGAATACTCGACCCGCACGACTACCACTACCGTCGCCTGATCACCGACGCCGTCCGGGCCGTCGAGGCCGCCCGCGCCCTGCCCGGGGTCGACGCGGGCCGGGTCGCCGTGGTCGGCAACAGCCAGGGCGGCGGTCTCGCCCTGGCGGTGGCCGGTCTCGTCGGCGACCTCGCGGCGGTGCTGACCACCGCCCCGTTCCTCTGCGACGTCCAGCGGGCCGTCTCGCTCACCGACGCCTCGCCGTACGGGGAGATCGCGCGCTACCTGTCGGTGCACCGCGAGGCCGAGGAGGCCGTGCGGCGCACGCTGTCCTACGTCGACGGAGTGAGCTTCGCCCGCAGGGCCACGGCTCCGGCGCACTTCGGGGTCGGCCTGCGCGACACGGTGTGCCCGCCGAGCACCGGCTTCGCCGCCTACAACCAGTACGGCGCGGCCACCGGTCGGCCCACCCCACCGGAGCGCGAGATGCACGTCTACCCGTTCAACGGCCACGAGGGCGGTGAGGCAGTCCACGTCCGGCGGCAGCTGCGCTGGCTCGCGTCGACGCTCGCCTCGGCGCGCCGGCCGGCCGCGACAGCCGGCGCGGGCTGACGAACCAGCCCGCTCGCAAAGACGTCGGTCGATTGCCATTGTTAGCGATAACACGCTATCGTGCGTCCGACGGGGTGCAGGGCACACCTCCGTCGCGGTTCGTCGATCCGTCGCAGCCGGCCCGTCGACGACAAGTGCTGACGTCCGGGTTCCTGGTCGTACGCGCCAGCTCTCGCACGCGTACCGCGAAATGGTGGCGCCGTCGCTGACGCACACTCCCCCACCACCGGAGGAAGCCCACATGAACGCTCCGCACCTCGGACCCCCTGTCCCCCCGACACCCGCGACCACCGCCACGACGCCGAGGCCCCGACGGGCCCGCCTGTGGTGGGCGGCCCTGGCCGCCGTCGCGGCCGTCGCCGCCGCCGTCCCGGTGGCGACGATGCCCGCCAGCGCCGAGTCCAACGGCGGGGTACGCGTGATGCCGCTCGGCGACTCGATCACCGACGGCTTCAACGTCCCCGGCGGATACCGCATCGAACTCTGGCAGCGGTTCACCAGCGGCGGATACCGTGTCGACTTCGTCGGCTCCCAGTTCAACGGCCCGGCCAGCCTCGGTGACCACGACCACGAGGGCCACTCCGGCTGGACGATCGCCCAGATCGACGCCAACGTCGTCAACTGGCTGCGGGCGACGACCCCCCGGACGGTGCTGCTGCACATCGGCACCAACGACATGTACGGCGACACGTCCGGCGCTCCGGGCCGGCTCGCCGCACTCGTCGACAAGATCACCAACAACGCGCCGAACGCCGACGTGTTCGTGGCGACGATCGTCCCGAAGTCGGGCGCCGACAACCAGGTGCGCGGATACAACGCGGCGATCCCCGGGATCGTCCAGACCAGAGCCGCCGCCGGAAAGCGCGTCCACCTTGTCGACATGTACCGCGCCCTGACGTTGAGCGACCTCGCCGACGGCGTCCACCCCAACGCCACCGGCTACCGCAAGATGGCCGATGCCTGGTACACGGCGCTCCGCGCGGTGCCCGGCAGCATCGGCGGTGACACGCCGCCCACGACACCTCCGCCCACCACGGCCCCGCCCACGACTCCCCCGCCCACCACCGCCCCGCCCACGACTCCCCCGCCGAGCACGCCCCCGCCGGCCGGTGGGTGCCGGGTCTCGTACACGGTCAACGCCTGGAACAACGGCCTGACGGCGGCCATCTCGGTGACCAACACCGGCAGCGCGCCGATCAACGGCTGGTCGTTGGCGTTCACGCTGCCGAGCGGGCAGACCGTCACGGGCGGCTGGAACGCCACGTACTCCCCGACCAGCGGTGCGGTGACCGCACGCAACGTCTCCTACAACGGCACTATCGCCCCGAACACGGCCGTCGACATCGGTTTCCAGGCCACCCACACCGGCGACGCCGGCCGACCGTCGGCCTTCACCCTCAACGGCGCCGCCTGCGCGGTCGCCTGACACACCGGGTCGCGGTGCCGGGCGGCAACGGCTGCCCGGCACCGCGTCCAGCTCACCTGATCGTCAGCGACGCCAGCCGACAGGTGATGAACTCCAACGCGGACGGCACGTCGACGTCCACCGCCACCTCGGTCGTCGGTCGGCTCAGCAGGCCACGCAGGTCCACGAGGGTGTTGCCGCGGCTCGGCCCGGTCGTGGTGTCCACCTCGACGAACGCCGGCTCGGCGGTGACCAAACCCGGCCGGATCGCCTCCGCCATCGCCAGCGGGTCGTGCAGCGGCACGGCGTCCATGCCGTGGTCGCGCCGGTACCCCGCGAGGTAGTACTCGAGCGCGTCCGCGCAGAGAGCGGCGACGCTGCCGGCCGAGCGGAGCCGCCGCAGGTCGTCCGGGCCGTAGGTGGTGCGGTACGTGACGTCCAGCCCGACGAGCGTGGTCGGCACCGGCCGGGGTAACCCCGGTTCGGTGAGCACCCGGTAGGCGGCCTCCGGGTCCGCCCAGATGTTGAACTCGGCGGCCGGAGTCCGGTTGCCGGCGCCGATCGAGCCGCCCATGACCACCAGCCGGGCCAACCGCGACGCCACCTCGGGGTGCACCGCGAACAGGTGCGCCACGTTCGTCAGGGGTCCGGTCGACACCAGCGTCACCGGCTCGGCGCAGGCGCGTATCGTCTCGACGATCAACTCCAGCGCGGTGGCGTCGACCGGGCCGGCGGCGGAGGTCGGCAGCGTGATGCCGCCCAACCCCCGGTCCCCGTGCACCGACGCGGTGCGGTCGCCCGGCGACCGCAGATAGGGGCGGCCCGCGCCACGGGCAACGGGGATGTCGGCCCGGCCGGCCAGCGCGAGCACGTCCAGCGCGTTGCGGGTGGTGATGTCGATTCCGACGTTGCCGCCCACTGTGGTGACCCCGACGAGTTCCACCTCCGGGCTGGCCACCGCCGTGAGGATGGCGACCATGTCGTCGATGCCGGGGTCGCAGTCGAGCAACACTGTGCGAGTCACGCGCAGGACCCTATCGCCTGAACATCGCCGCCCGGCGATCGGAATTACTCGGTGGTGGGGCGGACGGTCCGCAGCGGAGGATGACCTGATGGCATCGCCCGAAATGGTTCTCGCCGATCTTCGTGACGCGTGGAGTGCCTCGCTGTCCCGCACGCTTCTGGGCCTGTACCTGCACGGCTCACTGGTCGCCGGCGACTTCGCCCCGGATCGCAGCGACCTTGATCTGCTCGCGGTACTCGACAGCGACCCGGACGAGACGCTGCTCGCCGTGCTCGCCGAACTGCACGCGGACCTTGGTCGACGGCACCCGCAGTGGGCCGGCCGGATCGAGGTGGAGTACGTGTCCCTTGGCGCCACGCGCGATGCCGCGCACGGCCGTGCCAGCCAGACCCACGCCATCGCCCGGATCAGTCCCGGCGAATCGTTGCACCTGTTACCCGCCACCATCCATCGCGTCGTCACCTGGTCGGCCGTCCGCGATCACGGCCGCGTGCTCGTGGGGCCCGCAGCCGTCGCACTGCTACCCGCCGTCGCCCCCGACCTCGTCCGGTCGGCTCTGCTGGAGCACGTCCGCGACTGGCCGATCTGGGTGACCCGGATGACCACCCCCGGCGCCCAGTCCTACGCAGTACTCACCCTCTGCCGGGCCCTGCACCGTCTTCAGAACGGCCGGCAACTGTCCAAGCGACGGGCCGCCGACTTGACCATCGCCGACCTTCCACAGTGGGACGGCTTGATCACCTGGGCGCGCGATTGGTGGTACGACGGCGGCAAGGACACCGACACCGACACCGACAGGGCAGACGACATCCACACGTTCGTGCACGAGATCAGCTCCACCATCCTGGCCTCGGAACCAGCCACCAATGCCGGTCTTCCCCGATGATCTCGTCATGGTGATGCGGTGCGCCGACGCTGATGCCGGCCGGAGCTAGAATCCGATCATGGAAATCCTGCGGTACGCCGCCTTCACCACCGATCCAGCCGGTGGCAACCCGGCCGGTGTGGTCCTCGATGCCACCGGGCTCGACGACGCGCAGATGCAGCGGGTGGCGGCCCAGGTCGGGTACTCCGAAACGGCATTCCTCACGTCCGGCCGCGATGGGCACTTCACGGTGCGCTATTTCAGCCCGAAGGCAGAGGTTCCCTTCTGCGGTCACGCGACCATCGCGTCGGCAGTCGCCTACGCCGAGCGGCACGGTCCGGGAGCCCTGCGTCTGGACACCCGCGCCGGCCTCGTCGAGGTCACCACCGAGGTACGGGCGGACGGGACCACCACCGCCACGCTGATCAGCGTCGAACCGCAGAGCAGACCCATCGCCCATGGCGACCTCGCGGCGCTGCTCGACGCGCTGCGCTGGAAGCTGGACGACCTCGACCCGACGATGCCGCCGCGGATCGCGTTCGCCGGAGCATGGCATCCCATCGTGGCCGCCGCGAGCCGGCAGCGCCTGGCCGACCTGGACTACGACATGGCGGCGTTGGGCAGTCTGATGGCCGAGCGCGACTGGACAACCATCGACCTGGTCTACCGCGAATCGCCGCTGGTGTTCCATGCGCGCAACCCGTTCCCACCCGGTGGCGTCGTCGAGGACGCCGCGACAGGTGCGGCGGCTGCGGCGTTGGGTGGCTACCTGCGCGAGCTGCACCTGGTGAACCCGCCCGCGACGGTCACCGTGCGGCAGGGCGACGACATGGGCCGTCCAAGCCTTCTCGCGGTAGGGATCCCCGCCGAAACCGGCAGCGGGATCGCGGTGACCGGCACCGCCGTCGCCCTCCCTGACGTCCTGACGAGCGGGGCCTGACCTGGTTTCACGCCCGTCGGTCCGGGTCAGCAACGCCGGACGTCCGAAGCGGTCCGCCGACGTCCCCCAGGCGTCGGCGGACCGGCCTCAGCGGATGTCGGCGGTGCTCCAGCGAGGGGATGCGTTGGTGACCGCGATGGTGTCACCGACAAGCGTGGTCACCGCCTCGGTGGCACGCTGCGCGCTGGTACCGACCCAGAGTTCGATGTCGCCGGGCTCCACGACGCGGGTGAAGCTGCGATCGGAGAACGCCAGGCGGGTGGTGGGGACCGTCAGCTCGACCGTGACGGACTGGCCCGGTGCGAGGTGGACCCGCCGGTAGCCGAGCAGCTGCGCCACCGGCCGGGTCACCGAGGCGACCAGGTCGCGACCGTAGAGCTGGACCACGTCGTCGCCGGCGACCGCGCCGGTGTTCGTCACCCGCACCGTCACGGCCACCGCCCCGTCGGTGGGCACCGTGGCGGGCACCGTGAGATCGGTGTACGCGAAGGTCGTGTACGACAGGCCGTGGCCGAACGGCGCCACGGGCGTCGCCGGCAGGTTCGTCACCTCGTTGCCCTCACCGAGGGTGGGATGCAGGTAGGAGTACGGCTGCGCGCCGGCCGACCCGGGCAGGGTGACCGGCAGCCGGCCCGACGGGTTGACCCGCCCGGAGAGCACCCCCGCGATAGCGCCGGCGCCCTCCTCGCCCGGGAAGAACGCCTGCACCACCGCCGCACAGCCCGCGAGCGCCCAGCCGAGATCGTAGGGCCGGCCGGTGAGCAGCACGAGGACGACGGGCGTACCGGTCGCCTGCACCGCCTCGATCAGGTCGCGCTGGACGCCGGGCAGCTCCAGGTCGTCCCTGTCGCAGCCCTCGCCGACCGTGCCGCGCCCGAAGAGGCCGGCGTGGTCGCCGACGACCAGGACCGCGACGTCGGCGGCGGCGGCCGTGGCGACCGCCTCGTCGAAGCCGGACCTGTCGTCGGTGTCCACGTCACAGCCGCGTGCCCAGGTGACGAGATCGTCGCCGAACTCGGCCCGTACGGCGTCGAGCACGGTGGGCACCTCGATGCCGGTCTCCACGCCGGGATGCTGGACGAGGACGTGGTTGAGGAAGGAGTAGCACCCGAAGAGCGCGCCCTGCCGGTCGGCGTTCGGGCCGATGAGTGCCACCCGTCGCCCGGCCGGCAGCGGCAGCGCGTCCCGGTTGGTGACCAGCACGATCGACTCCTCGGCGAGCCGGCGGGCGATCGCCCGGTGCTCGGGCGAGTCGAGGTCGATCGCCGAGGGTGGCTCGTCGTCGAACGTCGCGTCGAGCAGACCCAGGTCCTGCTTCTGGCGCAGCACCCGCAGCACCGCGCGGTCGAGGAGCGCATCGTCGATCCGACCCGCCCGCACCGACTCCCGCAGGGTCAGATAGGCGTCGCCGGTGGGCAGTTCGACGTCGACACCTGCCGTCAGCGCCTGGCCGGCCGCCTCGGCGTGATCGCCCGCCACGTGGTGCAGCAGGTTCAGGAACGCGACCCCGTAGTAGTCGGCCACCACCGTGCCGTCGAAGCCCCACGCGTCGCGCAGGATGCCGGTCAGCATCGTCGGATCGGCGGCGACGGGCACCCCGTCGATCTCGGCGTACGAGTGCATGACACTGCGGGCGTCACCGTCGAGGATCGCCATCTCGAACGGGACGAGCAGCACGTCGGCCAACTCCCGGCGGCCCATGTGCACCGGGCCGAAGTTGCGCCCCGACTGCGACGCGGAGTAGCCGGCGAAGTGCTTGAGGGTGGCGTGCACCCCCTGCGACTGCAGCCCGCGCACGTACGACGTGCCGATGGTGCCGACCAGGTACGGATCTTCGGCTATGCACTCGTCCACCCGACCCCAGCGGGGGTCACGGATGACGTCGAGCACCGGAGAGAGCCCCTGGTGGATACCCAGGGTCCGCATCGAGGCGCCGATCGCCGCGGCCATCTCGGTGACCAGTTCGGGGTCGAACGCGGCGCCCCAGGCCAGCGGCGTGGGGAAGGTGGCCGCCTTCCACGCCGACAGCCCGGTGAGGCACTCCTCGTGGACGATCGCCGGGATGCCGAGCCGGGTCCCCGTGACAAGCTCCCGCTGGAACTTCCACAGCCAGGACGCCCGTGCCGCCGCGTCCACCGGGCGGGTGCCGTAGGCGCGGGTGAGGTGACCGAGCCCGTGCCGGGAGAAGTCCCCGAGCTTCGCGTCCTCGCCGAACTCCCCCTGCAACGGCGCGACGGCCTCGCCGTCCTCCTTCTCCCAGAAGCCGACGATCTGAGCGATCTTCTCCTCGATCGTCATCCGGCCGAGGAGATCGCGTACGCGTGCCCCGCCGTCGTGCCCATTCGGTCGACCGTGGTCCGGACCTGCTTGGGCCGGCGCCGGCCCGTCCACCAGTGCGTGGACCTCAGTCATGCTGTGCCTTCCTCTGGTTGTGCTCGTACCGCTGCCGCTCAGCCCTTGACCGCACCCTGAAGGCCACCGACGATCTGCTTCTCCGCGAGCGTAAAGAAGAGCAGCGCCGGAAGCATCGCCAGCGAGGTGAAGGCGAGGACGCCTGCCGTGTCGGTGGTGTACTGGCTGGAGAAGTTCTGCACCCCCAGCGGCAGGGTGTGCAGGCTGACGTCGCTGAGGACGAGCAACGGCAGCAGGAACGCGTTCCAACTCGCCACGAACGCCAGGACGCCGACGGTGACGAGCGCGGGCCGCGACAGCGGCATCACGATGCGCCAGAGGAACCCGAGCCGGCTCGCACCGTCGATGGCGGCGGCGTCTTCCAACTCCTTCGGGATCGCTGCCAGGAAGGGCCGCAGGATGACGATCGTCAGGGGCAGGGAGAAGGCCACCTGCGGGAGGATGACCGCGTAGTACGAGTTGGTCAGGTTCAGGTCCCGCAGCATGAGGTAGAGCGGCAGGATCGCCGCGCCGGCCGGAAACAGCAGGCCGAGTGTGAAGAAGGTGTAGAGCCCTTCGCGCCCACGGAAGCTGTAGCGGGCGAGCACGAACGCGGCGGACAGCCCGAGCACGACGACGGCGAGTGTGGTGCCGAGGGCGATGACCGCGCTGTTGAACGCCTGCTGCCAGAAGTTGCTCTGGGTCAGCACCCTGGCGTAGTTGTCCCAGACGAACGGGTCGGGCAGGCCGGCCGGGTTCGCGACGATCTGCGGGGTGGTGCGGAAGCCGCCGATGACCACGTAGACGACCGGGGCGATCGACACGGCCGCGATCGCGAGCGCGAGCGCGTAGGTGAGCGGCGTGCCCCAGGACACCTGACGGCGCCCGGCGGACGGAGAGGGAACGGAGTTCACAGCCATCGTCACTTCACCTTTCCGGTGATGGCGCCCTCGATGTCGCGGCGGAGCAGGAACCGCTGGAACAGCAGTGCCGCCACGAAGGAGATGGCGAACAGGATGACAGCCACAGCGTTGCCGTAGCCCCACAAGCGGGCGAAGAACCCGTTGTCCACCATGTAGGTCGCCATGGTGGCCGACGCGCCGAGCGACCGCACTGCGGGCACCGAGGTCACCCAGATCATGTCGAAGATCTGCAGTGAGCCGATCATGGACAGGAACATCCAGATCCGGATCGTCGGGCCGAGCAGCGGAATCGTGACGTGCCGTTGAATCTGCCACCAGCTGGCGCCGTCGATGGCCGCTGCCTCGGTCAGCTCGTCGGGCACGTTGGACAGCCCGGCGAGTAGCAGGATGATGGCGAAGCCGACGTACTTCCAGGTGAGGATGGCCAGCAGCGTCCAGATGACCAGGTCCAGGTCAGCGAGCCAGGGCCGCACCAGACCGCCCAGTCCCAGTGACTCCAGCATCGCGTCGACAGTGCCGCCGCCGGTCAGGAGCAGCTTCCACATGATGCCGACGGTGACCTCGGCGAGCACGTACGGCACGAACACCAGCAGGCGGAACACGGAGCGCCCACGGAATCGGCGGTTGAGCAGCAGGGCGATGGCCAGGGCGATCGGGCCCTGGATCAGCAGCGACCCGAACACGATGAGGGCGTTGTTGCGCAACGCGTCCAGGAAGATCGGGTCCTGGAAGGCGAGGGTGTAGTTCCGCAGGCCGACGAACTCGGTGGGGGGCCCGACGCCACGCCACCGGTAGAGGCTGTAGTAGACCGCGAAGCCCATCGGCACCAGCACGAACATCACGTAGACGGCGATGGCCGGCGCGGTGAGCCCGATGATCTCGTACCACTTGCGGCGTGTGTCGGCTCGGCGGGCGGATGGACGCCCCGCGCGGTGGGGGCCCGCCGGCGACGCGGAAGCGTCGCCGGCGGACGTACGGATCTGGTTGGCGGAGGTCACTTGCTTGCGGCCGCCTTCATCGCCGAGACGACCTTCTCAGGAGTCCCGTTACCCGCGAAGATGGCGACGACCGCGTCGTTCATCGCGGTGCCGACGGTGCTGCCGTAGGCCGTGTCCAGCCAGAGCTGGACGTAGCTCGCGTTGGCCGTGGCCTCCAGGATGGACTTGAGCGCGGGGTCCGTCACACCGTCGGCCGCGCCCTTGACCACAGGCAGGCCGGTGCCGGTCTCGGCGTAGCCCTTCTGCACCTCGGGGCTCACGATGTACTTGAGGAACTCGACGCACTCGGCGGGGGCGTTCTTGGCGCAGGAGAAGCCGTCGCCACCACCGAGGGCCGCCTTCGGGTCACCCGGGGAACCTTCGATCGCCGGCACCGGGAACCAGCCGAGGAACGAGGCGAGCTTCGCCTTGTCCGTGGCGACGGTGTCGAGCGTGCCGCGGTTCCAGTCACCCATGAGCTCCATCGCGGCCTTGCCGTTGGCGAGCATGCCGTTGGCGCTGGTCGGGTCGTTCTGGCCCGGCGTGGCGATGAAGTTGGGCTGGAACGGCTTGGTGTCGATGAACGCCTTCAGGTCCTGGCCGGCCTTGACGAAGCACGGGTCGTCGAAGACCTTGTCGGTGGACGCCTTCTTGAGCGTGTCGACCGAGCAGGCACGCAGCGCCATGTTGTACCACCAGTGCGCCGCCGGCCACTTGTCACCGGCGCCCACCGCGATCGGGACGACGTTGATCGCCTTGAGCTTGGTGACTGCGTCGTTGAGCTCTGCGAAGGTGGTCGGCGGTGCCGCGATGCCCGCCTGAGCGAACATGTCCTTGTTGTACCAGACGCCTTCGATGCCCATCCGGAACGGCAGGCCGTACTGCTTGCCCTTGACCTGCCAGATCTCGGCGGCGCTACCGATGCTGCCGACCTCGGTCTTGACCTGGTCGGTGATGTCCTTGAGGTAGTCGGCCTCCACCTGCTCGACCATCTCGCCGCCACCCCACGCCTGGAAGATGTCCGGCGGGTCGCTGCTCAGCAGCGCGGCGGGGAGCCGGGTGCGCTGGAGTTGGTTCGTCTCGATCGCCTCGATCTCGATCTTGACGGTCGGGTGGAGCGCGGAGAAGTCCTTGGCGACCTTCTCCCAGTAGGTCTTGCCGGGCCCGTCCTGTGAGGCGTTGTGCCACCAGGTCAGGGTCACCGGGTCCTTGTACAGCTCGCTCTGAGGGGCTGCCTCTTCGCCGCCGCCGCTGCACCCGGCGACTACGAGAACACTTGTCATTAGTACTGCCAGAACGGCACCTGCGCGGCGCTTCATTGCCATCGATGTCTCCTCGACTACTCAGTCGCGGTACTCGGCCTGCGGCGAAGTTTTACAGTCACGTAACTTGATGTCAATCGGTATCGATAACGTTTTCGATTCACTCGCGACGGGTCGCCACCGACAGCCCTATCATCATCGGCGTGGTGTTTCAGCAGCGCGTCAAGATGTCAGATGTCGCACGCACTGCCGGCGTCTCGGTTGCCACCGTATCGAAGGTTGTCAATGGACGATACGGCGTGGCCCAGGCAACCGTGGAGCGCGTCCAGCAGGTCATCCACGAGCTCGGCTACGAGGCGAGCCTGGGGGCGCAGAGCCTGCGCAGCCACCGCACCAACGTGCTCGGCATCCTGGTCGCCGAGTTCGAGCCGTTCTCGACCGAGCTGCTCAAGGGAGCCTCCCAGGAGGTCGCGGGCAGCGGATACCAGTTGCTGGCCTACTCCAGCGGCGACGGCGAGGGCGCCGCCGTGGGTTGGGAGCGGCGCTCGCTCGCCCGCCTCTCGGGCACCCTCATCGACGGGGCCGTGATCGTCACTCCGACCGTTGTCGAGACCAAACACAGCTTCCACGTCGTAGCCGTCGACCCGCACACCGGGCCGTCCGACCTGCCCACCGTCGATTCGGACAACTTCGCCGGCGCCGTGCTGGCGACCAACTACCTGCTGTCCCTCGGGCACCGACGGATCGGGCACATCAGCGGCCGTGCCGACCTGAAGTCGGCGCAACTGCGCGAGGCAGGCTTCCGCAGTGCGATGGCCGAGGCCGGCGTGCCGGTGGACGAGCGGCTCGTCCGTGTCGGCGGGTTCCGGATCGAGAGCGCCGCAGGCACGGCCGCGGAGCTTCTCGCCCTCACCGACCGGCCGAGCGCGATCTTCGCGGGTAACGACCTCTCCGCGATATCCACCATGGACGTAGCCCGCGACATGGGCCTCTCGGTGCCCGACGACCTGTCGGTGATCGGCTTCGACAACGTACCGGAGTCGGCGCTTGTCAACCCGCCGCTGACGACCATCATGCAACCGCTGCAGCGGATGGGCGCCGAGGCGTTGCGCCTGCTCATCGACCTGATCGCCGGCGTCGAGCGCGACACCCACATCAGGCTCCCCACCGAGCTGGTCATCCGTTCGTCCTGCCGCCCGCGCCACTGACACCCCTACGGCGGCGCGAGGGTCAGCGCTCCGTACGCGGGTAGAGGCGGCTGATCGTCTCGGCGACGCAGACCGGCTTGCCGCCGCCGTCGGTCTCCACGGCGACAGTCGCGACCAGTTGCACACCGCCGCTCACCGGGGACACGTCGGCGATGGTGGCGGTGGCGCGTACGGAGGCGCCCACCCGCAGCGGCGCGGGAAAACGCACCCGGTTCAGCCCGTAGTTGACGCCCATCGCGATCCCCTCGACCCGGTAGAGCTGGCCGGCCAACGTCGGCAGCAACGACAGGGTGAGATAGCCGTGCGCGATAGTGCCGCCGAACGGTCCGGACGCCGCCCGCGCCGGGTCGACGTGGATCCACTGGTGGTCGTCGGTGGCGTCGGCGAAGAGGTCCACCCGGCTCTGCTCGATCGGCTGCCAGGGCCCGGGGCCGATGGACTCGCCGACCGCTGTGGCCAACTCGTCGAGGGAAGTGAAGACTCGCATCCGGGTGTCCTTAGCTGTCAGAAGGCGTTGACGCCGGTGAGCGCGCGTCCGATCAGGAGCTGCTGGATCTGGCTGGTGCCCTCGTAGAGGGTGGCGACGCGGGCATCGCGCAGGTACTTGCCGACCGGGTACTCGTCGATGTAGCCGTACCCCCCGAAGACCTGGACCGCGTTGTTTGCCGCGCGGACGGCGGCCTCGCTGGCGAAGAGCTTGGCCATCGACGCCTCGGTGGCGAACGCCTGGCCGCGGTCGATCAGGTCGGCCACCTGCCAGACCAGCAGCCGCGCGGCGGCCGTGTCCACGGCGATGGCCGCGAGCAACTGCTGGACGAGCTGGTGGGCGGCGATCGGCTTACCGAACTGGGTCCGCTGCCCGGCGTAGCCGACCGCCGCGTCGAGGCAGCCCTGGGCGATGCCGACGCAGCCGGCGGCAACCGACATCCGGCCTTTGGCAAGCGTGCCGAGGGCCAGGCGGAAGCCGCTGCCCTCGTCGCCGAGGCGGGCCGCGTCGGGGACGCGTACCTCGTCGAGGCCCAGTTCGCCGGTGGCCTGCCCGCGCAGGCCGAGCTTGCCGTGGATCTCCCGGCGGGTCAGGCCGGGGCTGTCGGTGGGCACCAGGAACGCGGTGATGCCCCGGTGCCCGGGGCCGCCGGTGCGGGCGAAGACCAGTGCGACGTCGGCGGTGGTGCCGTTGGTGATGAACATCTTGGTGCCGGTGAGCAGCCAGTCGTCGCCGTCGCGCACAGCGCGCGTGCGCAGCGCTGCGGCGTCCGAGCCGCTGTCCGGCTCGGTCAGCGCGAAGCAGCCGAGGGCGTCGCCGGAGCAGAGCCGGGGCAGCCATTCGGCCCGCTGCGCGGCTGAGCCGTGGGCGGCGATGGACTTGGCGACAAGCCCGAGCGAGACCGAGACGATGCCGCGCACCGCCGAGTCGCCCCTGCCGAGTTCCTCAAGGACCAGGCAGTACGCGAGGTGGTCGCCGCCGGAGCCGCCGTCGTGTTCGGCGATGGTCAGCCCCAGGAAGCCCAGCTCGCCGAGCTTGCCGACGATGGCGGGGTCGACCGACTCGCGCCGGTCCCATTCGGCGGCGTACGGCAGCAACTCCCGGTCGGCGAACTCGGCGGCGAGCTGGCGGACGGCTGCCTGCTCGGCGGTGAGGGTCAGCTCCATGGCGAATAAACTAGCGGTGATAGTTTACGACGTCCAGAGCGGACGGCGACCGACCTCGCTCACCTGTCGGAGGCCAGACCGACGTGCCGGTCGGTGGCGAACGCACGGACCAGCTCGGTACGCGATCTGATGCCGAGCCGATGGAACACGTTGCGCAGGTGGTGGTCGACAGTGCGGGTGGAGAGGAACATCCGGGCGGCGATCTCCCGGTTGGTGGCCCCCTCCGCGACCAGTTGGGCGATCCGCAGTTGCTGGCCGGTCAGCAGCCGCGCGGCAGGCAGGTCCGGTGGGCCGACCGACTCCCCGGCGGCCCGCAGCTCTGCGGTGGCCTGCTCGGCCCAACGGCTCGCCCCGAGCAGCGTGAACGTCTCCCGGGCCCGGTGCAGATGTTCCCGGGCGTCGCGCGGGCGACGGCTGCGCCGCAACTCCTGGCCGAAGAGCAACTCGGTGCGCGCACGTTCGAACGTGCCAGCCTCGGTCGGATGCAGCCGCAGCGCGGTCCGGAACTCACGCTCCGCCTCACCGCTGCCCTTCGGCGCGAGCAGCGCGTGACACCGGGCCGACAGTGCCCGCCTCAACGGGCTGGCGGTGCTGCTTGCCCACCTGTCGAAAACCGCGAGCGCGGCCGTCGCCGCCGGCCGGTGCGCCAGGTGGGCGGCGGCCTCCACCAGGTACGGAGTTGCCATCACCTGGACGAGCACCTGACCTCGCCCGGTGCCGAGTCGGGCCAGCGACGCCAGCCTGGTCGCCGCCTCGGCATGTCTGCCGTCGGCCAGGTCGAGGACTGCCCGCGCCCACCCGGCAAGCGCGTGCGGCCGGCTGCCCGGTGTCGGAGCCTCTCCGATCTCCCGGATCCGCCGCAGGCTGGTCTCCCGGTCGGCCCGTACGGCGGCCAGCACGGCGAGCATGCCCAGGTGGACGTTGGCACAGTTGACCTGGCCTGCGGCACGGGCGACCCGCAGTCCGTCGCGGGACGTCTCCGCCGCAGCCTCGTGCCGACCCAACCAGTACTCGGCGACCGCCCGCAGCTCCAACGCCCGGGACAGCATTGACAGTTCGCCCCGCTCGCGGGCCAACCCGACGGCACGCTCGGCGAGCCGGTGCGCCGCGCCGTCCACCGCCACCACCAGCCCGGCCGCCGCCGCGCAGGCGAGGGCGGTCGGGGTCAGCTCCGCCCCGGTCAACCGGCCACCGAGTACGACGGCCCGGCGCAACGCGGGACCCGCCCGCTCATGGTCGCCGCGCAGCGTGGCCGCCACACCGGCGACGAGCGAACTCGTCAACTCGACGGCCGGTGGGTCGTGCGGACGGCGCAATTCCGCGGCCCGGCGGCCGACCTCCGCGTACCGGTACTGGTCGCCGGCGAAGCACACTG
This sequence comes from Micromonospora sp. DT41, assembly GCF_049841715.1. Classification (NCBI taxonomy): domain Bacteria; kingdom Bacillati; phylum Actinomycetota; class Actinomycetes; order Micromonosporales; family Micromonosporaceae; genus Micromonospora; species Micromonospora sp. DT41. The sequence continues at coordinate 112,758 of NZ_JBNCKU010000014.1, read as the reverse complement.
CCTCGCCGGCCCTCGCCAACGCCTGCACGGCGAGCGCGCGGTCGGTGGCCGCGACCGTCCCGGCGGCGGCCAGCAGCGTGGACGCCGCACCCGAGGCGGCGTCGCAGCGCAACTCCAGTTCGCCGCGCAGCACGGCCGCGTGCCCGGCGACGGCAGGGTCGGCGCAGGTCGCGCGAAGCCGGTCGAGCAGCAGGCGCGCCTCGGTGGGCTGGCCGGCGGTCCACGCGTACCGGGCGGCGGTCAGCAGCCGGCCGGCGGCGTCGCCCGGGCGGGCGCTGAGTTCGGCGGCCCGGCACAGCGCGGCCGAGGCCATTGCCCAGTCGGTAGGTACGCCTGTCGCCGCGCGCTCCAACTCGTCGGCGAGGGCCGCGTCGGTGCCCGCCGTCGCGGCGGCGAGGTGCATGGCGCGGCGCAGCCGCTGCGCGTCCGCGTCGAGCACCCCGGCGAGCAGCCGGTGCGCCTGCCGTCGCTGCGCGAGCGGCGCGCTGGCCGCGACCATCGCCCGGGCCAGCGGCTGCGGGAACGTGACGCCCTCGGGCTCGACGTGGACCAGGCCGGCGACCTCTGCCGGGGCTAGCGCCTCGACGGCCATGCCGGCGGCGTCGGCCGCGCGGGCCAGTGTCGCGGGCTCGTTCGACTCGTCGAGGGCGGCGAGCAGCAGCATGCGACGGGTGTCCGGCGGCAACCGGTCGATGCGGGCCCGGTAGGCGCGGCCGAGCGCGCCGTCCGTCGGTGGCGTGGCGGGTAGCGGCTCCTCCCCCCGCCACTGCCCTGGGCTCAGCGCGTCGGCGAGGTCCACGAGCGCCTGCGGGTTGCCGCCGCCAATCACGGCGAGGGTGGCCGCCACCGGCTCGGTAGGTCGCTCGTGCAGCCGGTCGGCCAGGACGGCGACGCTGTCCCGCTCGCTCAGCGGCCCGAGCCGGCACGTCGCGACCCCGTCGACAGCGGCGGTGACGTCGGCGGTGAGTAGGACGGCGACCGGCAGGTGCCGCAGCCGGCGGGCCACGAACGCCAGTACCTGCGCGGTCTGCGGGTCACCCCGGTCGAGGTCGTCCATCGTGGCCAGCAGCGGGCGCTCCCGCGCGGCGGCGGCGAGCAGCCCGAGCACGGCGACCGAGAGGGCCAGCCGACGCTCCGGCGGGCAGCCCTCCCCGTCCAGTGCCCGACGCAGCAGGTTCCGCTGCGGCTCCGGCAGGTCGGTGGCCCGGTCGCGCACCGGGTCGAGCAGGCGTTGCAGCCCGGCGTACGGCAGCGCCGCCTCCGCGGGCAGCCCGGCCCCGGCCAGGACGACGCAGTTCTCGGCGTACCGGTGGGCGTAGGACAGCAGCGCCGTACGCCCCGACCCCGGCTCGCCGTGCAGCAGCAGCGCCCCACCGCCGTCGGTCACGCCGTCGAGAAGGCTCCGGACGGCCCGGCACTGGTCATCCCGGCCGCGCAGCACAGTTATTTGCACTCGTGATGCAGTAACCATGCGTCACAGTGTCACTCATCGATAAGCGGAAGGAAAGAGGACAGGCCGGGATCAGTCGGCCGCCACCTCCGCCAACAGCGCGCCGACCGTCCGGGTCATGACCCCCCGGGCCTGGTCCACGCCCAGCCCGAGGCCGTACCGCAGCATCGACCACGCCTGCCACGTGCTCGCCGCGATCAGCGCGTTGAGCAACTGCTCGCGCCCTCGCCCGGCCCGCGCCAACTCGGTGGCGAAGAGCTGTTCGACCTCGTCGCGTACCCGGTCGATGTGCTTGAGGCGGTTGAGGTGCAGCTGGTCGGAGACCGGCTCGCGCATCTGCGCGGCCCGCGCCGACGGCGCGATGAGCTGGAGCAGCCGGGCGCGCTGCCGGCAGTACGCGTCGATGCGCTTGGCCAGAGGCAACGCGGGCGAGATCGGTCGGTACGCGGCGTCCTGCTGACGCAGCACCTCCGCGCCGCTGGCCTCGAACAGCGTCTCCATGTCCTTGAAGTTGGTCCAGAGCGTCCGCAGCGAGATGCCGGCCCGCTCGGCGATGCGTTCGCCGGTCGGCCGCAGGTCACCCTCGGCGATGAGCGCCAGGTGCGCCTCGACGATGGCCGCCCGGGTGCGCTCGGCACGGGCCGTGCGCCCGTCGACGCGTCCCGGGGCCTCGACCTTGTTCATCCGCCCCCGCCCCCTCACCGCCACGGCGTCCCCCGACGCACCGCCGAGTCTAGACAGGCGATGATCAGGCGACATCGGGCGACCACTGGCGGCGTCATCCGGACCGGCCTCCCAGCGTGACGCCGCCGTCGCAGACGATCGTCTGCCCGGTGATCCAGGCGGCGTCGGCGGAGGCCAGAAAGGCGACAGCGCCCGCCACGTCGTCGGCGACGCCGAGCCGGCCCAGCGGGTACCGCGCGGCGACCTCCTCCTCCCGGCCCTCGTAGAGGGCGGCGGCGAAGCGGGTCTTGACCACGCCGGGCGCGACGGCGTTGACCCGGACCGTCGGCCCCAACTCCACGGCGAGGCTCGCGGTGAGGTGGTTGAGCGCGGCCTTGCTCACGCCGTAGAAGGCGATGCCGGGCGCCGGCGCGAGGCCGGCGATCGACGACACGTTCACCACGCAGCCGCCGCGCTCGGTCATGCCGGCGGCACAGACCGCCTGCACCCAGCCCAGCGCGGCCACCAGGTTGACGTCGAGGATCTTGCGCGCCGCCGCGAGGTCCAGCTCGACGAGCGGGCCGTGCACCGGGTTGATGCCTGTGTTGTTGACAAGGAGGTCGACAGGCCCGAATGCCGCGCTGACCTGGCGTACCGCATCGGCCCGGTGCGCGGCGTCGTCGGCCCGGCCGGCGACGGCGACCGCGTACGCGGAGCCGCCGAGGGCTGCGACGGCCTCGTCCAGCGCCTCGGGGTGGCGGGCCGTGAGACCCACCCGCGCGCCCTCGGCCACCAGCCGCCGCGCGATGGCCAGGCCGATCCCCCGACTGGCGCCGGTGACGATGGCGACCCGACCGACGAGCCTGCGTGATTCTGCATCCACAGTGCAGATAGTAGGAGTGGTGATCGGTGTCGGTCAACGCCTTCCCGACAGCGCCGCCGAAGGACCGCCAGCACCGCCGAGAGCCCCGACGCGCCGCCGGACAGCCGTACGACCGGGCGCGGTCGGCGGTGACCACGCCCGGTCGACGGCCGGGTGTACGAGTCGTCAGGAGACGGTCGGCACCCCGTTCGCGGGTGGCGCGACCGGGGCGGCCGAGAACTCGGTGACCGGGCCGTCCTCCTCGTCGGTCTCGTACGTCGGCCCGAAGTAGCTCTGCGCTCCCCCGCTCACCTTGGTCAGGCGCTGCCCGCCGTACCCGGAGTGGTCCTTGTCGGAGAAGCGCAGCGGCGCGAGGCCCGGCCCCTGGAAGCCGCCCTTCTGCACCGCGCTGAGCACCTTCTCCCGGGTGAGGTCCTTGCCGGCGGCGAGCAGCACCTGCACGAAGAGGTAGCCGACGGACATGCCGTAGACGGTGTTGCCGTCGAACGGCGCGTCACCGTTGTGCTCCTTGTTGATCTTCGTGAAGAGCTGGATCCACGGGTTCGCTGTGTCGTTCTGCATCGGCAGGTAGTTGGCGCCGACCATGCCCTCCAGCAGCGGAGCCGCCTCGCCGAGCTGCTTGGCGAGGGTCGGGTGGTCGCCGCCGACGTTGGAGACCAGCCACTGCGGCTTGAGGCCCAGCCGCGCGGCGGTGCCGACGGACAGGGCGGTGAAGCCGGGCACCGTGGCGAGCACGACGACCTGGCAGCCTGCGGCCTTGAACGCGCCGATCTGCGGCGCGACGTTGGTGTTGCTTGTGACGTACGTCTGCTTGACCGCCACGCCCCCGGCGCCGAGAACCTTCTCCACGCCCACCAGGCTGTCGCGGCCGAAGTCGTCGTCCTGACCCAGGAAGCAGACCTTCTGGCCGGCGTGGTTCGCCTTCACGTAGTTGGCGAGGATCTTGCCCTCGACCGTGTAGTCCGGGTTGAACCCGAACGTGCCCGGATACTTGTCCGGCTGGTCCCAGCTGCGACTGCCGGAGGCCACGAACAGGTCGGGCACCCGGTTGGTCTTGAGGAAGTCGAGAACGCCGGTGTGGGTCGGGGTGCCGAGCCCGTTGAGAACGGCGAAGACCTTGTCCTGGAGGACGAGCTGCCGGACCACCTGCTGGGTGTTCGCCGGGTTGTAGCCGTCGTCCATGATCTTGTAGGTGATCTTCCGGCCGTGCACGCCGCCGTTGGCGTTGACGTAGTCGAAGTACGCCTTCGTCGCCGGGGCGATCTTGGAGTAGCCGGCCGAGGCCGGCCCGGTGAGCGGCATGTGCGTACCGACGACGATCTCGGTGTCGGTGACCCCCGGCACCGAAGCCCCGCCGGAGGAGCCGCCGCCGTCGTCGCCACTGCAACCGGCGGCGGCGATGAGCAGGGCTATTGTGCTGGCGATCGCGAGACCGCGTTGTGCCGTACGGTGCATGAGGAACACCGACCTTTCTCGGTCCGATTCTCGGGGAACGGTGTGGTGTGGTGGGGCGCCCGGCCGAGGCCGGGCCGAGAACAGCTCAGGAACGCCGCGCCGGCCATCGGGCCAGCAGGGCCCGGCCGAGACGGGACAGCACGCCCTGCACGCCGCCCGGCGCGACGATCATCACGACGATCAGCGTGACGCCGAAGATCGCCAGCGGGAGGTTGCCCTCCAGCCGCTGCGCCACAGCGGGCGAGAGGGTGAACAGCTCGGTCACCGAATGGGTGAGGTCGGGCAGGGCGACGAGCAGGACGGCCCCCCACAACGCCCCGGCGAGCCGACCGAGGCCGCCGATCACCACGGCCATCAGCAGGAACAGCGACAGCGTCAGCGAGAACGCGCCAGGCGAGACGCTCTGCGCGAGCACCGCGAGCAGGGCGCCGCCGAGCCCGGCCGTGGCGGCACTGACCACGAACGCGAGGACCTGGGTACGCGCCACGTGGATCCCGGCGAGGCGGGCCGCCACCTCGTCGTCGCGGACCGCCCGGAACGTACGCCCGTACCGGCTGCGGATCAGGTTGGCCAGCAGCACCAGGGCGAGCAGGGTGGCAGCGCCCGAGAGCCAGAGCTGCCACCGCTCATAGGGGAAGTACGCGCCGAGCGCCATCGGTGGCGGTTCCACAGGCACCGACAGCCCCTGCTCCCCGTTGAACACCCCGTCGAAGGTGACGGCAAGCGCCGGCACGACGACGGCCACGGCGAGAGTCACACCGGCCAGGTAAGGGCCCCGCAGCCGGGCGGCGGCCACACCGACAACTGCGCCGACAGCGACAGTGCTGACGATCGCCACTCCCAGCGAGACCGCCAACAGCCACCCGCCGGTCATCCCCCGGTCGAGGAACGCGGTCTGACACAGAGCCACCGTGTACGCGCCGACGGCCATCAGGGCCCCGTGCCCCAGCGACAGCTGACCGTTGAGCCCGGTGAGGACGGTCAGCCCGGCTGTGGCGCAGAGGTACGCCGCCACTGTGGCGAGCTGGAAGTTGCGGAACGGCTCGACGGCGTAGCTGACCGCCACCAGCGCCAGACCCACGGCGAGCGCCACCGCGAGATGCCGCAGCAGTGTTGAGCCGCGCCGACTGTCGACCGGGCGGTCACCGGCCCCGCCGGATCGCTGCTTCGGCGGCATTGCCGCCCGGGTGGCGCTCACACCCGCCTCGCCACGACCGGCGCGAACAGCCCACCGGGACGAACCAGCAGCACAGCCAGCAGCAGGACCAGCACCGCCAGGGGGGTGACGTCACTGCCGACGTAGCCGCTCACATAGGACAGCAGCAGACCCACCACCAATCCACCGACGACCGCGCCCGGTGGGCTGTCCAGCCCACCGACCACCGCCGCGGTGAACGCCGAGACGAACACCAGGTCCATGGCGTGCGGATGCAGGCCCAGCTCGGTGGGGAGGACAAGCATCGCGGCAAGCGCGCCCACGCCGGAGGCGAGCGCCCAGCCGAGCGTCAACATCCCGCCCACGTTGACGCCGAGCAGGCGGGACACCTCCGGCGCGAAGGCCGCCGCGCGCATCCGCAACCCCACAGGTGTACGCGCGAACATCCACGCCAGCGCACTCACCACCACACCGATCGTGGCGAAGACGAACAGGTCGTACGGCGACAGCACGGCGACCCCGCCCACTGTGAGGGCGGACCGGCTGAACGGCGCTTCGGCGGGGCGGAACTCGTTGCCGTACACCATGCCCAGCACGGCCTGGATCAACAGCACCAGCCCGAGCGCCACGATCACCGGGTTGAGCGGTGAGGCGTGGTCGACGTGGCGCATCACGACCCGGTCCACGAGCGCGCCGAGCACAAGCCCGGCGACGATCGCGACAACGAAGCCCAGCCAGTAGGAGCCGGTCGCCGCGGACACTGTGTACGCGACGTACGCGGCGGCGACGGCCATCGCTCCCTGGGCGAAGTTGACGACCCGCGCCGCCCGCCAGATGAGCACCAGGGCCAGCGCGAACGCGGCGTACACCGCGCCCCGGGACAGGCCGTCGATGGTGAGGAAGACGAAGCGGTCCAACAGTCCTCCCTTCGGAAACGAGGTGGTGGTCAGAAGCCGAGGTACGCGTGGCGCAGGTCGTCGTCGTCGCGCAGCGTGGCGGCCGGGGCGGCGATGACGACCCGGCCCAGCGACATCACCACGCCCTGGTCGGCCACGGCGAGCGCGCTGCGCACGTTCTGCTCGACGAGCAGCACCGTCAGGCCGGTGCTGTCGCGCAGTTGGCGCAGCAGGGCCATGGTCCGGGCGACCACCCGTGGGGCCAGGCCGAGCGAGGGTTCGTCGAGCAGCAGCAGGCGTGGCCTGCCGACGAGCGCCCGACCGAGCGCGAGCATCTGCCGCTCACCGCCGGACAGCTGGTGGCCGAGGTGCCGGCGACGCCTGGCGAGCGGCTCGAAGAGCTGGTAGACCTCGTCGAGCGCGCGGCCGGCGTCCGCCCGGTCCCGCCGCCACAGGCCGCCGAGCCGCAGGTTCTCGTCGACGGTGAGTTCGCTGATCACGCCCCGCCCCTCCGGCACGTGCGCCATGCCGCGCCGGACGAGCTGCTCCACCGGCGTACCCCGCAGGTCGTCTCCGGCGAGAACGACCTGGCCGGCGGACGGGCGGATCATGCCGGAGAGCGCGCGCAGCAGTGTGGTCTTGCCGGCGCCGTTGGCGCCCACCACCGCCGCTATGGTGCCGGCGGGCACTGTCAGGTCGATGGCCTGCAACACCGGCGCGGCACCGTAGCCGGCCACCAGCCCGCGCACCACGAGCAGATCGGGCGCGCTCACGAGGTGACACCGTCGACGGCGGCGTCCTCGATCGCGGCGCCCAGGTAGGCGTCGGTGACCGCCGGATCGTCGCGGATCTCGTCCGGCGTGCCGGCGGCGATCACCCGGCCGAAGTCGAGCACCACGATCTCGTCGCAGACCGCCATCACCAGGTCCATGTGGTGCTCGACGAGCAGCACCGCGCACGGGTCGGCGTCGCGGCGGGGCAACTGCCGGACCAGCTCCGCCAGTTCGGTGATGTCGTCGGCGCCGAGGCCACCGGCCGGCTCGTCGAGCAGCAGCAGCCGGGGCCGTGCGGCCAGCGCGCGGGCCAGGGCGACCCGCTGGCGTACGGCGAACGGCAGCGTGGTCGGCGCGGCGTCGGCGTGCCCCGCGATGCCGAGGTCGTCGAGAATGTCCAGTGCCTGCCGGCGCAGTCGCTGCTCGTCGCGGTCACTGCGGGGCAGCCCGAACAGGGCGGAGGCGAAACCCGCACGAGCGGTGTGCGAAGCACCGGTCATCACGTTCTCCAGCACTGTGAGCCCGGCGAAGAGCCCGGTCCCCTGCAGGGTCCGCGCGATGCCCAGTCGGGTCAGGCCGTGCGGCCGTGGTCGCAGCGGCCGACCGTCCAGGGTGAGCGAACCCGTCTCCGGCGTCACGAAACCGCAGATCACGTTGAACAGCGTGGTCTTGCCGGCGCCGTTGGGCCCGATCACGCCCACCACCCGGTTGGGTGGCACCCGCAGCGAGACGTCGTCGAGGGCGGTGAGGCCGCCGAAACGGACGCCGATGTGGTGCAGTTCGAGCCCGCGTTCCATCACCCATCCCTCGCGTCGTGGCGGGGTGTTATTTACACTCGCAGTGTACGTTTCTCGGGTACGGCGTCAATACCTTCAATGCCCCCGACCAGCACGCCGTCGGGCCGGCACGCGACCGGGGCGGCCACCAGCGGTGGCCGCCCCGGTTTGTCGCGCTCAGTAGCTGGGGCAGGTGTTGCGGTACTCCTGGATCTGCGAGCCGCTCGGGCCCGGGCAGAGGAACTGCTCGTAGCGGGTGTCGTCGTCGACGAACCGCTTCAGCCAGGCCACCATCTGCCGCGCGGTAGGCGTGTTCGTCGTCTGCGGGAAGAAGTGGCTCGCCCCGTTCAACTCCAGGTACGCCTTCTCGGCGGAGGCCGGGATGCTGTTGTAGAACGGCACCGAGTGCGTGGCGACCGGCGCGACCGAGTCGCTCTCGCCACCGATGATCAGCGTCGGCACCCGCAGCTCGGACCAGCTCTTGTCCAGGTTCCACGGTGCCAGCGGCACGGCGGCCTGCAACGACGGCCGGGACGAGGCCGCCTCCAGGCTGCCGCCGCCACCCATCGAGTGACCGGCCACGGCGAGCCTGCTGCTGTCGATCCGGCTCCGCACCGAACTGCGCTCGGTGAGGTAGTCGAGCGCGGCCAGCAGTTGCCGGCCCCGGCTGTCCGGCTGGTCGAGCCTGGTGTTGGTCTCGATGCCGATCACCACGAAGCCGTGCGAGGCGATCCGCGGGCCGAGCCAGCTGATGCTTGACCAGGAGGCCGTGTAGCCGGGCGAGATGGCGATGGCGCCGAAGGTGCCCTCGCTTGTGCTTGTGGGGTAGTAGATGACGCCGCCGCCGAAGCCGGTGACGCTCAGCGAGGAGACGCTCTGCGAGGCGGTGGCGAAGGGGCCGCGGCTGGCCTCCAGGATCGCGGTGGTCGGAGCGGGGCCCCGCTCGTACGGGCTCGCCGCCTGGGCGGCACCGGAGGGTCCGGCCAGGACGCCGCCGGCGACGAGGGTGGCGGCCAGCGCGAACCGGACGGCTCGGGCTGCCACGGAACGGGGACGGGTGGTGGTTGGTGACGGCACGTCGGGCACTCCCTAGAGTCGAGCGATATCGACGTCCGTCAGTGTTGTGCGCTCGGCGCGCCCCCCGCATCGGTGAAATCACCAGTCCTGCCCACCGCTGTTGTGTTTTGACCCCCTGACCAGGGGTAGCAGGGCAGACGCCCGCTCGAAACGCTCAACGGAGGGGTTCCGTTTCCGTGGATTCCAGCAAGCCCGCCGAGGCGGTCAAGAACGCCGTCAAGACCGCCACCGAAAAGATCACCGACGCACTGACGCCGGAGGTGCCCGGCGCGCCCGGCAGCGCGCCGCCGACCGTCGACGAACCAACGACGCCCCGCGACCCACTGCCGCCCAAACCGGAGCAGGGCGCGCCGCAGACCCGTACGCCCACGGGCGCGGAGACCGGGGCGCCGAAGACCGCAAAGGGCCAGCAGGGCGCGTACCTCACCACGGCGAACGGGGCGCGACTGCGCGACACCGACCACTCGCTCAAGGCCGGGCCGCGCGGGCCGATCCTGCTCCAGGACCACCACTTCCGCGAGAAGATCACGCACTTCGACCACGAGCGGATCCCGGAGCGTGTGGTGCACGCCCGGGGCGCCGGCGCGCACGGCCTGTTCACCGCCTACGGCACCGCCGAGGCCGTCACCCGGGCCGGCTTCCTCAAGAATGGCCGCGAAACCGAGGTGTTCGTCCGGTTCTCCACGGTCCTCGGCTCGCGCGGGTCGGCCGACACGGTCCGCGACACCCGCGGCTTCGCGACGAAGTTCTACACCGACGAGGGCACCTTCGACCTGGTCGGCAACAACATCCCGGTGTTCTTCATCCAGGACGCCATCAAGTTCCCCGACGTCATCCACGCCGGCAAGCCGCACCCGGACCGGGAGATCCCGCAGGCGCAGAGCGCCCACGACACCTTCTGGGACTTCGTCTCGCTGCACACCGAGGCGCAGCACCACGCCCTGTGGAACATGTCCGACCGGGGCATCCCGCGCTCGTACCGGACCATGGAGGGGTTCGGTGTGCACACCTTCCGCCTCATCAACGAGGCCGGGGAGACGGCGCTGGCGAAGTTCCACTGGAAGCCGAAGCTCGGCGTGCACTCCCTGGACTGGGAGGAGGCGCAGATGCTCAGCGGCATGGACCCGGACTTCCACCGCCGCGACCTCTACGACGCCATCGAGGCCGGCGCGTTCCCCGAGTGGGAGTTGGGCATCCAGGTCTTCCCCGACACCCCCGAGGAGACCTTCGCCGGGATCGACCTGCTGGACCCGACGAAGATCGTGCCGGAGGAACTCGCGCCGGTGCAGCCCGTCGGCCGGCTCGTCCTCAACCGGACGCCCACCAACTTCTTCGCCGAGACCGAGCAGGTGGCCTTCCACCTCGGTCACCTTCCGCCGGGCATCGACGTCACGAACGACCCGCTGTTGCAGGGCCGGCTGTTCTCGTACGTCGACACGCAGCTGACCCGGCTGGGCGGCCCGAACTTCACGCAGATCCCGATCAACCGGCCGCACGCCGCCGTCAACGACATGCTGCGCGACGGCTTCCATCAGCACGCCGTCCACGCCGGGGTGGCGCCGTACCGGCCGAACTCGCTCGACGGGGGCAACCCCTTCCCGGCCGGTGACGCCGAGCACGCCTTCCTGGACGTACCGGTGACTGTGGCGCAGGCGCCCAAGGTACGCGCGAACCCGGTCTCCTTCGACGACCACTACAGCCAGGCACGCCTGTTCTGGCTGAGCATGTCGCCGGTCGAGAAGGAGCACATCATCCGGGCGTACACCTTCGAGCTGGGCAAGTGCTACCACCAGGCGATCAAGGAGCGCCAGCTCCAGTGCCTGGCAAACATCGACCCGGTGCTGTGCGAGCAGGTCGCCACCGGCCTCGGCCTGCCCACGCCGCAGCCGACGGTGCCGCTGGCCGATGTCACGCCGAGCCCGGCACTGTCGCAGGTCGGCAAGGAGTGGCCGGCCGACGGCCGGATGGTCGGGATCGTCGTCGACCCCGACGGTGGCCTCGACGACCTGCACGAGGTACGCCACTCCGTGTTCGCGGCCGGCATGGTGCCGCTGCTGATCGCCCCGCACGGCGGCATGGTCGGCGACCTGCCAGTGCAGCGGACCTTCGCCACCGGCCGGTCTGTCGAGCTGGACGCGCTCCTGCTGTCCGGCGCGCCGGCTCCCGCGCCGGACGCGCTGCCCGCCCGCGACGCCAAGGCCGGCAAGCCCGGCCCGGCGACGGTCGACCCCCGCGTGCTCCTGCTCGTCGAGGAGTGCTGGCGGCACGCCAAGGCGATCGGCGCCTGGGGTGCCGGTGTCGGCGTCCTGGAGCAGGCCGGCGTGGCCGGCGCCCCGGGCGTCGTGTCGGCCGGCTCCGGCCCGGAGGCGCTGACCGCGGTACAGCGGCTCATGGCCGCGCACCGGGTGTGGGAGAGGTTCCCCGCAACTGTCGCCTGAGCTCGACTAAGGGCTGCCCTCCACGTCTGTGGAGGGCAGCCCCTTGTCTGTCTCCGGCTCTGGATCAGCCGAGGTCGGCCAGCCGGGGCACCACCTCGTCGCCGAGCCGCTGGGCGAACTCCACAGGGTGCCGGTCCGGCGTCACCTGCACCTCGGTGACACCGAGCGCGGCGTACTCGGCGGCCTCGGCGAGGAACGCGTCGACGTCGTCAAGCGGTGGCCGGTGGGCGACAACCGTCTTGGCGATGCTGTCGTAGTCGCGGCCCTCGGCGGCACAGTGCTCGCGCAGCACGTCCAGCTTGCGCGCCACCTCGCCGGCACCGGCGGCAGTGCCGAACAGGTTGCAGGCGTCGGCGTACCGGGCCACCAGGCGCAGGGTCTTCTTCTCTCCCCCGCCGCCGATCATGATGGGCGGGCGGGGGCGGCTCAACGGCTGCGGCGAGTTGATCGTCTCGGCGAGCTGGTAGTGCCGCCCCTCGAACGGCCCGTTGTCGTCGCTCCACATCTGCAGGCAGATGCGCAGCGTCTCCTCCAGCCGCTCGAACCGTTCGGCCACCGGCACCACTGGCACGCCGAGGCCGCGCTGCTCCCGCTCGTACCAGGACGCCCCGATGCCGAGGCGGGCGCGACCGCCGGAGAGCACGTCGAGGGTCGTCACGGTCTTGGCGAGCAGGCCCGGGTACCTGTACATCACGCCGGTGACCAGCACGCCCAGCGTCATCCGCTGGGTCTTCGCCGCCACGTAGCCGAGCGTCGTGTACGCCTCAAGCATCGGCTCCTCGGCCGGAGCCACCGCGTCCATCTGGAAGAAGTGGTCCATCACTGTGAACGAGGCGACGCCCGCCTGCTCGGCGGTGGTTGCCGCCTCCGCAAGCGTCGGCGCGATCGTGGCCGGGTCGGCCGGGTTCGAGAAACTCCAGTAGTGCAGACCAAGCTTCATCTCGGCACCTCCGGAGCGAGCCTAGTGTCCCGCGGCGTCACCGGCACGGCTGTCGACGGCGTCCGCGAGAAGGGTCCGGCGACAGCCATTACCTGTTCATGACATCTCGTGGATCATGCGCGGATATCCCGCTGGCAGCTTCTGACGGGTGACCCGAACGCTTGCCTCCACCGTCGCCCGGCCCGCCGGGCACCAGCCCGACGCGCCGCGTGACCGATTCCGTCACCGGCGGCCCCGGGCTCTGGCCGCAGCCGCACCGGCGGCGTCGGGACGGGTGCAGTGGGCCGACGCCGCCAAGGGCGTCTGCATCATCCTCGTCGTCGCCTGGCACGTGATCGTCAAGGACTACCTGCAGATCGACTGGCACCTCGACGTTCCCGTGCCGGGCCTGTGGGGCGCGCTCGGCGAACAGTTCCTGCCGCTGCGGATGCCCCTGTTCTTCACCATCTCCGGGGTCTTCGCGGCGCACGCCGTCACGCGGCCCTGGCGACGCGTCGTCCGCAGCCGCGTCGCCGGCCTCCTCTACCTGTACGCCCTCTGGCTGCTGATCCACACGGTGGTCCTCGCGGCGGCACCGGACTTCCCGACCGACCGTGCCACCTCCGCCCTCGGCCTGCTGGAACAGCTCACGATCACCCCGTCCAACCTGTGGTACCTGTACGCCCTGGCGCTCTACTTCACGCTCGCCAAGGTGACCAGGCGGGCGCCCCGGGCGCTGGTGCTCGTACCCGCCGCCGTGTTGTCGGCCGTCGCCGCGGCCGGCCTGCTGGACACTCCGGGCAACCGCGCCGGTCTCTACCAGAACCTGGTCTTCTTCCTCGCCGGCCTGCACCTGCGACCCCTGATCGAAGAGTGGGCGGCAACCGCCACCCGGCGCCGGCTGGTGCTGACCGCCGGGGCGTACGCCGTAGTGCTCGTCGCCATGGCGGCGGCCGGCGCCCAGCGATGGTTCGGCGTCTGGCCGGCGGTCTCCGTCGTGGCGGTGGCCTTCGGCGTCACCGCCGCCGCCCGGTTGTGCAGGTGGCGTGTCCTCGGCGACCGGCTGGCCACCCTGGGGCGCATCACCCTGCCCATCTACGTCATCCACATGCCCGTCCTGGCGCTGCTGCACCGGCTGCTGCACTCCCCCGTCTCCGGGTTGGGCCGAATCGGTCAGGTCCTGGCGGCGCTCGGCTATCCGATAGTGCTGACCGGGCTCGTCATCGGTCTGAGCCTGGCCATCCACAGCTGGCTGCTGGCGGTACGCGCCCGTTGGCTGTTCGCGCTCCCCGGACCCCGCCGGCCGGCGGCCCCGGTCGCCGCCCACCCGGAGGCAGCCGGATGAGCCCGCTGGCCGAGGCGGTGGTCGACCTCGGGGCGATCGCCGGCAACGTCCGGACGACGGCGGCGGTCACCGGCAACGACCTGATGGCCGTGGTGAAGGCGGACGCGTTCGGTCACGGCGCGGTGCCGGTCGCGCGGGCCGCGCTGGGCGCCGGCGCGGGATGGTTGGGCGTGACCTCGGCGGCCGAGGCGCTGGCCCTGCGCGACGCGGGCATCACCGCGCCCACGCTGAGCTGGCTGCACCGACCGGACGACGACTTCGCCGCGCTGATCAGAGCGGGCGTCGACGTCGGCGTGTCGACGACCACCCACCTGCACGCCATCGTCGACGCGGCCCACCAGGTCGGCGTGCCCGCGACGGTGCAGCTCAAGGCCGACACCGGCTTGTCCCGCAACGGGGCCAGCGGCGACGACTGGCCGGAACTGGTGGCGTGGGCCCGCAAGTACGAGGTGGAGGGCGGCGTCCAGGTTCGCGGCGTGTGGTCCCACCTGGCCGACGCGGACGTACCCGGCAGTCCCTGCGTGCCCCGGCAGGTCGCCACGTTCGAGGAGGCACTGCGGATCGCCCGGCACGCCGGCCTGCGCCCCGACCTCGTACACCTGGCCAACTCGGCGGCGGCCCTGTCAGCTGCGGAAACCCGCTTCGACCTCTGCCGGATCGGGCTCGCTCTGTACGGCGTGGACCCGTTCGGCGCGAGCGGGCCCGGCGCGTTCGGGCTGCGGCCCGCCCTGACGCTGCGGACGACAGTGGTGAACGTCAAGCGGGTGCCCGCCGGCACCGGCGTGTCCTACGGACCGGAGTACGTGACCGGACGGGCCACGACGTTGGCGTTGCTGCCGCTCGGTTACGCCGACGGCCTGCCCCGCGCCGCCGAGGGTCGCGCCCAGGTGTGGCTCGGCGACCGACGCCGCCCGGTCGTCGGGCGCATCGCCATGGACCAGTGCGTTGTCGACGTCGGCGACCTGCCCGTGGCCATCGGAGATCCGGTCGTGCTGTTCGGCCCCGCCGGCAACCCCGACGCGACGGCCGACGACGCCGCGCCGAGCGTCACCGAGTGGGCGCGGTGGGCCGGTACCAACCCACACGAGATCTTGACCGGCATCGGGGCCCGGGTGGGCCGCCACCACATCCACGAGGGAGCACACATCTCATGACCACACGTCTGGCAGTGCTGTACGGCGGGCGCAGCGGCGAGCACGCGGTGTCGCGCCGGTCGGGCGAGAGCATCCTGGCCGCGCTGGACCGCGACAGGTACCAGGTCACCGAGGTGCTCATCGGCACCGACGGCGCGTGGCACGTCGACGGGCGTCCGACGCCGCTGCCCCAGGCCCTGCGGGTGGTACGCGCCCAGGACGTGGTCTTCCCGGCCCTGCACGGCCCGTACGGCGAGGACGGCACTGTCGCGTCGCTGCTGGAATGGCTCGGCGTGCCGTACGTGGGCAACGGTGTCTTCGCCAGCGCGGCGGGCATCGACAAGGGCGTCACGAAGCGGCTCCTCGCGGCGGAGGGCCTTCGGGTCAGTCCCGGGGTGACGCTGCGGCCCGGGGAGGACCTGTCGCCAGCCGACCAGCGGCGCCTCGGTCTGCCGGTCTTCGTCAAGCCGGCCCGGGCCGGGTCCAGCCTGGGCGTGGTCAAGGTGACGGACTGGGCGGACCTGCCGGCCGCGCTCGGGCGGGCGCGCGCGGCCGACCCGAAGGTGCTCGTCGAGCAGGGTGCGCGGGGCCGGGAGATCGACGTGGCAGTCCTTCAGCATCCGGACGGCCAGGTGCAGGCCGGACCGCCCCTGGAGATCCGGGTGGCCGGCGACGGCTTCTTCGACTACGACGCGAAGTACGACGGCGGGGCGGTCTTCGAGATCCCCGCCCCGCTCGACGCCGCCACCACCGAGGTTCTGCGGGACCGTGCGATCCGCGCCTTCCACGCCCTCGACTGCCGGGGGCTGCTGCGGGTCGACTTCTTCCTGTCCGGTGAGGGCGCGGAGCCGATCGTGAACGAGGTGAACACCTTCCCCGGGTTCACGGCCGCGTCGCAGTTTCCGCAGATCTGGCGGCGCGCCGGCATCGGGTTTCCCGCTCTGCTCGACATCCTGGTCGACGGGGCGCTGGCCGACGCGGGCCGACGCTCGTTCGGTGGACTGCCGCAGACGGTCGGTTCGGCGTAGACACCGCGATCACATCAGGCGTAGCCAGCCACTGTCACCTCAGACGTAGCCAGCCACTGTCACGTCACGGGACAGGTCCTGGCCGGGCGGGTGCCGTCCGGCCCGGCCAGGGTGACCGGGGCGAAACTCCTGCCCTGGGCACTGCGCGCCAGGGCGTCGGCCACTGTGCAGGCGATCTGGTCGACGGCGAGGGGCGACAGCGGCTTCACGGCACTCGACACCGTCACAGTGACGCCGTTTCCGTCGGCTGTCGGGCCCACGTCGGCCGGCACGAGGTCGGCCGGCACCTCGCTGGTGATCCCCGCACTCCGTTCGGTATCGGTGGGGCCCTGTGCGAGCAGTGCGAGCGTCTCGGCCGGCGACAGCGACAGCGGCGGCGACGGCGTCTTCGTCGACCGGATCGCCAACACGACCTGTCCGTGCGACACCAGGTAGATCCCCGTGCCCTCGGCCGGGCCGCTCACCGCGGGGCGGCCGTTTATGACATCGGTGGGCCGGACCCCGCAACCCGTGGCGAGCAGCGCGAACAGGAGCCCTCCCGCGATCAGCGGCGCTCGGCGGCTCACCGTACGTCTCCGTCGGCTGCCGTCTCCGATGCCAGGCGCGGCAGGCGGAGCGTGAACACCGCGCCGCCGCTGGCGCCGTTACCGGCGACGAGGCTGCCCGTCTGGCCGTCGCGCCGGTGCAGGCGCGCGTTCTCCCACGCGATGGCGAGGCCGAGTCCGCTGCCCTCGGAGCGGGTCCGGGCGGTGTCGGCCTTGTAGAAGCGGTCGAAGACGTGCGGCAGGACCTGCGGATCCAACCCCGGGCCGTGGTCACTGACCTCGATGGTGATCCAGTCCGCGTCGGCGTCCAGGCGTACGGACACCGGTTCGGCACCGTGCCGGAGGCCGTTGCCGACCAGATTGGCGACGATGACGTCGAGCCGGCGGGGGTCGAGCCGGGCGACCACTCCCGGTGCCAGCTCCGTGCGCACCCGCTCGGCCCAGCCCCGCACCCGCAGGGTCGCGGTGACAGCCGCGGCGACGTCGACGTCGTCGAGGGCGAGCCGCGCCGTACCCGAGTCGAACCTGCTCACCTCGATCAGGTCGTTTACCAGTTGGGTGAGGCTGTGCGTCTCCTGACTGACGAGCCGGGCGGCCCGGCCGGCATCCCCCGGCAGCCGGTCGGCCTCCTCGTCGAGCACGTCGGTGACCGCCGTCATCGCGGCCAGCGGTGTGCGCAGTTCGTGTGACACGTCGGCGACGAAACGCCGGGCGTCGGCTTCCATCCGCCGCAGCTCACCTACCTGCCGCTCCAGTCTCCCGGCGGTGTCGTTGAAGGTCCGCGCCACATCGGCCAACTCGTCGACGCCCCGGACGGTCAGCCGGGTGGACAGGTCGCCCTCGCCGAGCCGGCGGGCCGCCTGACCCAGCTCACGTACCGGCCGCAGCACGCCCCGCGCGGCCAGCAGCGCCAACAGGACCGCGAGGATCAGGGAGAGCCCGCCGGTCAGCCACGCGAAGGTGGCGAGCCGGTCGATGCTCTGCTGCTCGGACACGAGACTGCGCGTCGAGTAGACCTCCAGGCCGGACGGCACGGAGGACCCGTCGGCGCGCTCGATCCTCAACTGGGTGCCGATGAGCAGCACGGGCACCCCGTCGCGGATGACACGTTGCCAGGCGATGCGGCCACCGGCGACCGCCTCACGCAGCTCCGGGGTGACGGGATCGGGCGCCTGGATGCCCGACGACCACACGCCCCGGTAGTGGATGAGCGTTGTCTCGTTCCGATCGGAGAGGCGCTGCGCCAGCACGTCGAGCTCCTGCGGGTCGGACGGCAGGCTGGTGATCGGGTAGACCTTCGTGATCCGGTCGGTGAGCGACGCCACCGCCGCGTCCTGCGCCTGCTGGAGGATCACGGTACGTGCCTGGACGTAGCTTCCACTGGCCACCACAGCAGTGGTGGTGACACCCAGCAGGGCGAACGCCAGGACCAGCCGGAGCCGCAGGCCCGAGGCCCTGGCGCCGGCCCCACGCCACCGCGTCACAGGGGCCCGAACCGGTAGCCGAACCCACGGACCGTCTGGATGAAGACCGGGGCCGACGGCTCATCCTCGATCTTGGCGCGCAGCCGCTGCACGCAGGCGTCGACAAGGCGCGAGTCGCCCAGGTAGCCGTGCTCCCACACCGCCTCCAGCAACTGCTGACGGCTGAGCACCTGCCCCGGCGTGTGGGAGAGTTCGAGCAGCAGCCGCAGCTCCGTCGGGGCCAGGCTGACCGGTGTGCCGTCCTTGCTGACCACAAGTGCGGCCCGGTCGATGGTCAGGGCACCGTGCTGGCGCAGGCCGGGCCGTTCGGTGTCGGCGCGCCGCGACTCGACCGTCGTACGGCGCAGCACCGCGCGGATGCGTGCCTCCAACACCCGGGGCTGCACCGGCTTGACCACGTAGTCGTCGGCGCCGGCCTCCAGGCCCGCCACCACGTCCATGTCGTCGTTGCGGGCGGTGAGCATGATGATCGGCAGGTCGCCGAGTTGGCGGATCCGGCGACAGACCTCGAACCCGTCCATTCCGGGCAGCATGAGATCGAGGACCACGACGTCGGCAGCGGCCGCACGCAGTCGTTCCAGCCCCTGCTCACCGGTCGCCACGGCGTCGACAGTGTGGCCCTGCCGGGTGAGCGCCAACTGCAACCCGTCACGGACCGTCTGGTGATCTTCGATCAGCAGGACCTGGGACATGCCACCAAGTATCCCATCACGGAAATATCCTGCCTTTCGCCTGCGGACGGCTCGCCTGCGGACGGCTCGTTCGCGGGCGGGGTGCCGCGAAGTCGACCGACCGCACCAGGAACACCGCCGCGCCCACCGCAAGCATCGTCAGCCCGGCGGCCGCGGCGATGGCCAGCAACGGACCCCGCCGCACCGAGGCGGCCAGGCCGGGCGCCACCACCAGCGACGCCCCGGCGAGGACGACAAGCCCAACCGCGCCCTCGGCCAGCAGGCGCCCGGCGGCCGCCAGCCCACCAGGCGGGCGGGGCACGGCACCGCCCGACCTGCCGGCAAGGACTGCCGCCGCCAGGCAGAACAGCGTCACGCTCAGCAGGACGCCGCCGAGCACGTCGCTGAACCGATGCCAGCCCGCGATCATCGTGGCCGCGCTGATCACCGAGACGCCCGCCGCGCCGGGCAGCGCCAGCCACCGCCGGGCCGGTCCGGGCAGCACCAACAGGTACGCCAGCAGCAGGGCCGCCGCGACCGCGACGTGGCCGCTGGGGAAACTGTTGTGCGTCGTCGAACTCGCTATCGCCAGATCCGGGCGGGGCAACGCCGACTTCACCGCGCCGGCCACCACTACCGCGCCGAGCACCATGACGACACCGACGACGCCGGCCAGCAGCCGCCGGCCGAACAGGCCCACCAGCAGCACCCCGCCGAGCAGGGCGGCCAGCAGAAGCGGGTCGCCGAAGGTCGCCAGCACGGCCTTCGCGGGCCCCACCAGATCGGTCTGCTGCTCGTAACCCCCACCGGACTCGGCGCGCGGCAGGAGCAGCCCGTCCCACCACTGACCGGGGTACGTCCAGACGAACAGCGCGCCGGTGAGGGCCAGCGTGAGCAGGAAGCACACTGCCGCGCCGAGCAGCCGCAGGACCAGCGGCGTGGACACGCGCTCGGGCGGCGCCGGTCGCGCGATGCCGACCGGCACGGTAGCGGCCGACGACCGGCCGACGGGGTACGACGATCCGATGGACATGCCGGTCATCGTCGGCCTGCCAGGTCCGGACGCCGTCCGCGCTGTGTCTTGGTTCTGTCACAACCGCCGGCGCTCGTCCCGGAACAAACCGGGCGATCCCACCGGGAGAGCCGCCCGGAGACTCGCCGCTGTCGTCCAACCGACCGACGAGGTACGACCCGAGCGGCATTCACATGCTTACATGCAACTATGTTTTACCCTGCCGAGACGCACCGCCACTAGGGTCAAGATGCTGATCGATGTGTCGGTCGGCGGCACGAAACCATCCGGAGTGAGTGTGGGGAACCGGAAGGGGTGGGGCAATGCATGGGATCCCAGTCGCCTCGCTTGTCATCGGCATCGCGTCGTCGGCAGCCGAGCGCCGGCAACTGGCTCGGCTGCTCGGCGGGAGCGACGCCTTTCTCATCGTTTCGAACGTCGACCAGGCGCGGGAGTTTCTCGGGGTGGTCGAGATGCCACCGGTCGCCGCACTGCCGGCACAGACCGTCCGCGCCGAGGTGGTGCCTGCTCCGCAGCCGCCGCCACCCGACCTGTCCGTCGATTCCGACCGTCGGGTCCTGCGCTGGCGTGACCAGGAGATCGACCTGACCCGGCTGGAGCACGACGTGCTGCTCTGCCTTGTCGACGCCCCCGGGCAGGTCTGGACCTACGAGCGGCTGCACCTCGAGGTCTGGGGCAACCGCCACCTGGGGCGCGGGTCGGACATGCACTCGGTCGTCCGGCGGGTCCGTCGCAAGCTCGCCCGGCTCAACGCCGCAGCCACCATCCACTCGGTCCGCGGGGTCGGCTTTCGGCTCGTCCCAGTCTGAGCACCACCCCGACACGAACGTCGTCCTCTGAGGCAGTGCCGAACGGTGGCAGGGCCCGGCCCGTGCGGCAGGTCGGGCAGTGCGGCAGGGTCGGTCGGTGCGGCAGGGTCGGTCGGTGTGGCAGCGCCGTGCGGTGCAGCACCGGCCGCCGGAACGGGTCCGGCCCGCCTGGTCGGTGACCAGGCGGGCCGGATCTCGTGCACTACCGATCAGGCGTCAGCACCGGATGGGAGACAACCCGAAGTCCTCCACCGTCGGAGTGGTGGTGTCGATCCTCGCCTGTCGGGTCTGGGGCTTCCAGCCGTCCTTGGCGACGATCATCGTGAGCGGGTTGTTGCGACGGTCCATCCAGTAGGCGTACTTGCCGGCCGCGTCGGTCGCGAACGTGAACGACATCGCCCACGAGTCGACCTGGACCACCGCGCCGGAGATCGGCGAGGTCGCGCCCTGGCAGCTCGTGCCGGTCACCGTACCCATCAGCTTGCCCCAGGTCTTCGGGGGCGTCGCGGTCATCGTCACCTCGACGGGCGCCACCGAGTACGGCGTGTTCTCCTTGATCGCCACCGCGCCGGAGTAGGTGCCCGGCTGGTCCACGTTCGCCGTCATCCCGACGGTGACAGTGACCTTCGCACCCGGTGCGAGGGTGACCGACGACTTGTCGATAGTCATCCAGTTGACGTCGGCCGCCGCCTCGGCGCAGCCCTCGAAGCCCGGCAGCACCTCGCTGTCGGCAGCCGCGTTGAAGCTGCCCGACGAGCCGCCGACCTTGTAGAAGCCACACGCCGCGCCACCCCGGTACCGGGCGGTGTTGGCGTTCGGCAGGTTCGACCACGAGCTGGTGGCCGGGTCGAAGGCGAAGCCCGCGTTGGTGATGGCCCCACCCTGCGAGCCGCCGACCACGAGGAGCTTGCCGCTTGCCACCGCGTACGAGCTGGCCCAGTTGTCGGCCGGCGCGTCGGCGATGGCGGTCCAGGTGTTGGCACCCGGGTCGAAGGCGTAGCTGGCCTTCTGCGCCACCGAACCGTCGTTGCCGCCGGTGCAGTAGACGACACCGTCGATCCCGCCGCAGGAGGCGAACGCCACCGACTTCGGGTAGTTGGCGAGCGTCTCCCAGGCGTTGCTGGCCGGGTCGTACCGGACGACGGTGTTCGACATCGGCAGGCAGTTCGCTGTGGTGCAGCCACCGATGGCGTACAGCTTGCCGTCGACGACGGCCTGCCCTGCCGCGGCCCGCGGCGCCGGGTTGGCGGCCCGTGCCGTCCAGGTGTTGGCCGCCGGGTCGTAGGACCAGGTGGCCGCGTCCGGGCCGTTGTCACCCCAACCACCCGAGGCGATGATCTTCCCGTCCACGACGCCCACCGTCAGGGCGTTGCGCGCGCCGGGGAGGTCGGCGATCGCCGTCCAGGTCTGCGCTGTCGGGTCGTAGGCGTAGTTCTTCGTGGTGGAGGCGCTGCCGTCGCCACCGCCGATCGAGTACACCTTGCCGTCGAGGGTCACCACCCGGTTGTCCATGATGTTGGCCGGGTAGTCGGCGATGTCGGTCCACGGCGCCGCCTGCGGGCCGACCGCGGCGGGCACCGCCGTCGACGCCTTGCCGGACGCCTTCGCGGCGAACGACGTCGCAACGGAGAGCCGCTGCTCCGGCGCGCCGGGAGCACCGAGCACCTGCTGCCGGGTCACCCGGGAGCCGTCCGCCCGCAGGAGCTCGAAGCCGTTGTCCCGCTCACTGAAGCCGACCTCGACGGGCGCGCCGCCGGTGTTCGTCACAGTGAACTTCTTGCTGGTCTTGCCCCCGGGCATCTGGAGCGTCGCGCTCAACTCGGTGGGCGTCACCGACAGTTGACCCGCCGCGAGGACGAAGTTCGCTGTCGTCGCCCAGTCCGGCTCCACGTCGACCTGCTTGCTCTGGCTGACGTAGTTACCGGCCGTCGCGGTGAACTTGTGCGTGCCGGTAAGCGACGAGTAGAGCCAGTAGAAGCCGTCGGCCAGCCCCGGGTCGTCCGGCGTCGCCACTGTGACGGCCTTCTCGCTGGGCCGGTCGCTGCTCGTGACGGTGGCACCGTTGAGATAGCTGTTGTCGTTCTTGTCGCGGACGTTGCCCACGACCAGGCCACCGTCGACAGGCACGCAGGTGACCTGGCTGCCGATCAGGACGTTGTCGACCTCCCACCACCACTCGTACGTGGCGTCGTAGTAGCGGAACCGCACCTGGACCTGCGCCTGGCCGGCGGCCTGCGGGATCGGAACCTCGGTGACCCGTGGCCCTCGTACGTCGGTCTCCTGCCGCAGCACGTTCGTCCAGGTGGTGCCGCCGTCGATGCTGAGGTCGACGTCGGCGGTGTCCTCGTCCAGCTGGTTGAAGTCCTGGTTGAACCGGATGACCGGGGCGGTGACGCCGGTCAGGTCGACCACCGGGCTGACCAGCGACGTGTCCTGGCGGTTGCCGGCGCCGTAGTCGTCACTGTCGATCATCGCGAAGTTGCCGGTGCCTCCGGTCAGGTTGCCCCGGCCGCCGTCGTCGGTGAACTTCCACACCTGGCCGGTGCCCGCGTTGTCCACAACGGTCCAGCCGGCCGGCGTGGTCGTGCCGTCGAAGGTCTCGTACTCGCCGTCCGCGCCGAACGCGTAGCCGGGTGCCGTCGTGCACCTTGTGGTGTCCACCGGCATCGCGACGTTGGCTGTCACGTTCCGGGTGCCGACCACTACCTCCTTGGTCACTGCCGGGTAGCCGGGGTACTGCGACTCGTACCTCAGGGTGTACGTCTGCCCGGCCGGCAGCTTGATGGTGTAGCGACCGGTGGACGGCGCGGTGTAGTCGTAGACACCCGACACACCGGTCACCGTCACCTTGGCGTAGAGCGGCCAGCCGTGGCCGGAGCCGTCGGTGACCGCGCCGGTGATGTTGACGCTCGCCACCGCCGTCAGCGCGACGTCGAGAGTCGTGGTGGCGCGGTTGGTGACAGTCGCCGACTTCGTGGTGGTGCCGTAACCGAAGGCGGAAACGGCGACCTGGTAGTCACCGGTCGGCAGCTGAGTCGAGTAGGTCCCGTCCGCCCCGGTGGTCACCTCGCGTGCGGCCGGGCCGGTGAGCGTGAGGGTCGCGCCGGCGATCGGGGCGCCGGTGGCCGCGTCGGTGACAGTGCCGGCGAGGGTGCCGACGTCGCCGGTCGGTGCGGCGTCGAGCAGTGCGAGGGCGTCCAGCCGGCCTTCGCCGTAGACGTTGTTGTCCGCCGCGGTGCCACCGCACTGGCTGTCGGCCTTGTCGATGGCCGCGCCGTTGAGCAGGGTACGGGTCGCGTTGACGTCACCGACGAGCGATGGCGCGGCCGAGTAGAGCAATGCGATGGCGCCCGCGAGGTGCGGGGCTGCCATCGAGGTGCCGCTGATGCTGCCATACGTGCTGCCCGGGATGCTCGACCGGATGTTCACGCCCGGCGCGGAGATGTTGGGCTTGATCTCACCGTTCTGCCCGGCGCCACGGGCCGAGAAGCCCGCGACGTTGTTGTTGACGTCGTACGCGCCTGTGGAGTAGTTGCTGGCGAGGCTGCCCGGCGAGCCGCTGGTCTGGCAGGCCGGCCCGCTGTTGCCGTTGGACCAGACACCGAAGATGCCCGACGCGGTCCAGGCCAGCGTCACGTCCTCCATGAAGGGCTCGTTCGACGGCAGCCGGGTGCCCCAGGAGTTGTTGATGATGTTCGGCCGCTTGCTGGCGTCCGGGTTCTGGCCGCCGAGGTCAGTCGGTTCGAGCATCCACTGACCGGATTCGATCAGGGCAGCATCGCTGGGGCAGCAGCCGTTCGCGGCGATCCACTTGACCCCGGGTGCGACACCGATCTGGTTCGCGCCGGCGGAACCGGCCATGGTGCCCATGGTGTGCGTGCCGTGTCCATCGTTGTCACAGGGGGCGGTCGAACATTCCCCGGCAGCGTCGAACCAGTTGTAGTTGTGGTCGAACGTGCCGTCGCCGTTGTTGCCGCGGTAGGAGTTCACAAGCGCGGGGTGGTCGAACTGCACGCCGGTGTCGATGTTGGCGATGGTGATGCCCTCGCCGGTGACGCCGTACTGGGACCAGACGTCGTCGGCGTTGATGTTGGCGATGCCCCACTCGAGCGCGTTGACGGTCTTCTCGTCGGCGCCCTTGACGGTCTCCGGGACCTTGTACTCGACCGGGGCGTAGAGCCCCTCGACCTCCGTGTGGGCGGCGAACTTCTGCGCCATGTCGAGCGAACCGCTGTTCACCTTGATGGCGTTTGTGGCCCAGAAGGTCTGGTACTTCGTGCCCGAGCTGTCGAGTTCGGCACGGATCTTGCCCTGGCTCGCTGCGGCGGTGGTACGCAGCGCCTCGGCGACGGCCGCGCCGCGCTTCGTCCAGTCCTTGATGGAGCTGGCCTTGCTGAGGTCCGCCCGGTCCTTGAACCGGATCCAGAAGTCCCCACCGCTCTTGGCCTGGAGTTGCTTGGCGAGGTCCGGCCGGATCTTGTCTCCCGGAGCGGTGCCCACTCCCATCCCGGGCGCGGCCTGCGCGCCCGTGCCGATACTGACCAGACCCGTCGCGGCGAGGATCATCGCCGCGCCGGCGCTCACCAGTGATCTGGCGGTGCGCCTCCATCGTGGACGTCTGAACATCGGTGCTGCCTCCCTCAGAACGACCCAGGGGTGTGATGGGCCATGGTGAGGGTGCGGAAGGCCCGCCTCGACGGAGTCGAGCAGACCAACCCTTCATGCCCCTCCATGCACCGCGCGGGTCACGCCGGTTGCCCGAGTGGACACTATGATCGAGAGGAAAGGACGATCAAGAACTTGCCGTGAGCAACTTGTCGCTAACGGTTGCCCTGCTGGCGGCGCGCTTGCCAATCACTGTCAGGGCCATGACCAAAGCTGGGCAGAGATGCCCATCGATCCCGGGCGGGTGTGGTGGCCGAGGACGACGAAGCTGCGACGGGCGGGGCCGAGCCGGCCGACGAACCCTTTCCACTGCTGATCGCGGTGACCCCGTCGCCGACCGAGCGCATCCGCCTCGCGGAACGCCTCGACGGCATCGCCCCACTGCTGCTCGTGGCCGACCTGGACGAGTTGCGCCGGCTGATCGCGCCGCCACCGGCGACCGCGCCGCCCGGCGGGCCGCCGACCGCGCCGTCACAGCCCGCGCCGTCACCGCCCGCGCCGCCGCACGGCACGGCGGCCGACGCCGCCCTGGTCATCGACTCGACCAGGTCCACCGCCCGGTACGGCGACCGCGAGGTCGACCTGACCCGCCTTGAGCACGACCTGCTGACCTGCCTGACCACCGAGCCGGTACGGGTGTGGAGCTACGCCGAACTGCACCGGACGGTCTGGCACGACGAGGGACGCGAGCGCAGGGCCGACGTGCAGTCGCTTGTGAAACGCCTGCGGCGCAAGCTGCTCGACCTCGGCACGGCTGCCACCATCGAGGCGGTACGCGGCGTCGGCCTGCTGCTCAGCGACCGGCAGGAGCCCCGGATCGGGCGCGCCTGACGTCTGCCTGATGTGGGCAGTTCGTCAGCGCGGCACCACGACCGACGTCAGCGTCAGGACGACAGGGCCGCGACGGCGGGCGTCGGAGCCGTCAGATCAGTCCGGCGCGTACCCACAGCAGCCGCCCCGGCCCGGCCACCAGGCCGGCGTCAGCGAGGTGGGCGTGCACCCGGGCTGCCGACCAGCGCAGGGTGGCCTGCCAGTGCGGATTGGCACGGGCCGCTGCCCGGCCCACCTGCGGCGCGATGCCCACCGCCGCGTAGGCGCTCGGGTGGACCAGGCGGTTGGCGATCGTGTAGGCGGCGCGACCGATCAGCAGCCGGGCGTACGCCATGCCGACCGGACCGGCGGCGGCGACCTGGCGGGCCAACTCGTCGCGGGCGAACCGGACGTGTCGCGCCTCCTCCACGACGTGGATGCGCGAGACCATCCGGATCAGTGGTTGGAGTGACTCGTCAGCCATGATCTCGCGCTGGAACGCGTCGAGGATCTCCTCGGCGATGAGGATCGCGGCGTACATCCGGGGGCCGCTGGCGGTGGTCTTGAGGAACCGGCCGAGCCAGTGGTCGACGGCGCTGGCCCGGTAGACGGGGCAGCCCATCGCCTCGATCAGCCGACCGAACATGATTGAGTGCCGGCACTCGTCGGCGACCTCGGTCAGCGCGTACTGGGCGTGCCGGCTGGTGGGGTCGTCGTCGTAGTACTGCCGGATCAGCATCTGCATGAGGATCGTCTCGAACCACAGCCCGGCGCTGGCAGCGCTTGCCACCTCGTGTTTGGTGAGTTCGACGCGCTGTTCCTCGGTCAGTCGCGACCACAGTGGAGTGCCGTAGAGACTGCTGCGGTGCGGCGGGAGCCAGTAGGCGCCCGGGGTGTGCGGTGCGTCCCAGTCGATCTCGACGACGGGGTCGTAGCTGGTGCGCAGCGACGACGTGAGCAGTCGCTCGGCGACCGCAGTGCCCTCGGGTTCCGTCGTCTCCATGGTGCCTCCATATTGACGTGACGACTGGTAACTGTTACGAGTGGTAGCATGCAATCGCCGCGCAAGGATGTCAATGGATCCGACCCGCCGACGGTGGCCTCCGACAGTGGCCCAAAGGCGAAGGCCAACGGCCGTCGGGACCGCTGGGCCGACCACCGTGAGCAGCGCAGGCAGGCACTGATAGGCGCGGCCGTGCAGGCCCTGCTGCGACACGGGCCGGACGTCGACATGGACCAGGTGGCCGCCACCGCCGGCGTCAGCAAGCCGGTCCTCTACCGCTACTTCGCCGACAAGTCGCAACTCTGGATCGCGGTGAGCGAGGTGGTGGCGGGCCGGGTCGTCGACGCCATCGCGCCCGCGATCGACGAGGTCCGCGAGGAACGCGACCTCGTCCGGGCGACGATCGACGCGTACCTCGGTGTGATCGAGTCGCAACCCACCCTCTACCGGTTCCTGATGCGTCAGTCCGGCCAACCCGGCATCCACCAGGTCGTCGCCGGCACCAGCCGACAGGTCGCGGCCGGGCTGGCCCGGGTGATCGGCGACCGCCTGCGCGCGCTCGGGCTCGACGCCGGTCCGGCCGAACCCTGGGCGTACGGCCTGGTGGGGTTCGTGCAGGCGGTCGGCGACTGGTGGACCACGCACGGCCAGCCGATCAGGCGGGCAGCGCTCACCGACTACCTGACCACCCTGCTGTGGAGCGGTATCGAGGGAGTCCGGGCCAGCGCCGACCTGCCACCCGAGCTCACCCGCGCCCACGAGCGGATCGAGCAGTGAGCTACCACGGGCCGGCGACCGTCGAGGGCGCCCCCGTCCGGGCGCACCTCAGCGGACGGTGGGAGCCGGTCGACGGCCGCTACCACTGGGGCGGACGGATCGAGCCCGATCCGACAGTGGCGAGGCTGGTGCGCTCCGGCCGGCGCGACGTCGAGCTGCGCATCGCCGACCGGGCCCGGCCCGCCCGACTGGCCGAGATCGACCCGTGGGGCGGCGTACGGGTCACCGGCGTGGGCGAACCGCCCTGGCCGCCTCCGGGCGAGCCGGGCGCCGAGTGCGAGACCGCGGAGGAGTGATGGAGACAGACATCGCAATCGTCGGTGCCGGCTTCGGCGGCCTGGGGGCTGCCATCGCCCTGCAACGGGCCGGCTTCACCGACTTTCTCGTCTTCGACCGAGGTGACGAGGTCGGCGGCACCTGGCGGGACAACACCTACCCCGGCTGCGCCTGCGACGTGCCCTCGCATCTCTACTCCTTCTCCTTCGCCCCCAACCCGCGCTGGTCGAACACGTTCTCCAGCCAGCCGGAGATCTGGGACTACCTGCGCGACTGCGTCGACCGCTTCGGAATACGACCGAAGGTACGGCTGCGTCACGAGGTCCTCGACGCGCGCTGGGACGACAAGCGCCGGCGCTGGCTGCTGCGGACCTCCGAGGGCGACCACACCGCCCGCGTCCTCGTCTGCGCGGCCGGCCCGCTGAGCGAACCCGCCGTCCCCGACCTGCCGGGCATCGACGACTTCGCGGGCACGGTCTTCCACTCCGCGCGCTGGCGGCACGACCACGACCTGACCGGCCGCCGCGTCGCGGTCATCGGCACCGGCGCGTCGGCGGTCCAGTTCGTGCCGCAGATCCAGCCGGCCGTCGAGAGGCTGACGCTGTTCCAGCGCTCCCCCGCCTGGATCATGCCGAGGCGATCGCGCCCCATCAGCCGGGTCGAGCAGGCCGCGTTCCACACAGTGCCCGGCGCGCAGCGGGCCGCCCGAGCCTGGCTCTATCTGGTACGCGAGGGCATGGGCATGGGTTTCCTGCACCCGAAGGTCAACCGCCTCGCCTCACGGCTGTCCATGCGGACGCTGCGGCGTCAGGTCACCGACCCGACCCTGCGCGACAAGCTCACCCCCCGGTACGCGATGGGCTGCAAGCGGGTGCTGATCTCCAACGACTACTGGCCGTCGCTCACCCGGCCGAACGTCGACGTGGTCACGGCCGGCATCACCCGGATCGTGCCCGACGGCCTGGTCACCGCCGACGGCGTGCACCACAGGGCGGACACGATCATCCTCGGCACCGGCTTCCACGTCACCGACTCCCCCGTCGTACGGCTCATCCACGGGCGGGACGGGCGCAACCTGGCCGATGCCTGGACCCCCAGCATGCACGCGTACCGGGGCACCACAGTCGCCGGCTTCCCCAACCTGTTCTTCCTGCTCGGCCCGAACACCGGGCTCGGGCACACCTCAGTGGTGCTGATGATCGAAGCCCAGCTGCGCCTGATGCTCGCGGCACTGCGCCACATGCGGGTCAGGGGCATCCAGGCCATCGAGCCGACCCCGCAGGCGCAACGACGCTGGACGCAACGGGTCGACCGGAAGATGACCGGAACCGTATGGCAGACCGGCTGTTCGAGCTGGTACCTCGACGCCACCGGCCGTAACACCACCATCTGGCCGGGCTTCGCCACCGGCTTCCGGCTGCGGCTGCGCCGGTTCCGCCCCACCGACCACCGGATCCTTCCGGCCGACACCACACCCAACGAACCGGAACGGGAGCACGCCGATGCGGTATGACCTGGCGGGCAGGACCCTGCTCATCACCGGCGCGGCACGCGGCATCGGGGCGCAGCTGGCCCGCGACGCCGTCGCCCGGGGCGCGCAGGTCGCCCTCGTGGGCCTGGAAGGCGAGCGGCTCCAGCAGCTCAGTGCCGACCTCGACGCCCACTGGTACGAGTGCGACGTCACCGACCAGGCGGCGCTCGACGAGGCGGTAGCCTCCACCGTGGACCGTTTCGGCGGCATCGACGTGGTCGTCGCCAACGCGGGCATCGCGAACCTGGGTACCGTGGCGGTCGGGCCTGTCGACGCGCTGGTGCGTACCGTCGAGGTGAACCTCTGCGGCGCGATCCGCACTGTAAGCGCGGCCCTGCCACACGTCACCGCCGCCCGTGGTCACGTCCTGATCATTTCGTCGGCCGCCGCCTTCGCAGCCATGCCGGGCATGGCCGCCTACTGCGCGTCGAAGGCGGGCGTGGAGCAGTTCGCAAACGTGCTGCGCCTGGAGACCCGGGCACGCGGCGTCACCGTCGGCACGGCACATCCGATCTGGATCGACACCGATCTGGTCCGCGACATCCGCGACGACCTGGCGTCGTTCCGCGCCACGCTGAGCCGGCTGCCGTGGCCGCTGTCCACCGTCGTCCCGGTCGAGCAGTGCGCCGACGCCCTGCTGCGCGGCATCGAGCGCCGAAAGCGCAAGGTGTACGTCCCACGGTCGCTCGCCCTGGTGCAGGCGCTGCGACCGGTGGTACTGAGCAGCTTCTCGGACGCCCTGATCTCCCGTGTCGGCGGCCCGCGCATGGTCGGCGAGATGGAGGACGAGGTTCGCCAGCTCGGACGCTCCTTCGGCAGGACGTCGGTGGGGGGCCGATCGTGAGCGTTCACGTCCGTCGTGGGGGCAGCGGTGAGCCGCTCGTGCTCATCCACGGCATCGGCCACCGCCACCAGGCGTGGGAGCCGGTGTTCGACAGGCTCGCCGCCCACCACGAGGTGATCGCGCTGGACCTGCCCGGCTTCGGTAACTCCCCGATGCCCGGCACCGGGATGCCCGCCGACATGGCCGCCACCGTCGCCGCGATGCTGCCCGTGCTGACCGAGTGGGGGCTCGATCGTCCGCACGTGGCCGGTTACAGCCTCGGTGGGGCGATCAGCCTGGAACTTGCCGCCAGCGGGGTGGTCGCCTCCGCCACTGCCTTCTCCCCCGCCGGTTTCTTCACGCCTGCCGAGTGCCGCCGGGCACTGGCCATCCTCCGGCTCCTGCGGGCCAACTCGTACCTGCCCACTCCGCTCATGCGGGTCGCGCTGCGCTCGGCGTACCTGCGGGCGATGTGCTTCGGGTCGCTGGTGGCCCGCCCGACACAGCTGGACGCCGACCGCGCGTTGGGCGACGCGCTCGCCCTGCGGCGCGGCCTCGGCTTCACCGCCGTGGCCCGGGCCGCCCGCGACTACCGCTTCGACGGTGTACGGCTCGCCGACGCGGCGGTGCCGGTGACGATCGGCTGGGGCGAACGCGACCGTATCTTCGGCGTCCACCAGGCCGAACGCGCCCGGGCCGGGCTGCCGGCGGCCCGGGTGGTGACGATGCCCGGCTGCGGGCACGTGCCGATGAGCGATGACCCGGACCTGGTTGCCGAGTTGATCCTGGAGACCACCGGCGCCGTGCCAGGGACCGGGCGACGCCGGTCGTCGGCCGGCGGAGCGGGTCACGAAAATCACTTCACAAAATAAAAACTTGCAGGCTCTGCAGGTTTGCTTCTAGCCTCGCCGGGTGACCGACACCGACCGCGTGGCCACCGGGCGACGGGACCGCAAGAAGGCGCAGACGCGGGCAGCGCTGACCGCCGCGGCGCTACGGCTGGTCGCCGAACGTGGCCTGGAGCACGTGACGGTGGAGGAGATCAGCGAGGCCGCCGACGTCTCCTCGCGGACGTTCTTCAACTACTTCGCCTGCAAGGACGAGGCGATCACCGACGATCCGGCGCTTGACGGCAGCCGGGTCGTGGCGCGGCTGGCCACCGTTCCCGCCCAGGTGCCGACGCTACGGGCCGTCCGCCTCGCCCTCGACGAGGCGATCGACCCGATACAGGCCGACCGGGAGCTGTGGCGGCTGCGGCTGGCTGTCATCACCGAGAACCCCACGCTGCTGCCCCGGCTGATCGCCGGCAACGTCGCCACCGAGCGGGCCATGGTCTCGGTCATCGCCGCCCGCCTCGGTGTCGGCCCCGAGCACCCGTACCCGCCGCTGGTCACCGCCGTGGCCGGTGCCGCCTTCCATTGCGCGACGATGCGCTGGGCCGCCGACGACGGGACACCGCCGCTCGCCGAGCTGGTGGACGAGGCGTTCGCCGGCATCGCCGCCGGCCTGCCCGATCCGCCAGCCCGAACCTGACCCGAGCCCTCCTGGCCAGCATTCAGCCTCGCCGCATCCCGCCCGAGGCCACACCACCCTGTGCACACCCGACAAGGGAGCGTCAATGACCAGCACCATCCCGCCCGCCGACACCGCCGCCGTCGGCACGCGCATGTCGCGTCGGGAGGTTCTCCAGGCCCTTTCCGGGCTGATGGTCGGCATGTTCGTGTCCATCCTCGCCTCCACGGTGGTGGCGAACGCGCTGCCGCGGATCATCGCCGACCTGAACGGCAGCCAGACCGTCTACACCTGGATCGTCACGAGCGAACTGCTCGCCATGACGGCGACAGTGCCCCTCTGGGGCAAGATGGCCGACCTGTACAGCAAGAAGCTGCTGATCCAGCTCTCGCTCGGATTGTTCGTGGTGGGCTCCCTCATCGCGGGCTTCACGCCGAACGTCGAGGTGCTGCTGGTCAGCCGAGTCGTGCAGGGCATCGGCGCCGGCGGTATGACGGCGCTGGCCATGATCGTCATGGCAGCCATGATCCCGCCGCGTGAGCTGGGCCGCTACGCCGGTATCTTCGGCGCGGTCTTCGGCGTCGGCACCATCGCCGGTCCGCTGATCGGTGGGGTTCTCGTCGACACGTCATGGCTGGGCTGGCGCTGGTGCTTCCTCATCGGCGTGCCGTTCAGCATCATCTCCATCGCCCTGCTCCAGCGGACCCTGCACCTTCCGGTCGTCCGCCGCAAGGCGAAGATCGACTGGCTGGGCGCTCTGCTCATCACCTCGGGCGTCTCCACGCTGCTGATCTGGTCGTCGCTCGCCGGCAACAAGTTCGACTGGGCCTCCGGCTGGACGGCGCTGATGGTCATCGGCGGCCTGGTCCTGCTGGGATTGGCGGTGTTCGTCGAGTCGCGGGCGGCGGAGCCGATCGTCCCGCTGACGATCTTCCGCAGCCGCACGGTCTCGCTGACCACCATCGCCAGCGTGCTTGTCGGTGTCGCGATGTTCGGCGGCACTGTCTTCCTGTCCCAGTACTTCCAGATCTCGCTGGGCAAGTCGCCCACCATCGCGGGCCTGATGAGCCTCCCGATGATCTTCGGTCTGCTCGTCTCGTCGACGGTGGCCGGCCAGCTCATCACGAAGTACGGCCGGTGGAAGGCCTTCCTGGTGGCCGGCGCCGCGGTGATGACCGCCGGGATGGCGCTTCTGGGCACCATCGACGCCCAGACCAGCGTCGCCGTCCTGTCGATCTACATGGCCGTGCTGGGCGTCGGCGTCGGCATGCTGATGCAGAACCTCGTGCTCGCCGCACAGAATGACGTCCCGGCCCACGAACTCGGCGCCGCGACCTCCGTGCTGACGTTCTTCCGCAGCATGGGCGGCGCCATCGGCGTCAGCGCGCTCGGCGCGGTCCTGGCCAGCCGGGTGACCACGCTGACGACCGAGCGGCTCGGCCCGGCGGCGACCGGAGGCGGCACCGCCGAGGTGCCCGACCTGTCCACCCTGCCCGAGCCGGTACGGCTCATCATCCAGGACGTGTACGGCATCGCGACCGCCGACCTCTTCCTGGTCGGCGCGCCGATCGCGCTGGTTGCGCTGATCGTCGTGCTGTTCATCAAGGAGAAGCCGCTGCACACCCTCAGCGGTGACGAACGACGCGCCCAGGAGGAGGCGGCCGCGAAGGCCGCGGTTCACTGAGCCGTACGACAACAGTCGGGGGCGGGCCGGACGGCCCGCCCCCGCTCTGCGCCCGCACGGGGCCAGCGCCGCCGTGCGGGCCGCCGTCCCCGTGCGGGGTCGGCGGGGTATCGTTTGCCGCCTTTGCTCTGCTTCAACCCACGCAACGGTTTCGGGCCGTGAGTGTTGCGTCGGTTGAAGCAGAGCAAAGGGAACGAGCTGACCCCCGGCCGACCCCGGCCGCTGGCGGGCCGACGCGGCGTCTCCACGGCTCGCGTTTTGCCGTTATGACAGGGCGCGAACCGACCGCCACGTAACGTGAGAATGCAGCCGGCCAACGGCTGACGCAGGCGTGCACGGGCCGCCACCGGGGCGGCGCTCGGCCACACTGCCGAGACGACAGCCCTGCACCGCCGGCCTACGCACCCGCAGGAGGCGCGGACGATGTCCATGCTGTCGGTCTTCAACCCACGGCACACCGTCGCTCCCCCGGGATACAGCCGCTGGCTCATCCCGACGGCGGCGCTGGCCGTGCACGTCTGCATCGGGCAGGTCTACGCGACGAGCGTCTACAAGAACTCCCTCATCGCGCACTTCGACACCAGTCAGACAGCGATCGGGGCGATCTTCAGCATCGCCATCGTCATGCTGGGGTCGTCCGCCGCAGTGGGCGGCCGCTGGGTGGAGCGCAACGGACCGCGCCGGGCCATGTTCGCCTCGGCCTGCTTCTGGGCCACCGGGTTCCTGGTGGGCGCGCTCGGCATCGCGACCCAGCAACTCTGGCTCCTCTACCTCGGGTACGGCGTCATCGGCGGTATCGGACTCGGCATCGGCTACATCTCGCCCGTCTCGACCCTGATCAAGTGGTTTCCGGACCGGCCGGGCCTCGCCACCGGGCTGGCCATCATGGGGTTCGGCGGTGGCGCCCTTGTCGCCGGTCCGCTCGCGCGGCAACTGCTCTCCCTCTACGACTCCGGCTACAACCCGAACAACCCAGGTGCCGTGGCGTCGGGAAGCGCCCTCGTGGCGCTCTTCGTCACGTTCGGCATCGGCTACTTCGTGATCATGATGTTCGGCCCGTTCAACGTCCGGGTTCCCGCGCCGGACTGGCGGCCCGCCGGGTTCGACCCCGCGAGCGTCGCCAGCCGGCCGCTGGTGACGAGGGCGAGCGTGTCCGCGACGAGCGCCGTGCGTACGCGGGCGTTCTGGCTGCTGTGGATCGTGCTGTTCTGCAATGTCACGGCGGGCATCGGCATCCTGGAACAGGCCAGCCCGATGATCCAGGACTTCTTCCGGGACAACGGGGCCACCGCCGTCTCGGTGTCGGCGGCGGCCGGCTTCGTGGGTGTGCTGTCGCTGTTCAACATGGCCGGGCGTTTCGTCTGGTCGACGACGTCCGACCTCATCGGCCGCAAGCCCATCTACATGGTCTACCTCGGCGTCGGCATGGTGCTGTACGCGCTGCTCGCCGTGGCCGGGCACTCCGCAACCGCCGTCTTCGTGCTGATCGCCGCCGCGATCATCTCCTTCTACGGCGGCGGGTTCGCCACGATGCCCGCGTACCTGCGCGACCTCTTCGGCACCTTCCAGGTCGGCGCCATCCACGGCCGGCTGCTGACCGCCTGGTCGGCCGCGGGCGTCGCCGGCCCGCTGATCGTCAACGGCATCCTCGACACGCAGGGCAAACCCGGCACCCTCACGGCGTCGGCGTACCGTCCGGCGCTGTTCACAATGGTCGGCATCCTCGCGATCGGATTCATCGCCAACCTGCTGGTCCGTCCGGTGCCCGAGCGGTTCCACGAGCCGGACCGGGGGTCGACGTCACCTGTGGCGAAGGCAAGCATCACCGAGCCGGTCGCCCTCGGCCCGCAGAGCAACCCGCCGGTGCCCGACCACGTGGGCGCGCAGACCGGACGGCTCTGGTTGTCGTGGCTGCTCGTGGCGGTGCTCCTCGGGTACGGCGTCGTCCAGACCGCAATCACC
The DNA here is from genome assembly GCF_049841715.1 of Micromonospora sp. DT41. NCBI lineage: Bacteria > Bacillati > Actinomycetota > Actinomycetes > Micromonosporales > Micromonosporaceae > Micromonospora > Micromonospora sp. DT41. The sequence continues at coordinate 77,181 of NZ_JBNCKU010000014.1, read as the reverse complement.
GCCGCGAAGCTGTTCACCGGCTGACGCGGTCATACGCGGACAACAGCGAAGGCACCCCGAGGGGGTGCCTTCGCACTGTTCAGAGCCGGGTCGTCGACTTCTCGCCGAGGCGTTCCCGCTGAGGCACGACCGTGTACTTCGGATCGCGCGCCGACACCTTGCCTGCCTCGAAGACACCGAACCGGGTGGCGACCGACGAGGCCACCAGGGCCGCACCGGAGACCGCCGCCAGGAATCGGCTGCGGCGGCTGACCAGTGCCGCTGCGGTACCGACTGCGAGCAGTACCCGACCGGCCTTGACCAGGCGGCCGCTGCGCCCGCGCGTGTAGGGCTCGCCGGTCAGCCCCATCCGCTCCATCTGGTGGCCGCCGGCGAACTCGACGGCTGCGGCGGCGAGTGCGAGTCGCCGCAGCGGGGCGGTCTGCGTGGCCGGCGCCGCGATCAGGCCGACCCCGGAGGCGGCAGCGAGCGCGCTGCCGGCGAAGACGAACGGCAACGACGGGTACGCCTCGTGCCAGGACGGCACCGCGGTGTCGGCGAGCAGCACCCCGGTGTACGTGGCCAGTGCCGGCGCGGTGACGGCGGCGGCCAAGCCGGCGGCGTTGCCGACGGGAGGCGCCACCCGGCGGGCGAGCCCGAGCACGCCGTGCTGCGGGAGCCGAGGAGCGAGTTCGGCGACCGCCGCCACGCCAGCCAGTGGCCCGAACGCGGCGAGGATCCAGGTGCCGACAGACATCGGCGAGGTCAGCTTGGCGACCCGGAGCATGTGGTGGAACCGATCCGGCCGGCCAAGGTCGTGAACCAGCAGGTACGTGCTGGCGGCGACGCCTCCAAGCGCCGTCCACCGGCCGACAGTGCGCAGCTCGGGACGCCCGGTCAGTTGGGCGCCCGCTCCGATCAGTGCGCCTCCGGCGGCGAGGCCGCCGGTGAAGAGGTAGCCGGCGATGTCGTACTTCCACACCGGCGGTTTGAGCACCGGTCGGCCGTAGTAGGAGCTGAAGTCGGCGGGCGGCACAGTGAGCTGCTCGCCGCCGTCGCCGCGCCCCCGTCCGCGCCCGCCCCCGCGTCCGTCGAGTCGGGTCTGGAACTCGCGGAACCGGGAGCCGACGGGCTCGTTCGGTGGCGTCGTGCCGGTCATTGTCGCCTGCCGAGGAACGCGACGGCCGTGACGGCGGCCATCGTCAGTGCGGCAAGACCAGCGCGTTTCCACATCGCCGGCAGATCCCGCGTGGTCACCACCGGATCGGGCGGCAACCCATACACCTCCGGCTCATCCAACAACAGAAAGAACGCACCATCACCACCGACACCGTCGTTCGGGTCATGCCCGTACAACCGCGCCTCGGACACACCCCGACCGTGCAACGTCGCCACCCGTTCGGCAGCGCGCTCCCGCAACTCGTCCAACGGCCCGTACTGGATCGACTCCGTCGGGCACGCCTGCGCACACGCCGGTGTCATACCCGCGCCGAGCCGGTCGTAGCAGAGCGTGCACTTCCACGCCCGACCATCACCCTTACGCTGATCGATCACCCCGTACGGACACGCGGAAATGCAGTACCCACACCCGTTGCAGATGTCCTCCTGCACCACCACCGTCCCGAACTCGGTGCGAAACAGCGAGCCGGTGGGGCAGACGTCGAGGCACGCCGCATGCGTGCAGTGCTTACAGACGTCCGACATCATCAACCACCGAAAATCCGTACGCCCCTCCGCGCCCGTGCCCCGACCCGGCGGCTGCGCACCCGGCATCCCCAGAAACTCCGGACCGCCCGCCATCCGCGCCGCCGCACCCGGCGACCCGGGCGGCAGGCCCGGGTTCGTGCCGGTGTCGACAGTGGTACGCGCGCCGACCGCCGCCGTGACCGGGCTGACCGTCGGCCCGTCCGGGTCGCCCTCGAACGCCGGGGTCGCCCAGCCTGCCGAGCGGGGCTGCTCGACGAACGCGACGTGTCGCCACGAGTTCGCGGTCAACGCCCCGGTGTTGTCGTACGACATGCCCAGCAGGTCCAGACCGCTCTCCGGGACCAGGTTCCACTCCTTGCAGGCGACCTCACACGCCTTGCAGCCGATACACACGCTCGTGTCGGTGAAGAACCCCATCCGCGGCGGCGCGTCGACGTAGCCGGCGTCCGGCGCCGGGTCGAGCGGCCCGTACAGGGCGTTGGCGTGGGGCATCGGTCAGGCCTCCTGGTCGCTGCTGCTGTCGGCGACGTCGGTCGTGATCAGCGGCGGGTAGCGGTGGCTCAGGTTCCCCGACCGCCGCCGGTAGTCGAAGACGAGGTCCAACAGCGCCTGCCCGTCCGGGCGTCGTCCGGGCCGTACGTCGCAGGTGCCGACCTTGCTCTCCTGGATGAGGACGTTGGGGTCGAGGGTGATGCCGAACAGGTCGTTTGCCGAGTCGCCGGTCACCAGACCCTCGAAACCGAAGTGGTACGGCAGCCACACCTGGTGGATGATCCGCCCATCCACCCGCAGCGGGGTGACGCGGTCGGTCACCAGGACCTTCGCCTCGATAGCCGCGCGGGTGGTGACCAGGTGCGCCCAACCCAGGTGGCTCAGCCCGCGCAGGGCCGCCAACTCGGGCGACACCTCGACGAACATCTCCGGCTGCAACTCGGCGAGGTGCGGGACTGTGCGGCTCATCCCGCCGGCGGTGTGGTGCTCGGTGAGGCGGCTGACTGTGAAGACGTACGGGAAGACGTCGCTGTACTCCTCCGGCGGGCTCGGGTTGAGCGTGTTGATCGGGTGGGTGTAGACCTTGCGGGTCGGGTTGGCCTGCTGCCGGTAGAGCGGGTTACGCACCGGCGACTCGACAGGCTCGTAGTGCGTCGGCAGCGGCCCGTCCAGGACGCCGCTGGGCGCGTACAACCAGCCCTTGCCGTCGCCCTGGAGGACGAACGGGTCGTCGCCCGCGATGCCCGCCACGCCTGAGGTGTTCGGCGGCGGACGGTACGACGGCGGTTTGTTCTTCTCGAAGTCCGGTACGTCGTAGCCGGTCCATTCACCCTTGTCCGGGTCCCACCAGACGTACTTCTTGCGTTCGCTCCACGGTCTGCCGTCCGGGTCCGCGGAGGCACGGTTGTAGAGGATCCGCCGGTTCGCCGGCCATGCCCAGCCCCACTCCGGGGCAACGAGGGACTGCTCGGCGCCGGGTTTGCGGCGGGCGGCCTGGTTGACGCCGTCGGCGTACACACCCGTGTAGATCCAGCAGCCGCCGGCGGTGCTCCCGTCATCGGTCATCTCGGTGAAGGTCGACAACGGTCGGCCGCTGGCCACCTCGTAGCCGTTGATCTCGTACAGCACGGCTTCGGCGCTCGGCTCGGCGTTCGGGCCGTGCGTGGGGTAGTTCCAGTTGAGGTCGAGCAACGCCCGGTCGCGGGGGCGCGCCGACTGTGCCAGGCGTTCCCGGATGATGCGCCCGAGGTGGTAGAAGAACCACAGCTCGGAGCGTGCGTCACCTGGCGGCTCGACGGCCTTCTCCCGCCACTGCAACAGCCGCTGGGTCTGGGTGAACGTGCCCTCCTTCTCCACATGCGATGCCGCCGGCAGGAAGAACACCTCGGTACGACACTCCTCCGGAACGATCTCCCCGGTGGCCACCTCGGGACCGTTCTGCCAGAACGTCGCACTCTCGATCATGAACAGATCCCGAACCACAAGCCAATCCAGATTCGCCATGCCAAGCCGCTGCGCCCGACCGTGCGCCGAACCCACAGCCGGGTTCTGACCGAGCAGGAAGTACCCCTTGATCTTCCCGTCGATCATGTTCAACACCTGCTGGTACGTGCCGTGATCGCCGGTCATCCGCGGCAGGTAGCCGTAGCAGTAGTCGTTCTCGGCGGTGGCCGCGTCCCCCCAGTACGCCTTGAGCAGGTTCACTCCGTAGGCGCGGGCGTTGTCCCAGAAGCCCTTCTGCCCAGGGTGGCGGATGCTGTTCACCCATTCGTCGAAGGTCGGGTGATCGGCGTGGTGCGGCATCGGCAGATAGCCCGGCAACAGGTTGAACAACGTCGGAATGTCGGTGGAGCCCTGGATGCTGGCATGCCCCCGCAGGGCCATGACCCCACCACCCGGGCGGCCCATGTTGCCCAACAACAGCTGGATGATCGCCCCGGTGCGGATGTACTGCACACCAACGCTGTGCTGCGTCCACCCCACCGAGTAGACGAGCATGCTCGTCCGCTCCCGGCCCGAGTTCGCCGTCCACGCCTGCGCGAGTTCCAGGAATCTCTCCTGCGGGATGCCGCAGACCCGCTCCACCATCTCCGGCGTGTAGCGCGCGTAGTGCCGTTTCAGGATCTGGTACACGCAGCGCGGGTGCTGCAACGTCTCGTCCCGCTGGGTCTGCCCGCCCACCGGCGCGCCGTGCGACTCGTGCTCCAACCCCGCCGCGGTCTCCCGCTGCTTCTCGGTGTCATGGGTGGAGCCGTTGTCCTCGTTCCCCTCGTACTGCCAGCTGGTCTGGTCGTAGCTGGCGTTGTCCTCGTTGAAGCCGGAGAAGAGGCCGTGCAGATCCTCGGTGTCGCGGTACTCCTCGGTCACGATCGTCGCGGCGTTCGTGTAGGCGACGACGTACTCCCGGAAGTCCAGCTCGTTCTCCAGGATGTAGCGCACCACCCCACCCAGCAACGCGATGTCAGTACCCGCCCGGATCGGCAGGTAGCTGTCCGCCACCGCGCTGGTACGCGTGAACCGCGGGTCGACGTGAAACACCTTCGCACCACGACGCTTGGCCTCCATCACCCACTGGAAACCCACAGGATGCGCCTCGGCCATGTTCGAACCCTGAATGACGATCATGTCGGAGTTCGACAGGTCCTGCTGGAACTGGGTGGCGCCGCCACGACCGAAGCTGGCCCCCAGACCGGGGACGGTGGCGGAGTGTCAAATACGGGCCTGGTTCTCGATCTGGAGCGCCCCCATCGCCGTGAACAGCTTCTTGATGAGGTAGTTCTCCTCGTTGTCCAGCGTCGCCCCACCGAGGCTGGAGATACCGAGCGTCCGGTTGAGTGGCCGGCCCTCGTCGTCGACGTCCTCCCAGGTCTCGTCCCGGGCGGCCAGGACCCGATCGGCGATCATGTTCAGCGCCGTGTCGAGATCGAGGTCCTCCCACTCGGTGCCGTACGGCCGCCGGTAGCGGACCTTTGTGGGTCGCAGCGGGCTCGTCACCAGGCTCTTGCTCGCCGAGCCCTTCGGGCAGAGCCGACCCCGCGAGATCGGGCTGTCCGGATCACCCTCGATCTGACTGACCTGCCCGTCGGTGACGAACACCCGCTGACCACAACCCACAGCGCAGTACGGGCACACCGACCGCGCGACGCTGTCGGCGGTCTCCGTGCGGGCGGTCAGCGACAGTGAACGGGCGGACTTGGCCGCAGCACCCCGACCGAGGGGGTCGGTGCCGGTGAGCTGGCGATAGAGCGGCCAGCCCTCGATCCAGCTGCGCACCCCCATCGCCGCACCTCTCGGGCCAACCCTGCCAAATATGAACAACCTGACGTTAGACGAGGTGGCGGCCCTGCCGCAGCGGGATCGTCAGAGACGAGCAGACCCGACAGGGTCAAGCAGACGGGTCGGCTAGCTGGCGACCTTGTCACGGACGGGACGCGGGTGCCGGAAAGCAACCAGCAGGGCCGTGACGACACCAGCCGCCAGCAGGATCATCACCACGGTGAACACCACCTGGTCGCCCAGGGAATGGGGCGGGAAAACGTCCTCGACAAGCCATCCGACGCCCAGCCCCAGGCCCAGGCAGATGTGCATCGCGGCCCGCAGACGCGGTGACGGCTGCGGGCGGCCGAAGATGCGGGGCACCGTCGTGCCGCCACGGCTCTTGGCGAGCAGCACGGCGGCGAGGGCGAGGTTGACCACGGCAACGGCGGCGGCCAGGACAAGGTCCACGGATCCCATGCGGCAGACAGTAATGTGCGGTCGCCCGCACGAGGATCAGCCGAAGTCGCAGTGTTCGCGCTGGACCGCCACCGCCCGATGGCCGGCCGGGCAGACGGACCGACGGAATCGTGCGAACGAACGATCAGCGTCCAAGGCATTGTCCACTATGCTCGGTTTCCGCCGGTCGGACCATTGGCGACTCTGCCCAGAGGATGTGAACATGGATCGATGGCTGGGGATAGGCGGTTTCGTCATCGGCGTCGTCGGCCTCGTGCTCACCATCTATTACGCGCGCAAGGCCGAGCAACTCAACCTGGCGAAGAAGCGTCTCGACTGGGCCGATCTGCAGAACGCCGCGAACGACCTCGGCCGGCAGATCAGGAGGGAATTTCCACCCAGCGCGATTGTCACACCTGGCCTCGCGGGCGCCACCTTTGGCAATCTGCTCGCGACCGAGTTCCAGAACCAGCCGCCGGTGTTCGTCGGCACCCGCACATGGCGGGAAGACCCGCACAATCCGGTGAAATCTGACGGGTCTTTCTATTTCACGACGAGCAAGTGGATCGTCACGATTCCCAAGGCCGTCCTGAATTACAAGGATGGCAATATTCTGATCATCGACGACTTCGTGATGTCCGGCGACTTCCTGGCGAGGCTGCGGGAGCGCCTGATCGAGTCCGGGGTGCCGGCTGATCGGATCCGGGCGGCGTCGGTGGCGGTCACGCGAGTCGCGTGCAAGAACCACAAGGCCCCCGAGTACTACTGGTGGCTCGCCGACAACGACGACTTCTATTTCCCGTGGGGCAGGGCCAAGTAGCCACACGACCACTGGGTGACGACTCGCCGACCCACCATCGACAGATATAGACGGACGAGCCGCACGAAAGTTCAAATGAGCTTCGTGTGGCTACTCACGCCCTCTTTCGCATACGCCTTGTTGAATCACGCGGGACTGCGGCGCTATCTTTGTCCATGGCGCCGGAAATCGGAAATCGAGATCAACAAATCGGGGAATTCGACGCCGAGACAGGCGCCCGCCGACAACCGGTCCGGGCGTTCCCGTCCAACAATCAACGAGCAAAGGTGTGTGCGGCATGAACCAGCAGCGCCCAGCGCCGGATCCCAATAGTCCACTATGGACAGCAGCGAACGGCTTCGTGGTACGCAAGGACGAGGGAGTTCCCAAGCTCGTCAACGGCGGCAAGGAGTCGACCCTGGTCAAGGTCACCGGAGACCAGACCGATGGCAAGCTCAGCCTCCTGTCGATGGACGTCGCCCCCGGCTTCGGCAACGTCCCGCACGCCCACGGGGCCGAGGACGAGGCGTTCTACGTCGCGTCCGGCGAGTTCCGGTTCATAAACGGTGCGGGCACCTTCGACGCCGGCCCCGGTGACTTCATCTACGTTCCGCGCCTCACCCGCCACGCGTTCAAGAATCTGAGCGACGAGACGGGCACGCTCATGGTCTTCTACACGCCGGCCGGAGCCGAGCAGTTCTTTCTCGACTACGCCGACGATCCCGACCCGTCGGGCAATCCGCCTCCGGAGTGGACAGCCGAGAGGTTCGCCGCAATGGCGGACGCCCTGGACGCCCACCAGATGATCCTGATGCCCAGCGGCGACGACTGGGCGTGAGCGCGGCGGACCGGCGAACGTCGCGCGACAGGTAGACCCGCACACCCGCGAGCGCCAGCGGAGCCGCGTCAGGTCATGCGGCGTGGTGGATCGGGGTGTCGAGTTCGCTGAGCGGGCGACCCGAGCCGCCCCAGGCCCGCGCGGTGATCTCGGCGGCGATCGCCACCGCCGTCTCCTCCGGCGTCCGCGCCCCCAGGTCCAGGCCGATCGGCGAGCAGAGCCGTTCCAGCGCGCCCTCGCTCACACCTGCGTCGCGCAGCCGGCGCATCCGGTCGTCGTGTGCACGGCGGCTGCCCATTACGCCGATGTAGCGGGCAGGTGTGAGCAGGGCGACCTGGAGCAGCGGTACGTCGAACTTGGGGTCGTGGGTCAGGACGCAGAGCACCGTGCGGTCGTCGATGGTCGTCGTCTCCAGGTACTTGTGCGGCCACTGGACGACGAGGTCGTCGGCGGCCGGGAAACGTGAGCGGGTGGCGAACACGGGTCGGGCGTCGCAGACCGTCACGTGGTAGCCGAGGAACGTGCCCATCCGCGCCATCGCGGCGGCGAAGTCGATCGCCCCGAAGATAATCATCCGGGGCGGCGGCACGTACGACTGGACGAACACGCTCACCTCGTCGCCGCGCTGCTCGCCCTGACGTCCAAGATGGAGCGTGCTGGTGGTGCCGAGGGCGAGCATCCCGGCCGCCTGTCGGGCCGCCGCGTCGTCCAGGTCGGGTGCGCCCAGGCTGCCCGCGACCCGGTCGGGCCAGATCACCAGTTGCGCGTTCTCCATCGTCGCGGTGGCGACCGGACGGCCGTCGCGTATCGCTGCCAGCACCTCGTCGGGCTCGGTCAACGCGACGTCCGGCTGCACGAGCACCTGGATGGTGCCGCCGCAGGTCAGGCCGATGTCGAACGCGTCGTCGTCGCTGACACCGTAGGTTGCGGTGTGGGCCGTTCCGGTCTCGATGGCGGTGCGGCAGAGGTCGTAGACGGCAGCCTCGACGCAGCCGCCCGAGATGCTGCCCAGCGCCTCGCCGTCGGCGGAGACCGCCATGGCGGCGCCCGCCGGCCGAGGTGCCGACTGCCACGTCCGGACGACTGTCGCGACGGCGAACGCGACGCCACGAGTGCGCCAGTCCGTCAGCCCGTCGGCGATGTCCCGCATGGCCCGCACCATCCGCGAGGCCCTGCGGCACCGTCAACGGCGACCTAAGCAGTTACTTAGGTCGCCGTTGACTTTGCCTACCGCCGGGCTCAGATTGCACCGGACTGCGGAGGTACGACATGCAGGTACCGGCACCGTTCGAGTACGAGCGAGCCACCAGTGTGGACCATGCGATCAGCCTGTTGGAGCGGCTGGGCAGTACAGCCCGCCTGATCGCCGGCGGGCACAGCCTGCTGCCGATGATGAAGCTGCGGCTGGCCAACTTCGACTATCTGATCGACATCAACGACCTGCACGGCGAGCTGGGCTACATCGAGGCCGGCCCGGACGAGGTGCGGATCGGCGCGCTCACCCGGCATCGGGAGTTGCTCGACTCTCAGGTGCTGGCGGCGGCGTTCCCCATCTTCGCCGACGCGGAGCGGGTGATCGCCGACCCGGTGGTGCGCAACCGGGGCACGTTGGGCGGCTCGCTCTGCCAGGCCGACCCGTCCGAGGACCTCTCGGCGGTCTGCACGACGCTTGACGCGCGGTGCGTGATCCGCGGTCCGGGCGGCGCGGAGCGGGTCGTGTCGATGGAGGAGTTCCACGTCGGGCCGTACGAGACCGCCGTCGCGGACGGCGAGATGCTCGTCGAGGTACGGCTGCCGGTGCGGCCGGGCTGCGGCAGCGCGTACGCCAAGGTGGAGCGCAGGGCCGGCGACTGGGCCGTGGTGTCGGCCGGCGCTGCGGTGTGGCTCGACGGCGGCGTGATCGCCGACGCCCGGGTCGGGCTCGCGGCGGTCGGTCCCAACACGACGGGCATCCCGGAGATCTCCGCCGCGCTACGCGGGCAGGAGCCCTCGGAGGCCCTCTACGAGCAGGCCGGGGCGATCGCGGCGCGCAGCTGCGACCCGGTGACCGACCAGCGCGGCAGTGCCGACTACAAGCGGCATCTGGCCGCCGAGCTGACCAGGCGGACCCTGCGCCGGGCCGTGGAACGGGCGAGGAGCTGAGCATGCAGGTCACCATGACCGTCAACGACGTCGAGGTCACCCGGGAGATCGAGGCCCGGCTGCTGCTGGTGCACTTCCTGCGGGACGTGCTGGGGCTGACCGGCACGCACTGGGGCTGCGACACCAGCAACTGCGGCACCTGCGTGGTCTGGCTCGACGGCGAGCCGGTGAAGTCGTGCACCGTGCTCGCGGCGATGGCCGGCGGCCACCAGGTGCGTACCGTCGAGGGTCTCGCCAAGGGCGCCCAGCTCGACCCGGTCCAGGAAGGCTTCATGCAGTGCCACGGCCTGCAGTGCGGCTTCTGCACGCCGGGGATGATGATGACCGCGCGGGCGCTGCTCGACCGCAACCCCGACCCGAGCGAGGCGGAGATCCGGGAGGCCATCTCGGGTCAGATCTGCCGGTGCACGGGGTACGCCACGATCGTGCGCTCGGTCCGCTGGGCCGCCGTGGCCGAGGCGCGGGCCGCCGCCACGGTCACCGAGACCACCGAATCGTCCGAGGCCGGCGAGATCGACAACGCCGGCCAGCCCGCGGAGGCCGTCGCATGACCACCGTGCACGAGCGCGTGGACACGTTCCACGACAACGACCAGAAGCCCGTCGGGTACGGCCGGATGCTGCGCAAGGAGGACCCGAGGTTCCTGCGCGGGCGCGGCCGGTACGTCGACGACGTCCAACTGCCCGGCATGCTGCACCTGGCGATCCTCCGGTCGCCGGTGGCGCACGCCCGCATCGTCAGCATCGACACGAGTGCCGCCGAGGCGTCGCCCGGGGTGCGCGCTGTGGTGACCGGGGCCGCGCTGGCGCAGCAGAACCTTGCCTGGATGCCCACGCTCTCCAACGACGTGCAGGCGGTCCTCGCCACCGACAAGGTGCGTTTCCAGGGTCAGGAGGTCGCGTTCGTCGTTGCCGACGACCGCTATCTGGCGCGTGACGCGCTGGAGCTGATCGACGTCGAGTACGACATCCTGGAGCCGGTGATCGACGCGCGCCGTGCCCTGGAGCCGGACGCGCCGCTGATCCGCGACGACCTGGAAGGCAAGACGAACAACCACTGCTTCGACTGGGAGACCGGCGACGAGGCGGCCACCGAGGCGGTCTTCGCCCGCGCCGACGTCGTGGTCAGCCAGGACCTCGTCTACCCCCGGGTGCACCCGGCGCCGATGGAGACGTGCGGTGCTGTCGCCGACTACGACGCCGTCGAGGGCAAGCTGCGGCTGTGGTCGACCACCCAGGCGCCGCACGCGCACCGCACGCTCTACGCCATCGTGGCGGGCCTGCCCGAACACAAGATCCAGGTGATCGCGCCGGACATCGGCGGCGGGTTCGGCAACAAGGTGCCGATCTATCCCGGGTACGTCTGCGCGATCGTCGCCTCGATCGTCACCGGCAAGCCGGTGAAGTGGATGGAGGACCGGTCGGAGAACCTGATCAGCACCGGTTTCGCCCGCGACTACATCATGCGCGGCGAGATCGCGGCGACCCGCGACGGCCGGATCCTGGGCATCCGCACCAACGTGCTCGCCGACCACGGCGCGTTCAACGGCACCGCCGCGCCGGTGAAGTACCCGGCCGGTTTCTTCGGGGTGTTCACCGGCAGCTACGACATCGAGGCCGCGTACTGCAAGATGACAGCGGTCTTCACGAACAAGGCGCCCGGCGGCGTCGCGTACGCCTGCTCGTTCCGGATCACCGAGGCGGTCTATCTTGTCGAGCGGATCGTCGACTGCCTCGCCGACGAGCTGGGCATGGACCCGGCCGAGCTGCGGTTGAAGAACTTCATCCAGCCGGAGCAGTTCCCGTACACGACGAAGACCGGCTGGGTGTACGACTCGGGCAACTACGAGCCGACGATGCGGCTGGCGATGGAGATGGCCGGGTACGACGAGCTGCGCCGCGAGCAGGCGGAGAAGCGCGCCCGCGGCGAGCTGATGGGCATCGGCATCGCGTTCTTCACCGAGGCCGTCGGCGCCGGGCCGCGCAAGAACATGGACATTCTCGGGCTGGGCATGGCCGACGGCTGCGAGCTGCGCGTCCACCCGACCGGAAAAGCTGTGGTACGCCTGAGCGTGCAGTCGCAGGGTCAGGGGCACGAGACGACGTTCGCGCAGATCATCGCCGAGGAGATCGGGATTCCGCCGGCGGACATCGAGGTGCTGCACGGCGATACCGACAACACCCCGTTCGGCCTCGGCACGTACGGCAGCCGCTCGACGCCCGTGTCGGGTGCGGCGGCGGCCCTGGTGGCCCGCAAGGTCCGCGACAAGGCCCGGATCATCGCCTCCGCGATGCTGGAGGTCTCGGTGGCGGACCTGGAATGGGACAAGGGCTCGTTCCACGTCGCGGGTGACCCGGGCAGGTCCGTCACCATCCAGGACATCGCCATGCGCGCGCACGGCGCGGGTGACCTGCCCGACGGCATCGAGGGTGGGTTGGAGGCGCAGATCTGCTACAACCCGTCGAACCTGACCTACCCGCACGGCGCGTACATCTGCGTGGTGGACATCGACCCGGGCACCGCGCAGGTGACGGTGCGACGGTTCATCGCTGTCGACGACTGCGGCACCCGGATCAACCCGATGATCATCGAGGGGCAGGTGCACGGCGGGCTGACCGACGGCGTCGGCATGGCCCTCATGGAGATGATCGCGTTCGACGAGGACGGCAACTGCCTCGGCGCATCCCTGATGGACTATCTGATCCCGACGTCGCTGGAGGTGCCCGACTGGGAGACCGGCTTCACCGTCACCCCGTCGCCGCACCACCCGATCGGCGCGAAGGGCGTGGGCGAGTCGGCAACCGTCGGTTCGCCGCCGGCGATCGTCAACGCCGTCATCGACGCCCTGAAACCGTTCGGCGTACGCCACGCCGACATGCCGCTGACGCCGTCGCGGGTCTGGGACGCGATGCGCGGCCAGGCTCGGCCGCCGATCTGAGAGGGCCGACGATGACCACCATCGCGGAACGCGCCCAGGAGTTGACAGTCACCCGGGAGCCGTTCGTGCACGCCACAGTGGTCCGCGCGCAGGAGCCGACGTCGGCCCGGCCGGGTGACGCCGCGGTGATCCGCTCGGACGGCTCGATCGAGGGCTTCGTGGGCGGGGTGTGCGCCGAAGGTTCGGTGCGGGCGGCCGCCCTGGACGCGCTGCGCGACGGCACCGCCGTGCTGCTGCGGGTGCTGCCGGAGGAATCGGCGCCGTTTCCCGAGGCGCCGGGGGCGCGGGTGGTGGTCAACCCGTGCCACTCCGGCGGCGCTATCGAGATCTTCCTCCAGCCGAGGCTGCCCGCGCCGGCGCTGCGCGTGGTCGGCGCCACGCCGATCAGTGACGCGGTGGCGACCCTCGCCCGGTTCCTCGAATTCGACGTCGTGACGTCCGAGGACTACGCCGGCTGCACGGCGGTCGTGGTGGCCGGGCTGGGCAGGGGCGAGCAGGACGCCATCCGGGCGGCCCTCGACGCGGGCGTGGGGTTCGTGGCGCTTGTCGCCAGCCACAAGCGCGGCACCGCCGTGCTCGACGAGCTGGAGCTGACCGACGCCGAACGCGCCCTCGTCCACTCGCCCGCCGGTCTGGACATCGGCGCGCACACGCCGCAGGAGATCGCGCTGTCCATCGTGTCCGAGGTGGTCCGGGCCATCCGGGTGGACGGCCTGCGCCCGGCCGTGGGCGCGGTCGTCACCAGGCCCGAGCAGTCCGTCGATCCGGTGTGCGGGATGACAGTGCTGATCGGGCCGGACACCCCGCACGCCCGGGTCGACGGGCAGGACGTCTGGTTCTGCTGCGCCGGCTGCCTCGCTACCTACACGGCGGCGTAACCCGTGTTCCTGACCGGCCTGGTGCTCGCCGCGGGGGCATCGGTGCGGCTCGGCGAGGCGAAGCAACTGCTGCCGTACCGGGGGCGGACACTGCTCGACGCCACCCTCGACCTGGCCCGCTCGTGCGGCTTCGACCAGTTGCTCGTCACCCTCGGCGGCGCGGCGGGCGACGTGCGCGACCGGGTCGACCTCACCGGCTGCCAGGTCGTCGAGAACCCGGAGTTCAGCAGCGGTTGCGGGTCGTCGGTCAGCACCGCCGCTCGGGCTGTGGACCCGCGCGCCGACGCGCTCGTGCTGCTCCTCGGCGACCAGCCCGGCGTCCGCGCCGCCGACGTCCGCCGGGTCGCCACGGCCGGCACCCCGCTGGCGGTCTGCCGGTACGTCGACGGGCTTGGCCATCCGTTCCGTTTCGGCCGCGAGGTCATTCCCGAGCTGTACGACCTGCACGGGGACAAGGCCGTGTGGAAGCTGCTGCACTCCGGGCGCCACCCGGTGACCGAGGTGCCCGTCGACGGGCCGGTGCCGATCGACGTGGACACCCGCGCGGACTACGAGCGCCTGCTGGCAGGCGAGGCATGAAGGACGCGCTGACCGTCCGGCACCGCCTCGACGCCGTCGACTACCTGGTCGACGACGGCATGGCGATGGCCCTCTTCCTGGCGTTGCGGCTCGGCCGGCCGCTGCTGCTGGAGGGCGAGCCGGGCGTCGGCAAGACCGCCGCCGCGAAGGCGCTGGCCCGGGCGTTGGAGACGCCGCTGATCCGGTTGCAGTGCTACGAGGGGCTGACCGCCGGTGAGGCGCTCTACGAGTGGAACTACCAGCGGCAACTGCTGGCGATCCGGCTCGCCGAGGCACAGCACGCTCGACTCACCGACGCGGACCTGTTCAGCGCCGAATACCTCCAGGAACGGCCGATCCTGCGGGCCGTACGCCACCGGGGGCCGGTCCCTCCTGTGCTGCTGATCGACGAGATCGACCGCGCCGACGACGAGTTCGAGGCGCTGCTGTTCGAGTTCCTCGGCGAGGCCGGCATCACCATCCCCGAACTCGGTACGTTCACCGCCCGCACGCCACCGGTCGTGGTGCTGACCTCCAACCGCAGCCGCGAGTTGCACGACGCGCTGCGCCGCCGCTGCCTCTATCACTGGATCGACTTCCCCGGCCCGGACCGCGCCGTGGAGATCGTGCGCCGGGCGGTGCCGGGTGCCACCGAACCGCTGATCCGGGCGGCCGTGCAGTTCGTCGGCGACGTACGCGGCCGGGAGTTGGAGAAGGCGCCCGGGATGGCCGAGGCCATCGACTGGGTGGCCGCGCTGGCCGTGCTCGGTGCCGCCGACCTGGCCGCCGACACCGTCGGGCACACCATCGGCACCATCGCCAAGACCCCCGACGACCGCGCCGTGGTCGCCGCCGCGCTCGGCGCCTACCAGGAGAGCCAACGATGAAGATCACCAACGAGTTCACTGTCGCCGTTCCGATCGACAGGGCGTGGGCGGTGCTCACCGACCTGGCGGGGATCGCGCCCTGCCTGCCGGGCGCGCAGTTGACGGGCGTCGACGGGGACGTCTACCGCGGCAAGGTGAAGGTCAAGGTCGGGCCGGTCATCTCGGAGTTCGCGGGCACCGCGCAGTTCGCCGAGAAGGACAGCGCCGCCTACCGCGGGGTGATCGACGCCAAGGGCCGCGACGCCCGGTCGACCGGGAACGCGTCCGCGCTTGTCACCGCCCAGCTCCGGCCCGACGGCGACCGTACGTTGGTGAGCGTCGACACCGACCTGAAGATCTCGGGGAAGCTGGCCCAGTTCGGCAGCGGCATGATCAAGGAGGTGTCGGGCAAGCTGCTGGCCCAGTTCGTCGCCAACCTGGAGGCGAAGCTGGCAGCCGAGCAGACGACGCCGACCGCCGCAGCGGCACCGACAGCCGCGGGCGTGCCGACCGGCGCAGCGCCGCAGACCGTCGCAGACGTGCGGGGCGCCGGAGGCGACGCCGCAGCCGTACCGGCGGCGCGAAGCGGGGACGATCCCGCCGCGTCCGCCCTCGTCGCGTCGGAGGAACCCGAACTGTCCCCGGCCGCGTCCGCCACTGCGGTCACCACCATCCCCGCCACGGCCGCCGTCGCGCCCTCCCCGGTCGACCCGTCCCCTATCGCGCCGTCGCCGATCGAGCCGACAGCGATCACCGCGTCCCCGATCACCGAGGCTCCTGCCGAGCCGTCGCCGCTCGCCGAACCGTCGGCCGGCGAGCCGTCCCCCGCCGACCCGTCGACGGACGAGCGGTCCGTCATGGGGCACCCCACCGCCGGGCCAGCACAGGGCAGGCCGCCGGCTGTCGACGGGCGCACCGCACCGGCTGCCGAACCGGAGGCGCTCGACCTGCTCAGCCTCGCGGGCGGTTCGATCACCAAGCGGCTCGTACCCGCGGTCGTCGGCCTCGTCGTGGTCGGCGCGGTGATCGCCTGGCTGGTCGCGCGGCGGTGAGCCCGGGCCTGCTGCGCGGGGTCGACAGAGCCTCGTTCGCCGTGTCGTTCGCGGGTCGGCTGCGGCACGCGGGCGTCGCGGCCGGGCTCACCGAGATCGACGACTTCGTCCGGGCTCTCGACGCCAGCCCTCCCGGGGACATGTCCACGCTCTACTGGGCCGCCCGGGTCAGCCTGGTCCGGCGGCACGCGGACCTGGCAGCGTTCGACAGCGTCTTCGCGGCGGTCTTCGAGGACGCGCCACCGCTGCCGCCGCCGGACCGGTCGGCGTCGCCGGCGGGAGACCGCGACGACGTCCACGTACCGGTGCCGACGGCCACCGCCGACGACGGGCCCGGTGGCGGCCTGCCGTGGGCGACGCTGCCGCCGGCCGTCGCCCACGCGCCGGAGTCGGACACCGCGCTACGGCTGCCCGAGCGGCGGCCCAGTGCCCTCGCCGGGCTCGCCGAGAGGCCGTTCGACGAGTTGGACGCCACGCAGGTCACGATGCTCGGTGAGGCGCTGCGGGACGCCGTCGTCGGCTGGCCGACCCGGCGCACGAGGCGGCACGCCGTCAGCGCGGCCGGAGGGCGCATCGCGCTACGCGCCACCATCACCAGGGCACGCCGCACCGGGTGGGAGCCCGTCGAGGTCGTCCGGGAACGGGCGGTACGGCGGCCCCGCCGGGTCGTGCTGCTCTGCGACGTCAGCGAGTCGATGCGGGCGCAGGCCACCGCGTACCTGCATCTGATGCGGGCGTTCGCTGTGGTCGCCGAGGCGGAGGTGTTCGCGTTCGCGACGACGCTGACCCGGCTCACTGTGGTGCTGCGGCACAGCTCGGCGGCCGAGGCGGTCGCGCAGGCCAGCGCTGCCGTGACCGACCGGTACGGCGGCACCCGCATCGCCACGAACCTGCGCGCCCTGCTCACCGGCCAGCGGGCGGACGTCGTTCGCGGGGCCGTTGTGGTGATCGGCTCGGACGGCTGGGACAGCGACCCGCCCGACGAACTCGCCGCCGTGATGGCCCGGCTGCGCCGCCGCGCGTACCGGATCGTCTGGTTGAATCCCCGGGCCGGCGCCCCCGGGTTCGCGCCCCGGACGGCGGGCATGGCCGCCGCGCTGCCCTACTGCGATCGGATGCTGCCGGCCGGGACGTTCCAGGACCTGCTGGCCGCCGCCGGTCAACTCCAGAGCGTGACGTGCACCGACGGCTTGAAATGGCCCACGCTGACGCCCGCGCCGCGCATCATCGCCTGAATCGCCCGAGGTGTCGACGAGAACCGCGACAGTTCGGCGGCGGCCGACATCGGACCGGGGGCGGTGAGCACCTGTGAGTGCCACACGGCCTCGACCGTCGCGTGTGCCCCCATCACCAGGTTGAGCTGACCGTCGCGCACGTCCGGTGCGACGGTGAAGGCCAGCGCCGGCGCGACGCCCCGGCCCCGTTTGGCCTCCCCCAGCGCCGCAGCGTGACTCTGGAAGATCTGCTGCCGGTCGTCGGGTACGGCCAGCCGGCGCAGTAGCGCCGGAACCGCGCCCAGGTCGGTGGCCGCCGACGGGCCGAGCAGCCAGGTCTGCTCCCGCAACTGCCCGGGGGACGCCGACACCCCGCCCAGCGGATGGTCCGGGCCGACGACAAGCACCAGCCGGTAGTTCATCACCGGCCGGCAGGTGATTGCCTCGTCGACGACGAGCGGCCGTGGCCCGACAGCGATGTCCGCGGCACGGGTCAGCAACAGTGACTCGAACGTGCTCGGGTCACGCACGCTCAACTCGACGTCGAGGTCGGCGGCCCGCTTCGCGAACAGCTCGATGAGCCCCGGCGCGGCGAACTCGGCGAACAGGTTGGACGCCGCCACCCGCAACAGTCGACGGCCGCGCTTCGCGGCGCTCACCTCAAGAATTGTGCGGTCCTGAAGGCCCAGCAGCTCCGCCGCGCGGCTGGCCAGCCGGAGCCCGCCAGGCGTGAACGCGAGCCCCGCCGCCGTCTTTGTGAACAGCTTGTCGCCGAACTCCTTGCGCAACTGTGCGACGTGCAGGGAGACGGCCGACTCGGAGACCTCCAACTCGGCGGCGGCCTGCTTGACGGATCCCAGCCGGACCACGGCGACGTACGCGCGCAGTTGCGTCGGGGTCATCGGCGCACCCACCTCCCCGCCATGCGTGGTTCGGCTCTCCGTCGAGACGAACCACGATCATGCCCGCTGAGGCGTCCGACCGCCACCCTGCGTCACCGGGCCGTCGTAACGTCCGTGCCCGGCGACAGGGTGACACCGGCAGCGGCGGTTGGAGGTCGCTACACCGTGCCGCCGGTGTTCCGGATCATCTGTCGGAGCACCTTGAGGGTCGTTACGTAGTCCGCGTCATCGATGCCCTCGTGGATGCGGGCCCGGACGGCCGGCGCGTGCCTCGCGAGGGTGAGGCGAGCCTCTTCCCCCGCTTCGGTGATCCGCAGCCTTCCCTCGTCGTCACGGACCAGCCACCCGCGCTCCAGCAGAACCTCCGCTTCGGCGTCCAGATCGTCTTCGGCCCGGAGATACGAGCTCATCTCCCGGCGGAGTTCGGTGACGGTCATCCCGCCGCCCTGCGGCAGAAGGTCGTTCGCGGAGAGGTTGCGCAGCAGCCAGAACTGGGGCTGCGTGAAGCCGTGCTCGGCGTGCCGGGCACGGGTGAAGGCGATGAGAGCTTCGTAGGCGACGCCTGTCCAGTAGGCGGCAGGTTGGCGCGCGAGCTCGACGTCGGACAACTGCTGCATCGTCATGAGATGCGCCTCCCCCGGTGATCGGTCACGACGAACGTAGAACCTCAACCAGGGTTCAGCTCAAGCGCATGGCGGCGGGGTGCGGCCCCGGGGCGGGTGGGCACTATCGTTCTGGCGTGCACATTCGTTTCGACGTCCCAGCCGATCCCGCGTACCCGGGCCGCGTGGCCGCTGCGCTGAGCAGTGTCCGGCTGCGCCGGTTCAGCTATATCGGCGCAGTGCTGGTGGCGGTCGGGGTGATCGCTTTCGTCGTCTCGCGGGGCTTCGCCGGGGGCGACCGGTTCTCGTCGCTGTACCTGACGCTTGTCGTGGCTGGCGTGCTGTCGATGCTGTACGCGCCATGGGTCCGATGGCGCGCCCGACGCCGCTCCGGTGGCTACGCCGTCGAGGGCGCCTACGACATCACCGACGACAACATCATGATGCGTAGTGGCTCGGAGTCCGGCGGCATCGCCTGGGACGGTGTCGCCAAGGTGACGGACACCCCGGAGTTCTGGATCGTGTACGTCGACAGGATGCCGGCGACGGTGATCCCCCGCCGCCTGATGACCGCCGAGGACGACGAAACGCTGCGAGCGTTCATTACCGACCGTGGGCTGCTCCAGCCCCGCTGAGACGCCGAGCGGCCTCAGCGAGGGGTACGACGTCGACGAAGTGCCCACACTCCCCCGACGATCGCCACCGCCGTCGGGAGGAGGCAGCAGAGGGACAGCAGGACCAGATGCCACGGCTTGATTGCTCCCATGGCCGTGAGAGTAGGCGTCCCCGCCAATCGCGGCTGACCCGGTGGAGGCTCAGCGGCTCAGGGGTTCGCGGGCGCTCCGAATCGGCTTGCCCGCCCAGGGCTGTCGGTCTAGCGTCGTGGGGCACCTCCCGGTGCGCAGGCAACGGCTACTTCCTCTGCAAAAGGGGAGACGTGGGTTCGAATCCCACCGCCACTTCGGTGGTGTCGACCAGCGGCCCAGGTCACCTTGGCCCGCAAGGGCCGGTCGCCGTCGCCGGTTCGATCTCGGGATGTGCGCTCACGCCGCACGGCCGGTGCGACGGACACGGCTACTTCATGGTCAAGGCCCGGTTAGGGCCTGCGGTTCGAGCCCGCTAAAACCGTGTCCACCCTTTGATCTCGGCCGTCCGGCGTGACCACCTTCCTCAATCACAAGATCGCAAACTCCGTTGCCCGGCCGTCACCGCCCCGCTACGGTCGTGACCGCACCTCCCGGTGCGCAGGCAACTGTCACTTCCGAAGGGGTCCAAGCCCCGGCACAGCAGTGACTGGCCTCGATTTCGGGGAGCGCGACCACACCACACACCCGGTGCGCAGGCAACGGTTACTTCGGGATCCGCAGATGGGGGTTCGAATCCCCCGACACCTTCGGGTGGATGGTTCAACGGACAGAACGGCGGACTAGTCCGTGGCCGACTCTGATCTCGGGTGTGTGGTGCGGTGGCGCCTCCCCGGCCGACTGACGTGGGGGACGTCATGGCCAAGTTCAACCTCAAACCGCGCCGCCTCCGGCCGGTGACCGCCGAGGGTGCGCCCGCGTTCACCCGTGAGCCGCGCCTCGAACTGTTCCTACTCGGTGTGTCGAACATGGTCGGCGAGGACACCTTCTACGAGGGCGCCACCGATCGGGACGCCCGTTTCCGGAACCTCGTCGCCACCGTCGCCGTCGCCGATCCCGACTGGTTCGCCCGCTTCGTACCGTGGCTGCGGACCAGCGCGATGATGCGCTCGGCGTCCGTGGTGGCGGCCCTGGAGGGCGCCCGCGCCCAGGTCGCCGCAGGTGTGCCGGGTTCGCGGGCGGTCGTGGACGCCGCGTTGCAGCGTGCGGACGAGCCGGGCGAGGCTCTGGCGTACTGGCTGGCCCGCCACGGACGGGCCCTGCCCAAGCCGGTGAAGCGGGGCATCGCCGACGCGGCGGTGCGGCTGTACACCGAGCGGAGCCTGCTCAAGTACGACTCCGTCGGAAACCCGGTGCGGTTCGGTGACGTCATCGACCTGACCCACCCCACAGCGAAGGACGAGCGGCAGGGCGACCTGTTCCGGCACGCGCTGGACCGCCGGCACGGGCGGGACAACCCGCTGCCGGCGTCCCTCGCGATGCTGGCGGCGCGGCACGCGCTCATGGCGCTGCCGGTCGAGCAGCGCAGGGAGGTCACCGATCCGACGGTGCTGGGCGCGGCCGGTATGACGTGGGAGGCTCTGGCCGGGTGGCGACAGAGCGCGCTGGACGACGCGGCGTGGGAGTCGATCATCCCGAACATGGGCTACCTGGCCCTGCTGCGTAACCTGCGCAACTTCGACCAGGCCGGCGTCAGTGACGCGGTCGCGCAGACGGTGGCGGCCAGGCTCGCCGACCCGGGCCAGGTCGCCGGCTCACGGGTGCTGCCGATGCGTTTCCTGTCGGCGTTCAACGCCGCGCCGAGCCTGCGGTGGGCGTACCCGCTGGAGACCGCGTTGCAGCAAGCCCTGGTGAACGTGCCGGCCCTGGACGGACGGACCCTGGTCCTCATCGACACGTCCGGTTCGATGCAGAGTCCGTTCAGCAAGGACGGCACGCTGCGCTTCTGGGACGCCGCCACGGTGTTCGGCCTCGCGCTGGCCGCACGGGCGCAGGCTGCCACTGTGGTGTCGTTCTCCAATGCCAGCCGGGTGTTCCCGTCGGTGGCGGGTGAGTCGGTGCTGGCGGCGGTGCGCCGGTTCAAGGACGACGGCTACTTCTACGGCATGGGGACGGAGACCGAGAAGGCGGTACGGGAGCACTACGACCGGCACGACCGGGTGGTCGTCCTCACCGACGAGCAGGCTCACTGGCACGGCAGGGCGGACGTCGCGGCGGCGGTGCCCGCACAGGTGCCCGTGTACACGTGGAACCTGGCCGGATACCGGGCCGGGCACACGCCGACCGTCGACAACCGGCACACCTTCGGAGGCCTGTCCGACGCCGCGTTCGCGATGATCCCGCTCATCGAGGCCGGGTCCCGCGACCAGTGGCCCTTCTGACCGGCGGGGTGCCGATACCCCGCCGGTCAGGCCGCTGGTCACGGCCTCCGGTCGTCGGGCATCAGGTCGCCTCGGGCCGCCACCACGGTTCGAGCAGGGCCGGGTCGGCGACGTAGCTCCTGACCTGCGTACGCTCTGGCTCGGTCAACGTGAGCTCGCGCAGCCGGGCTCCCCATTCGGGCACCCGGTCGGTCTTGCCCAGCGCGACTGACAGTTCGATCAGCCCGGCGAGCGCCTTCGCCTGCTCGACCACCGGGGCGTCCTCGGCACGCCGTCGCATCCCCGAGTCCAGCGCCCGGTAGGCCGCCCGATCGTCCATCTTGAACTCGCGCAGGATCCGCGCGTTGTCGAGCACCCGAGTCAGCCCTTGCAACTCCTTCGACCCGCCGTACTCCAGATCCTGCGGCTCGTCGCGCTGGATGAAGACGATGGAGTTTCCCGACGGGTCGAAGATGGTGAACCGCGACGCGCCGGAACGGTAGCGGGTCATCCGGGGCAGACCCTTGACCAGCACCTTGCCGTACGTGCGGCGCATCGCCTCGGTGAACGCCGCGTGGTACGGCGCGACCGCGTCCACCATCACGAGGCAGCCGCCGGTGGTCTCCTTCGTCGGGTCCAGGTTCTTCGGCGCGGAGCCGTAGCTCAGTTGGAACCCACTCCACGCGAACGCCAGGTACACGTACGGTCTGGTCTGCTCGTAGGTCACGTCGAACCCGAGTGCGCGCCAGAACGTCAGGGTCTCCTCGGGCGACACACAGTGCAGCAGCGGAACGGTGGTCTCGTTGGGTTGGACGCGGTCCTCGTCGGTCGTCATGCCACTTCCGATCCCGTAGACAGGCCGGCCATTGTGCCAGCATCGACGAGGTGTCGCGTGCCTTTCCGTCTCCTACCCGGGGAGGAGGCGGCGCTCCGACCGCCGGTCGCAGCCGGGGCTCCCGGTCGGACGCGGGCGATCCGCCCAGCCAGCAGTCTTACAGGCATGAGATTCGAACTTCGCCGGGCGGCACACTGGCACCGCCCACTCATGTTCCTCGTCGCCGCGATGGCGGTGATCGCCGTCGCCTGCGTGGTCGGCATCGTCGTCGACTCGCGGGTCCTCACCGGCTCGCCGATCTGGCTCAAGCCGTTCAAGTTCGCGGTGTCCTTCGTGCTGTACGGCACGACGCTGGCCTGGATGCTCTCCCTGCTGCCGCGCCGGATCCGGGCCGCGGAGTGGGCGGCCACGGTCATCGTCGCGATGGCGGTGGTCGAGTTGGCACTGATGGTCGTGCAGGTGGCACGGGGTACGACAAGCCACTTCAACGGCACCACCCCGTTGAACGGAATCATCTTCGCGGCGATGGGCGCGTCGATCACGATCCTGTTCCTCGCACACCTCGTCATCGGGATCGTGGTGCTGATACAGCGCATTCCGGACCGGGTCGCCGCGACCGCCGTCGCCTGGGGGCTCGGCCTGTCGCTGCTGGGCATGCTGTTGGCGGTGCCGATGATGCTACCCACCCAGAACCCCGGGATCGAGGGAATCAGCGGGGCGCACAGTGTGGGCGTAACTGACGGCGAGGCGGGTCTGCCGATGGTCGGCTGGAGCACCATCGGAGGCGACCTGCGGATCGGGCACTTCGTGGGCCTGCACGCCCTGCAGGCGCTGCCGATCCTGGCCATCCTGTTGAACCGGTTCGCGACGCGGCTGGACGAACGGACCCGTGCCCGGCTGCTGGTCGTCGCGGGCGCGGCGTTCGGCGTACTCACGTTGTTGTTGACCTGGCAGGCCCTGCGCGGACAGCCGCTGCTGCGCCCGGACGCCCTCACGCTGGTCGCCGTGGCCGCCCTGGCGGTCGCGACCGCTACCGCCGCCGGCCGGGTGCTGGCGCGCGGACGCCGCCACCCGGATCTGGCGTTGGCCGCATGACCGCGACGCTGTTCACACTGACGTTCGCGGTGGCCGCGCCGTTCTGGGCGCTGATGATCCTGTTGCCGCGCTGGTCGTGGACCGCCCGGATCATCGGCTCGCCGCTGATCGTGCTGCCGGTCGTGATGATCTACGGGCTGCTGGTGGTCCCGGCGCTCGGGGAGGTGCTGCCGGCGGTGGCAGCACCGTCCCTGGACGAGATGCGCGACCTGCTGGGCACCTCCGACGGCGCGGCGGCCGGCTGGGCACACATGATCGCGTTCGATCTGTTCGTGGGTCGCTGGGCGTGGCTGGACAGTCGGGAACGGGAGGTGCCGGCGCTGGTCATGGCTCCGGTGCTGGTGCTGACCATCCTGCTCGGACCGCTCGGTCTGGCCGCCTACCTGGGCGTGCGGACCCGCTGGCCGGCGCCCGCTCGTGCCGCCGCACCCGCAGTAGGCTGATCCGGTGACGTGGGAGCGGCGACTGTTCGACGCGCGGGAGACTCTCGTGCGGATGGTGCTACTCAACCTCAGCGGGCTGGGCTACCTGGTCTTCGGCACGCAGGGCAGCCACCCACCGACGGGGACGCAGTGGATCCTTGGGGTGGCCGCGTTCACGGTCGGCCTGCTGCTGCACGGTCGGCCGGTGCTCAACCTGGCGGCGCAGGCCGCGCTGCTGGCGGTCGCCTTCTGCCTGATCGACGACATCATGATCAACCAGGTGGGCGCGAGTTGGGCGCTGTTCGAGGTCGCCATGCAGGCACGTCGATCCCGCACTGTCTGGATGGCCGCCGTGGCGCTGGCCGCTGTCAACCTGACAGACTCGATCGGCGACCCGCTCGACAAGGTGGCCTCCGGCGTCGTCGGGCTGGCCCTGGAGGTCGGCGTGCCGGTGCTCCTCGGGCTTGTCATCCGCACCAACCGGGAGCTCAGCCGGCAGGCAGTGGAGCGGGCGGCGGCCGAGCAGCGCCGGCACGAGTCGGAGAGCCGGGCGGCGCGCGCCGACGAACGCAGCGCCATCGCCCGCGAACTGCACGACGTCGTCGCGCACCACGTGGCGTCGATGGTGCTGCGCATCGGCGTGGCCCGGCACGTGCTCACCGACCTGGACCCCCGGGTGGACGAGGTGTTCGACGACGTGCACGGCACGGGCGCCGCAGCCCTGTCGGAGCTGCGCCGGCTGGTCGCGGTGCTGCGCGACCCCGACGGGGTACGCGGTGACGCGGCGCTTACCGCCATCGACCCGTCGGCGCTCCCGGCGGCGCTCGGCGCGACGGTGGACCGGGCCCGTCGTGCGGGCATCACCGTGCAGGCCGACATCGACCCGGCCGTTGGCGCGCTCGACGCGGTGCGGGGCCTGGCGGTGCTGCGGCTGACCCAGGAGGCGCTCACCAACGTGGCCCGTCACGCCGGCCCGGCCGCGCTGGCGCACCTGACGGTCGCCGTCCACGACGACACCGTGCACTGGGAGGTCACCGACGATCGCCACGGCGGCGGGCGCGGGTTGGGGCCGGACAGCGCTGGGCGCGGCGGCCGGCCGCCGGTGGTGCCGGGCGGCGGCGGGCACGGCATCACCGGCATGCGGGAACGCGTCGACGTCCTCGGTGGCCGGCTGGAGGTGGGGCCGACCGAAACGGGGTGGCGGGTACGCGCAGTCCTCCCGCATGTGACCGACGCATCCGTCGCCGGGACGCGTGCCGGATCGGTGCCCCGGGACCGCGCGACGCCGAACCTGTCGCCCTCGCCAGAACCGGAGCCGGCATGATCCGCGTCCTGCTTGTCGACGACCAGCACCTCATCCGTGCGGGCCTGCGCATGCTGTGCGAAGCGCAGCCCGACATCGAGGTGGTAGGCGAGGCCGACAACGGCCGGGACGCGGTCACCCTCGCCGCGCGGCTCGTCCCCGACGTCGTCGTCATGGACCTGCGCATGCCGGGCGTCGACGGGATCACCGCGACCACCCGCATCCTCGCCGAGCGGCCCGCCGCCCGCGTACTGGTGCTGACCACGTTCGGCGACGACGACCATCTCTACCCCGCCCTCACGGCCGGCGCCTGCGGCTTCCTGCTCAAGGACGCACCCCCGACCGAACTGCTGGACGGCATCCGCCGCGCCGCCACGGGCGACAGCCCGTTCAGCCCGGAGGTGCTGCAACGCCTCGTCCAGCGCGCCGTGCACGCCCGCGCCGGGGCGCCGCGACCGGTGCACGGCCTGACAGCCCGCGAGCAGGACGTCCTCGCACTGGTCGCCGAGGGCCTCACCAACGCCGAGATCGCCGAACGGCTACACATCGGCGTCACCACTGTCAAGACCCACATCACGAGCCTCATGACCAAGACCGAAAGCCCCAATCGGGTACGCCTGGCCCTGTTCGCCAGCAGCCGCTGAGGCTCTCCGGCCGACTGATCGCCGCGCACTGATGACATGCGTCTCGTGGCGACGACGCCAGGCTCCGGGCGTACGGGCGGCGGATTACCGTGGCTGTCGCGTCCCGTCGCCGGTTGCCACCGCGCGGGCGGCGGGCGGGTCCACGAGAGGCGGGGTCTGGGCAGTGACGTCCGAAGGGCGGAGTGGCAGTGACGTCCGTATGGCGGGGTCGGCAGTGACGTCGGAGCAGGTCATCCGGGCTGTCCCGGACGCGGCGGCGGCCGATGCGGACGTGCTGGTCACCGTGCGCGGGGGCACGCTGCGCGGCCGGCGAGCAGACGGGCTGACGGTCCTGCGGGGCGTCCGGTACGCAACCGCCGACCGTTTCGCGGCACCCGTGCCGGAGCGGCAGTGGTCGGGGATCCGCGACGCGCGGGAACACGGTGCCGTCAGCCCTCAACCTCCGGCCCGGGCCACGACAGCCGGCGGCTGGTGCGAGGTGGGCGTGCAGTCGGAGGACTGCCTGAACCTGACCGTCGTCACCCCGGCGGCCGACCGCGCCGCGCGGCCGGTGCTTGTCTGGCTGCACGGCGGCTCGTACCGTTCCGGCGCGGGCTCCTGGGACCGCTACCGCACCGACAGGCTCGCCCGCGAGGGCGACGTGGTGGTGGTGAGCGTCAACTACCGGCTCGGGGCGCTCGGCTACCTGCGGGCGCCGGGCATCTCCCCCGGCAACCTGGGTCTGCTGGACCAGATCGAGGCGTTGCGCTGGGTCCGCGACAACGCGGCCGACCTGGGCGGCGATCCGGCGAACGTGACACTTGTGGGGCAGTCGTCGGGCGCCCACTCGGTCGCCTGCCTGCTCGGCGTGGAGCAGGCCCGACCGCTGTTCCGTCGGGCGGTGTTGCAGAGTCCACCGCTGGGCATCGGGCTTGCCGGCGAGCGCGCGGCCGGCCGAGTCGCCGACCGTTTCATGGCCCGGCTGGGGCGCGACCCACGGGAGGCGTCCCTCGCGGAGATCGTCGCCGCGCAGCAGCTGGCCGAGCGGGATGTGGCCGCGCGCAGCGGATTCGGGCTCGCCCCGGCGTACCAGCCGGTGGCCGGCGTGTCTCCTCTCCCGGACGTGGCGGGTTGGCGGGCCGCCTGGCGCGCGGGCGCCCCGGGCCTTGAGGTGGTGCTCGGCACGACCCACCGCGAGATCGCCTACTTCCTGGCCGGCGGCCCGCTCTCCCGGCACGTACCGCTTGTCGGGCGGGCAGTGGAGAACGCGGCCATCCGGCTCTCGACCCGGTCGGTCTTCACCCGACCCACCTTGCGCTTCGGCAGGCAGTTGGCGCAGGCGGGCGCGCAGGTCTTCGCGTACCGCATCGACGGGCCGGCACCGACGTCGCCGTACCACGCCTGCCACTGCAGCGACCTTCCGCTGCTCTTCGGTGACGAGGCCGACTGGGCGCAGGCGCCGATGCTCGCCGGGCAGACCTGGGCCGAGGTGGCCGCGCGGGGTGGCCCGCTACGCGCAGCCTGGCTGGCATTCGCCGCCGGCGGAGCGCAGGCGTTGACAGCGCAGGGCTGGCCGCGGTACGCGGGTCGGGGCGGCAGTATCCAGCGTTTCGGGTAGCCGCCGCCCGCCGGTGACTGCGGAGTCGCCGTCACCGACCGCAGGCGTACCCCTGCATGCCTCGCGGGTTCGCGCCGGCCGCGAGCACACCGGTGGCCGGGTCGCGGCTCACCGCGCAGAGGCGGCCGAGGCTCCACGCGTCGGAGAGCCGCACCTCGTGCCCGTACGCCCGCAGCGCCGCCACCGTCGCCTCGTCGAGCCGGTCCTCCACCACCAGGACGCCAGGTTCCATGGCGCGCGGATAGAACGACTCCGGCAGCCCGACCGTGTGGAACGCTGGCGCGTCGATGGCCTCCTGGATGCTCTGGCCGCCGACGAGGTGGCGCAGCAGGAACGGCACCTGCCACTGGTCCTGCTGGTCGCCGCCGGGGGTGCCGCAGGCCAGCACCGGCTGCCCGTCGCGGTGGACCATCGTCGGGCTCAACGTGGTGCGGGGTCGCCGGCCCGGTGCGAGCGACGAGGCGAGGCCTTCCTCCAGCCAGAACATCTGCAACCGGGTGCCCAACGGGAACCCCAGTTCCGGGATCGTCGGTGAACTCTGCAACCAGCCGCCGCTCGGGGTAGCGGAGATCATGTTGCCCCAGCGGTCGACAACGTCCACGTGGCAGGTGTCGCCCCGGGTCACACCGTCCGACTGCACCGTCGGCTCCCCGGTCGTGGCGTCCGACCGGTCGGCGCGCCCGACGGCACCGGCCCGGACGTGCGCCGGGAGTCGCGGCTGCGCCCCGTCGGGGCGCCCCGGACGCAGTTCCCACGATGCCCGGTCACCGATGAGGGCTGCCCGCTCCCGCGCGTACTCCCGGGACAGCAGCGCCTTGGCCGGCACGTCCGCGCCGTCGCCGTACCACGCCTCACGGTCGGCGAAGGCGAGCTTGAGCGCCTCGACCTGGGCGTGGATGCCGAACGCGGTCGCCGGGTCGTACGCGCCGGGGTCGTCGAGGGCGTCGAGGACGGACAGCGTCTCCAGCAGCACCGGGCCCTGCCCCCAGAAGCTCGTCTTCGCCACCGAGTAGCCGTGCCAGTCGAGGGTCACCGGTTCCTCCCAGGTGGCCGAGTAGGCGGCCATGTCGTCGCCGGTGACGAGACCGGCGTGCGGGCGTCCGCTGGAA
This sequence comes from Micromonospora sp. DT41, assembly GCF_049841715.1. Classification (NCBI taxonomy): domain Bacteria; kingdom Bacillati; phylum Actinomycetota; class Actinomycetes; order Micromonosporales; family Micromonosporaceae; genus Micromonospora; species Micromonospora sp. DT41. Next base: position 48,491 of record NZ_JBNCKU010000014.1, on the reverse strand, counting down.
TCCTGGAACGGCCTGCGGCTGAACCTGTCGATCTCGTCGGCGACGAACCCCGTACCCCAGGCTCGTCGCGCGGCCTCGATCTGGGCCTCCCGGTCGGTGCCGGCCGCAAGGCCGGCTTGGACCAGTCGCCGCAGGGTCCGCGCGTACGCCGGGTTGGTGAACCTCTCCCCCGCCGTCGGTGGCCGGCCGTCGCGCAGCCACAGCTGGGCGGACGTCGGCCAGTGCTCCTCGAACAGCGACCGGACGGCCGTCACCGTGTCGACGACCCTGCCCAGAAGCGGGTGACCGGCGTCGGCGTAGTCGATCGCCGGCTCCAACACCTCGGCGAGCGTGAGCGTGCCGTGCTCGCGCAGCAGCAGGAGCCAGGCGTCGACGGCGCCCGGTACTGCCGCCGCGAGCGGACCGGCGCCGGGGATGAGGTCCATTCCGAGGGACCGGAAGTGCGCGATGGTGGCGCCAGCCGGCGCCGGTCCCTGCCCGCACAGCACCTTCGGGGTCGGGTCCTGGGCGGTGGCCACGATGGCGGGCACCTCGCCGCCGGGTCCGTTGAGGTGCGGTTCCACGACGTGCAGCACGAACCCGGCGGTGACCGCCGCGTCGAAGGCGTTCCCCCCGCGCTCCAGCATTCCCATGGCGGCCTGGCTGGCGAGCCAGTGCGTCGAGGACACCATGCCGAAGGTTCCCCGCAGCGTCGGCCTGGTGGTGAACGTCATGGCAACACCTCACTCGTCTGTGCGGCCCCGGCCGGAACCGTCGCGGACCAGCGTGACAAGCACGAGCAGCGCGAGCAACGCCACGACCGCGCTGAAGATCTCGGCGGCGGTCCGTAGGCCGATCGCCTGGGCGAGCAGGCCGACCGCGACCGCCGGCACGCCCAGCATGGTGAACAGGATGGCGAAGAATGTCGACACCGTCGCACTCTGGTGCTCGTGCGGGGCCTTCACCGTGATGGTGGCGATGCCGTCGCCCACCGCCACCCCGGAGGCCACCCCGTTGACCGCCGCACCGAGGAACAGCGGGAGCAGCAGCACCATCGACATGCTGAGCCCGATGAGGGCGGCCCCCACGATCAGGCCGGCGCAGGCGGCGATCAGTGCGGCGCGGGAGGGCAGCACCCGGGTCAGGAGTTGCCCGAACGCGGCGCCGGTGAACGCCACGAACACCACGAGCGCGGCCAGGGTGTGCGACGTCCTGTGCAGTTCCATGCCGAGAAACAGGCCGCTGACCGCCGTGAGCACGCCCAGCGCCGCGAAGCCGGCGCCCGCGGTGAGCGCGGAGCGGACGAATTCGCCACGGATCTCCGGCGGCACGTGCAGCCGTTGCGGCCGCAGGTTCAGCGGCGAGCGATGCGGCACCGTCTCGGGCACTCCGATCATCAGGACGATCGCGACGATCGCCAGGATGAGCACGATGGCCCAGGGCACCCGCAGCGGATCGGGAGCGACGTCCGAGACGATCCCCGCCAACAGGGTGCCGGCGGACAGACCACCCAGGTTCGCGAAGATCGCCACGGTGGCGGCCCGCCTCGGATGGCTCGGGCTGATCAGCTCGCTCAACGCCGCCGTTCCCGCTCCGATCACCAGCGCGGCGGACAGGCCGGCGAGCACCCGACCGATCACGATCATCGCGAGGTCCACGGCGCCCAGGAAGACCGCGTCGGCGACGACCGAGAGGACGAGCGCGGCGAGGATGACCGGGCGGCGGCCGATCTGGTCGGCGAGGCGGCCGAAGAGCAGCAGGCCCACGACCACGCCGAGCGCGTACAACGCGTAGACCACTGTCACCGTCAACGACGAGAAGCCGAACTCCACCTCGTAGAGCGGGTAGAGCGGCGTCGGCACCGTGGTCCCCACCAGGGTGATCCAGAACGCGAACGCGACGCGTACCGCCGCCGAGGTGGACCTGGGCCGTGCCGTCGCGCCGTCGGCGTGGGTGGCGTTGGGCATGGTCAGTCCCTCCGGGGCTCGGCCATCACGGCGGGACCGCCACCCACATCCCCGCACCGTGGCGGCCGACCCCGCGTACAGCATGGGTGTCGACCTTGGTGGGGGTGCGGTCAAAGCCCTTAAACGCCCTCATCAGGTGGCGGATGTGCGGGCGGCCGGTCGCCGCCCGCACACGACACGCCATCACTCCGGGTACGAGGACCCCGGCTCGGTCCGCAGCATCCGCTTGAGCATGCGGTTGGCTTCCCGCATGTCATCGGTGATCAGTCGGGTGCGCACCGTTCCCTTGCCGGTCAGCTTGCCGCCCACCTCGAAGACCGCCGTCTCGCCCGGCAACGGCACCGCCTGACATCCGGTGTACGTCTCGGCGGGCAGCCGGCCGTCGAGCAGGTAGGCGTAGACCGGGTCGTCCACGCACGGGGTGTAGTACGGGAAGACGCCGTGGCTGCCCTCGTTGTCGACGCTGATCATCGACGCGCCGGGCAGCTTCTTCGACGCCGCCAGCGCACCCTCGTAAGCAGTGGCGACGTCGAGCTCGTCCTGAAGCATCAGCACCTTGGGGAACGTCTTCTTGTCGAACTTGGGCATCCGGTTGTTCGTCGACCAGTACGCGCAGGCCGGCGGGTTCTGCAGGTACGGGGCGACAAGCGGGGCGTCGCGGGTGAGGCGGCGGCTGAACGCGTTCCAGTGCCCGATGCTGTCGTTCCACTGCCCGTCCTGGCAGCGGATCACCTCGAAGACGTAGTCGATGTCGTACGTGTACTCGCCGGTGCCCTGCGCCAGCCGGCTCCGGTCACGTTGGGTCTTCAGCGCGGCCTCGGCGGTGACCCGTGCCTGCTTGATGTAGGCGCGGTCGTCGGCGGTGATCCCGGGCGCGACGAGCAGCTTCGCGGTGGCGGCGGCGAGGATCTGCTCGGGCGGCCAGCCGTTCCACTCCTCGTAGTACTGGATCACGGTGTTCACGGCCGCCGCCGCGGTCGGGTAGTTCTGGGTGTCGTAGAGGGCGCCGAGAATGAACCAGCCGAACATGAACGGACCCATGCCGACGCGGGTGCCGCCGGCCCGCTCGAACATCTCCCGGATCTTCATCGGGTCGGTGCCCCTGCCGTACAGGTCGTCATGGCGGGCCATGTACGGCATCAACTGCTCCTGGAACGCCCGGTCACGGGTGAACGGTTGCAGGTCCCACGTCTCCTGCAACGTGGGCGAGCCGACGGCGGCCACCGAGTCGAGCACCATGCGGTTGGTACGGCTGCCGAACGTGGCCGCGTACCAGGTGCCCAGCCACGTGCCGTACGAGTAGCCGAGGTAGTTGAGCTTGCGCTCCCCCAGCAGCACCCGGATGAAGTCCATGTCGTACGTGGTCTGCTCGGTGGTGATGTACCTCGTCAGCCCGGTGCTGCGGCAGCCGGCCACGTTGGCCTGGGTGATCTGGTCGTTCGTGACGTCGGTGTCGCGATAGGTCACCCGGCACAGCAGCGGGGTGCTCTGCCCGACGCCGCGCGGGTCGAACCCGATCACGTCGTAGTGCTCGGCGAGCGTCGGCGCGGACCGCGCCACGTACGGCGCCAGCGACAGGCCACTGCCACCGGGGCCACCCGGATTGACGAGCAGGATGCCCTTGCGGTCACTGCCGGAGGCGACGGTGCGGCTGATGCGTACCTGGATCGTCTGCCCGTCACGCGGGTTGTGCCAGTCGCGCGGGACGGTGACCGTCGCGCACGCCAGGCGCAGGTCGGCGACGTCCTCGGGGCTGACGCCGTCCAACCCGCACGGCTCCCAGGAGAGGCGCTGGTTGGTAAGTGACGCGGCCAGGGCGGCGGTGTCCGGCTCGGCCACCGTTGCCGCGGCGGCCGGGGTCACGGCCGCACCGCTGATCAAGACGGCCGCGACAAGCGTCGCGGTGAGCAGGGCGGCCGGCCGCCGTGAGCGGCGCGACCCGGTCGTGGGATGGGGCATCGTCCCGTCCTCTCCTGGAGCGGATGCTCGAACGACCTTCACCCTGGGCCAGGAGTGTTTCGCCGCTACGGTTCCGGCGTGACGAAGAGCGGCCATGGCATGATCCGGCCAATCACAACCAGCCACGGCGGCTGGCCTGCACGCCGAGTTGGAACCGACTCCGGGCGCCGAGCAACTCCTGTAGGCGACTGACCCGGCGGTGCACCGTACGGTTGCTGACGCCGAGGTCACGGGCGATGGCCTCATCGGTCAGACCGGCGGTGAGCAGCGCGAGGAGCCGTTGCGTGGCGGCCGTCGGCTCGGCTTCCGGCTGGGCGGCGTCGGTGGTGGCGTGGATGGGCGCGCCGAGCCGCCAGAACACCTCGAACAACTCGGAGAGCCCGTGCAGCAGGCGGGAGCGGTGCACAAGCATCGCGTCGGCGTCGTCGCCGCTGCCGCGAGGCAGGACGCAACAGGTCCTGGTACACGTCCGCGGCGTCCGGCGGGAGCGGAAGCGACCCGACGTCCGCGACGTCCGACGAGGGCGGAAGCGACCCGACGTCAGGGGCAGAGGGCATGCCGGCGGGCTCGGTCCGCATGCCGGGGATCGTAGAGCGCCCCTGTTACGGCGACCCACTCACTCCGGCGTCGCCCCGGCGGTCAGCTGGCGGTTCGTCCTCGGAGCGTTCGTCCTCGGACCCTTCGCCCTCAGGTTCCCTGTGGTATTCGGGGCGGAGCTTCGCGCTGGCGAACGCCGCCTGAACCGCCGCCGAGAGCGCCACCATGTCGTACGCGCCGTGATGGCGCCGGCCGTTGACGAAGAAGGTCGGGGTCCCGGTAACCCCACTGAGGTCGGCGGAGTCGACGTCCTCGCCGATGCGGTCGACTCCCCTTCGCTCGGCCATGTGCTCACGGAACCGGTCGAGGTCAAGGCCGAGCTGGCCGGCGTAGCCGAGCACGTCGGGGGCGTCGAGTGCGTCCTGGTGCGTGAGAAGCAGGTCGTGCATCTCCCAGAACGCGCCCTGCTCACCTGCCGCTTCGGCCGCCTCGGCGGCGAGTTGGGCACGCGGGTGGACGTCGGTCAGCGGCAGGTGCCGCCAGACGTACCGGACGTTGGCGAAGGCCTCCAGCAGGTCCCGCACCACCGGCTCGGCCTGCCCGCAGTAGGGGCACTCGAAGTCCCCGTACTCCACTACCGTCACCGGCGCATCGTCCGACCCACGCACGTGGTCGCGTTCCGGATCGACCGGAAGCATCAGGTCGACGATCCCCTCGGTGACGCCCAGCAGCGCCCGCGCGCGCCGCGCCGGCGGCATCCGCGCGGCGAAGCGGAACACCAGCCAGGTGATGACGGACGCGCCGATCGTCGCGACGAGGATGCCGACCTTCGCCTCGTCCAGGGCCGGGCCGCTGAGAGCGTGGGTGGCGATCAGCAGGGCGACGGTGAAGCCGATGCCCGAGATGGTGCCCACCCCGGTGACCGCGACCCAGCCGACCGGTGGCCGCAACCGGTTGCCGCTCAGCCGCGTCACCAGCCACGAGGTGACAACGATCCCGACCGGCTTACCGACGATGTACGCGGCCACGACGCCGATCGTGACCGGCGAGGTAACGGCAGCGGCCAGCAGTTGGCCGTCGATCACGACCCCGACGTTCGCCAGTGCGAAGAGCGGCACCACCAGGTAGCTCGCCAACGGATGGTAGAGGGTCTGCAACCGCTCGTTCGGCGACAACGTCGAGGCGAGCCTGGCCTGGGCCATCCGGGCGAGCTGCGGTGTGGGCTGCTCCCGGAAGAGGCGGAACTGGTCGCTCGCCTGCTCCAACTCGGTGCGACCGGGCGCGTAGGCGTAGGTCAGCAACCCCATGACCAGGCCCACCACCACCGGGTCGACACCGGACTCCGACACCGCGACCCAGGCCGCCACCCCCAGCAGAGCGAAGACCGGCCCGAAGCGTACGCCCAACGCCCGGACAAGCAGGACCACGCCGAAGATCGCCGCCGCCACGAGCAGCGCCGTCGGCGACGGATGGTGTGGGTACGCGATGGCCAGCACCGCGATCGCGACCAGGTCGTCGATGACGGAGACCGTCAGCAGGAAACCCCGCAACCGATCCGAGAAGCGCGGCCCGAAGACTGCCAGCGCGCCGAGCGCCAGCGCCGTGTCCGTGGCCATCACCGCGCCCCAGCCCGCAGCGCTGGTGTGCCCCGCGGTGATCGCGAGGTAGATGCCGACCGGCACCAGCATGCCGGCGATCCCGGCCAGCATCGGCAACGCCAGCCGGCGACGCTCCCGCAGCTCGCCGATGTCAAATTCCCGGCGCAGCTCCAACCCGACGACAAGGAAGAAGAACGTCATGAGGCCGCTGTTGATCCAGAAGCGCAGGTCGTGTGCCACGCGCCAGTCGCCGAACTGGACCGAGAAGGATGTACTCCACAGCGACTCGTACGACGACGTGTGCAGGTTGGCCCACACCAGGGCCGCCAACGCGGCGACCACCACCACCCGCGCGCCGCCGGTCTCGGTGTGCAGGAAGGCGCGCAGCGGAGCGTTGAACCGGCCCTCCCAGGTGGTCCGGGCGGACCATCCCCGGCGCGGGTTGCTGCTCGTCACGGGATGATCCTCCCCGAATTGATCGCCACCCGGCTCGGATTGGGGCGACTGTGTTGCGCGCCCGTACCGCCGGCCCGGCAATCGGGGCATACACGCATCGACGCCGGTTGGTAGCGTACCGGTGATCTCGCCGCCGCCGGCGGTGGTCCCCTGGGGAGGGTCGACATGTGGGCGGACGACGCCGCGCTCGACGCGGCCGGACGCCGGCTCGACGAGTGGGAGTCGTCGCTCGCCGAACGGGCACGACGGGCACAGACACTGGCGGGCACGATCCAGGGTCTGACCGGCACCGCCCGCAGCCCTGACCGGACGGTGGAGGTCACCGTCGACTCGGCTGGCCTGCTGATCGGCCTGCGGCTCGACGAACGTGTCCGGGACCATCTGGCCGCCAGCACCGCCCGGCAGATCCTGGCGACCACACAAGCGGCCCGAGCCGACCTGCTCACCCAGCTCACCGCCGTGACCACAGCCGCCCTCGGCGACGACGCGAGCGCCGTCATCGACTCATATCGCAATCGGCTGACAGCTGACGAGGGGCGAGACGATGCCCGCCGGTGACGGGATCCAGGTCGACCCAGCCGACCTGACCGCACACGCCGCACGTCTCGACCGCTGCGCCACCGGCCTCGACACCGCCCAGCAGGCCGGCCAGCACATCCGGTTGGGCACCGACGCCTACGGTCAGCTCTGCGCGATGATGCCGATGATGCTCGACGGCCTGCAACGGACCCTCGTCGACGGCATCGCCGCCGCAGCCGGATCGATGCGGGACACCGCCGGCAGGCTACGCACCGGCGCCGACCGCTACCGAAGCTCCGACGACCGGGCCAGGCAACTCCTCGACGAGGTGCGGCAACGCCGGTGACGTCCAACCCGCTCGTCGCCGCCCCAGCGCACACCCCGACCAGCGCCTGGGCGGGCGTGTGGATCTGCGAGGACATCGAACTCATCGCGCAGGGCGTCCGCACCGGCAGCTGGATCGACGGCAGTCTCGGCGTGGTCAGCGCCGGCCTCGACGCCCTCGCCTTCGTCACCGACCCCGTCGGCAACCTGCTCCAGTACGGCATCGCCTGGCTCATCGAACACGTCAAGCCGCTCAGTGAAGCCCTCGACTGGCTCGCCGGCGACCCGGCGCAGATCACCGCACACGCCCAGACCTGGCGCAACGTCGCCGCGTCACTGCGCGACGAAGCTGCCACCCTCGCCCGCGCCGTCCGCACCGACGTCGCCACCTGGGGCGGCAGCGCCGGCCCCGCCTACCGCGCCTGGGCCGCCGAACAACAGCAGGCAATCACCGGGCTCGCGCTCGGCGCCGACACCATGGCCGCGATCACCGAAGGCGCCGCCGGCCTCGTCGCCGCCGTCCGGCTCCTCGTCCGCGATGCCATCGCCACCTGCGTCTCCCGCCTCATCGTGTACGCCGCGGAACTCGTCGCCACCGGCGGCCTTGCCACACCGCTGGTCGTGGAGCAGGTCACCACGACAGTCGCGTCCTGGGGGGCGCGGATCGCGCGGATGGTGCGGGCACTGCTGGCCAGCCTGCGACGGCTGATGCCGCAGATCCGTCGACTCGGCGACCTCATCGAAAGGCTCAAGCAGGCGCTCGGACGACTCACACGGCTTGGGCCCGCCAACCGGATGGGACAACGACGTGACTGGGCTGATCCGAGGGACCGCCCTCGGCCACCGGACCGGCCCCCCGATTCGTACCTCTCCGCTGGTGACCCGATCTATCACTCCGACCGATCGACGGCCATCGGCTACGACGATCTGACGATGCGAAACCTTGATAAAGTGCGACCGCTGGACGGGCACCATGACGTCATCGTTCACGGCACAGACGAGGATACTTCGTCCCCGGGAAGGTTTCAGCAGACGGGGCGCACATGGACGGCAACGCCACCGACGCGGCGCAGATCGCCGCCGCCGTCCGAGAAAATCCCGCCTACGACGGCGGCCCGCTCCGGTTGGTCTCCTGCTATGCCGGCACCGTCAAGTCCGACCTCGACGCCGTACCACTCGGTCAACGGGTGGCCGACGAACTCGGAGTCAGCGTGCTCGCGCCTACGGCCCGCGTGGGGACCCAGCGATGGGCAGCAGAGCCCCAGCCCCCAGTCGTCGAGCGTGGCGGTTCCTGGGAGGTCTTCTTACCGCGAGCCAGGGGGAACCGATGAAGACTGTTGGGTTCTTTCGAGAACTGGGCCCCAGCCAGACCGAGGTCTATGTGGAAAGCATCCACCCGCACGTGGACTCGAAGCCGCTCCCCGATGCCCTCCGGGTTGAGGATTACCTACGTCACGGGCATGGGCTCATCGACGTCATGGGTGCCGAGATCGACGTCCTCGGTAGCGGTCGACATCTCATCGGGGGCGCGTCGGTGCTGACAGACGGAGAATGGTTGTGGCGCGACGACCTCCGCTTCTATCTCGCCACCTACCACGTGCGCCTACCCACGGACTTTCTTCAGACGGTGCGCAGCAATGATTACCGGGTGCCCGACCTCCGCGGAGAGCAACTCCGGCTGGCCGGCGAGGAAGCAATACGGATTCTTGGATACCACTGACGCACCTTCGCCGGAGACGGCGTCGGGGTCAATGTGTACCGCGCAGGTCGGGGTGAGGAAGGATGACGTGGTGGAGCTGTACGACGTGGTGGAGCTCCGCGAAGCCGTTCCGGGAGAACAACTCCCTGCGGGAGCAGCAGGAACCGTCGTTCACATCTTCGGCGTCCCTTCGACCGCGTACGAGGTCGAGTTCGCCGACGCCGATGGCCGTACCGTCGCCTCGGTCACGCTCCGGCCCGATCAGATAATGCGCCGCAACGGCTGAGTCCCCGTCGTGACCGTCGGAGCAGACATCGCCAACTGCCGGGCATCCTCCGGTGGCAGAACAGTGGTGGAGGAACCACTCCGTCAGGCCGGAAGGAGCCCGCTGATGGCCACGTTCAATGAGTGGCTCACGGCGTACGACATCGTCTACCGTGAGTTGCCGGCGACATCGAGTCTCGCCTGCCCGAACTGTGGTCACCGGACCCTACGCATCATCTTCACCGCACCGCCCGCCGCCGAGCACGGCTACGTCTCGTTCTGGTGCGACACCTGCCTTGAGGGAATCTACGTCTCCCGGGCTCTCATCCCCGACGGAGTCACAGTCACCGCACGGTCAACGGGCGAGCCGACCGAGGAGCGCAACCGCGGCATCCCCGAATACCGTCTCGTCACCTAACGCAAGCTTCAGCGGTGGCCGGGCGCGGACTCACGTCAGCCAACTGCGTCGCGCATCGGACCGCATCGCACGCGCCGGAAGGTGCACGTCACAGCGCGCCACCACGACGAGGGGGCGGCGACGAACCGGTACGATGCGCCCATGAGCTCAGAGGCGGTTGGCAGGTACATGCCCCCTGTCGTGACGCTCGATGACCTCACGGCGATGATGGCCGCCGACGAGAACCACCGGTACGAAATCAGCCCCGAGGGAGTCGTCTCGATCATGCCGCCGCCGGGATACGCCCACGCGATCATCGCGACCCGGCTCATGGTGTGGCTCGCCCAGGGCGGCGTTCCGGCGGACCATGTTGCTCAAGCTGTCGGACTACGCATCCCGGGTCGTGACGGCGGTGTCGGCGGACGCATCCCTGATCTCGTCGTGTGGAGCAAGGCGCAGGCAGACGGTGTCTGGTTGCCGGTGGCCGACGTGCTCCTCGTGGTCGAGATCGTTTCGCCCGGCTCCGAGGGTGTCGACACGGTGACCAAGCGCAGCGAATACGCTGCGGCCGGGATTCCCCAATACTGGGTGGTCGACCAGGACTCAGCACAGACGGTGACGATGAACCGTCTGGAGGGCGACCAGTACGTCGCCCGCGCGACCATGCCTCTGGCGTGGGTCCTCAACACCAGCTTGGACGAGCACGGGCTGAGCTGACGCGCTTCGACAGTGAAGGGCACCCAGTCGTAACGCTGCGTGTCAGGCCAGGGTGAGGCGACCAGCCGAGTCCTGGCGGAGGCGGCCGCTGGTTACCGCCACGTGCAGGCCGTACCGGAGGAGCTTGTCGATTTTCTCGGTACGGCGGCGGTAGCCGAGCCGTTCCAGGCCGGCGCGCAGCAGCCGTTCCTCGTCCATGCCGGGCACACCCTGGAGCACGTGGACGAAGGCGTTCGCCACCTCCTCGGGTGGCACCTCCTCGAACGTCCTGTCGTTGCTCGCCTGGGTGACCCGGTACGCGCGGTACGTCTGCGGGTCGACTCCTTCCGGCCAGGCGTACCGGCCCAGGGTCGGGTGGTTGTGGAGCCGGCGGGAGTCGACGAGCGCCAGCACTGCGGTGCGCCGGTCCTCGCGTGTGCGCAGGAACCCGAAGCGGGCGAGGGCCAGCCGGGCGAGCCGATGCTGCTCGACGGGACCTTCGGCGTCGATGATGTCGCGAAGCGCGTCGCGCATCAGAGCGCGTACCCGCTGGTCGGTGGCGAGCAGGTCGAGGTCGGCCTGGTCGCCGAGCGGCGTCGGGGCGTACGGCATGAATGGGCTCACCGTGATGGTGTCGGCGGCCGGCGCGGTGGCGAGTGCGATGACGGGCGCGGTCGCCGTACCGGGAGGTGGCTCTTCCTGGGTCATGAGGCGCGGCGGCGGTGACTCGGCGGCCGGTGCCGGGCGCGGCGGCTCGGTGTCTGCTGCCGGGCGCGGTTGCGGCAGCTCGATGTCCGCGTGCGGCGGTGCGACGGCCGACGGCTCGACGGTCGCGGGGGTCTCGGCTCGGGTGACGGCCTCGTCGACCCGGTCGAGCATTGCCGACCGGTCGTGGATCCACGCCGGCAGCCAGAACCGGACCACCTCCGCCCAGCCCATGATCGACCGGAGCAGGGTGGGTGCGGAGTCCCGGTCGGCCACCGTCGGCCGGGAACTCCAGTCCGGGCCGTCGAGCATGACGGCGACCTGCCACCGGGGCGAGCCCGGCTTGCGTACGGCGATGTCGACTGTGAAGTCGGAGAGGCCGTGCGACGTGCGGACCTCGTGGCCGCGCTCGCGCAGCGCCGCGGCCACCTCGTCGCGGATGCGGCTGCGCCGCTCGGCGCGGTCGGCGGTCAGGTCGCCCAGGCGGTCCGCGCCTGCGGCGGCCAGTTCGCAGTACGCCCGCAGGTGCTGCGTGCCCAGCGCGGAGGTACGGGACAGGTCGATGTCCGACGGGTCGAACGACGAGTAAAGGACGACCTGGCGGCGGGCGCGGGTGATGGCCACGTTGAGCCGCCGCTCGCCGCCGGCCTGGCTGAGCGGGCCGAAGTTCAGCGGGAGCTGGCCGGTGTCCGGGTTGGTGGAGAAGGCGAGGGAGAACAGGACGACGTCCCGCTCGTCGCCCTGCACGTTCTCCAGGTTCTTCACGAAGATCGGCTCCGGGACGGCCCCGGAGAGTTGCTCGCGGATGATCGGGTCGGTGCTCTCCTCCAGCAGGTTGAGGATGAGGTCACGTTGCTGGATGTTGAAGGTGACCACGCCGATCGACCGGTTGGCGGTGGCCGGGTCGTGCAGGCGACGGGTGATGTCGGCGAGGATCGCCCGCGCCTCGACGTCGTTGGTCCGTGCGCCGCCCCTGTCGTACTGGCCGTCGACGCGCTGCCAGGTGACGCCTGCGGTGCTGCTGGCGCCGGGCGACGGGAGGCTGGAGAGCTTGTTGTCGTAGTAGTAGCGGTTGGAGAAGGCGATAAGTGACTCGTCGTGGCTGCGGTAGTGCCAGGACAGCCAGCGCTGCGGCAGCCCCGATTCGACGGCTTCGCTGAGGATGCTCTCCAGGTCCTCCGGCACCGGGCCGTCGCCCTCGTCGACCTCGTCGGCGGTGTGGCTGGCCTGCATGATGCTGCTGGGCGGCATCTGCCGGGAGTCGCCGACCACCACCACGGCGCTGCCCCGACCCATCGCGCCGATCGACTCGGCGACGCGGATCTGCGACGCCTCGTCGAAGATGACCAGGTCGAAGCGTTGGCTGCCGGGTGCCAGGAAGTTCGCCGCCGACGCGGGGCTGACAAGCACGCACGGGGTCAGTGCGAGCACCGCGTCCGGGTACTGCTCGAACAGCTCCCGGAAGGACCGACCACCTCGCTTGCGGCGAAGCTCGGCGGCGAAGTCGGCGAAGCGGCCCCGCCGGTCGGTGGGGCTGAAGGGCCGGCGACGGACCAGCACGGCAGGCAACTGCGTCGGCAGCGCGGACCGCAGCTCACCGGCGGCGGCCTCGAACTGGCTGATCTCGTCGTCGTGCAGTTCCGGGTCGAAGTACTGGAGGCCGTTCGTCCGTACCCGCTCGGCGAGGGACGCGGCGGCGACTCCCCGGCGGTAGACCTCCTCGGCAACCCCGGCGGGCAGTTCGGCGCGGAGCAGCTGGTCCCGGAAGTCGGTGAGACCGGCCGAGGCGAGCACGTCGGCGTGGCCCAGGACGGTGGCCCATCGGCGCAGCGGAAACAGCTCTTCGGCACGCAGCTCGTGTAGCCACACCGCGCCGTCGCGCTGCCAGGCGTCGACCCAGTGCGTGCCGGCGGCCCACAGGGTCAGCTCCGGCCCGGCCGAGCGCAGCACCCCACGCCAGGCCCGCCACCGGGAGGCGACGCGGTCGAGCAGGGCCGCGCCGACGTCGGTGAACCCGCTGTCGAACAGCTCCCAGGCCGCCGGGTGCCGGGCCAGGAGGGTCCGGCCGGTCCGGGTCGCCTCGACCGCCTCCGCGAGCCGTTCCTGCGCGTCCGGGTCGGTGGGCTGCCACGCCGGTAGCCGCAGCCCACCCAGCGCCAGCGACCGCTCGTGGAGCGCGGCGACCTGCGCCTGGGCGGCGACGAGCCGACCGACAGCCACCTCCACCTGGTCGGCGTCGAGCGTCGCACCGGCGACCAGGTGGACCGCGAGCCGGTCCACGATGGCCTGCCGACGTTTGCGCTTGCCGAACAGCCGCTTCGCCACCTCCTGCGCCTCGACGTGCCAGGCCGTCAACTCGGGGCGGGCGAAGACGTCCGCGCGGAAACTCGCCAGCTCACCCGCGAACCCCTGCCGGAAGGCCGCCAGGTCCGCCTGAAGCCGGCTGACGCCGTCGTCCCACTGCCGATCGGCGGCCCGCACCGTGGTCTGCCGGTCCGGCAGCATTCCGCGTACGGCGAGCCACGCGCCCGCCGTCAGCTCGCCGACGGCCTCCGGGGCGGGCAACGTCCGCAACAGATCCATCAGGTACGGGTGGGCGGCGAGGTCCGCCCGCAGGGCTTCCACCTCGGCGGCGATCTCGGTGACGGCGGCACCGTGCAGCCCGTCGAGGGTGCGGCAGCCACTGAGCGCCCAGGGATGCGCCGCCCGGACCCGGGCCGAGCGTGCCGCCGCCGGGAACTCCCGCAGTGTCGTCTCGACCCGGGCGCGTGCGTCGGCGGGCGCGTGCAGATAGCTCACCGGGATCGGGGCGACCGGACCCTCCCCGTACGCGAGGGTCTGCTCGTAGGCCGACCAGAGCGACATCCCGACGGGGTTGGGGGTGTGCACCTGGACCGGGTACTCGGTCAGCGGGGCGAGGCGCGTGCGGTAGGCCGTCTCCACTGCCGTCCACGTGCCGTCGCCGGCCTGGTCGTGCTGGTCGAGGGCGTCGCGGAGTTGTTGGCGGATGGCGTTGAGGGACTGCTTGCGCCCGTGCAGGTCCAGCGCGAACGGGCCGAGGCCGACCTGCTTGAGCCGACGCTTCACCACCTCCAACGCGGCCTGCTTCTCGGCGACGAACAGCACCGACCGGCCGGAGGCGACCGCACGGGCGATCATGTTGGTGATGGTCTGCGACTTGCCGGTGCCGGGCGGGCCCTCCAGGACGAACGAGTGGCCACGCTCGGCGCGCACGATGGCCTGCATCTGTGAGCCGTCGGCGGGGATCGGCAGGTGCAGGTCCGCCTCGTCGACGAGCACCTCGGCGTCGTCCGGGCGGGCCGGGTCGTCGAACGTGGCACCGGATGACTCGACAAGGTGCCGCACGACCGGGTTCTCCATGAACCGGGGCCAGTGGTCGGTGAGGTCCCGCCACATCTGGAACGTGGAGAACTGCAACAGCCGCAGGCTTGCCGTCTCGTCGATGCGGTAGTTGAGCCGGTTGTCGACCAGACCGGTGTTGATCGCGGCGAGCGTCTTGGCGATGTCGATGCCGTTCTCGTCGAGGACCGGCTGCTCCAACTCCGGGATCCGGACGCTGTGCTTGACCCGCAGCCACTCGACAAGGCAGTGGTTGGGGATGGCGACCTCGGTGCCATCGATGACCATCGCGTACGGGCGACGGCCGCTGCCACCCTCGATACGCACCGGCAGCAGGAACAGCGGCGCGTACGCCTCAGCCCCGGTGCTCTTGGTGTGCACGAGCGTGCCGATGGTCAGGTAGAGGTAGTTGCTGCCGGTCTCCTGCTCCATCGTGCGCGCCTCACGCTGCAGCGTGCGCATCGCCGTCTTGTAGCGCGCTTCGGTGACCCCGCCGTACACCCGCCGGTCGGTGCGCAGCTCCTTGGCCAGGATCTCGGCGTCGAGTTCCTGCGCCCGGCGCGCTCCGGCCAACTCCTGGACCCGGCTGATGTCGTCCTGGGGAATGATCTGCACCTGCTTGCCGTCGTGGATCAGGTCGTCCAGCAGCGGCAACGCGCCCGCCGGCACGTGCAGGTCCAAGCCACGACCCCGCTTGGGCAGGTTGAGCAGCGGATTGCGCAGACTCAGGTCGAGCAGCGACTTCTTCCACTGCTGGATGCGGGCCGGCGAGCCGTCGGACTGCTGCGCCACCTCGTCACCGTCGTCGGCGAGCTGCCGCAGCTTCGACGCCGCGACGCCAGGTGGAAGGTCGAGGGACGCGCTGATCTCCGGCGTCGCCCCGGCGTCCGCCGGGGCGGGCGTCGCCAGTTCGTCGGCCGACGGCAACGGCCGGATCCCCGAACGGTGCGCCAGGTGTACGTCGACGACGCCGTGCAGGAGATGACTCTCGACCCGGAAATGGCCGAGCCCGGCCCGTACCGCCTCGGTGAACGTCGCGGTCTGCTCGCCCGGTCCGACACGGGTCAACTCCACAGGCACCGCCCGGCCGGAGTCGACCATCGAGATCAGCAGGTTGCTCTCGGTCACCGCTGTCGAGCCCAGCCGTTCCTCCTCCAGCAGGAAACCGCCGAAGGCGTGGCCCTTGCTGATGAAGATGAGCGGGCGCAGCCCTGCCGCCTCCAGGCACGCGGCGTACGTGACGGACAGGTCGAGGCAGTTGCCCAACCGCCCGTCCAGCACCGCGGCCGTCGTACGGACCTTCTGCCCACTGTTCTCGAACGACGCCGGCAGGATCTGGTACGTGATCTCCAACTGGCGCAGCGCCTCGTACAGGGCGCCGGCGATCAGCGACGCCCGCTCCGAGCCGTCCTGGTAGCCCTGCAACGAGCCGGAGCCCGTCCGTGCCAGCAGGATCTGCGCGGCAGCCCGCAGGACCGCGTCCACCGCCCGGGTGTTCGGCTGCACGAACGCCGCCAGCGTGTCGTACAGGGCGGGACTGTTGAACCACTCGTTGTGCGCCAACACCTTCGATGGCGCGACAAGCGTCAGCGCGTTGTCGGCCGCCTCGACGGTGAGGCTGTAGTCGACAGGGAACGCCTCACCGGTGCGGTAGAGCAGGCCACGGTCTGGCGTGAAGTCCCGGAAGTCGTCCCAACTCGTGCTCGCACCGGGCCGCAGAGGTGTGGTGACCGTACGGGACCACGGCTCGGTCAACGCGCCGTCCGGGCCGCGCAACTCCAGCGTCAGCGTCACGTCGGTCAACGGCACCGAGCTGCGGTTGGTGAGCGTGAGGTGCCGGACCAACGGCACGCGGTTGTGCACCAGGGCGGCGTTGATCGCCGGCTGCACGAGCAGCCCGACGGCGAGCTGGTCGTCGTCGGCGGTGAACTGCGCGAACACGCTGTCGGACATGGGTGATTCTCCAGGTGGCGAGACCAGCGAGGGCCAGCCTAGCGGTCACCCACCACGGCCGAGCTGGCCCTCGGGCTTATATCGGGCCCTCACGCGCGAAGGTTCTTGAGCCAGTTCGAAGCCTGGCACCGACGTCGATGCAGGCTCTAGGCTTCCGCCATGCTGATCATCGAAGGCGCGGGCCGGTGGACCGCACCCGCCGGGGCGGCCAACGACTGGGTCGAACACCTGAGTGTGCCGGACCTGTCGGTGGGAACGTACTGCATCCCGGCGGGCGGTCTCGACGATCAGAGCCCACACACCGAGGACGAGATCTACGTGGTCACCGCAGGGCGTGCCCGGATCGTGACGCCGGACGGCACAGCCGACGTTGGCCCGGGTTCGGTGATCTTCGTGCCGGCTGGCGAGGAGCACCGGTTCGACGAGGTGACCGAGGACCTGGCGCTGCTTGTGGTGTTCGGACCGGCATACGGCTCGCGCGCTCCGGGTCGGCGAGCCGAGTAGCGCGGTCGAGGTCTTTACTAGCGCGCCCACTCCGGCGGTGGTACCACGGCGAGCTGCGGTTCCCCGGGGATCGGCTCCAGCGCGTACACGATCCGCAGGTCTCCGTCGGCGGCGGCGTCCTCGTCGGTCATGACCCGGCCGCTGCTTCCGTCGGAGCTGACCAGCAGCCACCGGTCGGGATAGACGCTGCCGTCGTCGACAAGTGCCCGCACCCCGAAGGTACCCGCCAGGCTGATGGCGAGATCCCGCTCGTTGCGGCCGGTGGCGTCGGCGAGTTCGGTGTCGCCGGTGAGGATCCAGCCGAACTCCTCGTCCTCGTCGGGCGGGGTGAACATGGCCACCGGTCGGGGGTCGTCCACCGCCCGGTCCTCGATCCGACCGACGTACACGGCCTCGGGGGCGATGCCGTAGTCCTGTTGCAGGTGCCGGCGCAGCGCGTCGGCGGGCAACTCGGCCTCGAAGTGGATCTGGTACTGCACCTCTACCCCCGTTGGCTCTTGTGATGGCGGAACACGTCGAGGGCGCGCTCCTGCGCGGCCTCGGTCAGGAACGGGTTCCGAGCCATTGCCGCCTTGGCCTTCTCGATGTCGCCACCAGCGGCAATGTACTCCTTGAGCGCGCCGTACTCGGCTCGGCTGAGCTGTTCGAGTCCCGGCCCCGCCTCGGGGAAGACAGTGCCGCTCGGCTCCACCGCGTAGGTGCGGCCGTTCACCTCGTACCGTTGGCGGTCCGGATCCCACTTCGCGCGGCCGGCGGCGATGTCGTCGAGGTCCTTGGCCACGTCGGTCCCGGGCATAACCACCGTGTTGACCTCTTTGCTGGGGTTCTTGGGGCGGATGCTGTCGAGGTTGTGTCGCGAGTTCGGCGGCTTGAGCGGGATCTTGCCGGCCGGGCCGGGGACCGCCCGTCGGGCGGCCTCGGCGGCGTCGTCGGCAGCCTTCGGCCCCACCTCCTTGGCCTCGCGCATCGCCGCCGACGCGGCCTTCGCGATGATTCCGGAGGCGGCGTCGCCTGCGCCCTTGCGGCCGCGCCTACCCAAGGACCGCCTCCAGTGCCTGGCCGATCAGGAAGTCGATGGCGATGTCGACCAACTTCTTGAAGACCGGAATCTCCAACAGGGACGCACCGAACGTCGGGGCCGCCGTCGCGATGGCCTGCGCGATCGAGATGGCCAGCAAGGTGAGCTGCACGATGACGTTGATCTTCAGGGCGAGGACGACGAGCGCGCAGACCAGCAGAGCGGCGCCAACGGCACGGGCACCGAAGCCGAGATCCTGGAGTACGGCGGCAGCGGAATCGGAGTCAGACCACTGGCCACGGAACGCTTCCAAAGCGCTGCCGTCGTTGCCAGCGAGCAGCGCGACGGCCGCGGTGGCGTCGGTAGCTGCGGCATCCGCCTCGGCGCCGAACGCGATCCACGCCTGAGCCAGCTCGAAGAGCCGTTCCTCGTCGCTCTCCGGCCACAGATAGCCGAGTTCGTTCAGCAGTCCAGACAGCTCGCCGGGGATCTGAATGCCCATCGGCTCAGACGAACCTGTCGAAGAGGGCGGCGTTACGGGACTCGACCTCGTCGTAGGCCGTACCCATCTTGGCGAGCCCGTCGCCGAAGCCGGCGAAGGCCGCGACCACCGACGTGATCGACTGCTCGGCGATCTGCTGGGCCGCCTGGTAGGACGCGCCGATCAGCCCACCCACGTCGTCACCGCCGAAGATGTCACCCATGCCGTCCGCTGTCGCGCGCAGCCGCTGCCACTGCTGCTCAAGGCGCTCACCCGCCCGCTGCACGCCGCCGGCCGCCTGCCGCAGCTGCTCCGAGTCGACATCCAGAGGTCTCACCGTCGTGGTGTCCTCAGCAGGGCCACCACGTCCTGGAGTGCCTCGTTCATCTGGGCCATCTGCCGCAACGATCGATCCTGGACCTCCTGGAGCCCTCCGGCCAGGCTGTCGAGCTCCACGGTCGGTAGCTCGGTCTGGTGACTGCCGAGGTCGTCGAGCGCAGCGTTGACCGCCGCCCTGACGTGCTCCATCAGATCCTGCGCCGGCAACCGCATCACCCTCGGATCGACAGTCAACTCGTCGACGCGCCCACCGCGAACCGCCGCCCGGACCTTGCCGTCGAGCGCCTCGCCGTGACCGACAGGCTGTTCCTCGTCGGCCGGCGCCTCGCCCGGCGTACGGGAGCGCGCCGCCTCTAGGGCCTGTCGCGTCTCGCTGAGCAGAGCGTCCAGACCGGTGAGATGAGCATCGTTCGGCACAGCACCGAAAAATACCAGCCGAACACCATCGGTGATGACCCGTCGCGTCTGCCTGGGTCTCGGCCGATGCCAGTGGGTGGTGCGGTAGTTGGCGGCTTGTCGGCGCTCCAAGGGCTTGAGCCCGGTGGTGACAGGGGGCGGTCGATGTGCCAGCTCTCCAACGTCTCGTAACTGGTTGAAGGCACTGCCCGGGGCCGGGCCGGCGAGACCAGCGAGGGCAAGCCCTGCGCCAAGCGCGCCTACGAGGAGACCGGCGAAGACAAGCTCATCGCCGGCGCTTGTTCAGACTTGGAAGGCCGCCGGAAACGGTGCGTACGGTGCCGTCGGGGTTGCTCCGGCCCGGTTTCTGCAGCGCCTCCGTCACCCGCCGTCCGGCAAGGTCGGAGGCACGCAGGTTGACGACGACCGGTTCTGACCGCTGCCAACTCCGTAGCTGAGCCAGCGCCTGTTGGCTGTCGGAGATGCCCGTCAGTGCGCGAATCGCCGGCATCGTCCTCGACAGGTCGGCGAGCAGGAGATGGGCAACATCGGCGGGACTCAGCCAATGTTGCGAGGCATCGGCCACCGGCACGAGAGAGCCCTGGACCTTCCCGTTCTGCAGCCACAACCACACCGGCCGCTTGCCATCGTCGACCCGCATGACGGGGGTGGTTGGCAGAGGCGACGGCGAGGGCGCGGCCGCCTTGGCCGAGAGGTGGGCTTGCGCCGCTGCCGAGGGCCGCACTCCTCTCCGCGACTGCACCGGGACCTCGACACCCGGACGTGGCGGAGCCGCCCCGACCGGCGGTGTCGTCGAGGCGGGGCCCGGGGGCTCGGTCCGGACCGCTTGCCGTCCTCCAAGGAACCAGCCGGCGAACGTCCACTGCTCCGCTGTAAACCTGACGGGAATGACCTCGATGACGCGGGGGGCCAAAGCGTCCTGAACGGAGAGTTGCGCGCGTCGCTTCGCGTGGTCTGCGGCGGTGACTGACCCAATACCGCGGATCGCGGCCAGCGGTATCCGCCTGACGTAGGCCTTCGGCCACGGCAGCAACCGCCAGCGCCGCAGGACAAGTTGCTCCCCCTCGAACCGGGCGTCCCACCGCTGAACGGCCATCCCCGTCACCTCCGTGCTGCGCACGTTAGCGACGTCATGATCGCGCCGGCACTCGGCCCAACGGGCAATTGAGAGGACGGATCATCTGGTTCTGTATCTGTTCACCTCTGGTGTCCTCGGCTTGGGCAAGCTGATCGGCCAACTCGCCCTGGCGAGCCGCGAGTTGCGATTCCCGGACATCGGCTCCAGCGCGTAGACGATCGGCAGGTTCGGTCGCCGGCGGCGTCAGGAACGGGCTCCGGGCCATGGCAGCCTCTGCCTTCTCGGTTTCCACCAGCGCGCCTACCGCCCAAACCGAGCGGTGACGTCTCGGCCGTCGGTCAGGACATCCGCAAGCCGGATCTGCGCAGTGGCGAGCACAACCTCCGTGCCTGCTCCGAACGACGCCGGCATCCGCCAGGTCCGCCAAACCCTGAGCGGGATCGCAGCCTCACGCTTCTGCCGCTTGAGGATGGCTTCGGCGGCGATAACGTCGCAATGCCGGCCCTCGCGGACTTCCACCAGCTTGGCCCCCGCCCTCAGATGCTCCCGAATCCGAGGTGCAGCGCCGACTCCGAACTTCAGCAGTCCGCGATGCTGGACCAGATAGAGCAGGTAAGGCGTATCCCGCAGCACCGCGAACGATCGACTCCCCGGCTCCGGTGGGCAAGCTTGACAGTCCCGAACGCGAAGCCTTTGCCAAGACCCGCAGGTGGTGTGGACACCCCAGCCCCCGTGAGTCAGGGCTCGCCTCCGTTCGCCGAACCACGGAAGCCCGTAGACGTCTACGGTCAAATCGGCCCAACTGTCGCGGCGCCGCCTGTCGAGTTCCTCACCGAGCGCGACGGCGGCCCGAAACTCAGCGGCGACCCGGGCCGAAATGGCGTCCGTGGTGGTCAGGCCGGCGAACCGAAGCAGCTGAGTCGCGAGCGCGGGGTCATTGGGCAGCTCAGACAGCAGCCGCTCGCCGGCCGCCAGAGCGAGGCCGGAAGAACGCCCGTCCAAACAGACGTGGCATCGGGTCCGCCATCCCGCACGGCAGACCCGGTGTCCGCCACACTGTCGGCACCGGTGGATGTCGGCATCGCTGCTCGTCGGAAGCAGGTTGAGCGGCTCCATCTGATCCGCGACCGAGGCGGCGCAGGGGCGGCAGTGGATGTACCAGGCGATGTCCGGGCCACGATGGCCGGAGTTCGCTCGACCATCGACAACGGCGCCGCAGTTGACGCAGGCGTGCTCCGTGGAGCCCTTCGTGCGTTTCACTCCGCTGCGTCACCCGTCCGACTTGGCATCATCCCTCGCATCGGCTCGGTCCGACCCACCTGCGATCGCCTGTGGCGTACCGCGCCGGCCGCCGTCCTTCCAGGAAACCTGGCTGTAGTCGTCCCAACGTTTGTCCAGATCGTGGGCCACAGCCAGCTCGTCGGGGGTGACGGTGAAGTCGCAGCCGGTGGCATTCATCTGCGCCCAGATCGCGTTGACGATATCCGCGTACCGATCCGCATCGTCACAATCGAAACAGATCTTGATCTCGCGCATGTCGCTACCCTCCGTCAGTGGTCCTGTGAGCCACGGCAAACCGCTGTGTGAAGTCACCACGCAGCGGTCATCTCAATACAGGGCAGTTCGACACGTCAGCGAATCGACGTCGCCAGGCTGGCAGCCAACCAGAGCCTGGCCGGCAGAGCAAGGTACGAAAGCGCGACTCGGCATCAACGTGGTCGGGCCTCAACCTGGTGTACGGCCGACCAGGGATCCGATCCGGTCACCGGCGTAGGCGGCGCGAGCACTCACCGTCGTGCCCATCGCGCAGCAGACAGCGCCGGCCGTTCGGCAGACGTAGATCGCAGAACACCCGGTGGCGCAGGAACTGCGCGTCCTCTTCGGAGACCGTGGTCTCCCCCGGGTCTGCCATCGGCAGCACCAGCATCCAGCGACCGACAACCCGGGCCAGGCGCTGCGCGGCAGGCAGGTCAGCGGCCACGACGGGCAGGTGGATGACGTACCGCTGGCTCATCTGGTGTTGTCCCGCCCGGTGCAGCGACCAAGAGACATGATCAAGAGGCTCATCGGGGAGATGCGGCATGACTGACGTGACCGGCGCCAACTGGCGCAAAAGCATTCGCAGCGGTGACAACGGCGGCAACTGCGTCGAGGTCGCGACCAACCTCTCCGGCGTCGTCGCCGTGCGCGACTCGAAGGATTCCACGGGCCCGCTACTCACCTTCACCGCCCAGGCATGGGCCGACTTCATCGCGGCTACCAAACGAGAGGGCCACGCCAGCTAAAGGTCGGCTTCACCGATGGTGCACCGGCACGTGCGCGGGCGCAGCCTTCTCCAGTCGGTCACCACTCACGGGCCAAGTCCGGTGGGCGGCACGACGGCGAGGTGGGGCTCTCCACTGATCGGTTCGAGAGCGTGCACCACCCGCAGTCTCGGCGAGCTCGTCTGGTCGGGCCACCAAGGTGATGCGGTTCTTCGTGTTGGCGATGGCCACCGCCAGGCTCTCGCTCGGCTCCGGCGTCGTCCGCCGGCCGGCGCTCGGCCATCACGTCGCGGTAGACCTCATCCGGTGTGAAGCCCTCAGCCAGGTACTACAGAACCTCGAACTGGCCCTCGGGCAGCAGCTTGCTGAACGCTTCCAGCTGAACCTTGTCGGTGATCGTACGGACGGCACGCAGCACTTGGTCGTCGATGCCCAGGTCGCGCAGCACTGTGTTGGATTGACGGACGAACAGCAGCGTCGGCGCCTCCGCCGCGGCCTTCTCCAGCGCTGGGGTGAGCTGTTTGATGGCGACGACGTTACAGACCTCCAGCGCCCGGGTCGCCGTGTCGGAGCCTCCTGCGTGATCGGTCGGCGCGCGGATGCGACCCTACCGGCCACACTTTCGGGTTCCAGGCCTACCTGAATCCCATCACTGACCGTAGCTGTCCATAATCTGACAGCGATTCGCAGTTTTATTGAATCCGAGGAGTCGTCAGATCCACACTGGTGCATGGCCCGCCCGGACGGTACGCCAGATGGAAGCCCCAGCCGCCAGAAGCCACCTAGACCGGAGGTGCCCGCGCCCGACGGTCTTCCCCCCTCGGTGCAGCCGTTGTTGGCGCGAATCGCCGATCGCCGTGCCGCCCGCAGCGAAGCAACCCTGCAGGCCGACATTCGACAACTCCTGCTGGCCGGCGACTTCGGCCTCGCTGAGGCCCACCTCGACGTTGACCTCGAGGCTCCGGCCGGCGGTGGCAGACGCATCGACATCGAAGTGGGCTACACGGTCATCGAGGTCAAGCGTCGGCTCCAGAACGGACGTCCGCTGCAGGAGGCCGAGCGGCAGCTCGGCGGTTACGTCCGCTCGCGGAGCCACGAGCGCAGTCAACGGTACGTCGGCGTCCTCACCGACGGGGCGACCTGGCGTGCGTACCAGCTAGCCGGCGACTCGCTGACCCTCATCGACACCCACGCGTTGGCTGCCACTCGCCCCGACGGGTTGGCCCTCTTCTACTGGCTTGAAGGCGTGCTGGCAACGAGTCAACGGGTCCGGCCGGCACCCGCCGAGATTGCCCGCCGACTCGGTGCGGAGAGCACCTCCCACAAGCTGGATCGCGCCGCGCTCGCCGCACTCTACGAAGAGCACGCACAGGTGCCGACCGTGCAGCTGAAACGGCAGCTCTGGGCGGGGTTGTTGGACAGCGCCCTCGGCACGCAGTTCGTCGACGATCCGGACCTCTTCGTCGAGCACACACTGCTGATGAACAGCGCGCACATCATCGCGCACCTGGTCGTCGGCATCGACGCCATGGATCTGCAGCCGCAGGACCTCATCACTGGGCAACGGTTCGACCAGGCCCGCATCCTCGGCGTGGTCGAGCACGACTTCTTCGGCTGGACCACGGAGGTGCCCGGTGGTCGCGAATTCGTCCAGGGGCTGACACGGCGGCTGGCCCGGTTCGACTGGCTGCGGGCTGACCACGACATCCTGAAGGTGCTCTACGAGTCGATGATCGGGGCCGAGACGCGTAAGCGGATGGGCGAGTACTACACCCCGGACTGGCTCGCCGAGCATCTCGTCGACACCGTCGTCACCGATCCGCTGCGGCAACGGGTGCTGGACCCCGCCTGCGGCTCCGGCACCTTCCTCTTCCATGCCGTACGCCGGTATCTTGCTGCCGCCGAGGCAGCGGCCGTTCCGCTCGACACCGCGTTGACGCAACTCACCAAGCACGTGGTTGGTGTCGATCTACACCCGGTCGCCGTGGCGCTCGCACGGGTGACCTATCTGCTCGCCATCGGCCACGAGCGGCTGACCGATCAGCGCGACGCGATCACCATCCCGGTTTATCTCGGCGACAGCATGCAATGGCGGGAACGACGCGACCTCTTCACCGAGGAGCACGTACGGATCAGCGCCGGCTACAACGCCAGCGAGGTCGAGGAGTGGCTGCGCTTCCCGAAGGAACTGCTCAACGAGCCGAGCCGCTTCGACCAGATCGTCGCGGGCCTCGCCGGCATCGCGGCGAAACCGAAAGAAGGCAACGGCCCGCCGTCGCTGACCGCGTTCTTCCACCGGATGAAGATCGGACCCGACGACCAGCCGATGATCCTCAGCACCTTCGAGGCGATGTGCCGGCTGCACGACGAGGGCCGCGACCACATCTGGAGCTACTACCTGCGCAACCTGGCCCGACCGGTCTGGCTAGCCATCGACGACAATCGAGTGGACGTCCTGATCGGCAACCCACCGTGGCTGTCCTACCGTCAGATGCCACGGGACATGCAGACACGGTTCAAAGAACTTTCCCACAGCCGCGGGCTGTGGCACGGTCGCGAGTTCGCCACGAACCAGGATCTCTCTGCCCTCTTCGTGGCCAGAACAGTCCAGCAGTACCTTCGCGACGACGGCTCGTTCGCCTTCGTCCTGCCAAACTCGGTGCTCGATCGCGATTACTTCGAGGGCTTCCGCAGCGGTTGGTACGAGGACACTGCTGAACCGGCCGGCGTCGCCTTTACCGGCTCCTGGGACCTGCGTCGCTTGCGTCCCCACCCCTTCCCCCGCGGCGCCGGCGTCGTGTTCGGCGACCGAGCCACCCTGGGCACCTACCGGCGTCTACCCTCGGTGACCGAGCGGTGGACGGGCAAAGTGCCAGTGGACGCCAAATCATGGCACCTGGTCGAACCGCTCGTCACCCGCGAGGCCGCCGATCTGGTCACCGGCGAGTCGGCCCGCACCGGGTCACCGTACAAGCCACGGTTCACCCAAGGCGCCACGATCGTGCCGAGGTTCCTGTTCTTTGTCGAGACGGATTCCGGCGGGCGGCTTGGTCTTGGTGCTGGCCGTCGCTTCGTACGGTCGGCGCGCAGCAACCTCGAGAAGGCCCCGTGGAAGGAGCTTCCCGCCCTCGAAGGCGTAGTAGAGGCCGAGTTCATCCGGCGCGTGCTACTCGGCGAGAGCCTGGTGCCGTACCGGATCCTGCCTGCGAAGGAAGCAGTGCTGCCGCTCGACGGGTCCGCGTTGATGACCGGCCCCGGATCGCGACTCGACTACTACTTCGGCCTCGCCGAGTGGTGGCGGCAGGCCGAGACCACCTGGGAGACGCATCGCAGCAGCGCTCGTCTCACCCTGGCCGGGCGGCTCAATTTCCATCGCGCGCTCACCGCGCAGTTTCCTGCACCACCGCTACGTCTGGTTTACGGCAAGTCGGGCATGCACGTCGCCGCCGCCGTTGTCGACGACCCGGCCGCGATCATCGACCACAAGCTCTACTGGGCCCCGATTGCGACCCGGGAGGAGGGCCTCTTCCTGTCCGCGATCCTGAACAGCACCGTATTGACGGAGCTTGCCCGACCGATGATGTCCTACGGCAAAGATGAGCGCGACATCGACAAGTACGTGTGGGACCTGTCCATCCCCCAGTACGACGACGCGAACCCAATGCACCAACAACTTGTGGAGTTCGGCCGTGAGCAGCACCAGACCGTTGCCGGGCTCAGCCTCGTCGAGGGCATGAACTTTGTGACGTTGCGCCGCCGAATCCGCGCCGAACTCGCACGGCACCCCGCCACCTCGAAGATCGAGGCCATCGTCACGGAGATGGTCGGGTAATCCCATGATGGAAGTTGGCGATTCATAGCGACACCGGGAGGGCAGCGAAGTGCGGCGCGGTGTCGGAGAGCTTGTGAGGTGTGCGGGCGGCCAGTGCCCCTGTATCGCCGCCGTCGAGGAAGGGCGCAAGGAGCTGTTGTACCTCTCCGGCCGACGCTGGCCTTTCCGCTGGATCCTTGGCCAGCAGGCAGTAGATGAGGTGCGCCAGGTCGTCGGGAACGTCCGATCGGTACTCGGTGATAATGGGAATGGGCGAATCGATATGACGGCGCATCAGGTCTGGCGCGTTCGCCGCCTCATAGGGAGGGTTCCCGCTGAGCATCTCGAAAAGGATGCAGCCTAAGGCATAGAGGTCGGCGGCAGGCCCTACCGTGCCTCCCTGTGCCTGCTCCGGGGCGATGTAGGTCGGCGTGCCGAGCGCTCGGCCGGTCGCGGTGAGGCGGGATGCTTGGGCGGGGCCAAGCAGTGCGGCTACGCCGAAGTCGAGCACTTTGACCACCCCGGACGGAGTGATCATGATGTTCTGGGGCTTCAGGTCGCGGTGCACGAGGGAGGCGGCATGGGCCGCCACGAGAACCGAACAGACCTGGGCGGCAACGGAAGCCGCCTCACCGACAGGCAGTCGTTCCTGCTCGGCGATGTGATCGCCGAGGACGATCCCCGGCACCAACTGCATGACGAGGTAAAGGTCTTCACCGTGCACGCCCAGGTCGTGTACGGCAGGCACGCCGGGATGGTCGAGCCTGGCGGTCGCTTTTGCCTCCCGCCTAAAACGCTTCGCTGCTGTCTCACGCTCGTCCTCCGGCACCTCCATCTGCCGAAGAAACTTGATCGCCACGGGACGGTCCAGTCTCTCGTCGAAGCCGGCCCAGACTTGACCCATGCCTCCGCGCCCGACCGGGTACGTCAACTCGTACCGGTCACCGATACGCTCCCCCGCTTGCACCCGTACCTCCACGAATCGCACGGTCGACCCCGCCTGAGCAGGGCGGCCGTCAGGCTAGCTGCCGTTGTACGAGGCGCCCGGTCAGGAACGGGCTGGGTGTGCCATGCCAGAACACCGCAAGCTCATCGCGCGACCGGGTGGCGGCGACAAAGAGCAACGATCGGTCCCGCTGGCGTTCACGTTGATAGCGTTTCGGGTCGGCGTCCCGGTACCTATTGATCATCTGTCGGGGCATCAACCCGTCGCTGACCCCAGCGATGATCATGCGCTGGTACTCGAGCCCCTTGAACCGGTGCATCGTGCCGATGTGCACGCCGCCAGGCCGCTTCGGCCCGTCCGGGCCGATCTCCACCACCTCCAGCCCGTCAGCCTGCAGCCGGCTGATGACGTCGGTCGCCAGTTCCTTGGTCGGTACGCAGATGGCAACCGAGCCATCCGTCGGGCTGCCCCAACTGCGCAACTGCTCGACGATCAGATCCCGCTCCTGAGCCCACGTCGCTGCACCGCGAAAGACCGGGCGGCCGCCGCGGAGCAGCGACCGGTAGCCCGCCAGGTCCTCCTCACCCCCGTCGAGGTCGTCGTACACCTCACCGGTCATGATCTGCAGGGCATCGGCGAGGATCTGTCGGGTGGTGCGGTAGCTCAGGGTGAGCCGGGAGGATCGGCCGCGGATGTTGACACCGAGACTGCTCAACGTGACGTGGTTGTCGTAGATGCGCTGATGGGTGTCACCGGTGAGGAACATGTCGTCCGGGCCAGGCGCGACCATGGCACGCAGCATCTTCCAGTGCGCGGCGCTGAGGTCCTGCGCCTCGTCGACCACCACGTGGCGATAGCGCGGCCGGTAGAACCCGCCGGACAACTCCCCGGTGACGTCGGTGTTCTGGGACGTACGGTCCATCTCAAGGCGGGCGGCCCGTTGTGCCACCTGGCGCCAGGTCCAGACGCCGCGGTTCTCAAGCCAGGTGGTGAAGCGCTCGGTCAGCTGCCAGATCTGGTCCCGCTCGATCCGGGAGAGACTGCGGCCACGGTTGGGGCGGCGGGCCTTGAAGTAGTCGGTCCGCGAGTTGAGCACCTGACCGAGAATCACCTGGGTCCACTCAGCCGCAAGGAACTCCGCCTCCCAGCCGGTCTCTCCGCTTTCAAGGAGGAACTCATCCCACATTTCAAGGGCGCGATTGTCGTCCACCACCCGGCGGCTGCCCCCCGCCTTGGCTTCGGCCACCACCCGGCTTGCCAACCGGTCGATGTTGACGATGTCGACGCGAGACACCAACTCCTGCCCGCCCAACGCCATCAGTCGGGTACGCAGATCGGCTGCAAGGTTTCGGTTGAAGGTGGTCAGCAGGATCGGCTTGTCCGCCCCCGGCGGCAACTGCCGGGCAAGGTGCGCCACTCGATGCAGGGCGACGATCGTCTTGCCGGTACCCGGGCCACCACCGACCCTCGCAGGGCCGTTGTAACGGCGCTCGACAAGCTTCCGCTGGGTGGGGTGCAGGAAGATCTGCCACCGTTCGAAGGCCTCGCCGAGCATCGCCTGCAGCGCCTCGTCGTCGGAGGTCACCTGCGTGGCGGGACGTTCCACCGCTGCCTCGAAGTCCTCGGGGTCGACCGGCTCGTCGGCGCGTACCGGGTCGGTGACCTGTTGAAGCACGTCGTCGTAGGGGGTGCCGTCGAAGAGCGCGAAGAGCACGTCGGTCGTGAGCTGCGGCGCCCGGTCGAGCAGTTCCAAAAGCTGCGCTTCGGTCGTCAATTCCCGGATCTGCGGCAGCAGCGGCTCCGAGACGCCGAGTTCCAGCAACTGGGCGTCGGTATACGCCTGGAACAATGGCTTTTGCGCAGGTTCCGGTTCGACATCCGGCGGCACGACGCGACCGATGATGCTGTCACCGACGGGCGCCATGTCGACGACCTCGATGCCGCCGGTGATCCGGTTGATTCGGTACGCGTAACGGCTGAGGTCGTCGTACACCTCGCCGCGGTGCTTGACCGCGACGAGCAGATAGTCGCGCTCGGCGATGTGCAGCAGCAGCGCGCGATAGTCCTTGTTCACCCGGGCGGACATCAGTCGGGAGTCGCTGTTGAGCGCCTTCAGGTTGAGCCCCGGGTTGTCCGGGTTGTGACGGAACTTGTGCATGAACTCGTAGACCGCTCCGATGTCGGCGCGGGTGAGCTTCATGACTTCTTTGTCGGCGCGGTCCAGCATCCGCAGGGTTGTTGCTCCGGTGTTCATCGACGGTCTCCCCCGCTTGTCGCCTTGATCGCTGCCGCCAGCTCGTCAACCGACCATTCCCGAGCAGTGCGGGCGTGCCAGCCCGCGTCCGCGTACGCCCGGTCACGGTCCTCCGTCTCCGGGTCGTCGGACGGGCCGGTGAGCACGATGGCGATCCGCCGGTCAGGCCAGGCCAGCTCGGCCTGCCAGCCCTGATCGCCCAACTCGTAGCCGACAATCGGTGCGGGCAGATCCTGCCGGGCGAGTTGCTGGACGAGATGGTCCAAGGTGTTCTCGTCCGGGTCCAGATAGCGCAGGATGTCCCGCCACGGCGACTCCGTGTCGAGCATTGCCGCTGCGGTGGCAGCCGGTTGGGCCGCGACGCCAAGCCAGGTTGCCGTCTCCCCGTCCAGCGGTAGCGCGCGTTGAGCCAGCACAAGCCCGGTGCCCTCGGTGACTGCCATCGAAGCCGGCTCGAAGGTGTCGAGGGCGGACACGGCGAGTTGGCCGGCGTCACCGCCGCCATAGGCAAGGAACTGGATAACGTTGCCCCAGGCCAGCCACGCTGCCCAGCGCTCCTTGTGTCCCGCCCCGGACAAGGCGACCGTCAGGTCGTCGAGGACTGTCAGCGCCGACCACGTCGGTAGCGGCTTGCTGCGCCCGTCGACGACAAGGGTCACCGCGCAGTCCGCGTTGTCCCTTCCCCGGGCGATCATGATGTGGCGTGCATCCGGCCCGGGCAGCGGTTCGCCGCGCAGCGCGGCCAGCAGTCGCTCTCCCACCCCACTGGAGTCGGTGGCGGTATTGTCCCGAGCCTGCTTCAGCAGGCCTGCCAAGGTGGCTTCCGCGCGACGCTGCCATCGGGTGAGATCGGGATCAGCGAGAAAGCGCATCAGCTGCTCGATCGGGTTGACCCAGACGGTTTCCTCCAGCTCATCCGGATCAGCGCCGGGAAGGAACTGTCGGTATCTCTCCCGGGCAGCCTGTTTACTCATCCCGCCATACGGCGTCCACCGTCCCTGCCCGTCCGTGGACCCCCAGGTCTTGACGTCGTCCCAGGTGGCGGCGAAGACCAGGTAGCCGTGGGCGCGCAACCGGGCTCGCTTCTCGGCGTCGTCGGCGAGCCGGTTGTACTGCAACGAGGCGTGGTATTTGAAGCCGTCGAGGTAGACGGCCACCTCGGGCGAGGGTGCGTCGAGGCGTTTGAAGTGAACGTCGGGCCGAGTGCCTCGGACGGTGTTCTGCAGCTTCATCTGCCAGTGGGTGACGCTCTGACCGTTGTCGCGAACGAACCGCAGGTCGGCGATGCGGGCACCATCGTGGTCGGTCCGTCGATCGATTCGCAGACCGGAGTTGGGCGTCTCGCCAAGCGCCAACAGCTTGGTGAGGAAACGCATCTCCAGCTCGCTCTCCACCTGATGGATCAGCGAGATCTCGTCCGTGCGGGTGCCCTCCTGCACGTCCCAGGTGTCGAGGAGCTTGTCGAGCATCCCCAACGCCTCGTCTCGGCTCATCAAGGCGAAGTGCTCGTTGCGAGCGTGGCGCAGGAGGCAGCGGTGACACACCGCCCTGCCTTCGTGTCGACAGACGCAGTCGGCGATTCGCTGCCGCGCGAGCTCCAGGACCGCGCGAAACTCCTCAGGCTTGGCAAGGCGGTGCAGATAGCCGGTGCCCTGCGGCTGGGTGTCGTAGACGACCACGAAGTTGCGCGTCCCGTCGCTCTGCCCGTCCGGCATGGTGGCCGATACGGCCTGAAGGTGCGCGGGGTCTCCGCCGTACTGCGCGGCGATGCCGAGGCGGATGGCAGCGGCAAACGACGCGATGCGCTCCTGCACGACGGCCGTCGCGGCGGGGATCAGGATGCGCAGCGCCTCGGTCTCCAACTCGTGGGCGAGGATCAGATCGACATGGGCGTCTGCGGCAGCCGGCGAACGCCGGTAGGGACACCAGGGCCGGTGGTGTTCGGCACCCTGCACGACGGTGGAGCCGGAGGCCTGCGCGGCGAGTTGTTGGCTCACCGCCGGGGCACCATCGACCGTGGTCCCGCCGCAGGAGGTACAGGTGTGGAACCGGTTGATCCGCACCTCCTCGCCCGCGAAGAGTTCAGCTGCCCGGTCGTAGCGCTGCGCACCCAGGTTGAAGTGCCGGATCATCGCGCGCCGGCTGTAGTCGACACCGAACGTGTCGTGAGCGTGCCGCCAGGACGAATCGACCTTCGCCGGGTCCACGTCGACTGCGACCGTGGTGGCGTAGAAGCGCCGGTCCCGGTCGTCG
Source organism: Micromonospora sp. DT41 (assembly GCF_049841715.1). Taxonomy (NCBI): domain Bacteria; kingdom Bacillati; phylum Actinomycetota; class Actinomycetes; order Micromonosporales; family Micromonosporaceae; genus Micromonospora; species Micromonospora sp. DT41. Next base: position 16,713 of record NZ_JBNCKU010000014.1, on the reverse strand, counting down.
CTGTCGTCACGGATGCGGGCATCGTCGCGCTTGTCCCGGCTGAGCACCCGGGTCGGTTGGAGAACCTGGAAGAGTCGGCCGTGGTCGGCGATTCCCAGGTCCGTGCAACGCGGGCACGCGCTGGTGTCCTCCTTGGCGAGATGGGTACGGACGTAGCCGCACTGGGCACAGACGCGCCACTGCTCGTACGCCGGTCGGTCGGCCGGGCCGACGTCGAGCCCCGAGATCTCGTGTTTGTAGCCCCGTACGTAGTAGCTGTTGCCGGGAGCGATCTCGACCAGCGCCTGGCGGGCGGGGCGCGCGTACTCGCGAAGTTCGCTGTGAAACCGGCGGTCGCCGTCGGTCTTGTCCTCCCAGGTCAGCGTGGCTTCCAGGTCGGTCCGGCTGTCGATGAGCGCATAGTTGGGCAGCAGACCGAACTCGACCAGGGTGCTGTGGGCGGCAGCCGCGCTGACCTCCCGCAGGCGGCGGCGGACCGCGCCCTCCTCCGCTTTCAACATCTTGATCTCGCGGGCGTGGTCCGGGTCGCTGGGCACCAGCGTGCCCCGGGCGGTGGCAAGCTCCTGCATCCGGCGACGCAGGTCAGCCAACCGGAACTCCCAGGCCTCGTCGGCTTCCTTGACCCGGTGGGCGATGCCGTCCACCGCGAACTCACGCAGCTGGTCGGCGGCGGCCCGCAGGACCTTGTCGCCGAAGAGGGCCAGGAACTCCTCCACCAGCCGGCCGCCGTCGCGACGGCCAGCCTCGGCGAGGCCGGTCAGCCAACCGGTCGGACCGAACAGCACGTGCGCCCGCCGTGGCATCGGCACCACTCCGGCCAGGCGCCCGCGGGCGGCCCGGTCGATCAGGTGAGCCAGGTACTGGCGGCGCAGGATCTCCACGGCTGACAGGAAACAGCCCGGCGGGACGATCTGGCCGGCGATCATGTCGCGGGGGTCGGTGAGGTAGTAGCGATCCCGCTCCGTTCGCCCGACCAGGGTCAGCACGAGCGCGTTGCCGCTCTTGCGGCCGGCGCGACCGGCCCGCTGGACGTAGTTGGCCGGCCCGTGCGGGAGCGACGCCAGCACCACCGCGGAGAGAGCCCCGATGTCGATGCCCATCTCCAGAGTGGGAGTGCAGGAGAGCACGTTGGGGTCGGTGTAGCGCTCGCCGTCGCGGAACTGCTTCTCCACCGTCTCCCGCTGGGCACGGGTGAGCATGCCGGTGTGTTCGCCGGTGACCACCCGGAACACCGGTCGGTCCAGGTAGAGCCGCCGGTAGTAGTCGTCGGCTGCGGTGTCGTCGTGGGCGGCCTGGAGTTGGCCACGGCAGCGGTACTGGCGGCACGGCTGTCCGATCCAGTCGACGACCCGATCGGAGTGCTCCGTCTGCTGCCAGTGGCAGGTGTCGCAGCCGACTCCGGCGGTCACAGCGGACGCGTCGTCGAGTCGGGTCACCCGCAGATGGCCGGGCATCAGCCCGTACACCGTGTTGCCGTCCTCGGTGTCGCCGGCGGCGACCACGTCGGCGGCGGCGAGCGCCGGCAGCAGGCGGGTGAGGAAGCCGGCAGCGTCTCCGGAGTCGAGGCCGAGGCAGCGCGAGGTCCAGTCCTGGTACCAGTTGCCCCGCGCGGTGATCACGTCGAACTCCGAGCGGGACTTCGGCGTCGCGAGCAGGAAAGCGGGCGCAGACAGGCCCTTCGGGAACGCGGGCATACCGGCGGGGCGACCACCCCAGATCTGCCACCGGGTGCCACCGCGCTTTAGGTACGGCACCAGCCACTCGTGGAACACCGCACCCCGGACACGCAGCCGTTCCAGCAGACCGCGGAGGAAGGCGAGGTAGCGGGCGTCGTCCGGCGCCATACCGGTCAGGTGACGGGGGCCGGTGAGGTGGACGTCCCGGCAGATCGCGGCGGCCCGCGCCGGATCTTCGAGGGCCACCTCAACGGCGACGCTGCGGGTCAACTCCAGAGTGCGGCCCTGGCGGGAGCGCAGCCCGGTCTCCATCACGGTGGCGAATACGAGCCGCTCACTGATCAGCTCCCAGGTCTCGCGGCTGCCGGTGTGCTCGCCGGCGAGCAGGCTGTCGACACCGGGCTGGTCGTGCAGGTCCGGCGGTACGACGGTGGAGAGGATCTCCGGCTGCGCCGCCGCCTCGATCATCTTGGCGAAAAGGTCGTCGAGCCCTACGGACTCGCCGGGCTCCAATCGACTGGCGAGGAGGGAGCGCAGCGAGAACGAGTAGGAGCGGTTAGCGACGAAACCGGCGCGGTGGGCGGCATCCTGGAGCGAGTCGTTGAAGAGCAATGTCTTCTTCTCGGCCTCGTCAAGCTCCCCGCCGGTGAAGAGCTGCGTGATCGCCACCGAGGCGAGGGTGGCCAGGCCTGCGCCGAGGAAGCGGATGCCGTGGTCCAGCTCGCAGGACGGGCAGCGGTCCTTCTCAGCACCGTCGATGTCGAGAACGTCGCCGAGCACGACGATCGCGTCGTCGGTCGGCTTGCGGTCACGTTGCTCGTCGAAGGGGCGCACCCGGCGGCCGTACTCCAGGACCAGCAGGCCACGGGAGCGCTGGCGTACCTCGTCTCCGGTGGCGGCGATCAGCGCGCGGACCCGACGCTTGTCCCGACCGACGCTGGCTCGGTAGATCTTGTCCGGGTCGGTCTCCAGCTCCTGCGGGTCCTTCTCCGGCGACAACGCCATCCATCCGGAGCGGCCGCAGTGCCGGCAGTAAATGGCCGGCAGCCGGGGGTAACGGTTGTCGGCCACGACCACGTCCGCATCGGTAGCGTACGGGTCCAGCTCGCGCGGCGCTTCGCCGTACCAGCCGAAGGCAGCCTGGTGGGAGGTGCCCCGCAGCAGGCGGGAGACGGCGCGTGCCCAGAGGTGGGTTTCGATGTTGAGCAGCGGGCGGCCGGGAGCCGCCGGGTTCTGCGCGACGGAGAGCAGGCCGACGAACCGGGCGAGGGCCTTCGCCGTGATCTCGGGCGGGGTCTTCATCACGCTGCCCCAGCCGGTGGCGTTCTTCCGGGGCAGCACGTCGATAATCTCGTCGAACGTGCACGGCCGCGCCTGGAGCGAGTCAAGCACCGCCTTCGTCAACGGATGCTGGCGCAGCAGTTCGCCGAGGCGGGTCGGGTTGTCGAGGCAGCGCTCGTCGACGACCAGCTCGGCGACCTCGGCCATCATCGCCTCGGGGTCGCGGTCGTCGACGGCCGCGAGCTGCTCCGGGGTGGGCAGCGGCAGGCTGAAGTCCTGGCGGGCGACGAACTCGCCGGCTTCGTACCGGTCCTCCCCCACCAGGGACCCGGCGTCGAAGGCGACGCCGAAAACCTGCTCGGCGACCTCGCGGATCGCGGTGCGGTCGTCCCGACCGCCGCCCTCACCGAGGGTCGCGGAGGTGGCCACCGGGCAGATCGGTCCCAACGGCCGCTCCGGCTCGTCGAGGTTGAGCGCGGCAGCGAGTCGGCGCAGCAGCATCGCCACGTCGGTCCCCTGCGCGCCGTCGTAGGTGTGGAACTCGTCCAACACCACGTACGCCGGCTCAGCGCCCTCCCAGAGCGGCAGGTCGTCGGCGCGCTGGAGCAACAGGTCCAGCATCTTGTAGTTGGTGATCAAAATGTCCGGCGGTGTGCGGCGCATCTCCGACCGCTTGGTGAACACGTGCGGGTATTCGATGGCCGCGACGTCGCCGATGTAGAGACCGGCGGTGACCTGGCTGAGCGCCGGGTCGGTGAGCAGCTCGTTGATGCGCTGCGTCTGGTCCGTCGCGAGGGCGTTCATCGGGTAGAGCAGGATTGCCTTCACCCCTGCCCGGCCCTGCTGCTTCTGCCGCCGGCAGTGGTCAAGCACCGGGATCAGGAACGACTCCGTCTTGCCCGAGCCCGTGCCGGTGGTGATCAGGGTCGGCTCGGCCGCCCTGCCCTTCGTCGACAACCGGGCAAAGGCGTTCGCCTGGTGCAGGTAAGGAGTGAAGTCGGCCGGCGCCCAGTCCAGGTGCGCCCGCCAGTCGCCGTCCGCCGGGCGGAAGGGGGTGCGGATCCGCAGGTACGGGCCGCGGAAGATGCCCTGCTCCGGGTGGGAGAGGAAACCCTCCAGACCATGACGTACGCCGTCCTCGGTCAAGCCGAAGGTGGTGGTCAGGTACTGGGTGAGGGTTCGGCGCAGGGTGTCTGCGGCGAGGGTAGGCCTCATGAGCGGATCACCGCCGCATGCTACTGCACCCCTTACCGCAGTTGACCTGCGCAACAGCGCATCCCCTGCAGTGAGTCGGATTCGCGACAGACATGCCCGAATCGAATCGTTGAACGCACCCCCACCACGACTTACGCTGCGGCCGGACGCGTTTCCACCCTCTAACGCTCAGCAGAAGGGGTGTACGGCTCTTTGTGATCCCCCTTATGATCACGGACCGGAATGGGTCCGGAACGGATGAGGTGACGGCTTCCCGATGGTTGCAGCGGCAGAAACGACCCTGCAAGGCCTGCTCGAAGGAACGAAGCAATACCAGGTGCCCCTCTACCAGCGCACCTACTCGTGGCAGGACCACCAACTGGAACGCCTTTGGAAGGACATTGTCCGACTCGCCGAGGACCGCGTCGATCACCCAAAAACGACCCATTTCATTGGGTCGTTGGTTCTGGCGCCCAGTCCCAACAACGGTCCCGCCGGTGTCGGCGTCTTCCTGGTGGTCGATGGCCAGCAGCGGTTGACAACCCTTTCCATCCTGCTCTGCGCCATCCGAGATCACCGGGTGCTCAACGAAAGCGACACGCACGACCGCCTGACCGGGCAGTATCTGATCAACCAGTGGGTGCCCGAGCGCCGGTTGAAGCTTGTCCCCACGCAGGCCGACCTTGACGCATATCTGGCCTGCGTGGACTCGTCAGCGCAAGCCGGCGGCGGGGAGGTAGGCGCCGCGTACCAGTTCTTCCGCGACAGGCTGGCTGAGCCGGCGGCGGCTGCGCAGGTAAAGCACCTGGAAGATGCGGTGCTCTTCGGGCTGGCGCTGGTTTCGGTGATTGCGCATCCCGACGACAACGTCTACCGAATCTTCGAGTCGTTGAACAACACCGGCCTCAAGCTGACCCAGGCTGACTTGCTGCGCAACTACCTGTTCATGCGTCTGCCGAACCGCAGTAAGACCGTCTATGACGCGCACTGGCTGCCACTGCAGAAGCGGTTCAACTCGGTGGAGTTGGAGACCCTGTTCTGGCTGGACCTGGTGCAGCACGACCCACGGATCACGCAAGGCGACACGTACGCGCGGCAGCAGGCGCGACTCGACCGAATCGCCACGGAGGACGGCATCGAGGCCGAGGTGCGTCGATTCGGCCGTCTGGGCGCGCTGCTGGAGATCATCCTGCATCCCGCCAAGGAGCAGGACTCGGACGTACGTTTCCGGCTGGAGCGGTTGCATGCCTGGGGGACGACCACCGTCTACCCGCTGCTGTTGCATCTGCTGGACCGCCGCAGCCTCGGCACCGCGACCAGCCCTCAGGTCGCGTCCGCTATGCGGTACGTGGAGAGCTTCCTGGTACGGCGGCTGCTGATCGGCCGCGCCACGGCGAACATCAACCGAAATCTGCTGTCCATCGTCACCGAGATGAACAAAGATCTGCCGGTCGACGAGGCGGTCCATGCCTACCTGTCGGCTGGCCGCAAGTACTACGCAACGGATTCCGACGTACGCCACGCCGTCCGGTCGTTGCCGTTCTATACCAACGGGCGGGCATCGCAGCGTTCGCTGGTGCTGCGTTGGTTGGAAGAGTCGTACGACAGCAAGGAGCCGGTTTCGCTGACGAAGCTGACAATCGAGCATGTGCTGCCGCAGAGCATGAGCCCAGAGTGGCAGCGCATGCTCGCGGCGGACCTGGAACCGCATGAGAACGTCGTCGAGGTGCACGATGCTCTGAAACACACCTTGGGAAATCTGACTCTGACTGGCTACAACGTCGAGTTGGGCAACAAGCCGTTCTCCGTCAAGCGGGTAGACCTTGTCAAGAGCGGGGTGCGCCTCACTCAGGATATTGTCGCCTGCGAGCGATGGGGACGACCGCAGATCCACGCCCGCGCCGATGCGCTCGCCGAGCGAATCATCAACCTCTGGCCAGGACCCACCGGGTTAGCGCTTGTGCAGTCCGAGGTGCGATGGGATCTGATGACTGCAGCACTCGCAGCGTTGCCAACCGGGTCTTGGACGACTTACGGGGACCTCGCTGCCTTGATCGGCACCGCGCCTCAGCCAGTCGGTAACCGACTACGAGCCGTCCCAGTACCCAACGCTCATCGGGTACTGCAGGCCGAGGGGACGATGGCTGCCGGTTTCCGATGGCCCGATGGGCGCACCGACGACCCGGTGGCGACTCTGCGAGCCGAAGGGGTGGAGTTCGATCAGCACGGTCGAGCGAACCCGACCCAACGCATTGACCTGGACGAGCTTGCACAGCTGACCGGCTTGGCCCCTGACGAATTACCACGGCGGCTGCCTCAACCTCGACCCGGCGAGGGGCAGTCTCGCGCCGAACGCTTTGCCGAGCAGCTCGGGGTGCTTCAGGGCACGGTCGTCGCGGGCGCAACGCTGGCGCTGCTCAACCGATGGACCGAGATGGGTGGCACGCTCCTCTACGGCGATGGAGCGGAGACGTCCTGCTTCCTCATGGCCCGGGAGCGCGGCCACCGTGACGGCGACATCTGGCCAGTGACGCTCTACCCCAGCGGAAAAGCCGAGGTCGTCTTCCAACACCTGGCCAGTCGATTGCCGTTCGACGACGTGTCGCTGCGTGAGCAATTCCGGCAGCGACTAAATCAGCTTCCCGGCGTGAGCATCGCCGCCGCGAAACTCACCTTGCGACCCGGTGTCCCACTGACCATCCTCGCCGACCATGCCGCCGCTTCGGCCCTTGTGGAGCACCTGCAGTGGTTCTACGACCAAGCGCATCTGTCCGAGGGGGCGGACGAGGCACTCACGGTCTAGCGGTAAGGGCAATCTTCACCTATAGACCGACCTATCTTCGCAGCAATCGAGGTGATAGCCGTGCCCGCGCTGACCAATGAGGTGAAGAACGCCAAGAGCCCGGTGGCCCGTTGGCTCCGCGCGACGTTCCCGCACCACCACGACTTACAGAGTGACTACCGGGAGGCCGCCGGCCTTGCCCGGGTGCTGCCACCTCCGACGGTCGCGTTCTGGACGCAAGGCGCCGCTATCGACTGGTGGTTGCGGTTTCTGATCGATCCGACCCCTTCGGTCAGGCCTGCGGTAGCCGGGCTCAGCACGGGGCGGGCGCCGTGCCGACGGGCTTGCTTGGAACTGTTGCACGACCTGGGTGCGGTCGATAACGACGCCAATCACGCCGGGCCGATCCACCTGGCCCGGTTCGGGGAGCGTTCTGACGAGTGGTGGGCACGGATGTCCTACGCGGTCGCTCTCCTGGTCGAGCTGTATCGGGCGGCTCGGGTAGACGGATCCCGGCTGATGCAGCTCGGTCCGGACAGTCGGGCGACCGACCTGCTGGCACTGGCCAACGCCGACGAGGTCACTGACCTTATCGCGATGCGCGACCTGGCAGTGAAGCAACTGCTACCACGGTTGCCGATTGGGCCGGTGACCAGTGGGCCGACGTTCGAGGGCAGCGCCGACCTCAACGCCGACGCCGATCTCATCGTCGGCGGCGTGCTTGTCGACTTCAAGGCCACCCAGGAAAGGGCCCGGCCGGACGGCAGCCGTGCGGCCGGGTTGACGAGGGCCGAGATCGACCAATTGCTGGGGTACGTGCTGCTGGACTATTCCGACGCCTTCGCACTGCACTCGGTGGCCATCTACGCAGTTCGCTACGGACATTATGCCGCCTGGCCCTTGGACGACTGGTGCGCGAAACTCGCCGGACAGCCAGTTGACCTCACGGCACTTCGGCAGGAGTTCGCACAGGTGGTACGTGTCGGTGTCGGGTTACCGGCTGATAGTCGACCGGATCCGGTGGCGGGTCACAACCAGTTGGCCGGTCACCAGTCGCGGACCTGTCCGGTGGCGGCACCACCGCGAGCTGAGGCTCATCGCTGACCGTTTCGAGGGCGTGCACCCACCCGCAGTTCACCCTTTCGCTGAGGCGGTCTCGTGGGAGATTGAGCATGGCGGCCAGGGGTGAGTCATCGGCCGCTCGTCCCCCGATTCGGCCGACGTAGACGACAGTCGGTGAGATGCAATGGCCCTCGTTCAGGAATCGACGTAAGCCGCCTACGGGCAATTCGTGCTCGAACGGGCCTGATATCGCCACGCGCACCTCCGATCTTCCTCGTGGCCATCCATCTGTCGTCCGAACAGGACGAACGGCTACTTTCGGGAGCGTCCCACCGTCAATAGCATAGAGATTCTTTCATGGCAGGAACCAACCTTCCTGCGGCTCTGCTGTGGCCAAGTCCCGGTCCGACTACATCGGAGGCGGCGTGGTAATCAAGCGAACCATCAGGGATTGGTACGCCGACGCGGAGGGTCGAAATTCATCCGACTCTCGGCACGACTGGGAAAACGACGACCTGCCCGACCGCACGCCTGATGTCTGGCTCGACCGACTCCAACCCGTAAGCCGCGCCGGCTACACGCGCCCCTCACGCGGATCCGTCTCCAAGGTCACCTCGAGTACCGCCGATCACCGGACCAAACCCACGCAGCGAGATTTGGCGGACGCTGCCCGCGCTCTTCGAAAACGAATGCCCACCATCAAGGACTCGACGATCGCCCGGCATCTGCATCAGGATGGCTGGCCACTCGTCTCGGTTGACGAAATCCGCAGGGCCCTGAGTTCCCAGCCTGCGCTGTCGCAGAGCCAGCCGTCTCCCAATTCCAAAGCACGGAGAGCTGCACCGGAGCGGAGACAACAGCCACCGCAGGGCCCCATAACCATAATCAGTGCAGCCACTGCGGCCGCGCCGGCGAGAGCCCCGGCGGCTGCACGAGGAAGCCAAACTCTCCCCGACGTGGCCCGTGCCATGCGCGTGAGGTATCCGCAGCTCGGTATGAAGAAGCTGGTCAAGAAGGTTCAAGCACACGGCTGGCCAAAGGTGACCTTTAAGGAGGTAGAGGCAGCCCTCCAGCGACCGCGGCCCACGCGACCGCCGGTTCAGGACCGCCCGGCGCCGCGATCTTTCCCGACTGCACGAGATCCTCATCCGGACACTTGTTTCGCGTGTGGGGTGGTGCCGTCCCTTCTCGGCATGTGCCGCTGTTCCTAAGTTCAATGTCGCGCGGACCGTGGGGCATTGGCTGGTCAAGTCCACAGGGTGCTGCGCGCCTCCGATCGGCTGGCCACCGCGCTGCGGCGGCGCGCCGCCCCGCAGAGGCCGGACAGCACTGGCGGAAGGCTCACTCTTCTTGCGGGATTGGACAACGCAAGTGCTGCCGCGCTTCACGAAGCATTGCGGCGTCGGCTAATCCTCACAGAGTGAACGTCCAGCCGCTGCAGGCCCTGATAGCACTGCCATGCGGGTCGCGTGGCCGATGAGGCGCAGGGCGGTGCTTTTGGTCGATAGACACGATCCTCTTACGCTGGAAAGGTCCGATCGTGACGTTTCGGCTACCTAATGCACTCCAGCAATCCGATGATGCTGCCGCTATTGCCCTGTTGAAGCGCTACTACGGTGACCCGTATCTCGGTACTGGCTGCGCCGAAGGCGCACACTTCGACACCTGGGCAACCGATAGCGACCCCATGCGCTTCACCGCCGATGACCTGATCGCGATCAAGTTCCTCTCCGTCGAGGCACCGAGGACAGCGGTACGGGCGCTGCTGCGGGACCGCTCGGACGAGTTCTCGAAGCTACTCGTAGACCTCGGCCCCGACCGGGACCTGGCCAACGAGGACGACATCCTCGACGCCGACTGGGCCGGGTGGCCGATCATGGATGGGCTGCGCTCAATCCCGGGTGTCGGTACGACCATCGCGTCGAAGTTACTGGCGCGGAAGCGGCCACGCCTGCGGCCCATCTGGGACACGGTGGTCGCTGCCGTGACGGATACGGTCTCGGCTCAGTGGGAGCCACTGCGCGTAGCACTGCGCGCCGACGATTTCGCGGCGCATCGACGGCTACTGCGCCTCCGCGACGCGGTCCAGCTTCCGGGGGAGGTCAGCGCATTACGCATCCTCGATGTGATCGCGTGGCGCGAGGGCAAGGATCGCGACCTGTAGGACGGCGGAGAAAGCCATGCCGATCACTCACTGGATCTATCCGACGAACGAGAAGAGCAACTTCTACCTCGACACCAGGAACGGGAACACCGAGGTGTCGCCACAACAACTGTTCGACGACATCCGGCAGAACCCCAACGAGGTTGATCGGTGGGTGTTGGGAACGGGCTTCCGTCAGATGCGCCCTGGTGACGCCGTCTGGGTGTACGCATCGATCCCCTACCAGCACATCTGCGCACTTGCCCAAGTCATCGACGTCGATTTCGATGGTGACTTCTGGCATGCATCGCTGGTCTGGAACCTTGACGCCACACAGCGCCTGATGCACGAACCGATCCCACGGTCGATGTTCGGCCAGGTCGCGCAAAGGGCGACCGTCCGAGCCAATCAGCACACCACAGAGGTGCTTGACGCCTGGCTAACAAGCCAGCGCCTGACGCTTCCCGATCTGGGCTCCGAGCCGAGCCCTGGGGAGGACACCCGGCTCCGTACCCTCCGGGCGATCGTTCAACGACAAGGGCAGCATGCCTTCCGACAACGCCTGCTTGGCGCCTACGGCGGGCGGTGCGCCGTTACCGGCGAGCGAGCCGCGCAAGTTCTCGAGGCGGCGCACATCGACGGGTACATGGGACCGCACAGCAACCTGGTCGCAAACGGACTGCTTCTTCGCGCAGACTTGCACACGCTGTTCGATTTGCATCTCATCGGTGTCGACCGGGACGGCAAACTCGTCGTCGCCGAAGGCCTCGCCAGCTCGTCCTATGTAGACCTTTACGGCAAGCGCCTCAGCCTTCCCTCTCGGGCTCAGGACCAACCGTCAAAGCGCCGCCTTGCCGCTCACCTACACCTGATCGGCCGGCGCGGGCGCCACTCCCGCCTATCGACACCGGACTCACCCAAGCCGAGATGAGTTGCCAGGTGGTCGTCTACTCCTGGAAGGGGCAGCTCTGACGCCGATCGCCCCGCGATGGTGCTGACCACCACGGGCGTTCCGCAGAGACGCACCGAGGGTGGCGCGCGGCATTGGCTACCGGGCAAGGTTTCCCGGTGCCCGCGCCCTGGTGCTTCGCTGGCGCAAGGAGCAGTTCCTTGCGGCGGGGTACGACTGACGATCCCTTGTGTCGCACTCCGGCCGACGCATTGACACTCTGCCATTGATCGATAACCCTGAGCGCCTGGCCCGCGCTCAACAATCTGCATCGGGAGTGGCCGGTGGATCTCGATTCGCTCGTACGATCGCTCGGTCGCGAGTCGACGCTCGCGGTCGAGTCCTCCGACGCGCTGCGGGTGGCCGGGCGCTGCCAGCCGTCGCTGATGGTGGCCTCGTGTCTCAGCGGAACACGCATCACGTCGTACGTGCTCGATCCGCCGGGTGACGACGACCTGTGGTCCGGCACGGACGACGACCTGGACGAGCTGTTGCGTGCCAGTCCAGACGACCAGAACTGGCGTCCTCAGCCCGCGGCACCCAACGACGCCCGCGCCCTGGAGGTCCCCGCTGGCGGTGCTCCGGCAGCAGACATCGATGTCCCGCCGACCGAAGAACTACCGCCCGGGGCACCGGACGTGTTCGACATCCCCACCGATCGGCGCGGCTGGTTCACCCAGATCCTGACCAGGGCGGCGGCAGCCACCGCACTGCTCTTCGCGGGTGACAATGCTGCTGCCCGCGGGTACGCGACACCTCGGCAACGCGGGGAGCCGGAAGCACCGGCGCAGCCAGCCCTGTTCGAGCCGGATCTGCCGTGGATGTCGAGTACGGCGGAGACGCTGCGATTGCGCGACGGTCTGCGCGCCGAGGGCACCCGCTACCGCGCGCAACTACCCGACGGTCGAACGTTGGAGGTGTTTCGAGGCGTGGAGAGCAACCTGTACCGACATCTCGCGGAGGGCCAGATCGGCCTGTACCTGCGGGCCGCGCCCCGCATCTTCCGCCAGTGGTCGGCCTCCCGCCCGCAGGGCGAGGTCTTCTCGCTGGGCCGGGACGGCACGGTCCTCGTCGTACGCGCCGCTGACGGATAGCACTGAGGCCCCCGCCTCGGGCACGCACTGCCAGCATGATTTGGTGCAGTTCGTCTTTTGTACGGGTCAGTCGTTCCAGGGCATCGAGATCAATCACGGCCCAATAAGCTCTGCCTCCTCATTTCAAATCGAGGAGGGTACTGGATGTCCACAGCGCGGGGGACTGCCGTCATCGCGGCGACCTTGGTAGCAATTACTGCATTGGCGAGCAGTCCGGCGGCGGCGGCCGATCCGCCTCAGTTGACGAACCAGCAGATCGCGGCCATGTCACCCGCCGAGCAGGGCCTTCTGCTTCAGCCGCTGCGGGAGATCGCGAATGCAGCCGCGGCGGTTGGGGCCGCCTCCCACAGCGACATTTTCTCCGGTCTCGAGCTGGACGGGACAACCGGGACGGTCAAGATCTATCTGACGGATCTCGGCGCGGCGAAGGGCTTCCTTGCCGCGGTGAGGAAGACCGATCCGACAATCGAAGCCGACCGGATCGAGCTGAAGCAGGGTCGTCACACTCTCAACGAGTTGAAGTCGGCGAGTGAACGACTCATCAGCGAGCAGCAGCGTACGGACCTGTCGATCGAGAGCGTGGCGGTCCCCGCCGATGGTAGTGGTCTGCAGGTTCGCGCCCGGGATGTCGTACGCGCTGCGGGGGCGTTGACACCGTCCGCCGTCGCCCGGCGGCCCGTCGCCGAGCTCGTCGGCGTTCCTACCGTCGTCGAGCCGGCTCCCGCAATGGCCGACGCTTCGCGGCGGCGGGACACCCCGCAATGGATCTCCGGCGCGGCCCTGAGCGCGTCCAGTACTACGCAGAGCGAGGGATACGACTGCTCGTCCGGCCTGCCTGCCCGCCGGAAATCCGACGGGCGGTCATTCCTCATCACGGCTGGGCACTGCTTCGCCAACAGCGTGACGATCTACACCGGGTGGGAAAGCGGTGGACGCAACAAGATCGGAGTTACGACCACCCGATCCGACTATTACGACGCGGTGGCAATCGACACCTCCTCCACAGGAACGACAGCGAGCCGGACGTGGGACGGAAAGTCGGGCAACTACACGGTCAACGACGTGACCAGCTCAGCTCTCTCCTACACCGGAGACTGGGTCTGCCACACGGGCTACACCTCAGGTGTCGTGTGCGGCATCCAGGTGACCAAGAGTTGGCTTACATGGGTGGGGTCCAATGGCATCACCCACGGCGGCGTCGAGGGCCAACAACGCGATGGCATCACGGCGGCCCGAAACGGTGACAGCGGCGGGCTCGTGTTCAACGTGAGTGCCAACGTTCGTCAGGCTCGCGGGATCGTGAGCCAGAGTGGCGCCTCGATGGCGAGGTGGACGGAGGCGCCGGCCATCTTCAACATACTCGGAATGTCACTCGCACCCTAAGCTCTGGCATCGGCGCTCTCCCCGCGGGCCCTGCAGTCGAGGGCTCCGTGGGGAGAGCGTTGTTTCAGCCCGGCAGTGCCGCTTTCACCACGAGCGAGGCGACAGTGGGCGGGAGCGGAACACCGAGGACGAGCTCCTCCCCGCGGTCTTCGACCGGGCCGAGCACCACCGCGACCTCGTAGCGATCGGGCCGGGCCCAGATCTCGGGCCAGGTCAGGGAAGGGCACAACATCTCTCTCGGACCGAGCTGCTGTTTGTGGGGTTTGCCGGGAGCGAGATCGAACCCATCTCGGATCGCGTCGACGCCCTGGGCGCTGGTGTCGCCCGGTTTGTTGACCATCGGCCCTCCGCCAACAATGACCCCGTCCTTCAGGTAGAGGACCTGAAGGAGCGATGGCGGACTGGAGGCCACATGGACCGCCCGCGTGGCGGTGAATATCACCGTTACTGCGGGACCGGAGTCGCCATTCACCTTGACTACCGAGGACACCTCTGCCGTGAGGACGCCTCCTGAGGTTGAACCGGGGTGGTCGTAGCGGTCGCCGCAGACGTACACCCCAGGCTCCTCTTCGGTGGTGGCGGTGGGCCCGGTGGGAGTCGACGGCCCCGGCGTGGCGCCCGTGCCGGTGATCGGATCACCGCCACCGACGATCCCGGCCGCGGCGACCGTCACCAGCGAGACCACCATGATCGACGCGGCGCCGGCTCCGGCCGCCAGTAGATTGCGCCGTCGCCGGACACGTGCACGCAGGCGATCGGTGGCGAACGACGGCGGAGCGGCCCGGTCTGCCAAGCTTGCCAGACGGTCCCGCCAAAGATGATCATCGGACGGCACGGTCGTCCTCCCTGGTGTCATCGTGCAACAGCCTGGCCAGGCGGCGCCGACCGTCGTGCAGGTGGCGTTTCACCGTGCCGACCGCGCAGCCGAGTTGTGCGGCGATTTCTGGGATTGGTAGATCAACGTGGTAGTAGAGGACGACGCAGGCTCGTTGCTGGGGGGCGAGCGCCAGGAGCGCCGCCTGGAGGTCGTGGCGGGCATCGACGGCACGTGAGTCGTCCTCGATCCGGTCCGGCGCGGCCGCGAACGGCATCACTCGCCGCCACACGCTGCGCCGACGGACCCGGTCGAGGTAGAGGTTGAGGACGGCCTTGCGAACGTACTGCTCAGGGCTTTCGACCTTGTCGCGCAGTGGTCGGGTGAACGCCCGCACCAACGCGTCCTGCACCAGGTCTTCGGCGTCGCTGTCATTGCCGCACAGCAGGTAGGCGTAGCGTTTCAGCGCCGCGCCTCTGGTGTTGACGAGATCCGTCAGCACCTGCTCCCAACCGGCCACAACAGGGTCCCCTCGGTGTTGTCCTCAGTATCTAGGACGAACCAGAGGCCGCTCCGGTTGAGGCATCCAGTGGCAAGGCACCACCGACACCCAGAACCATCAAGGGGGTACGAACGGCAGTCCGCGCCTCCCGACCGGGAGGCACTGTTGGGCGCCGGGCTGCGCCCGATCCCGCTGGCGGTGGCCGCCTCCATCGGGGTCCGGTCGGCCAGGGACGTGCCCTCAGCCCACCCCATTCCACCTCGACAATACGTCGACTTAACGCGCGTGGGAATTGCGCGTTCATGGCTACTGTCGGGGGTTCCTTGTAGGGTCAGACGCGTAATCGCTTTGCGTGGCAGCACCCAATGGAATTGATTCCCGGGCGCAACGGTCGCGCGTTTCACCGATGGCGTTCGGATGCAACAAATGCAACAGGGAGAGGGCGGGAGCCAATGGCCGACGACATGGGATCGACAGTGCCGCGACGGCAACTCGGGCGGGCGCTGCGCGAGCTGCGCACCGAGGCGCGGATGACGCTGGACGGCGCGGCAGAGGCGATGCAGTGCAGCCGGCAGAAGATGTGGCGCATCGAGACCGGCCTCGGCCCGGTCCGCGCCCTCGACGTCAAGGCCATGTGCGAGCTGTACGGGGCGATGCCCGACCTGGCCGGCGCCCTCACCGCCCTGGCCGCCGAAACCAAGGCCAAGGGCTGGTGGCACTCGTACGGCGACGCCGTCCCCGACTGGTTCGAGCTGTACGTCGGCCTGGAATCCGCCGCATCACGGCTTCGGGAGTACGAGGACACTCTGGTTCCCGGGCTGCTCCAGACCCGGGCCTATGCCCGTGGTGTCTACCAGCATCGCTCACGCATCTCGCCGGACGAACGGGAGCGGCTGGTTGAGGTCCGGTTGCAGCGCCAAGCGCTCCTGGAACGCCGCCTTCCGCCCGCGCCGCAGTTCGAGGTCGTTCTCTCCGAGGCGGTCATGCTCAGGGTCGTCGGCGACTCCGCCACGATGGTCGAGCAGCTACGCCACCTACTCAGCGTAGGTCGGTTCCCGCACGTCTCGATCCGTGTGCTCCCCCTGACCGCCGGTCTGCACTTCGGTGCCGTAGCCGGACCCTTCGTCATGTTGGACTTCCCGCTCCGCAACAGGGTTGTGCCGGAGCCGTCCGTCATCTACAGCGAGTCGCTGACCGGGGCGCTCTATCTGGACCGCACGGAAGAGCTCGCCATCTACGAAGAGGTGTGGGCGAGCCTGACCTCACTGGCCCTCGATGAGCAACAATCGAGGCAACTGATCAACAAGATCATCGGAGAGGTCCATCATGGCTGAACTGACCGGCGCCCGTTGGCGCAAGAGCACCCGCAGCGGCGACAACGGCGGGAACTGCGTGGAGGTCGCCGACAATTTGCCCGGCATCGTCGCGGTGCGCGACAGCAAGGACCCGGCCGGAACGGCGCTCACCTTCTCCCCCGCCGCCTGGACGAGCTTCGTGCGGGGCGCCAAGTCTGGGCACTGAGCCGTACATCAGACGGGAGCGCAGCCGGCCGGCACGCCGGAGGCGCTCCTGCCGTGCGATCAATCAGGCGTCCCGGGCCACAGGCCGGGCCACGTCGTTGAACAACGACCACCCGTTCCGCCACGCCTCCACGTTCACGCGGTTGATCGCCGAATGCCGGCTTCTGGGTTGCGCGGCCGAACGCCGCCGACGCTCGCCATGAGCTCCGCGCGCCGCTCGCGCACCCCCCGCACATCAGGGCCCCGGCAAAGTCGTCAGGTGATGCCGAGCAGTGCCAGTGGGCGGGTGCTGTCGCGGGCGTGATGTCGGTTG